>JANQQI010000101.1 GCA_028285085.1 Saprospiraceae bacterium | reverse complement strand
CCTTCGATCCGCCAAAGGACATTGACCGGAGAATTCCCCCGAACCACCACGCCATTATCCTGCGGGGCGCCGAATGTGACCCCGGCAAAGCTATTAGCCACCCGGGCGGGGTCGCTCAGTCCTCCTGCAAAACGCGAAGACTGCTCGATGGAAAACGATCGGGCGCTTACTTTTGCCATCTGATTCAGCGGGCGACCATTGCTACCCGCGCGTACTACCACTTCTTCCAAGTCTAAGGTCGTCGGCTGCAGGGTCACCCCAAGCAAATATGGCTTTGCTGAGGTCACCAAAGCACCGTAGATAATAGTCGGTTCGTACCCCAGATAAGCCACCTCAATATTTTGACGGCCGACGGGCACTTGCTCAATCCGAAATCGGCCATCGAGCCCCGTCGTGCCTCCTAGCAGAGGAGAAGTGTCTAATATGGTCACAGTCGCCCCGACCAGAGGTTGTTGGCTGATTGCATCCTTTACGATGCCACTTATGCTTTGGGTTAATGCCTGGCCAGCCAGTTGAGGCATACCATAGCAGCTGGCGATGAGTACGCCAAGTAAGATTTTAATTGATTTCATTGTTGTCCATTTCTACCAAAGGTGCTGTTTCAGCGGTATGGACAAAAGCGTTTTGGGATGAGGTTTAAAATTGGAGGGGTGGCGTTTAGGATTAAGGGGGTGAATGCTACTTTATTTTCCAGCGCATCATGGTTTCCTCTTTTTGAATAATTCAAGGAGGTTGTCCAAGGATTAAAATCTTGGGTAAGACTAAAAGCTATTATAGTTCTTCTTCATAAAATCAGAGTAAGCGGGGTGACGATAGCATATCTCTTCATTTAAAGTATCGCTCTGATCGTTTTGGATTTGGTATATTAAACTGTAGACAATTTTGTCCTGATTTTCTTCTATGAGATTTTGCCTCGTTTCTCAATTCTTGAATAGTTATCTTTTTGAAAAGAGATTAGACAAAGCGTTAATCCTTTCGAGAGTGAATTAATGCCTTCATTGATTTAATTAAACTTGATACTTAAGCATTTCTTATAGGCATAAGAATCGGTAGTTTGATTTCTCGATTCCGATATTCATAAAAAAGATTTTTATATACTCCACTACAAACCATTAAGAATAAATATTCAAGACATTAAAAAAGCTATTCTTTACAAAACACGTAACAATTAATTAGCATAAGTATACAAACCAAAAAAGCGCAATGAGCATGGCCCATTGCGCTTTTTCACTAAAGATTTCAGTCTTTATCGAAATGCAAGGTTTAATCCAATCCGAGCATTGACATTGTGGCTATCAAAAGGCTGAAAAGCGGCCACAATATTATCCGTAACGCCAAAAATCTGTACTGGCCCCAAGCGAAGCACCATATTGATCCCCAGGTTCGTATAGGTTTGATTACGAATAGCGTAGACGGCCCCCATCGAAAATATACGGCTAAAGCGCGCACGACCACTCAAAGCAAAAGCGGGGAAAATCTGTCCGCGGTACACTTCCGAATAGAACAAGCCACCAAATTGCACCATATCGTTAAATTGATAATTGGCTCCGATATAAATTTTTCCCGGCAAGCCAGTGCGGTAGCTATTATTGGACTCTTTGAAATCAAAAATATTCCTTAAACTATCAAGGGTCTCTTCAAAATCGATCTCGTCACTACGCACAATAGCCGAGAAGTCAAGACCTTCATAGGTCTGATCGTTTAGGCTGAGGTAATTACGCACATTGCGCTTCCAGTGAATGAATCCCAGATCAACCAAGCTCGCCGATACTTCCAGCTTACCAAATTCCATACTGGCTCCCAAGTCGATAGCTACTCCGGGATTTCCCGAAAAGAACCCATCCACGGTAAGTTCATCCAAATCGATTTCAAAATCACCATCACCATTGTAAACCAGCACCGCAGAGGAATTGATTCGATAATTCGTATTCAGGGTCAACTGATAGATATCGGGATCGGTATACAAAGTGGCACTGGTACGATCTGTCGATATATCAGCGATGCCACCGAGTAATTTCAGGCGAGCCCCTACCGAGACACCAGCAATTTTGGTAGCCACACCAACACCAAGTTCATTATAAGCAAAGAAGTGTAGATCAGGGGCAATGTCTACCGTTTCTCCGATAAACTGTGCGTTACCGTTCCATCCCACCTCAATCAAATCTTTCGGATAATCTATGAAACTACTGAACTTGCCGGCCATATGGACACTAATCCGGAGATTATTAATCCCAAAAGAAGCACTGAAGGCTTCCAGCTCAACATTAGCCAGCAAGTGATTATTCTCGTCCAAGCGATTAATCAGGGTCGTCATATCAAGCCCTCTATCACCATCACTTTGGGTGACAACGACTTTATCGTAAGACAATTGATCGAGGCTGGCATTGTAGTAGATATTGGGTATGCCAATATGCAACTCGTGATCAGTAATAAAAGCCGGATTTACCCTATTGGCTTGCCAGATGTCCCGCGTGAAGTAAAGGCCTAGTTCTTGCTGCGCTTGCAGGCCGGAGCCAAACAGCATAAACAATACCCAGGCCAGCAGGCCAAACTGCTTTTGAATCGGTTGATTTAGCATTGCAAAATATGTGCTTGTTTTCGGATTAGACTTCATTCAAAAATAGCTGTGATTACAGCACATTTCTCTAAATTCAGTCTATTCTTCTATGCCAAGTTTCATGCCCATTCGGATATTTACCGATTGGGTGGAAGTAATCCTTACGAGATCTTGGCCATCGTTATAAGTAGAGAATGCGGTTCGAACTTGCACCTGCCGCGACGTTAAAATTCGGTCCAAGCGCTCGCCGGCAACAGGAATAAAAGTCGTCTTTGAAGCGATATCTGTGACATCTCCTTCACTATCCACAGGTGCTGCTTCGAGGATAATCTCTGAAGGGGTAAAAAGGGAATCTAGCACGCCTCCATTGTCATCCAAAAACAGAACTTGTGCTCCCACTTCCAGCGGCACACCGTTGTCACCAATTAGTTTAAATTCTATTTCATCAGCTTCATCGTAAGCGGAAAAATCTACATCAAAGGTTTCGAAAGCTTCAAAGCCACGAGCCGTTCCGTAAATCGGTAATTCAACCTCCACCTGTACTTTGAAAAAACTCGAATCGGTCATAAATCCACGAATACTCGTATCCAGATCAGGATTAGGTAAGGCATCCATTTCGTAGTCTACCGCGATTGGATTCGAACCGAGAATGATATCGATATTCGAATTCTCCGGGGTGAATGAGAAATAAGTGTATTTCACCTCTCCGACCTCACTGAGCGATGGATATGCCATATCAATACTATCAACAAAAGGACTCTCTAATTCTAAAACATCTCCATCTACCGTAATGACGTCCATAATATTGGCCTTCCCTCGTACCGGAAAGCCGAAAGAGTTTTCGACTGTCATCAAAATTTTTGGATCCGCAAAGTAAACATCCCCTTGTGTCCAGTTATCGAAAAATTCAATTTCAATGGTATCACGATCCAATTCGTAAATATCATCTCCCAGATATCCTTCTACATAGGAGGATCTGAAATCTTCGAAGCGCATGAAGAAATTCGTCAAGGTATCATTCACCTGGGTATTGATCCGATACGCTTGATAGCGAACGTAAAGGCTGTCATTGATCGGTTCCAGGCGATATTCGCTCAAATCAAAGATGGGCCCGAAAAAGGAGCCGTTCACCCCATTAGAATGGGTATAAGTATGCGAAAAGCTTTCGCCCTCAAAACTTGCATTCGGCAGTTCAACCGTTACCGTAATCGGTTCATCGTGCTGAGATTCATACCACCATTGTAACTTTCCACTTTTCAATATCCCATAATCCAAATCGATACTATTCGGAATATTGAAAGGTAGCGCAAAGACCGTATCTAGAATCGGAAAAGGCAAATTCCCCTCCTGATCAATAACGGAAAAGAGATCATCACTGGTTCGAGCGGTGATATCTCCTTTATAGTTTAAGGTGATCAGATTATCTTCGGCAATAGTGACGTAGGTATCCTCGTCAAAATTTTCCAGCAGCTCTTCAAAAGAAGTCGTCGTCTGGAATAGAGGAATGGCAAACTCCGCAGAATAGTTGACCGGCTCTAAATCATCAAATTTATTACAAGCAGCCAAAGTGAGCAGACCAAAGAGCAGCAAGCTCCCTCCAAATAATAGGAAAGCACGATTATTCATAAAATCATGTTGATTTTCGGGTTGTATAACTTATTTCTTCCTCCGTTTAGTATGGACCTTTGTCCAACATAGAAGTTTAACTTCTTTTTAACGTAACGAAGTTAGATAGAACAAAGTAGGGTGCTGTTCGTGTGTGAATGGCAGTATTGTCAGGCAGTTGTCAAATGGTGGTAGTTTGAATGACAGGCAATTCATCCGCCAGTCATTCTATGGGTTATTGTACTTCAAATTCTTGGCCGAGTTTCGGAATATGCACTGTTTTATAGCCGTTTTCGTGAAGTAATCCGCGAAAAGCCTCTTGCTTTTCCAATTCTCCATGCACCAAAAATAGTCCTTTTAAACCACTTTTCTGATTATCCAGAAAATCCAATAGCTCATTACGATCCGCATGTGCAGAGAAAGAGTCCATGATTTCAATATCCATCAGTACGGGCTTCCACTCTCCGAAAAGCTTTAACTTTTCCGCTCCATTTCGAAGAATACCACCGGCGGTATCCGGCGAACAATAGCCTACAATGAGAAGCGTATTTTTCGGATGGTCGATGCTATTATACAAATGGTGTCGTACGCGACCAGCATTCATCATGCCCGAAGCGCTGATGATGATACAGGGCTCATCCGAGTTATTGAGTTGCTTGGATATCTCCACGGAACGTACATAGGTCAGATCATTGAATCCAAAAGGATTATCGTCTATCAATAGATATTGGTTCAATGCATTATCGAAGCACTCCGGGTGAGAGCCAAAGACTTGGGTCGCATTGACGGCCAAAGGGCTATCCACATAAACCGGAATACGGGGCAGTTTACCAGCCGTTTCCAGACGATCTAGCATGTAGACGATTTCCTGGGTGCGGCCTACACTAAATGCAGGGATGATAAGTTTTCCGCGCTTTTCAACGCAGGTTTTACGAATAATACTCAGAAAGCGATCGGATTCAGCGGGTGCAGATTCGTGATCTTTATCGCCGTAAGTCGATTCACAAATTACGTAGTCCATTTCCGGCATAGGCTGCGGGTCGCGTAGAATTGGCCGATTCGGACGGCCCACATCTCCCGTGAAGCCAAAGCGAATTTCGCGCCCGCCCTCATCGATACGCAAGCTTACGCTTGCACTTCCCAGGATATGCCCCGCATCACGGAACTGAACGCTCACATTGCTATGAATTTGGTACCATTTGTCGTAGCTCGCTCCCATGAATAGTTGCATCGCATTAGTAACGTCTTCGGTAGTATACAGAGGGGAACGCATTTTGATTTTCTTCTTCTTATTTCTCTTCTTTTTCTTCATCTGTCGCCGATTATAATATTCGGCATCACGCTCTTGAATCTTAGCGCTGTCGAGCAGCATAATCGCGCACAGACTGCGCGTCGCGTGGGTACAGATGATATGTCCCCGAAATCCATCTCTAACCAACTTAGGAATCCGCCCACTATGATCGATATGAGCGTGTGAAAGGATCAGGCAATCAATCGTTTTCGGATCAAAGTACCAACTGGTATTGAAGTCTTCCAGCTCGGGTGCACGCCCTTGGTACAGGCCACAATCCATCAAAATAGTATATCCACTGTCTAGGGTAATCAGATGCGCACTACCAGTAACACTTTGCGCTGCGCCGCAGAATTTGATTTTCATCTGTTGGTTTTGATTTGCAACGAAAGCCGATCTTTCGCCGGGTCAGGCCAAGATACAAAAAAGGAAGCGCATCCCGATAACGGAATGCGCCAATTGATTTCTATGCGTGAGTATGAAGAAAAGTCAGGGCGCGCTTTCACCGCCCTTGGACATATTTTAATACAATCTCAGGCCACCGTAGCTCATGCGAGCGCGAACCGTGCCGCCGCTTTTGCCGGCGCGCGAGCCGCGTACGGTATGATGAGAATTTTTCTCTTTTTCGTAAGAAACATCCATCCCTGAAGGGTAATGAATATCGGCGTAGTTGGCGTCAGCGTCCAATTCGAAACCGACACCATTCGCCAGCTGGACTTTAAATTGGGTGTAGCTACCGTTGAGTTCCAGTTCACCGAAGCCAGCCATCAGTTCTTCAATCTTCGCTTCGCCGTATTGTAGATCGAAATGGCCTTTACCGCCCAATTGCTCAATATCAAAGTCACTGTATTTAGCATTAGCTCGCACGGTACGCACTTGCTCGATTTCAAAATTATCGTACTTCCCACTATTCGTAAAATCTTCCACTCTGGTTAGTTCATACGAATCATACTTGGAAGTACTACTGACATCCGCCGCTTGGTCAATGTAGATTTTAGAGTATTTACTGTCTACCTCTACGTGATTAGCTTCTTTGATCCGCATTTTAGAGTACTTGATCTCCATGCGAGTATCTCCGGTATTGACAATTGTACCATTACCGTATCCTAATACGATTTCGCATTTCCGGCCAACACTTTCCACTCGAAAATCACCGTATTTAACACTAATCTTGGCATCACCACCAATGGCCGCGACTTCAGCATTACCGTACTTGTTGTACAAATCAAGGCTTGCATTTTTGGGCATAAATACTTCGTAGTTGATGCGAAAATCGTTGCCTTTGTTATTATTGCCCCACAAATTCCAGCTTCCTTTTTTACTTGAATTGATGACCGTCTCCGCTTTCACATAACTATTTGAATTTGAAAAATCGACATCAATTCGATCAAAAGTCTGATTGGCCGCCTTTTCGTTACGCGCCTTGACAATAATATTGACATTAATTTTCACTACGTTTTTATCCCAAACCTGTATATCTACTTTACCATATTTGTTTGCCAGAGAGACCTCTCCGGTACCACTCATTTGAAACTCTTTCTTAATGGTTTTAGTAAACTCACTTTTTTTGAAAATCGTGAGACCATTGCTGGCCTGCACGCTGACCGCTATCCCCCCCAACAAGAGGGCAAAGAGGATCGTGTGTTTAAATATCGATTGAATTCTCATCTTTTGAATTTGCGTTTTTTTGATTAGCAGATTGGACGCGTTCTAATACACGTTCTAAAATCTCCAACTTAGTTTGATAATTACTGATCATGGCATTGATGATCTGTTCTTCAGTGCCAGCGGGTGCCTCTTCGAATTCCATTTTCAGTTCTTTTGTCAACTCATCGATTTGCTGCAGATCATGCTCGAGAGATTGATCAACCTGATAGCTGGCCAATTGGGCTTTTTTCTGTTGAACTTCTTGCTGGTAGTATTGCGAGATTTCCGAAAATTCGGGATAGCGTTCATAGATCGAAGACAAATCATCGGAGGAAGCATTTACAGATTGTCTACCTATGAAGATGCCGGTGCAAATAAGCAGTAAAACGGCGGCGGCGATACGCGTAAAGCGCCAGATGGTAAATCGACCACCGACAACGGGCGAAGAATGTTCTTCTTCGAGCTCGCTTTCGATGGCTTCCCAGGCGGCCGCACTGGGGCGCCGGTGGTCGAATGCTTCCCGGTTTTGGGAAACAAATTGCTCTAAATTATCCTTCATCATCTTTTGATTAGTTCAGCTACAATGGCTACTTAATGTATACCATCATAAGCTTTAAGTTTTTTAAAATCGCTTTTGTTCATTGCTACTTCAACGTCTCCCGGAGGATTCAGTTGCCAATAGCTCCCGAAGACGTTTTCGGGCTCGGCTATACTGCGACTTTGAAGTAGCGACGGATACCCCGAGAATACTCGCGATTTCCTGATGATCGTAGCCTTCTAGCAAGTAGAGTGAAAATACTACTCGATAGCCGTCAGGCAATCGAAACATCGCACGTTCTATACTTTCAACACTTAATGGGGAATCTGCCTCCGTAATCGTGTGCTCGGGTTGGTTGCCATGGGCGTCATCAATTTCTTCGAAGAATAAACGCTTCTTCTTTAGAAAATTGATACAATTGTTAATGACAATCCTTTTGATCCACGCACCAACCGATGATTGGAAGCGAAAGGTGTCGAGCTTGGTAAAAACGTCCACAAACGAATTCTGTAGCAAGTCTTCCGCATCCATCTCATTCCGAACCATCCGATAACAAATGTTATACATGGCTTGGGAATAGAGCTGGTATAACGTAAACTGTGCCTTTCGAACGCCTCGTTTACAATCCTCGACGATCTCCCGGTGTGTGTCGTTGTATTCCAATTACCCGTTCTGTTTAATCCAATGACAAGAGCCCGAAAAGAGGGTTGCACACAAGATAAAAAAAAGTGCCCGGCTATCCTCAACCATCGCTCAAGCGACAAATCGAGCGGAAACACAAAGCGCTTTCGACTCAATTGCCGAAAGCGCTTTGGAGATATCTAAAAGTGGTTTTGCCTAGTCTTTGCGATCAATCACTTCTGGGCCACGCACACCGTATTCAAATTGTACCGGAGAATTGATGCGGATCACCTTCACCTCAGTTCGACGATTGTATTGATGCTCCTCCTCACTACACTTCACACCATCCTTACATCCGTTCCGCAATTGGCTTTCTCCGAATCCGACGGCGATAATGCGATCAGCTTCTACTCCACGCGCCACCAAAAACTCTTTAGCAGATTCGGCGCGCTTGCGCGACAGGCGCTGGTTGTACGAGACCTCGCCCCGGGCATCGGTATGCGAACTCAATTCGATCGTCATACTTGGATATTGCTGCATAATACGCGCTAGCTCATCCATTTCACGGGCCGCCCCTTTGCGAATGTAAGACTTGTTGAAATCGTAATAAATACTTTCTAATACAATCACCGAGCCTTCTTTGATGATGCCGGTTTCCGAGCGACTTAAAACAATCTCTCGATCCAGTGGTAAGGTTGATTCCAGACCATTGATGCTAACCGTATTGCTATTATATGTTTCTTTGATGCCGGTGATCACATAATCACAGCCCAGCGGCAAGCAATAGCTAAAGCGGCCAGCAGCATCGGCGATCATAATCTCTTCCCGTTGATCACAAGTATTTTTAATTTTGATTATCGCGCCTGCCAATCCTTGGCCATTCGTTCTGCTTACAACCGTACCACTCAGTTCAGCGCAATAGGATTTTGATAGCTCTACTTCAATGACATTCTTGCCTTTATTACCGATGGTTGAATACACAACTTCCTTATTATCGTATCCATCTTTGGTCACCAAAAGCAGATAGCGGCGCTCACCCCGGAACTTATAATCTGCCTGCCCATCATCGTTGGTGCGCAGATCAGGTGTTCCCAGCTGCGAAGCATCTTTGCGAATGAGTTTGAACACGAACTCGCCGCTACTGTCCTCTGCGGGTAGTAAAACGCCTTCGAAAAGATCTTTACCATTACTGAGATAGCCGTCGGCAGTACGCTCAAAGATGCGAATATCGGCCCCCGAAATATTTCCCTTGGTTTCTTCGTCGATCACTTTGATTTTTCCTTCGATGGTCATCGGACGGGTACGTCCCCAAATGCCATCGGGTGCTTCAAACAGGTAAATATCGTCCTTTCCGGATCCGCCTTCACGTGATGACGCGAAATAGCCACGAGTACCTTCAGGATTAAGAATTAAGCCCAAATCATCCGCTGGGGTATTGAAAGGCTCACCAAGGTTAGTGACTTGTCCCCAAACCCGACCTTGGACATCAATCATAAAAAGATCGTAACCACCGACACCGGGATAACCATTGGAGGCAAAAAATAGATTTCCACTACTGTGTGCAAAAGGAAAGGCTTCGTTGCCTTCGGTATTCACATCACTTCCCAGATTGATGGGCTCACTCCATCCTTCACCTGTACGCTCGCACACATACAAGTCCATTCCGCCAATGCCGCCTGGCATGTCCGAAGCGAAATACAATCGGGTTCCATCCGCCGAAAGACTCGGATGGGCACAAGAGTAATCGTCACTATTAAACGGTAGTTCTTTGATATCTTTCCAATCAAACGGGCCGCGTTTGGCTTCGTATATCTTCAGACGAGTCACCCCTTTCTTATCGGCTTTTTGAATGCCTTTTTTCTGATTATTCCGAGTGAAATACATCACTTTGCCATCCCGGTCAAAGGTGACCGGACCTTCGTGTAATTGTGAATTAACTTCCATGGAAAACTCCCGGGGTGCCAGCGGCATACCATTGCCGTCCAGGTCAGAATAGAATAATTCAAAAAAGGTTTCGTCGATCTTGTTGTCTCGTCGCCCTTGTGTATAACGTGAGGTAATGAACACAATTCCATTTTGGTAATACGCCGGCGAGAACTCCAGATTAGGGGTATTAATGGAGGTCATATTAAAAATTTCGACCGCCCCTCCCTCTTTTTCGTATAACTTGTTAGACGCTTTGGTCTTTGAACTTTGCTGTGCGGCGCTAGAAATGGCCAATAGACAAGCAAATAAGAGTAGAAGGGATGATCTCATTGATAACATGGTCCAATATTTTTTGAGTACGCTGTTTATTAACGCCAAAAGGTAATCCGTTTAGTATTCTCTTTTACAATATCTTATTACAACTTTCTATCCCATCTTTAGAAAAAGCGAGGATTAATGATCTCTTCTCCCTCTGCCGCATCTAAACAATAACGCACGACTGCTTCGATACTTCCACTGTTGTAGTCCTTGATCTCCGAAAGTGTAATATCATATGAAAAGCCTAACAAGAATTGTTTGTTCAATTGAGCCGCTACGAGGAAATCAATAGACTCTCCAAAGCCTACTTCACTGGATCCACCAGCCCGATAGGTCACCCCTACCGTGTAGCGATCCATAAAAATAGCGTTGACATTCACATCAATGTCGAAAGGGGTATTGTCAACATATTTTAGAAGCAACTGGGGTTGTAGCTTGGTCGTCTGATTGATTTGCCAGAGTATACCCGTCATTAAATACAGATGAGGTACCTCTCGCCCTAGTACACCACTGAGATTATTAAAATCAATATTATTCTGTAAAAACCGTGGAGCGGATAGTCCTATGTAATATTTTTCGGTACTATAGTACAAACCTGCGCCAAAGTTGGGGACATACTTATTCTGTGCACCCACGGGGATACCACCATCAGAACTGATTGCTTGTGTAGCGCGTAATCTGGAATCCGTGAAGTCCATTCCAAAGTAGCGTACTGAAGCCTGTACACCTAAGCCCAAAGTTCCTCGGCCCAAACGCACCCGATAAGTATAAATCCCATCGATGGTCCATTTCTCAGAAATACCAATTGTGTTTCTGACAATATTCATCCCTACCCCAACGCGTTTGTTGAGTAGCGGCATATCAAAGCTTAAAATTTGCGTCTCGGGGGCACCCTCCAGCCCAATCCATTGACTACGATAAATTCCCGTAAAGCAGGCGGCATCGTGACTCCCTGCGTAGCCGGGATTCAACGCCAGTTTGTTGTACATAAACTGCGTGTAGTGCTGTTCCTGTTGCCCTAATAGCAGTGTACTCAACCCGCAAAACAGTAAAGTGGTAAAAATTAGTTTTTTCATCATAATAGCTTGAGAAGATGATAAAATGCTTTCGTATTAATCCTCCATTCGAAAAGAAGAAAAGCGGCCGACAGCATTTGACTCTCGGCCGACTGCGTTCATTACCTTTCGAGTATTAAAAAGCCGGAGACAGGTGCAATACCGTTTCCAAAATCAATGACATAATAGTAGGTCCCTACAGGCAGGTCTTCCCCATTGTAAGTTCCCATCCAATTGTTGGTATAAGGAGCTGAACGGAATACTTCATCACCCCATTGGTTGAAGATGCTAACCACGTTTTGTGGATACTGATCCGTTGCCAGACAAGGGATTACAAAGGCATCATTCACGCCGTCATTATTCGGTGTAAAGATGGTCGGTGGAATACATTCTGCGTCTTCGCCGATGCGTAAGAAGACGGTCGCTTCGGAGCATTCATCCGGGCAAATCTGGCTACAGATTCGATAGCGGAATTCATCCGTTCCTGCAAAAGAAGTCCGTGGGCTATAAGTGAAATCGCCATTACCCTGATCATTCAAGGTACCACCATTGGGGCCACCAATCACTTCAAGGAAGTAAGTCCCTTCGATCAAATCATTATCAAGTACATTAAAACTAGCATCACTAGCGTAGCTTACCGTAACGATATCGTCTTCTGCAATGGGCGACAATTCGTATTCAATGATGACTTCATCGCTGGTGGTACCACAAGCACCATTATCCAAGGTCCAAGTGAAAGTGTAGAAGCCACCGGTAGCACCTTGTACCAAGGTGGTTGGATCGTTAGCATCTATGATAACCAGCTCCGGATCATCTGTCGTCCAGGTACCGATACCACTACTCGGTGGTGTCGCATCAAGTTGTAATTCGCCGTCGCCACAGGTTTCCGTATCGGCACCGGCGAAGGCCACCACACTACTCTGCTCGACCGTCACTTCAACATCATCGCTATCAAACTCACCACAGCCATCATTGCTTAAAGTCCAGGTGAAGGTGTAGGTTTGGTTTGGACTTAAGCCCGTCACCTCAGTATTTGGATCCGTTGAATCTACAATCACCACCCCTTCTGCCGACTGGCTAGGCGATTGTGACCAAACACCCGTCGCACCCGTCGTCGAGACCGTTGCATCCAGAAAGGCTGTAGTGGTATTACACACATCGATATTTATCCCAGCCTCAGCTTCTTCGGTAGTGCTATTAACCGTAATGGTGACTTCGTCAAAATCGTAATCTATACAAGCACCGTTGGACAATGTCCAGCGGAAGATGTAGGTATTTCCAGGTACCAAGCCCGTTACCGGTGAATTCGCTGAATTTGGATTCGAGATCGTAGCGGTGGGACCAGAAATCTGCGTCCACTCACCGGTACCAATTGTTGGCGCCGTTGCATCCAGACTGAAGCTTCCAGCATTACACACTTCGTCATCCTCTCCAGCAAAGGCTTGATTGTCCGGGATACTACTCATCGCTACCGAAGTAGGAATTGAGCTTGGAGACGCACAACCATTGAGGTCAGCCACAACGTAGAAGTCGAATAATCCTTCGCCGTAGTTACTAAAATCCGTCAAGGTGACATTCAAAGCAGTTGTTGGTCCTCCAACCTGCTCGTTGGTTTGGGCATCAAACCAAGTATAGCTTGCTCCGGGCACTGCATCTGCCGGATTCACCGATAAGACTAAAGAGGCTCCAGGTTCATCGATACAAATCGGTCCGTTGTTTTGGACACTTGGGGCAGCCGGGCTTTCGCTCACCACTACGGTCACCGGAGCTGAAAAGGCTGAGCTACAATTATTCAATGTAACCTGTACACTATACGAGCCCGCATTATCCTCAGTAGCATCGAAAATCACTGGGTTAAAGACATCTGCAGTAAAACCGGCTGGTCCAATCCATTGATAAGTCGCACCAGGAATAAAGGTTGTATTCAATTCGATGGTTTCGCCTACACAAAGTGGGCTGTTAACCGCGGCAAGTGGCGTACCTGGCGTCGGTGATACTGTAATATTTACTGAACCCGAAACATTTGATTCACAACCGTCCACAGTGACAAAGACACTGTAGTTCCCAGAGTTCAGTTCATTAGGATCAACAATGGTCAACGAAGGAGTCGGCGTTTGTATCGTCCCCAGAGGTGTTACCCAGTTATAAACGACCGTCGTGCCAACATAACCATCAGTTGAAATATTCAGCAGATCACCGGTACAAATGCTGGTAGGCGCAACGATAGCCGGCGTAATCGGCGCATCAGAAACGTTGACCACATTCGTCACGGGCAGAGAACTACAACCATTGGCGTTGGTTACCACTAAGGTATACGAGCCATTGTCGATAGAAGTCCCGTTTGGTAATGTAGGTACCGCCTGAACGGAGCTAAAACCGTTTGGTCCGATCCAAAAGTATTGGTAATCTCCTGGATCCGGCGGGAAGATGGTAGCAATCAGTTGAATATCATCTGCGCCCGTCACACAACCCGCACCGTTGTTGCTCAAGGCAGTAATAACCGGAGCTGTTTCAACGGAAACAACCGTAGTTGCCATATTTGAGCACCCCGAGGTCGTCGTCACGGTTACACTGTAAGTGCCACCGATAGCCGGTGCTTCTGGATTTTGCTCCAGAGAAGAGAAACCATTAGGGCCGCTCCAAACATAGGTTGCACCAGGAATTGTATTCGCTGATAATTGGATGTTTTCATTACTACAAACCGGGCCATTATTAGCCGCTTGTACCGTCAATTCATTTTCTACAAATACTTCAATCGGTGCTGACATTTCAGAGTCACAGCCATTTATCGTGACCATTACGGTCCAGTTCCCCGCCAAGCTTTGATCCACATTAGTTAGTACTAAACTATTGTCGGTCGTTACTTGCGTCGTGAAGTCAGGTGCGGTCCAAGTATATAAATCTGCCCCGTTTATATTGGTAAATAGTGTTAGATCATCTCCTTCACAGGCCACTCCACTGCTTGCTAAAATCGGCTGACTTGGTGTTTCATTAACGATAACCTCTGTCGTTGCAGTTGCAGGACAACCATTAGCAGAAATCACCAAGGTATAGGTACCTGCATCGAAAGTCGTTGCTGTAACAGCTGCTGGATTTTGCAAATTCGAGCTAAATCCATTTGGTCCAGTCCAGTCATAAGTGTAGCCAGCTCCTGTTTCCATCGTTCCAACCGTAAAGGATTCTCCTTCACAAACCGTAATCACTGCATCATTAACGGTAGCCACTGGTGCCTCGGTTACTTCAATCGTTTGGAAGAAAGAAGCTTCCGATACACAGCCATCCACCTCGACAATAACGTAGTAGGTCAAAGTACCGGGAGGTAAAGGACTAAAGACCGTGAAGGTCGGCAGGGTGGTCGTAGCCACAAGTGTACCTCCGGGGAAAATGCCATTATACCAGTTGTAAGTCACATTTGTACCAGCGAAGGTCTGAGTCGTCAATACCAGATCATCATTCGTACAAAGATCATTACTATTCACATCTAGCACCGGTACATCAGGTGTTGCATTAATGGTTACTTCAACCGTACCCAAGGCCGTACAACCCGTAACACCGGTGACAGTCACCGCATAACTACCGGAATTTGTTACATCCGCATTTGGAATTTGTGGATTTTCCAAAGTGGATACAAAACCATTCGGTCCTGACCACAAGTAAGTATATAACACCCCTCCGGTAGCCGCCGGTGGATTAGCAAACAATGAAAGGGTATCATTGCCACATAACCCAATACTATAAGATGGTGCTGGCCCTTCGGTCTGAATACTCACCTGTGCATCACAAGTTGCAGTATTACCACTTTCATCCGTCACCGTCAATGTCACGGTAACTACCGATCCGGCATCATTACAAGTAAAAGTATTGGGGCTCACCGTCATAGTATCAATGCCACAGTTATCACTACTACCGCCATCCACTTCTGTCGGATCCAGAATATAATCCGCTGCTCCGGATGGATTGACGAAAATAGTCGTCGGTTGGCAAACCACATCCGGTGCGATATTATCTTCTATCGTTACGGTGAATGAACACGTATCTGCATTGCTGCTTTCATCCTCGATGATATAAAACACCGTAGAGACTCCAAGATTGAAGGTCTCAGTAGGTGCAATCACTGGTGGCAGCATATTGGTCAAAGGTACATCGGTCGCTCCCGTGATGTAGTAAGAAGGCGCAACGATATCGTACATCAAGGTCATAATCAGGCTACTTTGCCCATCTGCGGTACCATCAGGTGTGCCACCAGGGAAGGTCGTACAAGCTGGATTGACACCATCGCTCGAACCACCGGGAGCCGGAGCTGCAAAGCTCATATTAGATTCTGCCGTGAAGCTCACGCTACCGTCAGCCGCCCAAATATTATATTGAGTCACCGAAATATTAAAGGTCGCCGTGATCACGGATAAATCAGGACAAGATTGAGTATTGACACTCACGTTAGCCTGGCCAGATTCGGTCGTTCCGAGTATCGTATTATCCTCTGCTACAATAGTGAAGAATTCTTCGGCATCCTCGGCATCACCGGTAATGGTCACGGTTAAACTTACATTTCCGCCCGCAGCGTCAGCTGCGGTACCGGGGAAGACAATCACTTTATCATCTGCCATATATTCCTGGTAGTTAGGCTCTAGGGAGAAGGTCAGCAGTGCATCGGCGGGATTCGTTGGTTGTACCAACGTTGTACTTTGGAATCCACAGTTATCACTAGTCGCTATGGGTAATGGCAGCATTACATCGACTCCAGCAGCACAATCATCCGTAGCAGTCAAGGCCACAGTAATATCCGAAGGACAAGTCACCACCGGTGGATCTGAGTCTACAACACTTACCGTAAACGTACAATCCGTTACATTACCCGCACAATCCGTCGCGCGGTAGATGATGACGTTGTCTCCAACTTCAAACAGACTTGGAATATCTGCGATCGGATTGACAACATTAAAAGGACCTCCATTTACATTATAAGAGAAAATAAGTCCGGTAGGGGTATTAGAAGTATAGTTCAAAGCGGCTTGAGCTACACTACTTCCTGCACAAATATCATTAATTGCAAAGTTGTTCGTTTGTCCAACTTCGACATGTGGATCAAGGGTAATCGTTAAGTCTCCATCGGCCGCCCAAATATTGAAATCTGTTGCGGGTATCGTAATCGCCGTCGTAGAATTACCACATTGGCCGCTCGTCAGATTCGTTGTTCCTAAGTTACTACCATCTTCACCTAGGATGTTGAAATATTCCGTTGGCTGCTCACCATCAACGTTTAGCAGCGTAATGATCACGGTAATTGGATCAACACCGGTTGTAGGCGCCGTCGCTAAACCACTAAAGGTTAAAACAACCGGATTCACAACGGTAAATTCGTCACCGGGACTGCTTGATACAATGCTTCCCGAAGTCACCAATGCTACATTATTCGTTGTATTGGCACAAGCATCTGAGATAATTGGAGCAGGTAAATCATAGGTCGCTTCGCAAACCCCACCCGCAGCTTGAATGACAACATCAGCCGGGCAAAAATCAAATACTGGTCCATCATTATCTTCAACGGTAAACGTAGCTGTACTTACCTCAGCGTTTCCACAAGGATCGTATACCACAAAGTCAACCGTTTCAGAGCGATATATACCAATCGTAGGAGATGGACAAGCCACAGCATCTAAAGTTCCTACAGGTGTTCCCGGATAAGTAGAGGCATCGCCCAAGGTATACGAACCAGGAACTGCTGCGAACCACGTCAAGTCCGGATTGGCAGCGCAATTATCACTGACAACGCTATTAGCTCGGTTGGTTAACCACGTTTGGAAAGCCGTTTCTGCATCCGCATCTGTATCACAATTATAATCCTCATTTTGAGCGGCCGTTGTAAATACCGGCGCTTCGGTATCCTCAACCATAATATTTTGTACCCCAGTGTTGAAATTGCCACAAGCATCTTCTACCCGCCATGTACGTGTGATGCTATACGATTGTGGACAAGCACCTCCCGTCAGCACGTCTGTAAAGGTGACACTTGGCGCAGGATCACAGGTATCATCGACATTCGTCGGACTACCCGTAACACCCAAATCTGCGGCATCATCACATTCCACGGTAACATCAGCGGGGATCAAAAAGGTAGGTGCGGTATTATCTTCTACCGTAAGTGTCTGGCTCTCTGATACGGTGTTGCCACAAACATCAGTTGCTTCCCAAGTACGCGTTAGAATATAAGTATGAGTACAAATACCCGGCGTTTGCGATTCGTTAAAAACGACCATGATGGTCGGATCGCAATTATCCGTCACCGTAACTGTCGCAGGCATTGGAATCGCATCACAGCTCACCGTTACATCAGCAGGCACGCCCATCAAAACGGGATTTGTATTATCCTGTACCGTAATCGTTTGGCTCTCTGAACTGGAGTTTCCGCAAACATCAGTCGCCGTCCACGTGCGTTCAATGACATAGCTGTTCAAGCAACCCCCAAAAGTAGTATCAACTTGTAGGGCAATTGTCACCGGTGAAGTGCAGTTGTCTGAAGCAGTGGGTGTCGCCGGGGCTGGTGCATCACAATCGAAAGTCGCATCCGCAGGTACACCGCTCAGAGTCGGTGCGGTATTATCTTGCACGGTTAAAACACGTGTCTCCGTAGCCATATTACCACAATCATCGGTCGCCGTCCACGTACGCGTAATCACATAGGCGTGCGCACAAGTTTGCATCGTAGTATCTGCCACCAGCACGACATCCACTGCAGCATCACAATTGTCCATCACCGTAGGCGTCCCAGGCGTGGGCGCGGCGCAATCAAAAGTCGCATCCGCACCAATGCCGCTAATCACTGGTGGCGTCACATCGGTAATTGAGAAAGTCGCCATCGTGGTTGAAGTATTGCCACAATCGTCCGCTACGCGGAATGTTACTTCTACAGACCAATTGCAATCATTAGCTGTAATCACTGGATAGGAACCCAGATCAGCAAAACCGACCATATTGTCTGCCCCGCCATCTGAAGTTGTATAATCAAAGGATTGCCAGCTGATACTGCCGCAACCATCACTAGCTACTGCACCACCAAAAGATGCAATCCAGTTATTAAGATCTGTTTGCTCAGTTCCACTACCACATTCTACAGAAGTATTGGTCGCCGTCGGGCTAATAGTTGGTGATTGAGAATCCACAATCGTGTAAGTCGCCGAAGATGAAGCAGTATTACCACACTCATCTTCAATCGTAAACTCTACGGTACGAACAGATGTATTACCGCAGCCAGCCACATTAGAAGTTTCCATCGTTGACCAACTTACATTGGTTCCCGAACAAGCGTCCGAAGCCGAGCCGTTGCCATCTGCAGCAATCCAAGCCGCGTAACTAATCGTTGGCGCTTCACATTCAACGGTGATATCCATTGGTAAGTCATCAAATACTGGATCAACATTATCCTCAATAATGAAATCTGCACTAGTCGTATTCGTATTACCACAATCGTCCGTAGCCGTAAATTCATATGTTGTAGTTGAAATAGCACCACTACAACCCGTTGTCGTTCCGGTAATTGCAAAAGTCCAAGTCACTGTGTTACACACATCCGTTGCTACTGCACCTCCATTATTATTCAACCAGTTATTAAGTGCTGTGGTATTACCTGCACCGTCACAAGTCACCGTTTCATCTGAAGCAGCAGTGGTAATATTCGGCGGAGTCGTATCATCGATAGTGATGACCTGTGTCGCTTGTGCAGTATTACCACAACCATCGGACACAGACCAAGTATTTGTAATTGTTCCGGTATTATTACAAGCGCCGGCGACTAAAAAGCCTTGGGTGAAACCAATACCAGCCGTTACATCACCATCACAAACGTCACTAGCTGTCACAGTCCCCGGATTGCCCGGAATCAAATCACCGCATTCAATCGTCACATCAGCTGGTACATTGCTAAAGGTTGGAGGAGTATTATCTTCGATCGTGATCGTTTGGCTCATTTCTGAGACGTTACCACAAGCATCAGTAACCGACCAGGTATTGGTCACAATCGTCACTTCAGGGCAAGTAGCCGCGGGTGCTGTACTTTGGCTATAAACAATCGAGCCAGTCAAATCCCCTTCACAGGCGTCAGAAGCTGTTACGGTACCGGGATTGCCCGGCACTACATCTCCACATTCAATAGTCACATTCGCAGGAATCCCCGCCAGAACAGGTGGGGTATTATCATCAACAGTCACGGTAGCGGTCCGATTGACACTATTACCACAGGCGTCTTCCGCCGTGAAGGTCACCGTAGCCGTTCCCGTAAAGGCCACACAGCCTACTGTTAATCCTGTATAATCATTAAAATAGGAAACTGTGCTACATTCATCATTAGCCGAACCGTTTCCGGCATTATCCAGCCAATCTTGAATCTGCATCCCCGGATCATTGGTTCCATCACATTCTAAATTAATATCAACAGGATCCGTATCCCAGACTGGATCAGTCGTATCGTCAATATTAAAATCAGCGTCAGTTGTGGAGGTATTCCCACAAGCATCGGTGTAGGCAAAACGTACTGTCACCGAAGCACCGCACCCCACAGCCAGCTGATTATCCAATTCCGTTTGTAAATCTGCGGGCGTAACCGGATCACCAAGTGCATCTTGCAGACTGAGCACTAAATCCCCGTCAGCAGTACAAATATCCATTGCTTCTGCTCCTCCCCGATTGTTCAACCAAGAAATCAATTCGGTATTATTCCCTGTACCATCACAGGTAACCGTCGTATCAACTGCCCCAGTTAAAATATCTGGGTCATTGCTATCTTGCACTTCAAAATTAATGGTGATCATATCTGAATTGCCACAAGCATCTGTCGCAGTGTAAACAACTGTCGCAGTACCTGTGGTACCACCACAACCACCCGTCAAATCTGTAAAGTCATTCGTCCAGGTTACTGTACCGCAATTTTCGGTCACGGCTAAATTATCTTCCCAGCTGAGAATCTGGGTAATTGGATCTGAAGGCACGCCATCACATTGCAAAGTGATATCCGTTGATACCGGTGGCGTAATAACTGGTGCAGTATTATCCTCGACAGTATAAGTTGCTTGGGTAGTAGAAGACAAACTACAGCCATCCGTCGCAGTGAAGGTAACCAACACAACGCTACAGTTAGGATTGATCACGGCCGGAGCATCATCCGTTAAGACCAGACCACTGCCACATCCGCCATCGGTTGCGGTAAAAGCCGCACGTTGAGCGGTAATCCAAGCATCATAATCTGCGCTCGCACAATCCTCGGTCAAATCCGTCGGAAAACCAGTGATCGTAGGCGGATCGTTATCAGCAGTCACTGTGATTGTTTGCGTATAGGTAGTGCTATTGCCATATCCATCGGTCACGGTCCAAGAGCGAGAAAAGAGAGCATCTGCACACAAAACAGGAGTCCCCGTTTGACCATTATACACAATCGTCACATCGGTATCGGTACCGCCAGGAGGCGGGCAATTATCGGTCGCATCGATGGTAGCAATCGCGGGGGGATCGGGCACATCACTCAGGCAGGTGAAAGCGCCAGAGGCCGGTAGTGTTCCCAAGTCGAATACCGGAGCAATGGTATCGACAAAATCAATCGTAAAAGAGAAGGTAGAATCATTCCCTTGATTATCGATCGCTAGGTAGGTTACTGTCACCGACTCACCCGCAGGCACGTCGTCATTTTCCATATAACCACCGGAGATATCATCGATATCAAAAAAGGTAATTGCTTGCCCACTCCCAGGATCAGTTGGAACAACCGTTGGAGTAAGATTTCCCCAATTAAGAGCAGTTACACAATCATTTTCTACATAAAGGGTATCGGGCCCGCTATAATCAAAAATAAAATTCTGAGCGGTGCTGTTCGATAAGCTGACAAACCAGCAAAACAGGACAAGGCCAATGATAAGTTTTGCTTTTTGTAGTCGTTGTACCATAGTCAACTTTTTAATATTAAGATGGTGTTTTTGATCACGTCAATATGCTGCTCATTACTGATGCGACGACCAGTTGGCAGTTCTCATATTAGATTTAGGAAATATTATGATGGAGTCAAAAGGTGTATAAGCATTGATCCTCCGTAGGTGAATCAATAAGGCTCTCACTAAACTTATGATAGGATACGCAACCAGTTGAATTTTGGTTGCATGAGAAGTATACGTGTTTGTTGGCGACCTGTCAGACAGGTAGTCGTAGTTCTTGGGATGCATTTGTTCAAAATCGGTTTTTGGTAAGAGGATTTCGGGTTGTTATGATGAAATTCTCTTAATTGAATGTAATTTACTGACAATCACTTTCACATTCAATACAATCCTAATACCATTTTCGCTAAAAAGCCATGGAATGGCCAACAAATGTGCATTTTTAACATCTAAACATTATAAATACACACAAAAAGGCCTGTTTAACGTAAGTAGTGATCAATTTTAGACGCCACCGCTTTGTCTAATTTGTGCGGCAAAATCCTCTTTAGCCACCTTCTTCAATCACTTTTTAGGGCAATTATTCTTCCTCGTCCGAGAATTCAGGTCGGTCTTTCAATTTTTTATCTTCCACATTATCATCTAGAAACTCATTAATGCGGTCGACATTGAAATTAGACACGATTTCTCCGAATTCATTGATTTTGATATCAAATCCTTGCAATTCGTCGTGGACTCCCGGGTTCCCTTTTTTTGGTTTCTTCTTAGGCATAAGCGATTATTTAATGGTCATCGACCAGCAATGAATTAAGCCAACTCTTCGTGGAGTTTATTGAAACTGGCAATTCCAGTTTGCAAGCGCTCTTCGACAGTTGTCTGGCCAAGCAAAGCCATCAAATCAAATACAGATGGCCCTTTCATTGTACCGGAAAGTGCAATTCTTAAAATGGGTAATACGTCACCGAATTTGAGCTCCTTATCCGCCATGAAGGCTTTAGTTGTCGCTTCGATTGCAGTGGCTGTGTATGGTGTGGTGTTTAGAAGCCGTTGACGCAAGTCGTTGAAAGCAGCGGTTCTTTCTGGTTTCCAACGTTTGCGAATGGTCTTTTCATCGTAGCTACGTACAGGTTCAAATAAATAATACCCCGTCTCTAAAAACTCTGACAGAAAGGTAACGCGTTCTTTGAGTAAATCGCTGGCTGTACTCAAAAATTCATCGCTTACCTCATAGCCTTTTTCCGTCACCAGTGGGCGCAGCATCTCAGCTAACTCTGTTCCCGATTTGGCTATGATATATTGCTGATTGAACCATTGCGCTTTTTGAAAGTCGAAACGTGCGCCGGAACGGCCAATACGCTCCAGTGAGAATGCCTCGCAGAGTTCATCCAGAGAAAACATCTCTTGCTCGGTTCCCGGGTTCCAACCGAGGAAAGCCAGAAAGTTGATCACGGCCTCCGGCAGAAAACCGAATTCACGAAATCCAGTGAATGAATCTTCTGGCGTTTCGCCCTCCCAAGCCAAAGGAAATACTGGAATTCCCAGACGGCTACCGTCTCGCTTGCTGAGTTTTCCTTTACCTGTTGGTTTCAAAATCAAAGGTAAGTGCGCAAAAGTAGGCATCTCATCCCCCCAGCCAAGCGCACGGTACAGCAAGACATGATGTGCGGTGCTCGGCAACCATTCTTCGCCACGAATAACGTGTGAGATTTCCATCAAATGATCGTCTACTATATTGGCGAGGTGATAGGTCGGCATCCCATCACTTTTGAGCATAATTTTATCATCCAGTTCATTAGTCTTAAAAGTCACCTCCCCACGAATCAAATCGTTGATAACCACCTCCTCATCAGCGGGTACTTTAAGACGAATCGTGTACCCTGCTTCACCAGCCAAACGAGTTGCCGTTTCCTCAGCAGAAAGGGTCAGGCTATTCGTCATCTGCATGCGGGTCTCCAGACCATATTTAAAAGTCTCCCCTTTTGCTTCAGCTTGATCTCGGGCAGCTTGCAAATCTTCAGCACTATCAAAAGCATAATAAGCCTCACCACGGTCGATGAGAACTTGAGCATATTTGGCATACAGTGCTTTTCGCTCGGACTGGCGATAAGGCCCAAATTCACCTCCAAATCCTGGCCCTTCATCGGGACGAAGGCCGCACCATTCTAAGGCTTCAACGATATATTTTTCGGCTCCGGGCACATAGCGTGTTTGATCTGTATCCTCGATTCGCAGGATAAAAGTGCCTCCGGTTTTACGGGCCAGCAGATAATTGTAAAGTGCTGTTCGCACACCTCCGATGTGGAGGGCGCCGGTAGGGCTGGGAGCAAATCTTACACGTACAGGATTCATTCTAAAAAAATATTAAAATATAAGCAGCGAAATTACGCTGTAAATCGTTAGAAGACTAATTGAACAAGTATAATCCCGAGAAAACCCGAGCAGGGGCACAAAGTTACAGAAATTTGCACGAGCTTGTAAGTATTTTTGAACATATCCAAAGTCAGTGAAAACGAAAACGCGATCCCAAAAGCCAATCGTTCAGCTAAAACACCCACGGAAAATCAATCTTACCGCAAGCTTACATTTTATAACCTTGTTTTAGTTTGAATTAATAGAGATGTACCTAGTCAAGACCCCGAATTTTATCCAAAGCCTTTTTCCAAATTTCATCTGGAAAGTACCCACCAGTGATAAAGTGCTTCACCTCACTTTCGACGACGGCCCGATTCCCGAAGTCACGCCATGGGTGTTAGAACAATTAGAAGCCTACAATGCTAAAGCAACTTTCTTTTGCGTAGGTGATAATGTCAAAAAGCATCCCGAAGTATTTAATCAAGTCCAGCAGGCAGGCCACGCTGTCGGTAATCATACCTTCAACCATCTCAATGGGTGGGGCTCAGAAAACCTGACATACTTCCATAATGTACGCCACTGCGCACGCTTGGTTAAATCAGAGCTTTTCCGACCACCTTATGGCCGGCTGATGCCTCGACAAGCACAATTCCTGCAGCGCCACTACCAAATCATTATGTGGGATGTCCTCAGCGGTGACTTTGATCCTAAAATCAGCGCCGAGCAATGCCTCACCAATGTGATCAATAAAGCGCGTAAAGGTTCTATCGTTGTTTTTCACGATAGCCTGAAAGCTTTTGATAAGTTGAAAGTCGTATTGCCTCAGGTGTTGGAGCACTTCCACCAATTAGGCTATCGGTTTGAAGCTTTGAATAGCAATAAGCTACAAGGCAAACAGCCGTACGTTAAGACGGCTTAATCCATTAATTTGGCAATGTTTAGTCAACAATATATCTTGAAAAGCCACTACGACAATGCGTAGTGGCTTTTTTTGTTGAAGCCACATTTAATGTGTGGCAAGATCAGTAGGCTCTGCTTCTGAAATAACGAGCGGGATCGTATTGCGGATTTCTTTTTGCCGATCGCGCGATAGCTGATCATAGTACTTTCCAAATTGACGCTGTGCCATGTCATTCCATAATTCATTATAGGCGCCTTTCAGCTCATTATAGACGGCGATATAAGTTGCATAGGTGGTGGCCCGATCATTCTTGAGTGAAACGATTGCATTTTGTGGACTGGTAGGCAGGGTCGTTAGTTTTTGGGGGTTCATAATAAAATCTCGGGTGATCGAACGCAAATCTTCCACCCGGGTTGGCTTCCCTTCTACCAATAACTCATCCGATGCATTGACTAAGACAGAGAGAATGTTTTTGGGAGGAATAGGAGGTGGCGGTATACTAGCTTCTTCGTAAGGAGGCAATTTCACCCGAATCCCTTCATCCGAAAGGATAGTAGTAGTAACTAAGAAGAAAATGAGTAGCAAAAAAGCAATATCGGCCATAGAGCCGGCATTCACCTCCTGCTGGAACTGTCGATTTTTAAAACTAGCCATAATAAAAGTGTTTTAGTTACTGCTTTGCAGCGATGATTAATAATAGCGTAGTTGAAATCGACGACATCAAAAGGACTTAATATTAGCAAACTGATAATCAACATGTTAGATTAAGCCTCCCTTTTAAGGATGCTAAAATAGAGCCGAATGGTGCAAGATATTTTACCGAATTAAACGAAAAATGACCAAAATGAATTTCTATTTTTTTGGCAAACTCAACAAGATTCTCTATCATTGTTTCGTGACTGTCTCCCGGTCTTTTATATGGCTAATGTTCTTATTTAGCCGACACTAAATTGTGTAAAAAGCATACTTCCTGAGAAACTATTGAGAATTTGCATTTATGCGAAATATATCTTTACTTGCATAAAAAATGTATAAGTTTATTATTTATACATTAGCAATGACACAAAACTACGAGCATACTACAATAAGAAACTACACCATGAAATACAAACCGATTAATCCGGAGCTCTTCCGATTAAATAGACGGCGGTTTGTTAGTCAGATGAAGCCTGGCTCTATCGCCGTATTCCAATCGAATGATTTAATGCCGCGTAATGGGGATCAATATTATCCCTTCCGGCAAGATTCAGCCCTTTTCAGTTTATGTGGATTGGACCAAGCGGGTACGGTACTCGTGCTTTTCCCCGATTGCTTGCGCGATGGCTTTCAGGAAGTTGCCTTCATTACGAAGCCAACTGAACGCAGCAAGGTTTGGGATGGTCATCACTATACAAAGGAAGAGGCTGCGAAGATATCTGGCATCGATAAAATCTGTTGGCTAGATGAGATGGACAGTTTACTCCACGAATTGATTGTGATGGCTAAGCGCATTTATGTCAACACTAATGAAAATGATCGCTTCCAGTCGGAAGTTCCTTCGCGTAATCTGCGATTTGCCCAGGCGCTGCAACAGCGCTACCCCGCACATAAGTACCACCGCGCGCAGCCCATTATGAAAAATTTGGCAATGATCAAGAGCCAATATGAAATTGATCTCATCCAAAAGGCTTGTGACATTACGGATAAAGGGTTCCAACGCATACTCGACTTTGTGCGACCGGGCGTAGCAGAATACGAAATCGAGGCTGAAATCACCCACGAGTTTATCCGCAATCGGGCTAATGGGCATGCCTACACCCCAATTGTTGCCAGCGGTGCTAACACCTGTATCCTGCACTATAACGACAACAATCAGGTCTGCCAGGATGGCGAAATGCTACTGCTTGATTTTGGTGCGGAATACGCTAATTATGCGGCGGACTTGACACGTACAATCCCCGTTAATGGCCAATATAGCGAACGGCAGCGCGCCGTTTACGATGCGGTTTTACGCGTGCTACGCGAAGCAACACCGATGCTGGTTCCCGGTACTACCCTCGAAGAATATCACAAAGAGGTGGGCTTCTTGATGGAAAGTGAACTGGTTGGCCTTGGCTTAATTAGCAAAACAGATATTAAACAGCAGGATCCGGTCCATCCGGCCTATAAGAAATACTTCATGCACGGCACATCTCATCATTTAGGATTAGATGTCCACGATCTTAGCAACCGTTACGTTCCGATCCAAGCCGGAATGGTTTTTACCGTCGAGCCGGGAATCTATATTCCCGAAGAAGGCTTTGGAATTCGCCTCGAAAATGATGTTCTAGTCACGGACGATGGCCCGATTAATTTGATGGCAAATATTCCTATCGAAGCGGAAGCGATCGAAGAATTGATGAATGCCAGTGTATTGCAATAAAGATCTAGTCTTTTAGTCATTTTATGGTTACAGCCTTTTCACTTCACTGTGGTAAAGGCTGTTTTTATTTCATAGCATAAAAAAAGGGACAAAGCCGACGGCTTTAGTCCCTTAATTACAGCAAAATGACTTATTATCTTCTATTCTTGAAAGCCCTGAACGAGCAAAGAAACGTTGTTGTTTAGTACTTCGATAAAACCTTTCTCAATAGAGAATGTTTTTTGCCCACCACTAGTCAGTAACAGACGTACCGGACCTTCACCTAATGCTGAAACAATAGGCGCGTGGTTTTGCAGAATTTCGAATTGACCACCTACACCCGGCACCTTTACCGAGGTAATATCGCCATCGAAAATTTCTGCGTCTGGAGTCAGGACTGTTATATGCATAACTTATCGTTAAACGATTTTTGTAAAAGGTGATTCTTAGTTGCCAGCTTCTGCCAACATTTTCTTACCAGCTTCGATCACTTCCTCGATATTACCTTTCAAGTTGAAAGCAGATTCTGGATACTCATCAACTTCACCGTCGAGGATCATATTGAACCCACGGATTGTTTCTTCGATTGGTACCAATACGCCTTTCAAACCGGTAAACTGCTCCGCAACGTGGAATGGCTGCGACAAGAAACGCTGTACGCGACGTGCGCGGTGTACAACCAACTTATCTTCCTCTGACAACTCTTCCATACCAAGGATCGCAATGATATCAAGCAATTCGTTATAGCGCTGGAGGATGTTTTTCACAGCCTCAGCGGTGTTGTAGTGCTCGTCACCAATAATTTGTGGATCAAGGATACGAGAGGTAGAATCCAATGGATCTACCGCAGGATAAATACCCAAAGAAGCAATCTTACGACTCAATACTGTAGTAGCATCCAAGTGCGCGAAAGTCGTCGCAGGAGCCGGGTCAGTCAAGTCATCCGCAGGTACATATACCGCTTGTACAGAAGTAATTGATCCACGCTTGGTAGAAGTAATACGCTCCTGCATTAAACCCATTTCTGTAGCCAGCGTTGGCTGGTATCCTACCGCTGAAGGCATACGTCCTAGTAGGGCCGATACCTCAGAACCTGCTTGGGTGAAACGGAAGATATTATCGATAAAGAACAGGATATCGCGACCGCCAGTTGGATCAGAAAGATCACCGTCACGGTAGTATTCAGCAATGGTCAATCCAGAAAGTGCTACCCGGGCACGTGCTCCAGGAGGCTCGTTCATCTGACCAAATACGAAAGTCGCTTTAGATTCTTTCATCACCTCAGTATCCACCTTGCTCAAATCCCAGCCGCCTTCTTCCATGGAGTGCATGAAGTCGTCACCGTATTTGATAATGCCAGATTCCAACATCTCACGCAGCAAATCGTTTCCTTCACGTGTACGCTCACCTACACCAGCAAATACTGAAATACCATCGTATCCTTTCGCAATATTATTAATCAGTTCCTGAATCAATACGGTCTTACCTACACCAGCACCACCGAACAAACCAATCTTTCCTCCTTTTACATATGGCTCGATCAAGTCGATCACCTTAATACCTGTATAAAGGATTTCAGTCTCGGTAGAGAGTTGGTCGAATGCAGGTGGTTTACGGTGGATAGGATAAGCATTTTCTCCTTTTTCAACCGCACCGATACCATCGATAGGGTCACCTACTACGTTGAAAACACGACCTTTGATCGCTTCACCAACAGGCATCGCAATCGCTTTACCGGTGTCGACTACTTCCATGCCACGTGTTAGACCGTCGGTAGCATCCATCGCAATTGCGCGAACGCTATCTTCACCGAGGTGCTGCTGGCATTCGAGTACGAGCTCTTCGCCACTTGCACGCTTGATAGTCAAGGCATTGAGAATTTCCGGGAGTTTGGAATTCGGATCAGAGAAGCTTACGTCAACAACTGGTCCGATAATTTGCTTGATACGACCGATATTTGCCATAATTGAAGCGCTAAATTTATCGTCTGATAATATGGTTTTCTAAAAATCGGTGCAAAGATACACGTTTTCATATTGATAACAAAAGAAAAAACTTTTTTTACAAAAAGCAGACGAAATTGTAGCTCGCCCTCTCGAAAAATCTATGAGAAAAGCAGCAAGATCAAGGGCGGTTTCAATTGCAATCCTAATTGAGATTACAATTGATGAAAGGAAGGGCTTACCTTTATTACTCTAACCATTCTCAAATTATGCCACTCATTAGTATCCTTATGCCGGTTTACAATGCAGCGCCTTATCTGGAGGAATGCTGGCAATCCATTACTCAGCAAAGCTGTACGGATTGGGAACTCATTGCAGTGAATGATGGCTCAACGGATCATTCTGCGGATTTGCTCCACCAATTTGCGCAAGCTGACTCACGACTGCGTGTGCTGGATAACCCTCAGAAGGGTATCATCCCCGCTTTACGCCTGGCCTACGCCAATAGCCAAGGTCGGTTTATTACTAGAATGGATGCCGATGATCGTATGACCGCTCAAAAATTAGAGCTGATGCAGAAAAAGCTTCGGGGGGTCGGGCCAGGGCATATTTGTACCGCCGAGGTCGCTTACTTCTCAGCAGAACCACTCGGCAACGGTTATGCCCGCTACGCAGAATGGCTCAATACTTTGACACGTCGAGCAGCTAACTTTAGTGAGTGTTATCGCGAATGCGTTATTCCCTCTCCTTGCTGGATGTGTTATCGAGAGGATTTTGAGGCCTGTGGGGCATTCAACTCGGATATTTATCCCGAGGATTATGATCTATGCTTCCGTTTTTATGCTCATGGGTTAAAAGTGACTAGCGTGCCACAGGTGTTGCATTATTGGCGAGATTACGCGGAGCGGACGTCACGGAATGATCCCAACTACGCCAATCCTTATTTTTTAGATATTAAGGTGGATTATTTTTTAAAAATCGATTATCGATCTGAAGGACCTTTAGTACTCTGGGGTGCCGGTAAAAAGGGAAAACATCTCGCCCGGCGACTAGTGGACGGACAGATTCCCTTTCAGTGGATTACCAATAATGAAAAAAAAATCGGGCATCGCATTTATGACCAATTACTAGAGACACCGAAGGCACTTGACCTAGCGGGCCTTCCTCAGATCATTATTAGCCTGGGCAATCCCGAAGAGCGAAACCATTTATTACACGAACTGCAAAACCATCAATTACAACTCGGGCATCATCTTTTTCCGTTTGCTTAAAAACTTAAGATGTTACCAGCTGATGTTTTTTAGAAGTTGTAAGACATAATTTTTAAATTAGCCGTACCCAAATGGTAAGCTTAAATATTTTCGAAATTCTTTCTATGTATCGGAAAATGCCCCAAGAATGATGATGCAATGGCAAGAACTGGTTAAGGCTGCACTGATGGGTACCAATCGTGGTCAACTATCCTCTATTTTAAAAGAGACCTTTTCAAATTTTGAAATTACCAATACTGAAGAATCAGCACAACAAGTATTGGATGCTGCCGCCATGCTTTCGCTTATGCAAAAAACGGGCGTTCCGGTTGAAACCTGGGATAAAGCACTCCCAGAAGTGGCGCCACCGGATACAACGGAAGTCTGTTCTTCCCAATCCAGTAGACATCTGTCTTTAATATTACAAGGTACTTACGATAATGCTTTACCAGAATTTATTGCGGCGATGCTGGAATATGCAAAACGACTTCCCCCGGAACGTCTGCCTGACCTACTCGACCGAGCGCTGGCTGATCAGGAGTTATGGCAGAATATTAAGTCTGCCATTGGGCAGCGCGGGCAATGGCTAATCCGCCAAAACCCGCACTGGCAAGAGTTACTCGTTGAGCCCGATCCTGCTGCCTGGGATACAGCCTCCTTAACCACGCGAATTAATATTCTAAAATATTTAAGGCAGCATCAGCCCGAAGCAGCCGTTGCATTGATTACCCAAACCTGGGATGAAGATGATCTGCAAAGCCGCACTAAGTTTTTGAAAACGCTGGAGACCAATCTATCTGCAGCGGATGAAGCATTTATTGAAAACTGCTTGAATAATAGTCGAAGTGAGATTCGTAAAGTTGCCGTTAAACTGCTCAATAAAATCCCTGATTCAGCGCTCAACAAGCGGATTTTCAGTTATCTAATCCAGATTGTTGCCATCAAGAAACGGACAACCAAAAAGCCAAAGCTGGAAATCACATTACCAGAAAATCTAACCGACGCCCAAATCCGAGATGGGATCAATCCAAAGACCAAATGGTACCAAGGTGGCATCAAAGCCGGTCAACTCGGGCAAATGGTAGCCTATATCCCACCCCAATGGTGGAATCAACATTTTGACGTATCTACCACCGTTTTTCTGGAATTAATTGTCCGAAGCGACTGGTCCGAGCTGATTCTTCAGGCAGTCGCTGATGCAGCAGCCACCCATCAGGATGAAATTTGGGCTGAGGCGCTGCTTAATTTTTGGCTAGAGAATTACCATAAACAGCGTTGGAATTATTTCAATCCCAAACGCCTCTTAGAAGAAATTAGCCCCAGTGTTTTTAACAAAATCGCCATTTATAATATTAAACATACTAATAGCTTACTCGATGAAGATTCACCATTGACGACACTGCTCCGCAGTGTACAATACCCTTGGACGGATGAATTGAGTTTGCTGATTTTATCAACTATCCGGGACTGGATCGATAATGATCAAACGAGTTACTGGAGTGGTTGGCATTTACGCTCAATACTAAAACAAGGCGCTTATCTTTGTTCTCCCGAGCTTCTCAATCAGTTCAATACTTTCTTGATTGATAGCCACGGAGGACGCTCGGGTTGGAATAAGGAGATTGATAACTTTTTTATCACCTTGCGCTTTCGCAAAGAAATGTGGGAAGCGATGGCTGAGTAGATATTAGTGCATCATAAAGCAAAGAACGATCTTAATCCATGGAAAAACCAGAACAACTACTCCGGCCGCACGCCGAGAATCAATACCAGGATGAACTTGCAAAGCTCAAAGAATTGGATGACAAGCCTCGTCCGGCTAATTGGCAGCTCTCTCCCTGGGCGACGGTCACCTATCTCATGGGGGGTGAACTGGAAGATGGTACGCTTATCGAGCCTAAGTATTTTGGCAACCGACGGCTCATCGAAATTGCCGTAGCAACTCTGGCCACTGATCGCGCATTGCTACTAGTTGGTATTCCCGGTACCGCCAAAACCTGGGTATCCGAGCACCTCGCAGCAGCCATCAGTCATGATTCTACGCTGCTCGTCCAAGGCACGGCGGGCATGAATGAAGATGCGATGCGCTACGGCTGGAATTATGCTCGATTGCTTTCGGAAGGGCCCAGCCCAGAAGCTATTGTCCCCAGCCCGATCATGCACGCTATGCAAGGTGGAAAAATCGCTCGGGTGGAAGAATTAACACGTATTCCATCCGATGTACAAGACACCCTAATCACTATTTTATCCGAAAAAATTCTCCCCGTGCCGGAACTGAGCCAAGAGATTCAAGCCCGGCGAGGATTCAACATCATCGCTACGGCTAATGATCGGGATAAGGGAGTCAATGAATTGTCCAGCGCCTTGCGGCGGCGTTTTAATACAGTCGTTTTACCCTTACCAAACTCTTTGGAAGAAGAGGTAAAAATCGTTAAGATAAGAGTAGAAAAAATTGGATCATCTCTCGAATTACCTACTCCGGAAGCCCCGTTAAAAGAGATCAAACGGCTAGTCACGATTTTTCGAGAACTCCGTAGCGGTGCCACTCAAGATGGACGTACAAAACTCAAGGTCCCAAGTAGCACGCTAAGTACTGCAGAAGCTATCTCCGTAATCAATAGCGGTCAAGCATTGGCCGCTCATTTTGGAGACGGAACGATCAAAGCCAACGATCTAGCCGCCGGTATTACGGGTGCGATTGTCAAAGATCCCGTGCAGGATAAAACCATTTGGCTGGAGTATCTGGAAACCATCGTGAAGGAGCGCAAGGACTGGAAAGACCTTTATCGTGCTTGTAAAGAGATTATGAATTAATGTTACAAGTATTCGGTATTCGCCACCATGGCCCGGGCTCAGCCCGGAGCTTGCGAGAGAGTCTGGTCAATTTCCAGCCTGACATCCTCCTGGTTGAAGGCCCTCCGGATGCAGATGCACTCATTCCTCAAATTGCCAACTCCAAGTTAATACCTCCGGTGGCTTTGCTGATCTACGATCCCAAAGATCTGGGACGTGCAGCCTACTTTCCGTTTGCCGATTTTTCGCCCGAATGGCAAGCGATTCAGTGGGCATTAAAGCAGGATATTCCAGTTCGTTTTATCGATTTACCACAAACGATGCATTTCGGCTTAAATAAGGCCGAAGCGGAGAATAAACAACTTAGCCTAGCTACTCCGGAGGGCCCCGCAGAAAGTCCTGCCGAGCGATTGCTCAGACGCGATCCCATGGCTTACGCTGCTCAAGAATCCGGCTACCGTGATAGTGAGCGTTGGTGGGAAGCTATGTTCGAAAACCCGGAAAATCCAATCGAAATTTTCCCGGCCATCGTCGAGCTAATCGCAGCGATGCGTGCCAATGTAGCTTCGCTTCCTCCGCGTGAACAAATGCGCGAAGCTTACATGCGTGAGATGATCCGCAAAGCTCGAAAAGAGGGTTTCGAACGTATCGCCGTGGTTTGTGGGGCTTGGCATAGCGCCATGCTAGATCAAATTGATCAGATTCCAGTTAAACAGGACAAAGCGATTTTGCGAGGTATAAAAAAAGTCAAAACAAAGGCCACTTGGGTTCCCTGGACCTATGATCGGCTCTCACAGGCTAGTGGATACGGTGCCGGTGTTATCTCTCCGGCTTACTACCAATTGCTGTTTCACAATCGCGAAGAATTACTGAGCCGATGGATGACCAAAGTCGCTCGTTTGTTCCGTAAAGAAGACTTCGACGCTTCCTCGGCACACGTGATCGAAGCCATTCGTCTGGCCGAAACTCTAGCCACTATGCGCGGGTTAAGCGTAGCGGGGCTAGAAGAAATGTATGAAGCGGCAGTATCCATCTTTTGTGAAGGCTATCCCGAACGCATGGCCATCATCGAAAACCAGCTCATTATTGGCAATCAAATGGGCAAGGTCCCACCGGAAATTCCAGTGATCCCTTTGCAGCAAAATTTAGAAAAGACCATTAAATCCGCTCGCCTCAGCAAATTTTGGCAATCGACCGAGCGGGCGGAGAAGAAACTCGACCTGCGTACCCCCACTAATTTACTGGCGAGCCATCTTTTGCATCGTCTGGATCTCCTAGGGATTCCCTGGGGAACACTGCAAAAGAACTCACGCTTCAATACTGGCAATTTTACGGAAAACTGGAAGCTAAAATGGCAGCCCGATTTTGCTATTCGCATCATCGAAGCTGGCATGTGGGGCAATACCGTTCATTCAGCCTGCAATCAGTTTTTAAAGCACCAGGCCAAAACTATTCAGGATTTACCGCAGCTGACGGGGCTCATCGAATCTGCGCTCAATGCGGACCTGGAACCTGCAGTAGCCACACTTGTGGATCGCCTTAAAGAATTGGCGGCTCTGACGCGGGATGTCCAAAATCTTTTGACGGCCCTTCCGGCTCTGGTCAACGCCATGCGCTACGGTAGTACACGTAAGCTCAAGATCGGTGCTTTAGCCCAAGTAATCGATAAAATGATTCCCCGGATTTGCCTGGCCTTACCCGTGGCCAGCACGGCCATCGATGAGGAAGCATCCAAGGAGTTATTCGAGAAGCTGCTCGAAGCTAATGAAGCCATCAATTTGTTGAGCAATGCGCACTATCTCCAGCAATGGTACGAGGCTTTGGAAAAACTAAGTGAGCTGCCGCAGGTCAACAGTATCCTGCGCGGTGCTTGCATACGCATGCTTTTTGACAAAGAGCGCCTCGATACCGAAAGCACTGCTACGCGGATGTATTTTGCCCTTTCGCAGGCCGACGAGGCGACCGAGGCGGCACTTTGGCTGGAAGGTTTTCTGCACGGGAGTGGTCTTCTGTTAGTACACAATCCCGTACTATGGAATATTCTGGATGGGTGGATGGAACAATTAACGTTGCTCGCCTTTCAGGATATTTTGCCTTTGTTACGCCGGACATTTTCTGGCTTTTCCCGGCCGGAGCGAGAGAAAATGATGGCTTTGGCCCGGCGCGGTCAGATCGAAACTGAGCAGGCCACAGCATCGCTTATTGACGAAGGGCGGGCCGCTAAAGTGTTGCCAACTGTAAAATTGTTATTGGGTTTAAAGTAAGAAGTAAGATTTATTCTTCCTCATCTGAGACTAAATCATCCCGTTCTTCATCTGGCAAATCAGGTAATTCATCTTCTTCATCGGGAGTGGTCAGCCAGAAGTTATTGACACCTTCACCGTTGATGCACTTAATTTTCTGCATATTCAATAGCTCCAGTAAGGCTAGGAAAGTAACAACTGCGTGGATGCGATCTTCACATTTTTTAAAAATGGAATCAAAACTGGTTTTCTCGCCGGGTTTCACCCTGGACAGAAGATAAATCTGCTGTCCTTGTACCGTATGCCGATAAGTATAAACCTGATGCACTGGTACATTCTGGCGATCCTCCATCTTCGCAAGCAGGCGACCGAAGGTCTTCATGAGCTTGAAAAGGGTCAGAGATTCCAGCTCAATATCGACGAGCGCACGGGTGGCAATTTGCTTTAATTCCTTGGCGGTATTACCACGTGGATTCATCAGCGAACGATGCTCTTCCATTTGGCGCATTTCATCCAACACGCTTTTGTAGCGTTTGTATTCGAGTAGCCGCTGTACCAATTCTTCCCGTGGATCGATCTCATTGCCTTCTTCATCGACTGGCTTCCGGGGGATTAACATCTTTGCTTTGATCCGCATCAAAGTCGCCGCTACCAGGATGAATTCACTCGCTAAGTCAATATTAAGCGACTCCATCTGTCGTACATATTCCAGAAAGTCATCCGTGATTGGCGCAATTGGAATATCGTGAATATCCAATTCGTCTCGCTCAATGAAGAACAAGAGCAAATCGAAAGGCCCCTCGAATTGGGGTAGTTTGATAGTATAAGTCGAACTCATGATTAAGGTGTCGCCTGACTAGATGTCATTTAGTACAAACGGAACATAAAGGTACGGAAAAGGTAGGGTTTGGAAGGTTAAAAACGTAAGCAGATTTAACTATAGTATGGGAAAACTGATATTAAAACAGCTCTGGAAAGAACACATTATTGAAAAATAGAGACCTCAGGGTATTTCAACCATTCCCATTTCCCTAACTTGTACCCAAAATCAAAGAACTTGGCAAAAGGAAAATTATACCTCATCCCTAGCCCATTGGGGGCTGATGCAGTGCAAACCATTCCAGGATACGTGGTGGAGATTCTGCACCAATTGGATTACTTCATTGCGGAGCGAGCAAAAACCGCGCGCCATTTCATTAAGGCGACTGGCCCAGTAAAGCCTTTTGCTGAGCTGCACTTTGAGGAATTAAACAAACGAACGCCGCCGGAGGAGTGGCACACATTTCTGGCGCCTGCGAAGCAGGGTCACAATATTGGTCTACTCTCAGAAGCAGGCTGTCCGGGAGTGGCCGATCCCGGTGCACAGATTGTAGAATTGGCACATCGAGAAGGTATCGAAGTCGTTCCGCTCGTCGGCCCCTCGTCAATTCTTTTGGCGTTGATGGCCTCCGGCTTGAATGGACAGTCTTTTGCATTCAACGGCTACTTACCTGCGAAAAAGCCAGAACTGATCCGGCGTTTGAAAAAACTGGAACAACAATCGGCGCGCTGGCGACAAACCCAAATCCTGATTGAAACACCTTATCGTAATAATGGCTTTGTCACCGAAGCACTCCAACAATTACAAGATCGCACCCAGTTTTGCATTGCTGCAGATCTGACTTTATCCACTGAATTCATTAAAACCCAAAGCGTGCAACAATGGAAGCAGCAAAAGCTCCCTGATCTGCATAAACGTCCCGCCATTTTTCTCTTTCAAGCTTGGAGTATTGAGCGTTGATACGCCTCTATTCATAGTAATCCGCCCTGAAAAGAATAAAATTTGTGACTAACCGTAGCTTTTTACGTCAAAAAACTCGAACTTAGTTTCAATTTTAAACTAAGTGCATTTTATCTAATATAATCTAACACATGAATCAGGAATTCGTACAGGCCGAACGGGCAATAGACCGAAATGGCTTTCTCGATATGGAAGTTGATCCAACCCTCGATCTCGCCGCTGAGATCGAACAACTCAAAAAGGAAAAGAACGCTATTATCTTAGCGCACTATTACCAAGAATCGGAAATCCAAGACATTGCAGACTACATCGGTGATAGCCTTGGATTGTCACAGCAAGCAGCACAGACGGATGCGGATATGATTGTTTTTGCGGGGGTGCACTTCATGGCGGAGACCGCCAAAATGCTATCTCCCGAAAAAAAGGTACTCCTCCCCGACCTGAAAGCCGGCTGCTCGTTGGCCGACTCTTGCCCGCCACACCTTTTCAGAAAATTCAAGGAAAAGTATCCCGATCACATGGTCGTGAGCTATATCAATTGCACGGCTGAGTTGAAAACGCTCACCGACATTTGCTGTACATCTACGAATGCCGTACAAATCATCGAAAGCATTCCCGAAGATAAGGGCATCATCTTCGCTCCAGATCGCAACCTTGGTGCTTATCTGGTCAAGAAAACCGGCCGAGATCTCGTACTTTGGAATGGTACCTGTATGGTACACGAAATCTTTTCGAATGAGAAGATTACCAAATTACGGATGCGTCATCCCGAAGCAAAATTCATCGCACACCCCGAGTGCGAAGCTCATATTCTGGATATGGCAGATTATATTGGCTCGACCAGCGGCTTGCTGCGCTATACCCGTGAAAATGACGCTCAGGAATTCATCGTGGCTACTGAACCGGGCATTATCCACCAGATGGAAAAGGCCTCCCCGGAAAAGACATTTATTCCTGCGCCACCAAATAATACCTGTGCCTGCAACGAATGTCCGCATATGAAGCGCAACACGATGGAAAAATTGTACCTCTGCATGAAGTACGAGTTGCCGGAGGTTACGCTCCCTCAATGGGTTATCGATCAGGGCGTAGCATCTATCAATCGAATGCTAGATATTTCCGCAAAAGCTGGTCTATAGAATTCAATAAAGACAATTCATCTGATAAAACTGGCGCAGGTTATCTCAACGTGGAGTGACCTGCGTTTTTTATTCTAAATCAATACGGTAAAAAATCGATGAAAATGTAGCCTGAAAGGCCATTAAGTCCCGCTTCTACTTATACCAAACTGGTGCGTTTGCCCGTTTTATAGTAACTTTGCACTCCCCGTCGACAATTCATAATAAAACGGCATTTTGAAAAAGACACTGATTACGAGTATACTGGCCCTGTTTCTAATGAGTTCGGTCCAAGCCCAGATGGGTTGGGAAGCCGGAGGCTGGCTAGGTACGTCTAACTATTTTGGCGATCTCAATACGAGCTTTCGCTTTAACCGCCTTGGTTTAGCAGGTGGTTTAGTAGGTCGCTACAATTTCAACACGCGTATTTGCCTGAAATTTTCGGCCAATTATGGTTCCGTCAGCGCCTACGACTCGGATTCGGATAATTCCTTCGAGCAAACGCGCAATCTGCACTTTAAGTCTAACATCTTCGACGGTACTGCTCAATTTGAATTCAATTTCCTCGAATACGTCCACGGCAGTAAAGACAAATTCTTTACGCCTTATCTTTTTGCGGGGCTTTCTGTTTTTCATTTTAACCCCAAAGCAGAGCTCGATGACGAATGGATTGCTTTGCAGCCCCTGGGGACCGAAGGCCAGTTTCGTGGTGAAGAATATTCTACCGTTCAGGGTGCTCTTGCCTACGGCGTGGGATTGAAGCTTGATCTGAGCTACGAATGGAGTTTGAATTTTGAAATAAGTTCACGTCGCTTATTTACGGATTATCTCGATGATGTGAGTACCGTTTATCCAGATATGGATGATTTGGAATCTTTGCGCGGTGAGCAGGCGGTGCTACTGTCTGATCGCTCGGTGATTGGGCCAAACGAGATTCCAATTGGCCAGCCCGGTCGCCAACGTGGTAATTCAAATGTCAATGACATCTATATTTTTGCCGGCGTAAGCTTAGTCTATTACTTTGGAGATATTCGTTGTCCGTATCCTTCGGGACGCCGATAATGACTTTTGAGATATAAAAAAGGGACGCAAACGAATGTTTGCGGCCCTTTTTTGGTATCCATGGGATTAATGCTCGGCCGATTCAATCCCTGCTTCCGTTTGAGCAAAAGATTTTGCTAGCTCGATCATATTAATAAACTCAGCGCGGTAGCCATTGGGATCTTCACCTCGGGCGCGATCCGCCATTTCGTGGACTTGATCCCACGTCAGGCTGCCACTGTACTTTGATCCGCGGAGCAGCATCCCAAAGCCAGCCACTGAGGCCGCGAAGCGGAAATCATCCGAACTTTCCGTGATTGATGTCACTTGAGTCCCGGTGGTATATTCCAATAGTTGGCTGGTATCGCCATCGGGCTGCTTGTAGCGTAGTTTCAACGTCAACAACTCATTTACCATTTCGGCCTGAGGATCCAGATTACGGTTCTGGTATTTCAAAGTAGCGACATCACTAGCGGCAACTGGTTCAACGCCCACGGGTACCACCTCATAGAAAGCCGTCACCGTGTGTCCTGCTCCCAAGTCACCAGAATCTTTGCGATCGTCATTGAATTCTTCATCTTTGAGGATACGGTTCTCGTAGCCCAACAATCGGTATTGCTGTACCTTAGCGGGATTAAATTCTACTTGCAATTTTACATCCTTGGCAATTGTATAAATGGTTTGCGTCAAATCTTTAACGAGTACTTTTCGAGCTTCATTTAAATTATCCAGATAGTAGTAATTACCGTTACCATTATCCGCGATTTGCTCCATTCTGGCGTCTTTGTAATTGCCGGTTCCAAGTCCCAGAACAGACAAAAAGATGCCTTTCTCACGCTTTTCTTCAATCAAGCGTACCAAATCAGATGTACTGCTTACGCCAACATTAAAATCACCATCAGTGGCTAAAATAATACGATTGTTACCTCCTTTAATTAAGTGCTCTTCTGCCACGCGATAGGCTAATTTTATACCTGATGCCCCCGCAGTGCTTCCGCCAGCTTGTAAATCATCAATCGCCAGACGCATCATGCGCTTTTCATTACCAGACGTTGAAGGCAACAACAGCCCGGAACTACCGGCGTAAGTCACAATTGCTACGCGATCCTCGGGCCGTAATTCTTTGACCAGCAATTTGAAAGCATTACGGAGCAAGGGCAGCTTATTCGGTGCATCCATAGAACCGGAGACATCAAGGAGGAAGACTAAATTACTCGGCGGTAGCTCTTCTTTAGTTACTTCCATACCTTTGATTCCCACTTTTACGAGGTGGTGATCCATATTCCAGGGGCATTCCACTACTTCGGTCCCAACGGCAAACGGATGCTCATCGATTGGTTTCGCGTAATCGTATTTAAAATAGTTGATTAATTCTTCAATACGGACCGCATCTACTGGAGGTAAACTCCCATTCATCAAAAATCGACGTGTATTACTGTAGGAGGCGTTATCAACATCAATACCGAAGGTCGATAATGGAAATTCCATTGCAAAGCGGAAATCGTTCTCCACGATCCGGTCGTATTCTTCGGTATTGAAGCCTGGTGCCTCAGATAGTATTTCCTCTTCAATGGAAGGGGCGATGGGAGCATAGGCCGCGTCTTTAGAGCGTACCTGATAATTGCCGCTTGTTTCACAGCTTTGAAATAGGCTGGCACATCCGAGGAGGAGGCCAAAGGCCAAAATGCGGTATTTCATTTTCATAAAATTTTGGAGTGAGTATAAATAGATACAGAAGATAAATCTTCTTTTTATGAGTCAACATTTATTTCGACTAGTAGTGATCGATTATTCAGTACGATTCCTAATATCTACTCTATCTTTGTGGCGACGATACATTCCTTATGATGCACCGAAAAACTGTTTTGGTGGATCAGGAAATAAAATAATCACCCAAACTGCTCTACCGTGGCCACACAACAAATCGAATTTCGTCTACCCGCTTATCCTCGTGGATTTCATCTCATTACCCGAGAAGTGATGCAGGCTTTGCCGTCACTTCCCGACACCGGCATGCTACATCTTTTCATCAAGCATACCTCAGCGGGACTCACCATTAATGAAAATGCCGATCCCAGTGTTCGTGTAGATTTTGAAAGTATTTTTAATAAAATCGTCCCCGAACACCTTCCTTTCTTAACGCATACGCTGGAGGGGCCCGATGATATGCCCGCCCATATCAAAGCAAGTTTGGTCGGTGCTTCCATTACGATTCCGATTAGTCGAGGACAACTCAACCTTGGCACTTGGCAGGGGATTTATCTTTGTGAATTTCGCAATCATGGTGGTCGGCGGACACTCGTTGCGACGATATGGTAAATGTGGGTCAAAAAGTCAATTCTTGCTATATGAAAAAGTCCTATTTTTGTCTGGATAGAGAATAAAAAGGGGCGTATTTCTCTCCTCTACCTTATAGAAAATTTTGCAGAAGAATGGCGATACTAGGAAAAATAATAAAGCGCGGCTCTCAACTCCGACATCGCTTAGAGCAGCGAAGACTTAGTCCCGAGCAACTACAACGCAAAACCCTGCGGCGATTGCTCCGCAAAGCCAGCGAAACTTCTTTTGGACAATATTATAAATTCAAAAAAATACTCAAATCTCCCGATATCGTTGAAGCCTTCCAAGCCAGTGTGCCGATTTATGATTATGATAAAATCTATCAAGAATGGTGGCATTTGGCCCTCAATCAGGTCGAAAATGTGTGTTGGAAGGGCCGGGTTAAATATTTTGCTCTTAGTTCTGGTACCTCGGGCGCCCCTAGTAAGCATATTCCCGTCACCGATGATATGTTGCGCGCCATTCGACGGGCCGGCCTCAAGATGCTTTACTCTCTGACGACCTACGATGTACCCGACGATCTCTACGCCAAAAACATGCTTATGCTCGGTGGCAGCAGCAGCCTGGAAGACAAAGGCGATTTCTTCGCAGGGGACCTGAGTGGTATCAATGTGAGTCGATTACCGCTGTGGATGCGGCGCATTTATCGGCCAGGACTGGACATTGCTCGCATTCGGGACTGGAATGAACGGCTAGATGAAATTGCCCGACAGGCGCCCAATTGGGATGTGGGTTTTATCATGGGTATTCCGGCCTGGATTCTCTTAATGATCGAAAAAATCATGGTGACCCATCAATTGGATAGTATCCACGACATTTGGCCTAATCTCAGAGTCTATGTCCACGGCGGTGTTGCTTTTAGTCCTTATCGCAAAGCCTTTGACAAGCTGATGAAGCATCCTATGATTTATCTGGATACTTACTTGGCCTCAGAAGGTTTCATGGCGTTTCAAAATCGGCCAGGAACGGAAGCAATGGCCCTGCTCCCCAACAATGGCATCTTCTTCGAATTCATTCCCTTTGATGAGGAGCACTTCGACGCGGCTGGTCAACCATTGCCCTGGGCCAAAACAATTACGCTCCACGAAGTGGAAGAACAACGCGATTATGCCCTCATCCTCAGCACTTGCGCCGGTGCCTGGCGTTATTTGATCGGTGATACCATCCGCTTTACGGACAAGTCGCGTCTGGAGATCATCATCACCGGGCGTACCAAGCATTTTTTGAGTATTTGTGGGGAGCATCTCTCAGTTGATAATATGAATCAGGCTTTGCGGCAAGTAGAGGAGCAACTGGGTTTAAGCATCCGTGAATTTACCGTCGCTGGCGTCGAAGTAGGACAATATTTTGCACACCGCTGGTATCTGGCCTGCGACCAGCCCGTGGATAAATCAATCGTAGCAAAAGCCCTCGATGAAGCCTTGATGGCGATCAACGATGATTACCGTACCGAGCGTGGCGCCGTCCTGAAAGATTTACAATTAGAATTGATTCCGACTCAGCTGTTCTACGCCTATCAAGAATCGCTTGGCAAAATGGGCGGGCAAAATAAATTTCCACGCGTAATGAGTGAAGATCGCTTCGCCGCCTGGGAAACCTTTGTACAGCAACAACAGCCAGTATAAACCACGGCCATATGCATCCTCTGCTCAATGGTATACTTTTCGGATTATTGCTAACCATCCTGGTTGGTCCAATTCTCTTTGCTCTGATCCAAACGGGCATCGAACGCGGATTCCGAGCAGGCGTGACGGTTGGTTTGGGGGTATGGACCAGTGATGTACTCTATATCCTCGCCGCTTATTTCGGTATTTCCTACTTGTTACAAGCTACCGAATGGTCTGGCTTTGAGTTAACGCTAGGTATTGGCGGGGGGATTATTTTGGTTGGCTCCGGTCTTTTCACCTTGTTGAGTTCTCCTCCTGAGATTGGTCCCGCCAAGAGTTTTTCGGGGACCTACATTGCCCTTTGGCTCAAAGGCTTTCTGATTAACACCGTCAATCCATTCACCGTTTTCTTCTGGATTAGTGTCATGACTTCAGTCGTACTCAAAGACGAACTCGATGGACAAGATGCCTTTTATTTCTTTGGTGGAATTGTTGGGACGATCGTCGTTACGGACATATTGAAGGTACTCCTTGGCAAATCTATCCGGCGCTGGTTAAAACCCAAGCATCTCCTTTGGGCACGGCGCATTGCCGGCGCCGCACTCCTCATCTTTGGCATTATTCTAATGATTCGGGTTTTGGTGTAAATATCTACTACCGCCGAAACTCATTGATGTTGGTAGAAATGCTGATGTGGTTGGCCCCTCCCGCCAGATGGTAAAACCCACGTCCATATTCGATACGGAAGCGA
>JANQQI010000093.1 GCA_028285085.1 Saprospiraceae bacterium | reverse complement strand
AAGTGCCCGACAGTTCCGTACCATCCGGTGTCCCGTTTAAGTCTGTATCCTCCTGGTATCTCCTGGTGGCTGTATTACCCCAAAAAGCACCCGCCACGGTATAAGTCCCGGTATTGACCGCATTTTCGGCGGGCAAGCAATCACTACAATTGGCTCCGGTGGCAATATCCGTATCGAAAGCATATTCGACAAAAAGACTTTCTTCCCCTTCAAACCCACCAGAGTCATCACTTTCAGCCGCAAATTTTATAGTAACATCAAAAGTATTATTACCTCCAGTAATCGCTTGGGTTGGAAAAACGATATATGCACTCTCGCCGTCGCCCAACGGATTCTCGCCGGCATTGCCTTCCTCGATGTCACTCCCGGCAAAGTAAAAGGTACCATCTTCATTTGTAGCATTGTTGCTGGCTAGATCTCGAAAGTTGTGACTCGCCGTGCTACATTCGCCGTCAAAGGTTCTTCTAAACCAATCCGTTCCACATCCAACAGTGAAGTTGTTAGACTCATATCGGGTCCCTTCGCCATCCGTTTCGAAGGATTCGGTTAGGGTTTGTGCGGTTAAAGAAAAGGGAGAAAACAAAACGGTCACTAGTAAAAGTAATCGATAATACATACTGAACTGAATTTTGAGTCGTCAGATTGGAAAATTCCTACGGGCTCAAATGTATTTTCCAGTTCAAGACTCCCCAAGATTTAGCTTAGGACATATTTAGGACAGCAATCAACAGCTTATGATCATTTTAAAAACAGATAGGACAGACAAAACAGCAAACCATTTAAACCATTCAAAAACAGCACTTTAAACAATAGACTCCATTGGACAAAGTAATTTCCTATCCTAACACATTATTTGTTTTTAAAATACGAAAAAGCATATTGTCATCCACTCAACGGTCGTAACTCCAATTATGAATTGAGATGATTTTCGAGACTTTCGCCGCGGTCTAGCCCAAATTGCTTACGCAATCGGTAGCGGGCTTTGTGGACACCACTAACCGAAATGCCTAAAATCTGGGCGACATCTTTGATCGGAATATTCAAACGAATCAAGGCACAATGCCTCAATTCTTTATTCGAAAGCTTGGGATAGCGCTCAAATAATTGATCAAAGAAATGAGGTGAGATTTGCTCAAAGGCCTGCTTGAAGTAGTCCCAGTCTTTGGTATTGACATCCTGTAGATGAAGACTGTTTAACAGCTTCTGGATATCCCAATTTTGCGGATGCTTGCGTGAGAATTCATTCAGCTTTTGGGTAAACTGACGAATAAATTCATCCTTTTGGATCGTACTCAGGGAGAGAAAAGCGACTTCCAAGTTTTTCTTTTCGAGAGACGACTGCAAATCCTGCAAATTCTGATTCTGGGCATTAAGTTGCTCCTGCAGGTGACGATGCTGTCTTTTGCGGTAAACGAAAACGATACTACCCAGAGCAAACAGCAAAACAGCTCCCGGAATTAGATAGCCTGAATGATCTGTATCCTTAGATGCAACGATCGTACTCTGACTATCCGTTTTTAGTTCCTGTTGTTGCCGTTCCAATAGAATGCGGATAATCTCTTTTTGATTTTCGATACCGTAAACACTGTCCTGGGTTTCTTTATATTCCGTCCGATAAATCAGAGCCTTCTGCATATCTCCTTTGGCTTCGTAGAGATTAGACAAAAATCCCGCGGCGGAGGACAAATCCTTTACTTGATCCGTTTCTGCCCAAAGCTGGTATCCTTTAAGCAGGTGATATTCGGCCCGATCCAATTGATTTTTTTTCAAATAGATGGCACCGATATCAACATTGCGCAGCGCCATACCGGGTCGTTTATTTAACAATGAGTCATTTTCCAGCGCACGATAGAGGATTACGAGTGCAGTATCCAATTGCCCTTTATCGGTATATACTTTTGCAATATTCCCTAACGCATTTCCGATAGCTTTAACTTTAACACTTTCGTAGTAAGCGATTGTCTTTTCATAATAATTGATGGCCAAATCGTATCGCTTCAACCGATAATAGACAATGCCCAAATTATTGCAGACCATTCCCAATTGCCGTTTATTCCCCAACTGCTCATTCAAAGCGAGTGATTCCTTGAATACCCCTTCAGCTTCCTCTAGTAATTGGATGCGCTTCAGCAGCAAACCAATATCACTTAAAGTGCGGGCCATTAGGGCTTTGTTATTCGTCGCCTGATATAGATCGTAGGCCTCATAGAGTTGCTTTAAAGCCAATGGATGACGGCCCATAAGGGAATTCGCACTGCCGGCGTTCCCCAGATTAGTAGACCACATCACCGTATCCCTGATGACTTTACCAAACTCGATCAACTTATGGTACGCATTCAAGGCCTGTTCATAATCTCCCTGATTGAAATGGACATTACCGATATTTCCCCGGATAGATAAAATTGCCGCCGTATCACCCAATGCTTCCGATATATCCAGTGCTTTCCCCAGAAAAACCAAGGCCGTATCGTACTTAGATTGATTGATAGAGTTGACCCCCAAGACATTCCATCCTTTAGCAATCAGCTTGGCGTTATCTAATTCCTGATGAATACTTATACATGCTTTGGCATACTGGCTAGATCGCTCAAAATCCCCTTTGATCGAATGAATGACGCTTAGGTTATAAATAGCCTGCCCCTCCCCTTTTCGATACTTAATGTTTTGTGCCAATTGTAACGCATCATTAGCATATTGCCCGGCTGCTTTATTCTCAGAAAACTTCAACGCCCAGCTAATATCATTGAGTGCGTCCACTTTCTCGTTACTTTTTAAGGTAGGCAGGGCTTGAATCAGGCTATCGGAAGTATTAAATGCCGCAAGAGTTACGGGGGTAAGCCAAAGGCAAATGAGAATCAGTCGTTTCCAAAAGGACATACGGGCAACAGTTATAACGAATGCTACGATGACATTGGCATTGATACCAATGCTGGCCAAGATGTTGCAACCGAAATAAATGCAATACGCTTAAATGTTATTCTATTTCGAATAAACGCATCGCCCAAACCAAAATTTGATTTCTCTTTCCCGTCACTTGATCTCTGACTTTACTAAGGACGTAAAGATTAAGAACAATTCCAAGGGCGTTAATTACTATTCTATTGGAATCACAATCACTTTACGACAAATTAGAATCAGTTCTTCTATTTCAATTTATAGGATGAATCTTATTAGAAAAAGCTGATAACGCTACCTCTTGCTCTCATTGACGATCATTTTTGAAATCGAATAAGTATCAAAATCCAAATTGATCAAGAACGCTCCCGAGACATCGAGTGGAATTTGGATCGCACTCCCTGCCATTTTATTTTGATAAACCAGCTGACCTTGCAGGTTCAAAACGCGGACCATCGGTTGGCCAGATGTGGATGCATCCAAGCGGACCGTGATTTGTCCATTCGCCGGATTGGGAAAGACTTGAAAAGCACTTCCTTTTTCGCTTTCAGTCACATTGGTAGAAAGCATAGGATTATCAAATGCAATGAGCATCGCATTTCTGTCTCCGAGAAAATCATCAACGATGTTTGTTCCCGTTAGATAAATCCGTTCATCGTTAACCCGTAAATTAAAAAACGAGTTTGAATTCGTATTGCCCCAGATGTAATGTTCCAGTGGATTTCCATCTAAATCAAGTGCCAGCAATAGACCATCTCGGTCTTCATTACCAACAATTTCGGGTGAACTACTGAAGCCAGCCACGAAGATAATGTCGTTGTGAATAGCAATTCCTCGGGCACTTTCATGGCCTTCGCCTCCCCAATCCATGAACCATATCGGATTGAGGTCTTTATCATATTTAGCGACAAAGATTTGTTGATCAATGGCCTCCGTAGGGGTCGTCACGCCGGTAAGGTAGAGGAATTCGCCATCCGTTGCCATTCCGAGTGCTTGTTCTAGATCAAAAAAATCATCGGATTGGAAACCAAATAAAGTAGAATCAATGAAACTACCATCTGCAGTCGAGAATTTTCCCAAAAAGGCATAGCCGTTTCGGTTAATCGTATTAGTGCCTCCCCACAGGCCAGCTGAGAAAATATGCTCGTCATCCACCACAAAGTGCCCGTTTTGTACATCACGAGAATTTGTTTGTCCAAAAGCATTGGTCCAACTGGTATTACCATCGTAATCCAGTTTCCACAAACCGATATCGGACTCCGTATCGGAGACAGAGGATAACTCTTGTGCCCAACCGCCGCAATAGATACCATCTGTTTGTAAGACAATGCCATCTACTTCGTCGTAGCCATTAGCATCAAAGTCCATTGTCCGATCCCACACAAGCTCCCCGTTGGTCTTATCTGCTCGCAATAGTAACATATCACAATCAATAAGTCCGAACGATTGACAAGCGCGGCCACCGATATACAAACCGTCTTCATCCGATTCCACCACATAGGCTAACTGGACAAAGGGACCACCGTAGCGCAATGGCTCGTCCCAAAGTGGATTGCCATCGGGATCGAATTTCTGGCACTTAATATCTTGCATCAAATTTAAGCTATCTGTACTGACGACCCAATAGATATTGCCGTCAGTATCTAGTTCTACATCCCAGCCTTCTGCGAGGTCAAAAGCAGAACTTTCGATTTTCATCCAGGCAGGGGCAATTTGTACCTGAGCAGCGATTTGAGAAAAAAATAAAAGGAGGAAGAAAAGGGGGGTAAAAAGTTGCATGACTTAATTAGAGTTTTGGGGTTGAAAACTGTAGAACGCTCAATCAATTTTAGCTTTGAAATAAGGATTTAACACGCTTTACAATGTTGCATTTTTTGACCTATAAACAACACGCGATGACGTGACTGGTAGGATAAATGACGTCAATGGCAAATAAGAGAATAGTTAAAATAAAGCTGGGAATTGACTGAAAGCCTGATCAGCAGCAATTGTAGCGCTAATCAAATATCGTGTGTATAAAATTATGGCTCAAAAAGCGGATTCTTAATAAATGATTCGTCGGTCAGAGCCTCCAGGAATTGTACTAAATCGGCCTTTTCTTGCTCAGTCAGTTGCAACGGTCGAATCAACGGGCTGCGATGGGGATGAGCCTTTCCCCCTTGATTGTAATGTTCAATGACATCCATTAAACGCTCAAAGGTGCCATCGTGCATATATGGTCCGGTAACGGCAACATTGCGCAACCCCGGGACTTTGAAAAGGGCCATATCGGAAGTATCCCCAGTCAATCGAAAACGACCGGGATCAGCATAAACATCGTACAACCCATTATTCTCAAACGCATAATTTGAAAAGTTGAAGCCTGAATGGCAAACCGAACAATTCGTGCGATCACTATAGAATAAATCCATCCCTCGTAGTGCTTCACGAGAGAGTGCCGTCTTTCTATTTTGGTACTCAAATTGATCAAATGGACTATTACCGCTCAAAAGGCTCCTTTCGAAACAGGCCAAGGCTCGCGTAATCACAAAAGGATCGGGTTGGCGTCCATAGGCAGCGGCCGCTTGCTCAACGTAGCTTGCATCCTGAGCGAGCCGCTCTGCTAACAATACAATATTGAAATCAAATTCATTGTGCTCCTGAATTGGCACCAATATTTGCATTTCCAAAGTCGGCACGCCACCCTCTCGCGTGAAATAAGGCTGATAGGCTACATTGGCTAAGCTGGGGGAATTTCGGACACCCGGACGCCCCGCGACGCCCGGACTCATCGCACGGTTGTCGCTAAAAGCCAGATTCGGTCGATGACAAGACGCACAGCTTACCGTAGAATCTACCGACATTACCGGATCATAGAATAAGCGCTTTCCCAACGCCCATCGCTCCGGGCTGAAAGCGTTATCCTCCGGTACTTCGATAGCTGGAAATCCTGCAGGCACGGCCATCAAAGCCGGAAAAGTATCAATTGCCAGCTCATCTTGCTCGGCACAGGCCCAACAGCTCAACGCCAACAAACACCAAAACAGAAGTCGGAGTCGCATCATTAAGGCTTATTGCACCACCAAGCGCTTCGTTAAAACAGTTTGCCCGGCTTTCACCAATTGAATCATATAAACACCTTGCGCGGGCAGCTCCAAAGCAATCGCTTCGTTACTTTGTACTTGGGTGATAGATTGAATAGACTGCCCGAGTACATCACAAATGTTTAAGTCATAAACATGTTGTCCGGTGGTATTGATCCGTACCGTGGAATGCCTCGAAGTTGAGGGGTTGGGATAAAGTTCAAGGCTTTGTAATTCGCTCAACTCAATAGTCGATACCGTTGCCGGCCCTCCGATGCTAAAGACGTAATCCCGGAAATTTTCTATGGCATGACGCGCCGAGCCTACTCCACCGTGCAAGATATTACCGTCATTCACCTCAATATCTTCTAATGCTCGAGTATAGTCTGCAGCAACATTAATCACCAGTTGGTTATCGACTGCGGTTTCCGATAAGGGGAGTTCTATCGCATGGTAGTTATCATCTAATAATCCATGCAGTTCGATGTTTTGATCATAATTTGGACCGCCGCGTCCTTCTAGCGTAATGAAAAAATAACCAGCGATCCAGCCCCAGTGCATAGTGGGAGACTTTGGTGCCAAGGGATGATCATTTGGCCAGCTGGCTGGATCTAGATGGTTGTGCATGGAGTCTACACCAATGTGAAAGCGAATGGCTTCCAGTTGGGTCATGTCGTAGTCTCCCAGATCAACAACCGTCGATTCTGTAGCATCTACTAACAACCAGGTATCTTCAATTGGCGTGACCTGTCCACCGTCATGCGTAAGACTAATTTCGGAGATATAATACTGCATCCGCTTGAAATCAAAATCGTGATCGATATTATTCTTCGCGGGTGTCAAAATAGCGAATGGTGCATCCCCCATTTTGTGATGGATATTAAGCTGTACATTGGTTTGCGCACCGAGCATCAAACCGTAAGTCATACTAAAAAAGAAGAGTAAAAACTTTTTCATAACAGCAATTTTCAAGATGGTGAAAATATATTTTGTATCATCCAATGAAATCATAAAAGTCCAAGTAGATTCCTGATGCTTAAAATTAGTTGAATTATTAATTACTGTATAAAAAAATGGAGAAGGATAATGTTTAGTGTTTTACATTTTTGCTTTCGCTAAAATGGATTCGACAAAACTTCGAGCCATCGTTTGTTTTAAATAGGCATAGGTCATCATATCTTGTTCAGCGCGCTCGGCAATCCGATATTTCAGTTGCCCGTATTCCTGTCTCGCTTCACTATTTTCTCGTAAATAATCTCTAAATGCCAAGTGTCGTTGCAATTCAACACTATGAACAGGACACAGATACAGGTGATGGATAATGGTATCTAAAACAGGGTGTTTTTTAGCAGATTCCACTCTTTTGAACACCTCGCGATCTTTGATACCCTGATCACCATTGTGATAATAGCCCAATTGCTCTAAGTTTTTTTTGATGGTTGAAAAATCAGCCTCATTTTCATACACCATATCAATGTCGATGATTGGTTTGGCCGCTAGTCCAACAACGGAAGTGCTACCGACGTGCTCGATAGGGATGATAAGAGGTGCCAAAGCCTGCTGAATGATATTCTTGATCGCCATGAAGTCATTGGCCCAACTCGCTTGATATTCTTTGATTAGCATATTAGAGGTCTATTCCCGGTGATTTGAAATCAGAATCTATTTCTCAGATTATTTTGGTGGAATGTCCAACACAAAACCCTGGCCGTGAATATTTCGAATCTGCACTCGAGTATCTTCGGCCAAATATTTTCGCAATTTTGAAATGTAAACATCCATACTCTTGCGTGTAAAATAATCCACTTCGCCCCAAATTAGACGTAAGCTGGTCTTGCGATCTAAAATTTTCCCTTTTTGCTGACAAAGTAAATCCAGCAGTTGGCTTTCCTTGAGAGTGAGTTGTCGGGTTACCTCACCAAGTCTAAGTTGCCCCTGCGCAGGATCGAATACGAAATCACCAATTTGGTATTCCAATTTTTGACCAGCAAAGGGTGCCTGTCTAGAGGTCCGATGCAAGATTGCTCGAATCCGCGCCATCATCTCTTCTTCATCAATGGGTTTGCAAAGGTAATCATCCGCACCGAGCTTAAACCCCAGTAATTTATCCGTTTTGAGGGTGCGAGCAGTCAGGAACAAAAATGGTTGATCGGGCAAGAGCATGCGTATCTGTCGAGCCAGCGAAAAACCGTCTTGGTCGGGAAGGTTGACATCAAAAATGCAGAGATCAAAACGTCCTTCCCGAAAAGCCTCAAGCGCTAATTTTGCCGTTTTCACCCATACCACTTCCAATTCGTGTAAAACAATGTATTGCTGGAGCAAATACCCCAGATGCGCATCATCCTCTACCAATAAGATGTGGTGTTTTTCATGCATCGGCTCGACGAATTGGTTGCGGTAAAGTTATGGTAAAAATGCTACCTCCTTCCGCACGATTGCTTAAGTTGATACGCCCACCGTGGGCCTCGATCACCAGCCAAACATAGGATAATCCCAAGCCCGTGCCTTTAATTCCAGATGTATCGGGCAAACGAACAAACTTTTCAAATACCTTTTTCTGATAGGCCTTGGGAATGCCAATACCGTTATCCGAAATAGTAATTTCCGTGGTTTCTCCGGTTAAAGTTTGCAAGTCTATTGCAATTCGCTTCACCTCCTCAGTATTATATTTTAAGGCATTATCGATTAGATTGTAAAGAGCATTAAAAAGAAGTGTCTCGTCAGCTAGTAGTTTTCTCGATTCTGGAGAAAAAGAGGTGGAAATTTTAGCCGAAGCAGCTGAAGGATGGGTTTCGAAAACATTTCTTAATTGATCAAAAAAAACAGCAACATCTATTTCATCGAGTTGTACCGAGAGAATTTGTTGTTCTAATTGGGTCACATTTAGACTGCGCTTAATCGTGGTCACAAGTCGGTTCTTTTCACTATTAATGATATCGAGATATTGTCGAAGCTGTGTATACTGTTGTTTTTCATCAAGTCGCTCAATATGCTTCAACGCCAGTGAGATCGAAAATAGAGGCGTATTCAATTCATGATTGAGGTGATTAATAAAAGAGGTCTTGAGATCCAACAGCCGACGCTGCTTTTGAATATTGCGGAGGACATAAACGAAAATGCCAATTTGGATCGTCAACAACACTAAACTTAATAATATCCAATTCCAAAGTCGACCGAGAAAGTACCAATTATTGATATACGGAAACTCAATGCCAAGCGCGAGTCGACACCCCCGGCAGGCGGCGATAGCCAGGTAATCAATTTTGGGATCAGCATTTTCTTCTTGAAACAGAAGGCGCATTTTTAATTCTTCCGGGACCTCAGCCTCTCGCAATAATAACCTTGACCATTGCTCCCTTAGCTCGACATTAAAAAAATGAATTCGGAAGACTGTATCGATATCGAGTCGAGCGAATAATTCGTGCAAGCGCCCTTGAATTTGCTGCTGCACTTCGGTGCTTACTTCATCTAAACCCGGCTTAGTGGCCAAGGTATTAATCTGATTATAGAGCACATCCCCCGGATCAATCTGTTCGTATAAACGTCCCATAGCCACATCTAGCCTTTCCAGAAAAGCTTGTTCTTCTTGTAGATATAGTTTTTTTAGCGCAAAGGTTTGCAGGCCCAACAGTCCTAGCTGCGTCAGACAAATGACTAAAATCAGTAAGGTATGTTGCGTCTCTTTTTTCAAAGATCAGAGATGATTGGTTGAACGAATTCCAAGGACGGGAATTCCGAATAAAAGAACCAGTGTTTAAATCTTTTTTTAGCCTTTTAACTCTTTTTTTGCTTTTGTTGACTTTTCGTTATCCGCTTTTACTCCTGTAAGCCTCCATCTTGTGGATAAAAATGAGACTCTTAATCGGGATATTCCTAATGAGTTGGTTCCAATGGGTCACCACTCCAGTCTTACAGGCGCAATCCCTGCGTCAAAATATTCATACGTTACTGGAAGACTTTTATGAAACCGGCCATTTTGAGGGCGTCGCCTTGGTGGCGCAGCACGGGAAAGTCATCTACGAAGGTACCTTCGGACATGCCGATCGAGAATGGCAAATCCCGCATCGCCCGGATGGGAAATTTGTCATTGGATCATTAAGCAAGCAATTTATCGCGGCGCTGGCTTTAGTATTGCAACAAAATGGCATGCTCCAGCTCGATACCACCATTGACCAATATCTCCCTGATTTCCCCAATCCGGCCCTTGCTCAACGCGTTACCGTCCGCCATTTGTTGAGTAGCACGTCCGGCTTACCGCACTATCGTGCCTGGGAAAATTTTCTACAGAACAGAGATCGATTGCCTTACACCCGTGAGGAGTTGTTAGCACTATTTAAAGATTTGGAGTTAGCATTTGAGCCGGGGGCCGCGCATCAATACAGTAGCTTGGGGTACTTGCTCGCTGGTTTCGTTTTGGAAGAAGCAGGTGGCAAGCCACTAGGTGAATTGCTGATTAAATATGTTTTTGAACCCGCAGAAATGTCCGACTCTAGCCTCGACGATCATTCGACCATTTTAGACCACCGAGTTCGTCCTTATCGCTACGATTATAAAAACGGGTATTATATGAATGCCAATTATCGCGATCCGTCAACGACTTTCTCTGCCGGAGGGATCATCACGACGGCCCGGGATTTATTGCGCTGGGATCGCGTGCTAACCGGGACTGAGCTTTTGCATGCACAGTCCAAAACCGAATTGGTACAGCCAGTACACGAGAATTATGCTCTGGGCTGGCGTACGCGTTTAAATGGCCTGGCTGACTCGGTACAGATACATTGGCATTCCGGGATGGTGACAGGCTATCGGAGTTGTATGGTTCGACTGCCGGAACAAGGCTACTGCATTATTCTGTTAAGCAATATGCGAGACATGGCGGATGAAGATATTCGACAGCAAATTATCAATTTATTGCATGGCCAGCCTACTGAAAAACCGCGTTATTCCTTGCTAAAGCGACTTTTGCGTGAAACGGTTGAGCAAGGACCACAGACTGCTATTGAGCTCTATCATGAACTCAAAGAACAACACCATTCAGCATACACCTTCTCTGAAGTTGAACTATTAGTATTGGCTTTGGAAATGAATTCCGAAGGCATGCACTCATATTCCATCCCTTTTCTAAACCTCTGCTTGAAAGAATATCCAGAATCCCCATATCTTTTCAATAACTGGGTCATCATGGGTAATACTCATCGGGAATTAGGCCAAAATAGTGAAGCCATCCGCTGTTATCGAGAAGCCTTAAACATCAGGCCGGAAGCCCAAGGTGTGCAGGATGCATTGAATGCATTGGAATAACTTCATACCCATTTTCACATTAGAACGGGGTGCTAAGATCAAACCATCTGGCGCCCCAATCTAATTCACCTGAATCACCCGCAGATAATCCAGCATGGCGGTATTCACATCTACATTCATATTATTATTCCAATCTTCAAAATGAACTTTTACCCGATTTTCTCCCGTTTCTAGTTGAACCTTTAGGACGTTGGAAAATCCCCAATCTGACCACTCATCCTGACCGCGTTGTGGCAGTACGATCACACCTTGATAAGCATCATTGACCGTCAAACTGCGAATCGCACATTTATTATCCGTATTCCAGCGACCACTACCGTTGGCATATTTGAAATCCAATAAATAGTTGCCAGCCTGTGGTGCATTGATTTGAAAATCAATGATTGTATTGTTCTCTAAGCTTAGTTCTACGAAGCCCTGACCGGAATAATTGGTGTAGGGCAAATCAGCAGCCGGAGCAAAGGCTTCCAGCTCAATAATTTGTTCGTTTTTAGCAAAAACTACCGGCTCGCTGGCAAAGCCCTCGTAGCCTTTGGCATCAACAGCACTCACCATATAATCGGCGTAAATGTCATCTTCGGGCTTGAATACCGTTTCTGTAAGAGTGTTTAAAAATTGTCCATTTTTATACACACGATAATGTACGGCGCCGTCTATCGCTTGCCAGGTTAGCTGATTCCCTTCCTTTTGCGCCAGGACCGTCGGCAGTGAGAAGTGATTGTCTACCTGATTAATGTCCTGATGTGGAAAGGCATTATTGGCCATCTCGATGACAATTTCTTGTGGGCCGGTGGCATCACTTGGTATAAAGGCCTTTTCGGCGGGCTCACCGTTGATGGTTACCGATTTAATCGCGGTGCCGTGGCCTTTGACGGTCACCTTGAGCACGGCATCCCGATAGTGGAAATTCGATAAGCTCCTTTCGCCCCCATAAGCTCGCGGAATCACTGGACGGAAATACAGGCCATCCAGTTGGAAATCCATTCCCATGAAAACTCGATGGACCATAGCCAGATTACCGGCCATACTCCAGAGCATACGATGGGAATTGATCTCGGTACCGAGAAAATCGCCTGTTTCGGCCACCATATTTTCGTAATTCGTTAAAAACAAAGCCGCCGCACGGTATACGCTGGCGAGTCCGTGATTGAGCACTGCTTCATTGCCTGTTTTGGCAGCCGCCCAATTCCAGTAGGATTGTACAAAAGGCCAGATACCGTTATTGTGGTAGGGCGGAATACCCGGAATCTGTGGATAAATGCAAGTCGCCCCGTAGGTTGTGAGTGGCGCATGGCTCACGATTGAGGCCGCTCTTTCCTGATCGGCCACTTCGAACAAGATAGCCAAAGCTTCGCCTAAGGCTTCGTAGCGCGGCGATACAATCAAATCATTTCGACCGTACATAAATTGCGCATAATAGCCCTGGTCTGGCAACCAAAGGTATTGATTGATGCCTTTTTTTATCTGCTCGGCGCGCGCGGCGTAAAGCTCATGGGGATCGCCTTGGAGCTTGGCCATATCGGCCAGGATACGATGAGCTTGGTAGTGCACAACGTTGGTCCCCAGATTTTGCGAGACGTAAATATCCCGATTGTCCATCCACTTAGGATAAGTCTGCTCACGCCAGTCCAAAAAGGAGGATTCACCCGAATACATGCCCGTTTTGGCATCGTAGATAGTTTTAAAATCATCTTCGAGCGTATTTTTAATGATGGGATAAACCTCGTCGAGCCAGGCTTGATCGCCGGTGACTTTATAGATTTCCCAGGCAGCCAAGCACCAAGTCGTTCGATCCGATGAAACTGGCCAGGCGCCACCCGAGCCGGTATCCTGGATGATACGGCCACGCTTCACCTTACGGCGCAAACTGGTTTTTGCCACTTCCGGTTCGTGGTAGGCAAAGGCCAACAAAATAGAATAGCTCACATCTCGTGTCCATACCCCACCCCACTTGGCACCGGTTCGCAAGGTGCTATCCGGTTCAATATTCTTTTTGGCTTCTTCCAATGATAAATTGAAAAGCGCATCCACAATCGGCTGTTCGGAAGTGTATTGAGCGCAAGTGGAGACCTCTTCGCTCAACTGCCATTCCTTATCCTGATAATCGGCTTCATTATAGGGATTCAACTGAACGGTGATGCTGTAAATATTGGGATCGTCCGTTGGTGCTAATTTTAGGCCTTTATTATCCAAATTCACAAAATCCCAAGTCAACGGCTCCGAGCCCCCGGCGATATAAAACCCTTTGAAATCTGCTTTCGCCACTTTTGAACCATCGTGGGTTTCATAATAACCTTGTGCTTCAAATTGTTGTAAGACCGGCGATACATCCACCTTGAAAGTATACTCATAATTAGTAGGCAGATAAGTCGTTGGCTGCTCGGGAAATGGCGGAGGTGTTTCCCCAAAGGTCATCACCGGCGAACTATGTTCATCATTAATCACAACCCAGTGATCTGCGCCAGGAGGCAACTCATTATCCTTTTCATTAATCGAAAACTTAAATTTCACTAAAGTTGAAAAGGTTGCACTGGCTGGACTCTTATAATTTGATTTCAGGTGCGTCGGAGAGATCACTTCAGCAATATTATCGCCTTGTACGACTTTGTTTTTATGAATGGTAAACTGCGCCGACTCGTACAGTGGCTCTGATTTTTCGTTAGTTTGACAAGCGGATAATATCATCAAGGGCAAGATGAGGTAGACTAATCTTTTCATGTTATTGGGTTGAATCCAGAAATACAATCTGGTCAGCAGGTTGGTCAAGGCGAATACCAAGGTACGAAAAAGTGGATAACCACAGCTTATATGAATGGCTTTCCTCACATTGATCCGCAGGATATGATCTACACCAAGAATGTTTGAACTATTATTCCTCGTTCTCCATCGCTTCCACTATCGATTCACTGCACATTTCATAAATTGCCAATTGGCAACGAATAGCTGTTGCATCATTCTCGATATAGGGATTATCTTGGGCTTTGTTGATCCTACGCGCTTTAACATTGTCGCTCAGTTGTAGATCGATGATCCGGCGCAACTCCCCGTAGATGTCGGGATCGTAAATGGGAAATACGACTTCTACCCGCCGATCAAGATTACGCGTCATCCAATCGGCGGAAGCCAGATACATTTTTTCGACGCCACCGTTGGCAAAAATATACACCCGAGCGTGTTCCAAAAAGCGATCGACGATGCTGATGATCTCGATATTTTCACTCAGGCCTTCCACACCGGGTACGAGGCAGCAAATGCCGCGCACGATCAGCTGAATTTTTACGCCGGCGCAACTCGCTTCGTAGAGTTTATCGATCATTCCCCGATCTTCCAAGCTATTCATCTTGAGGATCATGTAGGCCGTTTTGCCTTGCTGTGCGTAGCTAATCTCCCGATCCACCAGTTTCTCAAAGCCCGAACGGGTTGTAAAAGGCGACACCAAAAGGTGTTTGGTTTTAGGAATGATAATCTTACGATCGAGCAGTTCAAAAATCTGAACGACTTCATCCGCGAGCCGAGGATCGGCGGTTAAAAGAGCGTGATCGCAGTATAGCTTCGCTGTCTTTTCGTTGAAATTGCCGGTACCGAGGTAAGCATAATTTTTCAGTTCACCCTCCTCTCGCCGGCGGATCAGCAATAGTTTTGTGTGCACTTTGATGCCGGGATAGCTGTAGCGCACGAAGGCGCCGGCTTGTTGCAACTGACCGCCCCAATATAGATTAGAGGCTTCATCGAAACGCGCTTTGGCTTCAATAAAGACATTAACCTTCTTTCCTTTCGAAAGGGCGTGCAGCAACGCAGAAGTAACCTCCGATTTGCTAGCCACTCGGTACAACGTAATATGGATTTCCTCCACCGTAGGATCTTCTGCTGCCTGCCAGATTAATTTAGGCACGTAGCCATAGGATTGATAAGGAAAATGTAGGATAAAATCCTTCTCTCGGATCGCATCTAGCAAGTGTTCCGTCTGTTCTAACTCGGGATGCGCTACTGGTGGCAATTTCGTGTCGTGCCTTGAGGCATCTTCGGTAGGGTTTGGAAAACCAAAGAAGTCAGTGAAATTATGGTAGCGGGCACCGGGTACTAAATCGTAATGCGATAAGCCGAAAAGTTGTTGCAAACGCTCCAGTTGTAATTCCGGGATACTTTGATCGTACAAAAAACGCGTCGGTTGCCCCATATTGCGTTCTTCCAAACGTGCTTTTAATTTTTCAATTAAATCCCCTCTAAATTCATCTCCCAAATACAATTCCGCATCTCGAGATAATTTCACGGAATAAATACCTTCAATATTTTCGGCACCATATTTTTCTGCCAAATTATACCGAATGACATCGTCTAAAAACGTGATGTAATGCTGATTTTCAAATTCCGGTAAGGTGATAAAACGCCCAACTTCGTCACTTGGGATATTAATGACGGCAATCCGTTTTTTATCATCATTAAACACTACTACCAGATGGAGGGTATTATTTTGTAAAAATAAAGTCTCCTGCTCTTCCTCAATTAAAGTCACATTGAGGTGTTGCTCAATTGTATTTGCAAATAGTTGTTTGACAAACTGCTGCTGGTCTTCGGAATATTTTGCCTCGTCAATTAAATGAATATTTTGTGCAGCTAATTCCGGCAATATTTCCTGGCGAAAAGCCTGTCCAAATTCATTGAGTTGTTGATCAACAATTTCGGTGATCTTCTTCAGAATCTTTTTGGGTTTAACTTCCAATTGCTTGCGCACCTTTTTATCCATTTCCTTGAAGCTGCGCATCGAAGCGACGCGTACCCGAAAAAATTCATCTAAATTCGAAGAATAAATCGCCAAAAATTTCAATCGCTCATAAATCGGTACTCGTGGATCCCGGGCTTCTTGTAGCACCCGGTGATTAAACGATAACCAACTGATGTCTCTCTTTTTATAAACAGGCTTTTCCATGATATCGCGCTTAAAAACTGAAAAAATTAAAGCTAGGCTAGTTATTCATTAAATCCTCAATGGCAAAATCGTAAAGATTAAGTGTGTGTTAAAAATTGTAAGCTCGATGGCTACTACTTTGCCTTTGCCGCTCGTCTCAACTGCATCTTACGCAGTGTGTTCTCAATCTGCCAGTAGGCAGCCACTACGCTAATATATTCTATTGCCAGCATCCAAAAGCCAAAATCGATAAAAAAGCTGGCGTAACTTCCTCCATTAGGAATCATAAATACAGGTACAGTAACCAAAGCATCCATAATCATTGCAATAAGAAACATGGCCCCTCCTAATACAAATCCGTTGGTTTGATAGCCTTTGCGATAATAAAGATGTGCGCCGAGGCCCGCCAGCGGGATGATTGCCAGAGAAAGTACCCAGTTAGCCTGTAAATCGGGATCGTCCATGATAGATACAAAGTAAGAGGCCAAATAAGATAATACGCCCAAAGTCCAAACGATAAGGGCAGAAATGATGAGGCTTTTAAAATGAATATTTTTCATGATTTAATTTTTTTGTGGTGGATAATGAGTTTAATAAAACAAAGATGGATTGGGTGGGTCAGTCAATCGTCCCGGAACACAAATCCGTACTTTTTAATAAGATTTAGTACCTTCCAAAAAGACTTTACACCGTTAAAAAAGAAAAGGACACCACATCATCGATGCCCTTTCTTTTCTAGGATTAAATAGTTGTCTGTGGAATGCTTTGATTCCAGACACCAGTGCGGGCAGTGTTCTGCACGAAAGTGTCAAAAGACGTCGCCTTACGTCCGAGTACTTTTTCAACATCGGAGCTGATTTCCTGATTATTTGGATTGGTCAACACCTCGCGGAAGAGATAGCTTAACAACCAAACGTAAGCTTCGGGTAGTCCGATAGATTCGAGCATTGCTTTGTGTTCTTCCAGGGAAATCGCCTGGAAATTAATGGTGCGTCCGGTTGCCTTGGCGATGGTCTGCACTGCTTCGACAAAGGTAATTGCGCTAGGGCCGGTCACTTCAAAGGTCTTTCCGTTGTGGGCGTCATTCAGGAGGCTTTCGACCACCATTTCTGCGATATCGCTGGTGTCTACAAAAGGGATTTTTACGTCAGGTAATGGCAGTGCAACGTGACCCGCCAGGATAGGCTCCAGCAAAAAGCTCTCGCTGAAATTCTGGCTAAACCAAGAAGCGCGTACCAGGGTATAATCCAAGCCAGAATTAGCAACTACCGCTTCGCAGCGTTCGGCCTCGGTTTCACCTTTACCGGAAAGGAGAACAGCTTTTTTCACGCCTGCGGCTTTGGCCGCCTCGGTGAGTCCGGCAACAGCTTCCAAAGCACCAGGAACAGCCAAATCTGGGTAATACACGATATAAACTTTGTCCATTCCTTCGAGCGCTTTGGGCCAGGTCGTTGGATCGTTCCAGTCAAAAACCGGATCGTGATGGCGGCTGCCCATTCTTACATTTTGTTGGCGTTGTTTAAGGAGTTCTACTACTTTACGGCCGGTTTTACCGGTAGCTCCGGTTACTAAAATGTTGTTTGTCATTTTGATCTTGATTTTAAAATATGATAGAAAATTATTGATTCGAATAAGTAAATACTGCCGCCAGAGAAAGCACAAAGGCCAATACCGAAAAGGCGGTTCTAATCCAGTGCAGGCGGTTCCATTTCGTTTCGTAGGCTTTGCGAAAGCTGATTACTTCAGTATCGCTGAGTTCTGCGAGTTGTAGTGCTTCGAGCGCATCGTTGAGCGGGACATTGCCGAAGGCCGTCACGCCGAAGGTGCCAAAGAGGTAGATTAGCGTCGAGGCCAACAATAACCAGAAAGGTGTGCCTTGATTGAACTGCTGAATCGCACTTACCCCCAACACTAAGGGACTCCCCATAAACACCAGAAAGAATGCAGGATTGAGAATCGCCCGGTTAATGGATTGCATACTTTCCAAATAGGTGATATCCATTACTTTGCGGGTACCGGGGATGACCGAAACCATCCAGGCGTAAAAAAGTCCTGCAGATAAGCCGGTCAAAATGACGGCGGCAAAAAGAATGATTGATTTGATTGAAAGGTCCATGATTAAAAGATATTTTTCGATTTGAGCCAATTTTCTAAAGTTTGATATTCCGCCTCGGTGAGCTTGACTTTATCACCTTTGGGCATACGCCGTTTCACGAAGACTTGCTTATAGATTTTGGGCGCGTGTCGATCCATATTTTTCAAGGAGAAAATCTTGAATGGATTTTTTCGGCGATGACAGACATTGCACTTAGCCTTGAGAATCTCAAAAGCTTGTTGCTTCAGCCCCGGTTCCGGGTCCTCAAAAGGCAGGTTTTGCAAGGTTGCCAGAGGAAGACGGGTCAGATCTTCCGAGAACACAAATTGAAGTTGGACAGGTAATAGTCCAAGGAAGAGGAGTTTGATCAGTGCTTGTTTCATTTTACTTCTGTTTTGTTTACAGAAGCAAATTTGGCCCAAAACGGCACCCCAGACTTGACCATCCGCGCCAATGTTATGACACTTTCAGCCAAGTGTGGTTTTTTGAGTCAAATTAGAGGATTTTGACTAGTGAAAGATGAGATTCTGTAGTCAGCAGATAGGAATAGTTAGTCTGTCAATTAGCTAGCTTGATTAATTGTAACGACCATTTAAGCTTCCCATTGATAGGGTGTTCATTTTTTCCTTCAGCTGAAAAAACGGAACCAAAAAAGCCGCAACTATAGATCTTTTAGAATGCATGTACTTTCTACAATTGTCGGAAATCCAGTGGAGACTGGCCCGTCCAGCGCTTAAAGGCCCGGCTAAATGCACTCTGCTCGGAGAAGCCGGTTTGGAAGGCAATTTCGCTAATGGTGTGGGAGGTGTTTTGTAGTAAGTCTTTAGAAATTTTTTCTTGGGTTTGCTTAACTAAGGTCCGGAAAGTCATTCCATTTTCGGCCAATCGCCGAGTCAACGTACGACTACTCATGCCCATATATTCTCCAATCTGTTGGATAGCCGGAATGCCACTCGGCAGTGCATCTTGAATCAACTGAGAGACATCCGTCGCTATTTTGATGGAACTGACTTCCATGCCCTTGGTCTCCTCCTCGACTCGTTCCATGAGAAAGTTGTGAATGCCGATATCCGCCTTAGCCGTCCGAGTATTGAGATCAGCGGTTCGGTAACTAATGAAATTGTGGGGTTGATTGAAACTCACAGGACATTGAAATACCTTTTCGTGGGAATCCAATGAACGTGGAGGGCCATGCTTAAAAGATACACCAAGTGGTACGATATCATCCTTTTCGGTCATGGCTTGCAAGACTACCACCGTAGCGGAGAAAGTGGCTTCGTTGGAAAATTCCACGCCCCGCCGATGCGCATCACGAAAAAGATAAATCTCAGACACCTCCCCTTTCGTCTCCACTTTGAAAAGGTACGTATTGGATAACAAATGAAAATAACGCTCTGAACGTTCGAAGATCTCTCCGGCACGGGAGCAAGTCTTCCAGGATAACCCCAGTACACCATAGTCATCCATTTTCATCTGCTGCCCGACCCGCACCGCAAAACCAGGGCCCAGACGCTGATCCAACATCTCGTGTAGCAGAAAAAAATGATCAGCTGGTACCGCCCGCAAATCTTGCATCGCAGCGGGTGGAACGGGCAAATCCTGAAGATCTTCCTCACTCAAGCCTTCGGCAATCGCATGATTGACCATCTTTTGGTAGAGACTGATGGAGATGTAGTTCATAACTAGAGATTTCCATAAAAAAACGACATAAATTCCGCTACTCCAAACGATGCTTTTGATTATGCATCACATTCCCGGCGTGCCACTCCACGCGTTTTTGAAATTCAGCGAGGCGATGCGCACAATCAGATTTACTACATAAGCGACAGGAAAGCTCGTCCTCACAAGGATCGGTATGGATAAAAAGTTCAACAGGAACTGCACAGCATCTTTCGGTAAGTTCCTCGAAGGCTTTAACCTCATCGTGCGCTTCGCGCACATCAAAATACCAAGGCAAGGTCAGATGACAGTCAATGTGGAGGGTGGCCCCGTACTTAATCACGCGAAAGTTGTGGATATCGATCCAGTTTTCGCTACGTTCCTGATTGATATCCTCAATCAGGGTATCGATTAGTCCCGGATCGGCTTCATCCATAATCCCCGCCGTGGAAGTCCGCACGAGCCGATAGCCCGTTACGAGGATAACGACCCCAAAGATGAGCGCCAGCACATTATCCAGCCAGATGAGATCAGTCAAATAGACTAAAAAAAGTCCTAAGACCAGTCCCAGTGAAGAATAAGCATCCGAAAGTAAATGGCGGCCATCGGCCATCAAGGTGAGCGAATGGTAGCGACGGCCAGTATGCAACAGGCGCTGGCCGAGCCAATAATTAAGTAGGCCGGTGATGGCGGTAACGCCAATTCCCACGTCCAGTGCAACGAGGGTCTGTGGCTGAAAAAAATTGTAGATGGCTTTGGAGAAGATCAGCAAGCCGGCAATCAGGATAAGTCCACCTTCGAGACCAGCAGCGATAAATTCGATCTTGCCGTGACCGTAGGGATGGTTGTCATCACGAGGCTTAGCGGCGAGCGAAAGACTGTAGAGCGCGAAAGTACTCGCCGCCACATTGATGATACTCTCCATCGCATCGGTGAGAATGGCGTTGGAGTTGGTCATTGCCCAGGCAATCCACTTGACAATTAGAATGCCCAGCCCGAGCCATAGGGCCAACTGCTGCCAACGGCGACTAATACGGTAAGCTTCAGATTGCTGGGTTTTTGACATGCAGATTAAAGATCAAAACAGGCTTGTGCATTTGCTCCACAAAGATAAACTACTCTTGCAAAGTAAAGGCATTAAAACAGCTTCTCAGCATCCAATTTACGGTAGGCCAACTATTTTCTTTGTCCCCGCAATCCAGAACGGGCTGATGAGCAAAGTCAATGAAATCACAATAATGGTGAGTTGATACGCAAAATCGGAGATAATCTGGGCGTGATAGGCACTCGCCGAAAGGACGAAACTGAGTTCACCAACTTGTGCCAGCAGAGCGCCTCCGTAGAGGCTATATTTCCAATTACGACCAAAGTAGTGTAAAACGGTAGCGTTGACCAAATGATTGGTGAGGTAGACTACGACGATGAGCAAAGAAACAATACGCCAGTTGTCCAGCAAGAAATCCAGATCGATCAGCATGCCGACGGAGACAAAAAAGAGGGCCACAAATACTACGCGAAAGGAGTGCAGGCTATCGTGAAACCATTCCGTCGAGCGGGTGGTGTGTACAAAGATGCCACCAACGAAAGCCCCCAAGGCGGCCGACAGGCCGAACAGAGCGGTGATCAGTGCAAAACCAAAACAAATGATAAAGGCAATGAAGACTTGCAGTTCGTGATCCTTTTCAATCTCCTTGCTAAAGGGCAAAGTCACTGTTTTGCGTCGAACCAGCCACAGGATACCACCGATGATGAGTACCCCGCCGGTAATTTGCAAAGCGACTTCGTCGGCGGTAGGCTCATTGCCACCCAAATAATTCGTAGCGATGAGCATGGGTACAATCAGGATATCCTGCATCAGTAAAATACTGATTACATTTTTACCCGTCGAGCTTTGCGTCTCTTGATTATCCTGCAAAAGTTTGATGACTACGGCGGAGCTACTCAAACTCATCACAAAGCCCACGACGATGATACGATTCCAGCTCCAATCAAAGTAATTACCGATGAATGCTACCAGAAGGACACTGCCTAGTACTTGCAGAGTCGTCCCGATAGTGGCTACGCGCCATTTTTTCAGTAGATCCTGTAAGCTAATCTCCATCCCAATGAAAAATAGCAGCAAAATCAAGCCGAACTCCCCCATCGAAGTAATCAGGGTCTTATCCGTAACAATCGCAAAGCCATGCTCTCCCAAGAAAACACCCGCCAGAATATACGCCACCACATAGGGTTGCCGAAAGTAGCGCAGCACCACCCCCAGCCCAATGATAATCAATCCAAGCAGCACGAATTTGGGTAAATTGGGATCAAAGGCAGCGAGAAAAGGCATTAGAGTATTTTCAGTTTCAAGTGAGCACCAAATCAATCTATCCTCATCGGATGAATCGCAAGGCATTCATCAAGAGGACGCTGCAAAATAAGGGATAATTTTTCGGGTGCTGTTAATAATACTCAAAATGTCTTTCAATTATTGAAACAGGTTTATCATTCTGAATTGTTATTTTCTCTATCCAACTGCCATCTTTTTTATACTTATAAATGTATTCTACTTTAATTTCACTTGTTTCACCCTCATCGTAGAAATAGGATACCTTTTGTATCCAGTTATCGCGTTCATCGTAAAAGAATGATTCACTAGCAGTTATTAGTCCTTTGTCATCATAATCTGTATATCCAATCTCTCGTCCTTCTTCATCGTATCTGTAGGTTGTCCTTGAAGATAAGGTATGATAACATGTATAATTTTTTTCTTCTATTAATAATCCCTTTGTGTCATACATAAACGTATCCATCATATACGATACATTTTCTTCATTACATCTGTAAGGTTCGTAAATAGATGAGCGTAAAGTGTCGGTTTCATGAAAATGTTGAATTCTAATTTTATCATTTTTATCATTATATTCATAAGTAGTTCGATGGGATAACTCGTCCGAAACATATTTACGTCTTTCAAGTATATTATCATTTGCGTCATATTTCATAATATTTTTTACTTCTTTATTCCTGAACCAAGTCATTTTCTCTACCATTCTATCTTTTGAGTCATACTTATAGGCGTATCTGATTTGGATAGGTCGACCCGAGCCGTATTTAAACGACTCAATCAATTGATTTGATTGATCATATTTATAAAATTGTCCAAAACCATCCTTCCCTCTATGATCATAATGGATTATTTTGTATTCAGCAATGACATTGCTCCGATTTCTTAAAAAATAGGATTCAGTTTTTATTTGGCCTTTTACTATCTCCCCGTCTTCAACTATTGCATCATATTTAATTACTGTTATAGAATGTAAATTATTCTTCTTTATGGATTTAATGGATGTATTACAGCCAGTTGTAAATAACAAGAAAATCATCATATCCATTAAAAACAAAAACCTTATCATTTTCATACTTTATTTCTGTTTTTTTGTCCTTGCATTTTTAATCTTCAATAACCCGCAACAGTGACCTTATCGGTGTAACTAGCGCAGGTAAGACATCTCCCTCCATCAATGGTTATATTTTAGCTTAAAAGCTATACGAAGGCGTAATCTAGGTTGCTTTTTTAAGCACACTAAATTCAAGACGGCCTATTCATTTTTGATTTTCAGTAATGGCTGAATTATCAACATCATCCCATGCAAATATTTGTTCGATATATTTGAGCAACACTCGGTTTTGATCAAAATCACTCTTGCAACCATTGAAAAAACTGCTCTACTTTTTCATTATTCTCTGCGATCCATTTCTGTTCAGCTTCCCCATTTTGTTGTCTGATGAAATAGCAATAAGTCTCTAGATGTCCAGCATCTAATAGTGCTCCGTAAAAATTGACGTAGAAGTCCCACCATAGCCCCGTTTTTCCTTCCTTCTGTTCATTCAATACGCTAAACAAAGACTCGGTATTTTCGTAGAACAATTGCTCCTTTGATTTATTTTCATTTTCTTCGGTCATATTCGATGCACTTAGGAGAGATAGCATCAAATTGGCTGTGGAGAAATCATCTTCTTCTCCCAATGCAGCAAGATTGATTTCGATATTCTTTTCATCTTTCTTGGTCACCCCTTCATTCATTAAAGAAGATACTCTTGCCAACGCTTCTTTTGATTTGGCAGTATTAGGTTCCAACAAAAGGAAAAAATGAAAAGCTAATAAGGATTCTACTCGACGCCCTTGCTCCATTTTAATTATCCCTAATAAATAATTACTTGTGGAATGGGAGGGGTTTACTTGTAATCCTTTTTTTAAATCCTGCTCAGCTTCATCAGCGAGTCCAGCGTTGTAGCGGGTAAGTGCCAAGTTGAAGTAAAGTAAGTGATCCTTGGGGAAAGCTTCAATTGCTTTTTCGTAGGTTTTAATCGCAGCTTTAGTCTTACCTAAATTGTCCAACGCTGAGCCTTTTAACGTAAAGGCCTCTCTTAAATATCCATCATCAATTTTTAAAACTTTATCAGCATACTTCGCTGACTTTTTATAATCCCCTTTTGTGTAACTGGTTAATCCTAATTCATAATAAGCTAAACTCGATTTTTCATCATAATTCAATGCTTCTTTGTATTTCTTAATGGCAGCGTCATAATCACCCGCATCATGTAACGCAATTCCTTCTTTTATTAAACTATCCAGGGGATTTTGGCTTAAGAGGAAAAAAGGAATAAGTAACAGTACTAATAAAATAACTTGCTTCATTTTTGTTGTTTTAATTTCAATATTTAGATAATACTTTTTCATACCCTTTAAATATTAGTTCCATTCGCATCCTTTTCATAATGATCCTCTCCCCTTCGGCCAGCTTGCTCGAATGGATTATAGATATACAGTAGTGTACAGGTTAGTTTAAATATTCTAATCAGACTTGAGATTATCTAAACATCTGACTATCAAAGTAGGAAAGTATTGGTCTAAAGATAGCACTAAAATCTTTAATCTGTAGGAAATGAGGCCGGTCAATCTCACATTTACGGTTCCTGTGAATCGTGTAAGCCATCTCTAAGTCCGACCTGACACCGGAATAAGAAATGATAGATCAATGAATAGAGAAACAATAGAAAAAGTAATACCTAAGCCTAATAGATGAGATGAACTATGCATGAGAGATATAAAAAATTCAAATTGCAACTAATCCAGAGATCATCTGAAGCATAGGTTCTTAGTCTCCCATTAATCACAATTTGCATAATATACTAAATCGGTCGGTGGTGATTAATGCCTATGAACGCCGACTACATCGATTACTGCTTGATAAATGCGAACTTGAGGTCTCTCACGTCCACCATCTTGAATCACACCCTGCAATTGTACGACTTCGAAAGAGACAAAATCTAGGTGTACTCGTGGTGTACCGCCATGTGCTTCTTTGATGGTACTAATACCGTTTGCTACGGCCTCATCAAAGCTATTTTCTGATGAACCAATAACTCTAATGGCATCTTGATGTTCGATCGAATGTTGAGCTAACATAATGAAAAGGTTTTTTAAGGTTATTAAATCGTTCATCCTAATGTAACCTTCTCAACATCGCAAAACAAGGAATAGACGTAGCATTGCAAATAAACTGTCAGGCAAATATGTTTTATGCTATTATATGTATAGCTAACAATCATCCAATTGATCCATAATGGGCTAAAATTCTATTTCACATTTTTTAAGATGAAATAAAATAATAATTAGTATGATCTATGCTTATATCTCCCCATCCAAACCTATTACTCACCAATGAGACCAAAAAAAAGTAGGGATACGGTGGCCGAAGCTTCACCGTTCCCTACTTAGTTATAGCCAGTAATGTCTTTTTTATCCTAAGGAATACGCACGTTGTACGGGCCACTCATCTTCATAGCCTCTTCGCCATTGATGCGAACTGATTTCTTCGTCAGTTGCTATACAAGCATCTAAACTAGCTCGAATAACCGCTTCATCCATATCTTGTCCAATAAACACAATTTCGTTTTTGCGATCACCAAAGGTTTGATCCCAGTCGGATTCGATTTCTTTTTGGTTTTCAATGAAAGCCAAATACTGTGTCCTTTCCCGATAAGGCATGCTGCTCCACCAAACACCAGCGCTATCGGCCCGCAAAGAGCCTCCGGCCTGGCTCCAAACCAGGGCCTGCCCCGGACGGGAAGCCAGCCAAAACAATCCTTTACTACGGATGATGGTACCCGGAAATTTGTGTTGGATATAGTGCCAGAAACGTTCTGGATTGAAAGGTTTTGTATTTCGGTATACGAAAGAGGCAATGCCGTATTCTTCCGTCTCTGGTGTATGCTCATCTTTATTTAGCTCTTCAATCCAGCCAGCGCTTTGTTCAGCCTCTTCAAAATTGAATAGGCCCGTATTGAGAATTGCATTGGGACTGACGTTGCTGAAAGTCGATTCAATAATGCGAGCGGAGGGATTCAGCTTTTTGATGGCAGCCTTGAGTACGCCAAGATGCTCTTCGTTGACCAAGTCTGTTTTATTCAATATGATGACATTAGCAAACTCAATCTGGTCCGTAAGGAGATTAACGATGGTGCGATAATCACCCTCCATATCCGTGAGATTTCTGTCCATCAAGGTTTCAGGGCTTCCAAAATCTTTGAAAAAATTGAAGGCATCAACCACCGTTACCATGGTGTCAATATAGCTGAAGCGGGAAAGGTCGATCTCGTTGTCTTCATCGACGAAAGAGAACGTCTGAGCCACAGGTATAGGTTCGCTAATACCAGTACTCTCAATCAGTAGATAATCGAAGCGATTTTCTTTAGCCAAACGTTCTACTTCCACCATCAAATCTTCCCGAAGAGTACAGCAGATACAGCCATTGCTCATCTCTACTAGTTTTTCTTCAGTACGCGATAGTGTATTTTCATTCTTGACCAATTCTGCGTCTACATTCACCTCACTCATGTCATTGACGATGACTGCAACCTTCAAACCTTCTTTATTATGCAAAACATGGTTTAGTAAGGTAGTTTTACCCGCTCCTAAGAATCCACTTAAGACGGTAACGGGAAGTTTTTTATCTATTACCATAAATAATATTTTATTTTCAGTAGGTGTTAAGGACTAAAATAGAGAGGCTAGTTTATCGCTCTTTTTTAAAGGCCAAAATTTAAAAATGAATTAGTGTCAATTCTGAGCAAGAGTCTTTTTTCTCCGCTGGATTCAATCGTAGGACTACGGTGCACTACCGCATTTCCCTCTGGATGTAAGGCCCCTTTCAGAATAACTACATCCCCTGCACCCGCTTGTTGTATTTGATTTTTATCCTTAGCAATTTCCAGCTCTGTGTTCCTTGATTTCAACGCTTTTATATTCACCGCCTCGTCCGGGAGCCAAAGCGTTCCTTGTCCCGTATAAGTACATAATAATCTCAAGTGGTTAATATCCGTGTGAAATCGTCGGCACATATCCGTATCAACGATAGTTAGTAATAAGCGGAAAGAGGAGGATTGGGTTAAATTCTCAAACAAACTTAACACATTTACAATGTCATTTAAAATGAGTGTATAACCATTTAATTCTTCATCGAAGTACTTTTTCAAACTAGTAGTAATTTCCTCAACGGTTCCATTTGCTTTTAACCCAACCGGACGCTCTTTTAAAGACAAAAGCATGTCATTCAAAGCACTAAGATCACGCTGAAGAATAGCAATATTTTTTGATGCCAAGTGTATTTCTGACAAAACTTTAGCATCATTACCTATGGCTGCATTAGTTGCTTGGCCTGTTGTTTCTACATTTATCATAATTATATCTCTAACTAGTTAGTTTTTATTAAAAAAAATTAATCGACTTTCGTCACATTAGCATATTCCAGGTATTTCGCTTTATCGACCTTTACATCTTGCCAAATGTCTAAAACCATCATTCGGATTTGCCCATCGATCATATTTTGAATATCATCTCGATATTGCTGATAATCACGATAATGTGTTTGCGTAATTTTGTTAAATTGGTTTTGAAAAAAGGTCACTGGATTAAACCAATAGGTCGTTCGAATGAATTGATTTTTATGATCGTTTTCGTTTTCTATGGGGACAATACTGGCTTTCATTAGTTCATTGACTAAAGAATAGGTGGATCGATTTCTGGCTTGATCGATCCTGAGCGTATCCTGAGCCAAGGGACTATCAACGATTTCAGGGAACATGGCGAAAAGCTGAGCTTGAATCACACTATCGGGTTGATTATAAAGATCATCTTTTTTATCCCGGTTGGCATCAATAAAGTCCGTCATCAAATTGGCGGGCTGTTTTATACTTAGCCACTGGTGTACTACTGCCGGTATGATAAATAGAAATACCACACAGATCCCTACCATTTTCAAAGCATTGCCGGTAATGGTTTTCCCTTTTCGGAGAATTAAAAAATAAATCGTTGACCAAAAAACAAGTGATAAAAAGATGTAGAGGAATACTTGTCCAACGACTTGAGACGCTGTCTCAAGAACTGGTGTGAGCATGGCGCCGTAAAAAATTAAAATTAAATGACTCAACAGCACCAAGGTGGCATAAAAACTAACCCTTGACAAAAGCCAACTATTTGTGGAAACCGTTTGTACTTCTATTAATGGCAAAAAACCTTGTTCGCTTTCCGCACTTTTTACGTTGTATAATAAAATGAGCAGCAGTAAAGGCAGCAAAAATAACACAACAAAGGCAAAATCCAGTGTCCCAGTTTGGAGACGTTCAGGATTAGCAATTTCCTCGGCCATATCCGCATCATAAGGACTGCTCAAAAACGTTACCCGCTTATAGAAACCGTATTGTTCCGCTTGTCCAATACTATATACGATAGCCGGAGAAGGCATTTTAAAATGATAAATAGAAGCATACCATATCGCCCAAAAAGGGGTCGTCATATCCACCCAGGGGCGATCTTCGGGGCCTTTCTTACCTTCATCGTAGTAGGCAATATATTTTTGTCTTCCCGTATGAGCTTCTTCTTCAATTCTTTCAATTTCTGAAACTTGCTGTTGGTATAAAGCCGCGCCATTGTGTAATCCGTAAATTCCTGCGGCAACATAAAGCAATAGGGCAACTACTTTAAACCGATTTCGGGAAAAGTGCTTCCATTCATATAAAAATACGCTAAGGTTTTTCATACGATTTGCATTTTACGCGCGCCAAGAATTAATAAAACAACCGTTAGAATCGACCAAAGCATTAAAATCGCTAAGTCCAGCACGTAATGAGAAAATACCGAAGCCAGAGTAATAGGTTGATATTTAAAATCCGGGATAGACTTAAAGAAAGCATTATCGGCCTTCCACCCCCAATCTCCAGTTTTGGAACCGCCATAAGCATGTTTATCATTGAGGGCTTTAATGAACACTCTGCGGAATTGCTCCACCTGCACCAAAAATTCCTGATGGTGTAAGTTATCACTGGCCGCAAATCCCCTGCTTGCATTTTGTAATGCAATAAATGGATTGATACTACCACCGAGCTGCAGACTTTGTTTTTGTTGGGTGAGTACAGTTCTTAATTGTCCAAAATGCTTATCCCAAACCTGATTACCGTACTCTTCGTCAGCTTGCATTAAAAGACCATCAAAATTGATTGGCAACTGGGAAAGACTATCGACTTCGTACTCTTTTAAAGTCGCTTCTTCTAATTCCTTTTTCCTTTCGTCGGTAGGATTATGACCATCTAAACCTTTGGAACGGTCCTCCTTCATGGCCGTTTTAAATTCATTTCGACTGGGTAAGGGGTGCCATTTTTCGACCGAACTCATTAAAATATTGGGTAAAAATATCGTCCAAACGATCCAAATACCGAGCATAGAAGTGAGAGCAACCGTGGCATTTTGCCAACGGGATGAAAAGAAAACCGTTAATCCCGTCAGAATAAAATAGTAAAGCGCATAGGACAGAAAAAATAGCACCGATCGGGTCAATACCTCGGCATCTAGATTTTGAAAATTAAAAAGAGTGTAAACCAGTAGTACTGCCATCAAGAGTAAAAGACCATAGCTCCAGATTGCCAAGGTTTTAGCAAAAATTAAAGAAAAAGGCTTGGCACCTTGTAAAACCAGTAGTTTGAGTCTCCCGCTTTGTTTTTCACTACTTACGGTATGAAAAGCCAAAAAGATTAATAACAGGGGAACAATAAACTGCAGTAAAAGCGAGCTTTTAAGCTTACCAAACTTAGAAATCGATTGCATTTGGGAGGCCTCTGAATGGACAATTTCATTTTGGACGTGTCCTTCTACCCGCAAAACATTGCCCGTAACGGTATTAACCCCTTCATCCAAGCTACCCAACAAATTAGCGGGCTTAAAGACATAGGTGCCGTAATGTGCTGCCCCGTGTGGATTCATTTCTTTGATACCTTCCCATTGCGCGCGTAAGTGATCCTTAGCCGTTTGATAAGCTTGGGTTTGTTGTTGGGTTTGCTGATGTCCCAGAAACAGGGTGAGGAATAACATTAGGAGGAAAGCCAGGCTAGTTCCCAATAATGTCCGGCTGCGGCTCAAGAAATACCCTTCGTTTTTGATGATTTGCCACATAGCCACCTAGTTTTTCATGAATTCCAAGTACAGTTGCTCTAACTCACTGGCACTGATGGCATCACTACGAATTTCTTTGATTAAGGTGCCTTTCTTCAGAATCCCGATGCGATGGCAAACTTCCCGCACTCGAAAAATATCGTGAGAAGCCATGAGGATCGTTGCCCCCTCAGATGCTAGTTTTTTGAGCAAATCAGATAATTCATTACTCGCCAAGGGATCCAAACCACTTGCAGGTTCATCCAGCAGATAGACTTCTGCTTTCTTAGCGTAGGCAATGGCAATGCCTACTTTTTGCCGCATCCCCTTGGAATAGTTGGCGACCTTTTGATGATGCGCTTCACTTTGCAAGCCACAAGTGGTGAGGACATCCTCCAATTCTTTTTTCGCATAGCGCAAGCCCGCTAAACGACAGAAGTAGTCTAAATTTTCAACGCCCGTCAAATAAGAATAAAGATTAACGTTCTCGGGGATGTAACCGACAAGTTGACGCACCTCACTTGCTCTTTGGGTCGCATCCAACTGTTTAATACTGACTGAGCCCGAATCTGGACTAAGGAAACCCAATAGCATATTGATCGTCGTCGACTTTCCGGCTCCATTTGCCCCCAATAAACCCAAGATTTCACCTTTTTCCACTTGCAGCGTTAGATTTTGAATCGCTGGATTCCCTTTGAAAGATTTGTGAACGTCTTGTAATCGGATCATTGGCGATAATTTACATTTGCAACAATGTTGCAAATATACGCAAGAAAACAGCAATTGCAACTTCGTTGCATTAATTATTCCTACCTTTCTGCCGTCTTGTCAAATTTCGACCAAATCAACTCTCCTTAGACAGATTTTTCTCTACGTATTTCAGAAAATAACTGCAGTGCTTTAACCTATTTTGATATCTCAGCCAACCCTAATCGCCCAACACTCCCCTCTCCAAAGTTTATCCCAGAAAATATGCATCTTTACCACTAAATCCTGGCTCATTTATCCTTGAAAAAACGCATTTATAAAATACTGATCCGAAGTCTCTTGGTCTTCGCCTGCTTATTACTCTTGCTTTGGGGTTTATTGCAGATGCCGTCGGTGCAAAACAAGCTGGCCCGGGAGGTAGTTGGACAACTCTCCCAAACTTTGGGAACCGAGGTACAAGTCGATCGGGTACGGGTCAAGTTTTTTAGCGCTGCGGTGATCGAAGGTTTACTGATACTGGATCGGCAGCGCGACACCTTGCTGAGTGTCGAAGAGCTGAGCGCGGACATCGGCTTTTTCTCTTTGCTTCAACAACGCCTTTTTCTCGACAATCTCCAATTGCACGGCGCTTACAGCCACATTCAGCGATCGGCTGTGGATAGCAGTTTTAATTATCAGTTTATTCTCGATCGTTTCAAAGTCGCTCCTCCCCCAGCGGCCCCCACGGATACCAGCCAGGCCGCCGCTTGGTCCTTTGGCATCAGCCAATTAAATAGCTCCGATATTCGGCTCCATTGGGACGATCAACTGACCCAGACCCATTTTCAAACGGGCTGGGAAGCATTTTTAATCGAAATCAATCGACTCGATTTGGATGAGCAGGCGGTGGACATGAATCAAATGGTGCTGGATGCACCTTATTTTCGCATGAGCAGCCCTTTGAATGCACCCGATACTAGTCAAACCAGCCCCGCTGCCCCTTTACAATTTCCCAATCTCGGCTGGCAGCTCACCTTCGAACAATTTATTTTAACACAAGGCCAGATTGGCCTCACCTCCCTCGGCACCACACGACGGCCGGACTTCGATCATCATCATCTTGATATTCAAGCCTTGGAACTAAAGGTTGAGCAATTCGAATGGTCGGCTAACGCCCTGCAAGCACAGCTTACCCAGCTAGCTTTGCAGGAGCAATCTGGCTTGGAGATTAGCTCGAGCCAAGCGGATATCGAACTGGATTCCCAGAGCATCCGATTAGTCAATTTTCGCTTACAAACCCCTTACAGCCAGATTCAAAACAGTACTGAGCTAAAATTCAACGCCTGGGCTGATTTGCCTGATATCTTAAACTCAGGCAGATGGTCGACCCAATTTGAAAAGACTTATATCACACCCAGTGACCAACGCTTTTTTCACGCTTATTTGCCGCCGGAGGTGTGCAAAGCCATTCCCCTCATTATTGATGGCCGAGTCGATGGTCAAGCAGAAAAGATAACGCTCGAACAATTACAGTTGCAATACGGCAAATTATTAAAGCTACAAGCATCGGGAGATGCAAAACACATATTGGAGCCGGAGCAACTTGATTTTAAGCTCCATCTGGATTCAGCCCGCATTGACTTTCTGGCTTTACGCGCCAGATTCCCCGAATTGGGTTTGCCCCGGGAGTTGGATAGCTTGGGGCAATTAACTATGGATGGAAAAATTCAGGGTGGGCTGCATGATTTACAGCTTCAAGACCTTCGTCTCCATGCCAGCGAAAGTCTCACCTTCGTAGGGAGTGGCCAGCTACAAAACTTAGACGATATTGAGCGCTTACAATTTAATTTAAACATTGATCAGCTTAATGCTCATCTTGATGATATTTCCGCTCTGGTTCCGACTACCTTACCGGCGGGGGTACAAGAGATGCAGTATTTCGATTATCGTGGAAATATTCTAGGGACCTTACACGATCTGACCAGCCAAGGGCAGTTATCAACAGATATTGGCTATTTGACTACTAACTTAAAAGTACAATTCAATCAGGACTATACTGATGCGATCTACAAAGGCGATTTCACCTTGGCAGAGTTGCAATTGGGGCGATTGCTATCCGATACCAGCCAATTTGATCTGGTCAGTCTTACAGCTGAAGTGGATGGTAAGGGATTACAAGCGGATCAACTAAACTTAGCCGTCGATGCCCAGATCGATTCTATCGATTTCAATGGCTACTGCTATCACAACCTGGCCATTGATGGCACCGTCGATAGGCTCAAATACCAAGGTGAAGCGCGTATTCAAGATGATCACCTGGCTTTTGATTTTCGGGGGTTGGTAGATTTAAATCAAGAGCAGCCAGTTTTGCAATTTGATTTGGCTTTGGACACGTTGGATACGCAAGCTTTGCATTTGTCGGAGCAGATCATTCGGGCCAGCACGCAATTGAAAGGACAATTTATCGGAGGTAATATCGATGATTTTATGGGCCGGGCCGCCCTCGAAGGACTTGCCCTATCTAATGGCGAAGACAATTACCAACTCGATAGCTTAGTTTTGTACGCCAGGAAAAAATTGGATACCAACAAACGAATTGAACTCAATTCTCCTCTCTTGGCTGCACAAATTAACGGTGATTTTCGTTTGCTCCAGCTCCCGGATCACCTGCTTCAATATTTCAATGATTACTTCTCCCTTGACGAGCTAATGGCTACGGAAGCAAATTCAGATAGCCTAAATGTCAGTTCTGACACACAATCTGGAATATACGATCAAGATTTAGCCTTTTCTTTTCTGGTCAAAAATCCTGTGCCTTTAACCAAACTCTTTTTCCCACAACTCCAGCGCCTGAAATATATCGAAGGCCAAGGCCGATTCAATACTGAAGAACAAGCTCTGTCCAGTCGCATATCAATCCCTGAGTTAGCCATTATGGGTTGGCAGGTCGATAGCTTACAATGGCGCATTCAGGGAGATGCAGAACGTATCACCACTGCCCTTAATTTTGCCAGCTTAAACAATGGGAGTCTGGGTTTTACGGGTGCAAAATGGCAAACGGTGTTAGGGAATCAGAAGCTAAAGACAAATATCCAGTTGGAAGCCAATGATCAGGTGCCTTCCTTCATTTGGGGAGCAGAATTGAGTTCGAAGAACTCTTGGTATCAATTACAGTTGGATGATAGTTTACACTTAGCGGAAAGCATTTGGCAAGTGCCATCTGAACATCTCATCCGCTTTCAATCTGAGGAGTTACAAATTCAGGATTTTAGTTTAAATAATGGCGAGCAATCGATTGAAGTCGCCACTTATGATCACCCAATTAATAAAAATTACACGCCGATTGGATTCGTTTTTAAAAACTTTCAAATAAAAGAAATATCAGATTTTACGAATATCGATGGCTTCCGCTACTCAGGTTTGTTTAATGGCAATATTACTTTGAATGATGTTCGAAAAAACCTTCATTACTTTGCCGATCTAGAGTTAGATCAATTGACAGTGAATGACTCACTAATTGGTGACATTAACCTCAAGGCGGAACAAAACGAACAGCAGCCCTTGATCGATTTTGCAGCCCAACTCTCTGGCCCCGACAATGCCGTGCAGATCCAAGGAAATTATCACATTCCCAGCACGCAACTTGCTGTACAAGCTGATATCGAACGACTACCCATGATTCTCATCGACCCCTTCACCTTTGGTGGGATTAAGAATAGTAGCGGCTATCTTACCGGCCAATTTACCGTGAAAGGCACCACAGCTTTACCTGAAACCAAAGGGACCTTGGCTTTTATGGATGCCAGTACAAAAGTTGATTATTTAAAAACCAGATATAAGATTAAAGAGCACCCAATACAGTTTGACGATAGAACCATTAATTTTGGACAACTTCAATTAGAAGATCCGGCTGGAAAAATGGCAACCCTCTCTGGTCGCATTTTGCACGATCGTTTTCAAAACATTCAACTTGATCTGGATTTTTCTACCAAAAGTTTCCAATTCCTCAACACTGGTCCTAGTGATAACGATTTGTTCTACGGTACTTTAAATCTGGCGGCCCAAATGCGTATCCAAGGCCCCGCCGAAACCCCAATCATCACAATCACGGCCAAAAGCCTGGCCCCCAGTAAGCTCACCGTCAGCGCTGCCGTGGAAGAAGACCTGGGCGGTACAGCCGATTATATCATCTACGGTCGCCCGGGCCAGCGTCCGTTGGACAGCCTGATAGCGGAGAGTCAATCCCAAGTGACGGGTGCTACGGGCCTGGATCTTTCGCTCAATCTCGATCTTGGCCCGGAAGCCGAGCTGATTGTCATTGTCGATCCACTTACCGGAGATCAATTGAACTGTCGCGGTGAGGCGGACCTGAGCATCCGCATGTTTCCCTCGGGCGCCGTCAATGTGACGGGTTTGTACACAGTGAGCGAAGGGGCTTATCAATTTAACTACCAGGGGCTCGTAAAACGGGCATTTGATATCAAAGCCGGTAGTCGGCTCAATTTTATTGGCGATCCGCTTGACACGCGATTCGATATTACGGCAGCCTACAAAACGCGGACGAGTATCTATCCGCTTATCGCCAATGAGTCTAGTTTGTCAACAGCTGCCGCGGGCCGGGCCCGCGAATTGCGCGATGTCAGCGTTTTGATGAACATGAAAGGCGACATCAACGAGCCGAGTCTTAGCTTTGATATTGACGCTGAGATTGACGATATCGGTTTATCCTCCTTGATGGATCAAAAACTGATTCAGCTCCGCGAAGATGAAAGCGAACTCAATAAGCAGGTCTTTGGTTTGCTGTTGCTAAATAGCTTTGTGGCCGACCAAAGTACATCGACGAGCTTATCGACGGCCGGAGAGAATATTGCCTTATCTAGTGTCAGCGGCCTCATCAGTAATCAATTGAATCGATTGTCGGAGCGCTATCTGGATGGCCTCGGCCTTACCTTTGATCTTGAATCCTACCGCGGTCAATTCGGTGCTGACAATTCCACCTCCACCCGCACCAATCTCAATGTCGGTCTCACCCGTTCGGTGTTCAATGATCGCTTGACGGTCAAAGTAGGTGGTGTTGTGCAGCTCGATAGCAGTGACCAAACGGCAGCTGATGGCTCCAGTCTAAATAATATTGCCGGTGATTTTGTACTGGAATACAAACTTGATCCTAACGGTAATTATGTTTTACGCGCGTTTCAACGCACAGACTACGACGCTTTTGATAATAGTAATGTCAATAAGACGGGGGTAGGGATTAAGTTTAATAAGTCTTTTGGGCAATGATGAATGTCGAATATTCACTATAAGCGAAGAGGTCCCTCAATCTAAATTCAATGTCTGAAATCTCCTCATCTGGTATTTCAAAACATCTCTTCGCTTCAAGAGGACTGGTATTAAAACGGATACCCCACCGCTAAATTATAAATCAAATTATCTCGTCGCCAGTTTCTGGAACCGAACTGAATTTTAGAGACTGTCCAACGATCACCGTCCGGGCGAGCGGGATCGCGCAATGGGAAAGCGACGTCTAAACGAATAACGATGTATTGGATTTCTAAACGTAGGCCCAGTCCCGTTCCGACGGCAAGTTCTTTGTAGAATCGATCCCAGGCAAAACGGCCTGCAGGCACATTTGCGGCGGCCTGATTGCCGAGCCACACATTACCCGCATCCACAAA
>JANQQI010000051.1 GCA_028285085.1 Saprospiraceae bacterium | reverse complement strand
AAAGTGACGGGTAACTGTACGCCGGCAGTAAAAAATGCGGTGAGTTCAGATGATAGCCGGCCACCGGCATTAAAATCATCAGCAGTGTTGTAGAAGGTGAAATGCTGTGTATTAAATTGTAGGCCTTTGGTTGGGAAATTACCGTTATCCCGGAGGTCTACATTCAGGGCTAGCCTCGCCCCTACCAGTATCGTTTCGCCCAAGCCGTTGCTCTCCGGGACGTCCGTATCGTAAATGGAGCCGGGGGCATCATCACTCGTATCCGGGTCGACATCTTTGAAGTCGACTACCCCAGCCACGGAAAAGTTGGACCGCTCCCAAAATTGCCGGCTCAATCCCAGGTAGTAGTCAAAGGAAGCGGCATTATTGCGATAAAAGTTGACGTCATTGAGGTCGTCCACTATCTTTGTTTCGTTACCTAAGCCATAAAAGTTTCTAAAAACGCGATTTCTGCTGGCCAGGCTGACACCGGTAATTAAATCCCAACGATGAATGATGTAACGGTATTGAGCATCAATATTCAGACTATAATTTCTGTTCGTAGTCAACGAGCCGGAAAAGAGGTATTTCTGAGAAAAATCCGGCTTATTGAATTTTTGCTTCGTGTAGCTGCCATTAAGGCCTAGTACAAAGCCGTCGTCGGGATTGTAGGAAAAATTAGGTAGGATTTTAAAATAATTATACTTGAAAAAATCTTGCGATTCAAAAGTCAGAATGTCGAGTGTCTTAATTTTTTTGGCCTCAGTATTTAGTGTCAATTTATCCTGTCCTCTCTTATCGTATACTCTGGTCATTTTCCGCAAACCTCTCACCGTAGATACATCCTCTACGATATCCGCGCCTTTGCCGCCAATGACTCTGATTAAAATGCTTTTATTCGCTTCACCTTTGATTAGGAATTTATCTCTTTTGCCAAGTCCGTGGAGTCGAATTTCCTTGGTTTCACTTTTCCGAATTAAGCGCTCGTAGATTTTTTCCCCGGGCGTATTATCTTTTTTCATTTTATAAATCACGGCCTGCACATCGCCATTCTCTAAGCGGGTCAATTCAAAATATTCTCTCGAATTACTCCCAATCAGATCGATATACTCAGCCAACATGCTGTAGTACCTACTCATGACACGAGGGAGCTTATCCCGGCGTACTTTCAACACACTAGTAATCCGTTTTCTCACTAAGGGTTGCACCTCGGGAGGGAGTTTTGATATCCCTTCTTCGATGGCCTCGTCGGTCATTAGGTCTTGAAATTCTTTTACCGCCTTCATCCAATCGGCCTTGGTATAGGAGTTGGCTAACCAGCGGTCCATTGTTCGGTTTTTGAAATTCAGATATTTAAGTCCGTAATAGCTTTTATTAAAATTCACCTTATCCATTTGGAGATGAAACAAGGCAATAAGCCAATAGACGCCCTGGTAAAGCGATAAGGCTTTATCTCGGTCTTTGGGAAAGGGCGAGTAGATCATTTTCCCCTCTTCATCCTTATATCCTAACCATTTATAGTTGTTGTGATGTCGGTCCCAATCCGAGGACCAGATATCAAGCAAGCGCGCCCGAACAAATTTATCCGGATCGATCCGATGATCGTTGTCCTCAATCATTTTTTGGTACATATCAAAGGTGCTCACCACTTTTTTCGCCCCCCGATATCCCGGGCGCCCTTTCTTTTTACTTTTGCTTTTGGGCTTCAGTTCTAGCGTCCCCAGCATACCGGCAAATTCTTCCCGAAAAGGACCAAGCTTAGGGTCATCCGGCATGACGTATATCTTAGGCATCGAATGGGGTAAGTCCAAGCGATCCATGTACGCTCCCATGATTGTGGAGCTAAAGGGATGCTGATGGGCTGTTTTGTCTTGGGATACTTTGCCGTAGAGCCCACTCTTCAAGTCCCTATCCATCGTTTTGGTGGGGGTTTTGTTTACCGAGCGGAAGGCAAAAATTTGCCCATCGGCTGCTTTAAACTTCAGGGAAATCGTCTGGCGGCCGCCCCCCTTCGTAATGGGCGTCAAGCCTCCAAAGGTGGTATCCAAATCCAAATAGGGAATCCCTGCAATTTCTTGGGTCCAGGTCGATCGATAGTGCTTGCCGAGTAAGAAGCGTTTCAAAAAACCGGCTTTGTATTCCGCGCCGGGGATAACGGTCGCCGTATTTAGTCCCGTTGTACTTGATGGTTGTTGGCTGAGTTGTTCAACACACGGATTATACATTAAATTAGTTGGGCACACCGCATTATTCCCTCCACAGGGTGAACTAAAGAGCATTCGACTATAGTCCGGTTCATAATCATTCTCTTTGGTGAGTTGATATGTCTGATAGGTCACGGTGCCATCTTTAGCAAAAGACAGCTTAGTGATGCCGGCCCGCTTGCTCCGATGGATTGTGGCTTTATCTCGGCCTACGGGACGCCCTTTTACACTGCCTCCTGCACTAATGTGATAGGTCTCATTTTTATACAATAATTGGGTATCGTATTCGTGCCCCGAAACAAAGATGCTACCGGGAAATCGCTGCGCGAAGTTTAGCATATGCGACGCATAACGGCGTAGGTTTTCCTGATTCAAATCCCTAGGGCCGCCTACGTTCTGACGATAGGAGGCGATAAATGATCCGACGATCGGTGGAGAAAAATGTTGTTTGGTCAATCTGTGGCCAGCATATTGCCCAAACGACAAAGCCGGATGATGCCCAGCGATGACCAGATTCCGATTTTCTGAATCCCCCATTACATCTTCAACCTCTCCCCAAAATGCCGTTTCATTCAATAGCCCACAGTCCGTATCTTCTTCTTCGGGGCCAATATCATCCTTGACAAACCATTGGGTGTTGATAGCCACAATCCGCAGATGCGCTCCAATGTCAATAACGGTCGGGCCCAAACACCCCTTTTGAGGAAATACTATTTTACCTTTTCCTTTAATCGACTCTAAATGTCTTTCCAGTGCTTTCACTTTTTTAAGCCCCTTTTTACCACCATTATCCCATTCCCGATCCCCCGGAATAATAATCAACTCTCCCCTATCCTCCACCATAGCCAGCAGTCGATCAATCTTTTCAAGATCATCCGCTTCGGGGTTTACCCCCAATCCGTTTTTATCTACAAAATCACCATTAATTAAAACCGTAAAATCTTCTGTCTCACTATTGATCAATCGTTGGATGGCATCTAACTCCGGTGCATTGGCCGACAGCGCTTCTAAATTGCTGATGAGAAAAAGGTGGTGATCCTTCGCATTGGTTTGTTGGGCATAAGAAAGATGAGGACTACAAAATATAGCAACTAGACCAACCCAAAAAAAAGTTGAAGCTACACGGTACATAAGAGAGGTATTTATTTAAAACTGGTGATTTCTGCTCCGCCACATAAAGAAAAGAAAAAATGCACAACGGCTTACCAATTCATCGTCAGACCAATGGTACTACCGTTTCCCGACAAGGAAAGATCTACCTTTTTGTTTTTTTTGAGGTGAAAATGTGGAACGGCCACCCCAATTAGCGCTCCAACCGCATAACCCACGATCACATCCGTAGGGAAATGTTTTCCCCCTTTGACTCTAAACCATCCGGTAGCCGCAGGAAGAATAGCTGCGGCCGACCAAACCACCGGCTTCCACTCACTATCAGGGTAATGATCACTGAAGACCTTTGCACTGAAGAAGGATAACGCCGAGGTCGAAGAGGTATGCCCGGAAAAAAAGGATAGTCTCACCCCCGATGATCTTCTTTTATCCAGAGGAACATCCGGGTTGTAAGCTAGGGGCCGGATGCGCTGTACGGCTATCTTGGTGATAAAAGTAGAGGTGATCGTCAACAAATAGGTCTCTCCGGCCAGGACGCCAATTTCCAGGAAGCCCTTGCGCCCTTTCTTATCCAGCAAAAACAAGAGTGGGAAAGCGTAGGAACTATGAAAAATGACATCGCTATAGCTTCGGGCCCGCAAAGAATACATCGACGTCGCCCGACGATCAAATCGGTTAATGCGTGCTGGATTCAATCCTTCCAATTCTTCGTCCGTTAAATCATTCAGATTGGCCACCCCTGTGAAATAAACAGTGGCCTGCCCCACTATGCCTAATCCGTACAAGGATAAATCCTTTTTCCAGTTTAACTCATAGGGGCTTTGGGCCTTAATCGTTCCAAGCCCCAGGCAAAGAACGCAGCACACGAAGAAAGCATTGACGTATTGCACTTTACGCATCATAATAACATTTTAGGATTAAGGCTATGCTCAAGCCTTACTGTAAGTTGGTCAAAAGCGGATTAGACGACTATCTCATAATGTGCTAAACTTAGGTAGAAATTGCTAATTTCCAAAAAGTGCTCATTCCAAAACGCAGTGGATAGACTGTTTGGGCAATCTAAAGACATTAAACTAACGGTCCTTTGCCTTGTTAAGATGTTTAGCGTACCCGGTGTTTATCCTTACACGGACCTAACGCTCGGAAACATTTCATAGCTACTAAGTTTAGGACATACTTACCAAAATAAGTATCTTCCACCATTCCAAATTAGAGAAGTCAGATTTAGCAAACGAACTCAGAATAGTCATCAATGAACGATACCCTACAGTTGCTTGCTCAGCATGAAGTATTTGCCCAATTAAGTCCAGAAGAGTTAAAAGAATTAGAGCAAATCCTTACCCAAAAAACTTACAAAGCAGGCGAATTAGTATTTGATAAAGACCAAGTGCCCAATAATCTATTTTTTATTAAGCACGGCAGCTTTACCCTCAAACTCGCCAATAATGAATATAAAAGCCTGACGGAAGGACAAATCTTTGGGGAAATTGGGATCATCAATAAAGATTTCCGCTCGGGTTCTGTGCACGCCGCAGAAGACGCAGAGGTGATCTGCGTCGATGGTAAGCACTTATTTGATAGTGCCTACATTCCTCCGGCAACCGCTCTGAAAATCATTAGTGTTTTAGCTAAACGCATCACTAATTATCTACGGTCGAAGGAGCAAATCTCGACCAAGGAAATTATTGAGCTCGGCGAGAATGATCACGTCGAATTCAAATCTACTCTGCGTTGGAATTTGAGAGCGGAAAAGAAAGACAAAGCCATCGAAAATGCCGCTCTTAAAACGATGATTGCATTTATGAACTCTAAAGGCGGCACCTTGATCGTCGGTTGTGCAGATGATGGGACTATTCTAGGTTTAGAAAATGATAAATTTCAGAATCACGATAAAATGCTATTGCACTTGACGTCCTTAATCAAAAAGCGAATTGGTTCGCTTTATATTCCTTTTTTAGAATATTCGATTGAAAAAATAGGGGATAAATTCGTCTTACGGATTGACTGCCTTCCCGCTTCGATGCCCGCTTATTTGATCGATGATAATCAAGATCATTTTTATATCAGAACCGGGCCATCCTCTACGAGTTTACGACTCAGCAAGGTCTATGCTTACATCAAAGAACGCTTTTATTCGTGATGCATCAAATCAGATTTTAATCGATTCAAGACCATTTAATTCTTCTTTATGTCTTCTATAAAATTAGCCTCAAGCATCATTCTTCTTTCTTTATTTTTAGGCTGTAGTCAACAACAAAATAATCCTGACACGGTTGCGCCCACGGCCACCTTTGCGATATCCCAAGATTCGTTGCAGGATGCACCACCGCCGCCCGCTATGGATACCACCAAGGCGGCTTTGACTGAGACTACAGCTTCTGAAGACCTTGATGAAATGGGCCCCTTTCGATTTGGATACCAATTGGCAAAACCCAACTTCAAGGCTAAATTGCCTAAAGAGCTCCTCGAGATTTCTGCCTTAACCTATGATGCAGCCAGAAAAATACTGCTGACCGTTAACGATGAAAAGGGCAGCATTTTTATTCTGGACGCTAAGGATTGTTCGTTTATAGAAAAGATAAAATTTGGCTCAAAAGGGGACTACGAAGGCATTGAGGTAGTAGGTAACACCGCTTATATTCTGAATGCCAACGGAAAAATTATTCCTTTCGACTTAAAAAAAGGAAAAGCGGGGGCGACTTTTAAAACGCCCTTGTCGACGAAAAACGATGTTGAAGGATTAGGTTATGATCGTCAAACAAACTCCTTGATCCTGGCGTGCAAGGGGGATCCAGAATTATCCGGCGCATCCAAGTTAAAAGGCTCGAAAGCCTTCTACAGCTTCAATCCAAGCGAAAATGTGTTTAAGAAGCAGCCTAAATTCGTCATCACCGATAAAGATTTGGAAACTTTTGTAGAAATGCACCTGCTAAATGGGCAATCAAAAAAAGATGCCAAGAAACTGAAAAAGCGCATCAAAGACTTCTCTCCTTCCGCCATTGCAGAGCACCCGAAAGATGGACATTTTTATATCCTATCCTCAGTCGGCAAATCGTTGGTCGTTTGTAATAAAGAAGGACGGTTGGTTGATATTCACTTCCTGAACGATAAGCAATTTATCCAACCGGAAGGCATTTGCTTCTCCCCCAGCGGGACGATGTACATCAGCAACGAAGGAAAATCTCTGGTGGCTAATATTTTAGTTTTTGATTATCGACCTTGATTGTTGTAGTCGGTTATTTATCATCCAGCAACACGTCTATTTCAACTGGTTGATTAGCTAGGAAGTTAGCGATAATGTAAGCAATAACAGCGGTGACAATGCCGTACATAAAAATATTGTAAGACCATCGCAGCAGACGATACTTTCTTGCTAAGACGACGCCCAGAAAATAGACATCATCAATCAGATTGGAATACAGGAAATTAGAATTTTCCATCAGGCGATTCATTCCCCAGTGATAGTCTTCGCGTTTCATCTTATGGAAATTACCAAAGAACAATAGATTGGTGCGATGATTTTCGATGTCATCTCGAGTAAATAAGCCGTTGGTGATATTGGGCCGAATGGACAGAATGGCAAAAATCATTGTTGCCAGGTTTACGGCCAATAAGGTGATCGTCGGCACTACCAGATGCGGATTCGTATCCAGTTTTTGCATTAACCCACCAATCAAAATAGACAAGATGATCGAGTTGACGGAGATCATGATATTGGCTTTGGTATCCGCCATACTACTCAGGTCAATATGGTTCTTTGAGGTCAAGCGAAACATGGTTTCAATCCCGCGCTCGGGTCTGCCCTTAGCCTTCTGCAATTTCTTTTTCAAGGATTTCAACTCCGAAGGCGTCACCCCTAATTGACTCACCAGGTTTTCGTCAATCTTCTTTTGTAGTTTACTGGCATTCTTCTCCAGCCTAACGCGGTTTTCTTCTTTTTTCTCAGATAGCACCTCCTTACCGTACTTCGTCAGGAATTTTATGCGATAAATCTCTTCCAGGTTCTTTTCTAGCCATTCAATATCCGTGTACTCCTCTTTTTTGAAATGCGCCAATTCGTTTCGGTACTCTTTTAAATATTTTTTAAAAAAGCCTTTGACGTATCGCGTATTCAATGCATCTACGAGCACTTCTTCCAGTTGATTATTTGGTACGTGCTTGGGATGGGTCGAATGGACACAGGACAGAATCAATTCGGTCTTTTCAAAGGGCACATTCTCTTCTTTTAAAAAGGCCTCCGTGATTTGCCGGCTCGCTTGCTCGTGCTCGGTATAATTATCTTTAAAACCGGTATATTGAAACCAGGCGGCAATTAAGACGATTTCTAGTTGTTGCTCAGTCATGCCTTCCGCTACGCCAATCTCGTTGACCATCTGCACCAACTCCCGCGCATTTTCATAATTGTGATAGGACAATTCCTTGGGGAGTTCATCAAGTAATATCTTGGAAGCCACTATCTCGGCCTTGTCCAATAAAGGTGAGTTTGTCATTTTGTCAAAAGTTATGGGCACTTGGTTAATCGTTTCTCGCGAAAATATACAGCTAAAGTAGTAATATACATTGAAATGGCTAAAACCAATGCATCAGATAGAAATAGGCAGCTAATCTTCGATAACATCCAGCTTTGATGGAAGGGTAAAGCAGCAAATAGTCATTAGAATATAGTCGAAACGTTTAGGTCATATTGAAATAACAAATCAAGCTCTGAGGTTGAAAGCATTATCGACGTAAAAACCTGAGTCATTCAATTAGACACATAGCACTGATTATCAGACAATTAAAGCAACACCCTTTATTCTTCAAACCCATCTTCCAATTTTTTTTTGAAAAAAGTGAACTATCTAACCAACTTAGTCGTTTAAACTTATATCTTTAAGCCATACAAGTTTCTCTACGAAACTTCATCAACTTTAATCAAATCTATCTATTTGGGGAATAACTCTACATTTCAACTGTTTATTACGCCACTTTTAAATACGAGATGTAGTGAGATTCATTCTAACACCCATATTCCTTTGTCTTTTTATAGCTACGATTACTGGTCAGGGTTTAGTCATTAGCCCCACCACTACTGATCTATGCCAGCCCGGCGTAATCAATAAATCACCGTCTAAAGGCATCTTATTCCAACAAGAGTTCTCTCCCTTGACATCTCAAGGTGGCGTCATCTCATCCAATACCTCATTTGAGCAGGTCAATCGACGTTTCACCATGAAACTCAAGGCCCCCATCGTTGCAAAGCGCGAGCTTAAGATCATCGCCGGGTGGAACTTCATCGGAGAAACTTTTCGCCCTACTACCGCCAATGATGCGGAGTTGCTAAAGCCCGGTAGCGGTGATACGGATGATATCTTATTGAAAAGCTCACGTTTGACTTTATCTGTCCTCAAACCACTCAATAGTAGACTTTACTTGGCCATCAAAGGACAAGCAGCCTTCAACGGCAACTTCGATGGTATGTTCAATTTTGATCAGAAATACGCCAATTATAATCTCATTGCTCTACTTGGGATTAAACGATCTCCGAGAACCGAATGGGGTATTGGTGGTTTGTACCGATACGGTGAAAGTATCCCCGTTTTACCTGTCGGTATCTTCAATCATACCTTCAACCGTAAATGGGGCATCGAGGCCGTTTTACCCACCAAGATCAAGCTACGCTACAATGTAGATCAGGAGAATATCTTCTTGTTTGGCCCCGAGCTGGAATTCCAATCGTACTTCATCGATCGCACCAATGCGCAAGACGTCACCGTCAGACGAACGGATCTAAGATTTGAGATGAGCTATCAGCGCTACTTGGGTCGTTGGTTCTGGTTCGAATTAGCAGGTGGCTACATCCACAACCTAAGCTCAAAGTTCGAATACGATCAGGTCGACACTGATTTCTCTTGGGAGCAAGGTAACAACCAAAGCCGACCTTATCTAAAAGCCGGATTATTCATCAGTCCTACGCAGATTTTAAAGAAGAGAAGGTAACAGTATCGTAAAGAGAATCGTTAGTTGCAGTTTGTAACTGCAACTCCATACGCTAGCAGGCAAGCAATCGCCCAATGTAGCATACACGCCGTCGCAGTTGCAAACTGCGATGAATATCAAGATAGTCCTATAAAAGACTTCCATTTCTTTATCACCCCGTGACCTTCAAGCCACCGGATAAGGCATTTACCAGCAGAAGTAATTTAGGTAGCAGTCGATCCGCGGCTTCGGGATCCGTATCCTTGAGCGCACGCCATTGGCTGATACTCTTAATTTGAATCTCGTGCAAGGCATCCAGGGCACTTCCCCGCAGCTTGATATTTTCCAGGCGGGTCTGACGGCGTTGGGTGATCGGATGATGCATCAAGTCCCCAATTTGCGTAAGCCCTTCCTGGTAGTCCTCCAGAATGATCTTCATCAAATCATCACGGACCGACTTATCGGTAACCAAATCGGCAAAGGTGTGCATGATCTTTTGATCAGCATTCAATAGATTAGTTTCCACTTGAATCAGCCGATATTTTAAAAATGACCATTGATCGACCAGCTCTTTGAGGATGGTAAAGTCCTCGGGATAAGTCGTTTTAAGCTGTTTTAAAGCGGTTCCTACGCTGAACCAGCCTGTCAGGTTAAATCGGGCTTGACTCCAACTAAAAACCCAGGGAATGGAACGCAAATCCTCCAAAGAGCGCTTGCCCGTTCGTCGTGCCGGGCGGGAACCAATTTTGCTTTGTTCCAGCACATCGATGGGTGTCGCCTGATTGTAGAATTCAATGAAGCCGGGATGATCCAGCAGGGTGCGGTATTTTGCTTGCGCAAAACCAATTAAGCGATCCATAATCTGAGGTAGATTGGGATGATGCATGGTAGTCCTTTTCAGCATCGCCTGCCGGGCAGTCCCCGCCAGAAAGACCTCTAAATTGTAGGTTGCATTCAGTCGATTCGCAAATTGATTGGCAATGGTTTCACCCTGAACGGTCATTTTGACCTGACCACTCATTGAGCCGGGCGGCATGCTATCCAAGAAGCGATGTATTTTTCCACCGCCGCGGCTGATCGAACCGCCTCGCCCGTGGAAAAAGCAAAGCTTAACGCCACAACGCTCACCGATCTCAGTTAGATTCTGCTCGGCTTTGTAAATACTCCAACGACTGGTGAAAATACCGCCGTCCTTATTACTATCACTGTATCCGAGCATGACTTCTTGCACCGAAGTATTGTTCTTTTGTCTTCGATCAAAGGTAACAGGGTGATTTAAAAAATTTTCCAGAATGTTACCTCCAGCCTCCAAATCATCGATCGTCTCTAACAGGGGTACAACCGGAATGGCCGAATCTAACAGATCCACCTCTCGCAGGAAGAGATAGACCAAGAGTAAATCACTCAGGCTACGCGTCATACTGACAATGATCGAACCTATCCCTTCGGTACCATACCGCTTGGCGTAGCTCTTCAATTCCCGATAATAGCCCAATAAGCTATCCGCCTCGGGGCCACAGGAAGTATCCCAAATCACAAAGGGCCGATTACTTTTCAATTCGTCATGCAAGAAAGCCAAACGTTCCTCCTCGGACCAACTCCCGTAGTCAAAATCGGTGTACCCGGCCTTTTGTAATATTTGAGCCATCACCTTTTCGTGGTAGGCGCTGTTTTGTCGAATATCCAGCTTCGTCAGGTGGAATCCAAAGCACTGCACAATCCGCTCCACCGGAAACAGGTATTGCCGGGCAGCCCGGTGAGCGTTGATCTCAATGAGATGCTGACGCAGATACTTTAAATCATCCGATAATTCCGTTGGCTTGCCATACATAATAGCTCGCTCCGCTTGCTGATCATTCTTGATGGTGTTGTCCAGACGCACGATCATCAGGTTAATGTATTGGCGCCACGGCTCCAGTCGATTGCGCTCTAGAGCTTCTTCGCCTTCCGCTCCTAGGATTTCCGCCCGCTCTTGAATCGCGGCTTCGAAGGCGGAATGCGTTGGATTGATTTGAGCCGAAAAACTCAGGCGAGCGGCTAGCTCGACAAGTGACCTTCGGATTAACTTCAGGGCTTCTTGCCGGTGCAAAGCCAGAGTTGAGCCGGTGAATGTCGGTGTAACGAACGGGTGGCCATCCCGGTCCCCGCCTATCCAGCTACCAAACTGCAGCAGCGGAAACTGCTCCGGCCATTGTAACAGCTCCGGGTCGAACCCCATCATATTCCACGCGTGGTACAATCTTTCATCGGTCAGTCGCACAGCCTCCGGGAAGACATTGACAAAATAATGCATCAGATTATCGCGCTCATTTTGGAGGGTCGGCTT
>JANQQI010000025.1 GCA_028285085.1 Saprospiraceae bacterium | reverse complement strand
TTGAAACTATCCAATATGTTACGGTACATGCTATATGATTGTAATGCCGAGAAAGTCGCTCTCCAGAAAGAAATAGAGTATTTAAAAAATTACATTGATCTAAAACTATTAAAAGACAGCCAAGGATTGAATGTAAAAGTGCATCTCGACGATAGTAACAATGGGCAAATGATCGCTCCCATGCTCTTTATTCCTTTTGTGGAAAATGCATTCAAACACAGCAAAATCGAAGATTTAGAAAATGGCTGGATTACAATTGAATTAATTATCAAAGGACAAAGCCTACATTTCATCGTGGCCAATTCCAGACCTTCGACCTCATTTACGAAGGACCAAGTCGGTGGGATTGGCTTACAAAATGTCAAACGTCAATTAGAACTTTTATATCCGGGAAAACATCGGTTACAGATCGACACTGAAGCTGACCGTTTTTCCGTAGACCTCGTAATCAATTTAGTATGAGTAAACTCAAATGCCTGATCGTTGACGATGAAGAACTCGCCCGCGATCTTCTTGAAAATTTTGTGCAACGCTTACCCCACCTAGAACTCGTTGGCAAGGCTAAAAACCCCGTCGAGGCACTCGCTCAAATGCAGCAAACGACCGTTGATGTATTGCTCCTGGATATTCAAATGCCCGAGCTTACGGGCCTGGAGTTTCTCAAATCGTTACCTCAAAAGCCGTTGGTAATTCTGACCACCGCTTACGCCGAGTTTGCCCTTGAAGGTTATGAACTAGATGTTGTCGACTATTTACTTAAGCCCTTCAGTTTCGAGCGTTTTGTCATCGCCATCAACAAAGCAGCCGCCCGTCAGTCTACAGCGAACGTTACAACATCAAACGAAAAAGATTATTTGCTCGTGAAGTCAGAACATAAGGTGCATAAGCTCCGCTTTACTGATATCCGTTATATCCAATCGATGCGCGAATACGTCGCTTATTATTTACCCGATGGGCGCCTCCTGTCGCTTAACTCCTTGAAACAATTAGAAAAGGACTTACCTGCGGATCAATTCATGCGGATCCACAAGTCTTACATCGTCGCCATTGAGCGCGTCAAAACGCTGGAGGGTAATTTATTGCATTTAGAAGACACTCAACTCCCGATCGGTGCAAACTATCGAGAAGAGGTGTTGCGGCGGATATTTTAGCACCAAAATCTAACGCACCAAAACTACCGAGCCCCGTTTTTCTTCAGTACTCCCGTCCGGCTGGCGTACCCGAATACGATACAAGTATACCCCACCGGGAAACTCGTATAAATCTTCCTTTCCGGTCCAACCAACCAGCGGATCCGCTGATTCGAAGATCAGCTCTCCCCAGCGGCTAAAGATTTGTAGACGGTAATCGTCAATGCCTTCGCCAAAGACGATGATTGGACGAAATTCTTTGTTGGCACCAGAGGGAACAAAAGCGTTAGGCGCCAGAATAGTGGAAAATTGCTCCACACAAACGACATTGGAGCGAGAAAAGATAATTTGGGTACTGCCATCCGGCAAGCTAAGTTCAGCTTCCGCAATGACATAATAGCACACCTCCGCTTCGTCCGGGTTATTGACATCAATGAGGTCGCGGAAATTACGCTGATCCTCCGCTGTCGTTCCGGCCGGAGTTACGATATCATCAACGACTCTGAAAAGATCATAACCAAGCACCGTAGCCCCATCGAGGCGAAAAGGTGTCCAGTTGAGTAGATTGGATAAATCATCCTGCGGAATACCCGTCAGGTGGATAGTCACACCGGTATTTGAAAGAGCCGTGCTATCGCAACCATCACGGGTTTCCAGTCGCAGATAAACGGGCCCGGCATTAGGATTGACGTTTTGGAGCAAGCGGCTATTGCTGGAGCTGAGCGGTACACTCGGTGCAAAGATGTCGAGATCACTGTAAGCATTGCCGTCCGAAGAGGTCTGTACGCTTATGCTACTTAGCTCAGCATCGTTATTCCAGCGCCAGCGCAAGTCCACCGCGTTGTTCGCTGTCACGCTAATATTTTCTAAGAAAAACTGACGAATTGGTTCAACGACATCAAGCGTCAAGCAAACTTCATTGGAAAAAGAAAGTTCTCCGGTGATACTCTCTTCGGCTCGAACGTAGAAACAATAATTATCACCATCATTGGTATCCGAAAACAAGAAGGTAGAATCCTCCGGGCTTAAAGTCGTTAGCAAAGTAGTCGGCTCGCCATTGACACTGTACCATAGCTCTTGCCGTTCAATTCCATTGCGCCAATTTTGGTAGCGGTTCCAACGAAAAGCAATGGTCCGATCACAGGGATTGACCTGCCTTTCTAGCAAGATGGTGAAATGTGGTACATCAAAAATACTCGTATTACCACAAGCATCCATCGCTAAGATGTAGTAGGATTCAACTTGATTGGTCGGATTTGCAGTGATATCTTCGTAGGCAGTGCTGGTGGCGGACACCGTATCGATGGGCACTGTACCCAGAGGAGTAGTCCTGAAAATAATATAATCCGTTACCTCCGGCGATGTGCTGCCATCCCAGCTAATCATGACACTAGAACCATCGACTGAAACAACTTGAATTGGGCTGATACCTGGTGCTTCATTATCGAGCGTGTCGGAAGACAGTTTGATTTCTCCGGGACAGTCATAGCTACTTTGCAAAAAGTAATAGCGCGTTTCGCCCAGCGGATTATTGTGGAAAAAGTTGGTTTGCGTGGGGTCCGTGATGTTGGTCAACACACTATATGGACCATCAAGGTTAGTGCTAAAATAAATGTCGTAGCTCTCAAAAGGACCACAATTATTGGTCGGAAGCCCCCAAAACAAAGAGTCATTCTTCACACATAGGAAATCCGGCGGCATAATTTGCGCGGCACTATTAAAAGTGATGAGCCAACAGCCAGCCAGCCAAAATAACACTTGCCATGTTCGTTGCTTCATATTGTTTACTTTCTTGCTTTGGTGCGCGAAACCATTTGGCAATTGGAGGTTAATGTTATTGGTACATCGCTTCGTAGCGTTTTTCCAATTGCTGCATGGTGTAGGTATCTTTTAGTGCATACTCTAAAACCTGGCCACCTCCGGCAAAAACTTTGCGATAATAAATCAAGCCAAGCCCCTTTGCGTAATATTCAATACTCGTCGCTTCATTCTCAAGGTGTCCATCCTCTGCACTATTATTATCAATGATTTCACGCACTTCAAATTTGACACAATCATAAGTCTGTCCGTTAAAATCATATTGTGCCTCTCCTATATAACGCCTATTCTTAATCACTGTTGTTGCGATCAAGGGCGCTTCGCGAAAAGTCCACGTCATTTTTTGTAATAAAATACTCGTCGTATCCTTAACCTGAAAAGGGAATACATTGCCATATTCAATTTTCGCATCGTATCGAATAGCGTTGCCCAAGCTATCATAATCGTAAATGAAGTAATCGTGTTGGATACTCCCATTATCTACAATTTCCTCACTCGAAAACTGCCCTACAATCAATGCTTGGTTATAATAATTCCCTGTGAAATAGGTCGCCGTATCCGTTTGCAAGGTTTGAAAGTACCAGTATTCGGCTCCCATCGAATCCTTTTCATTCACCGGTTGGTACTCATATACCAATGGTTGCTCCGCAAGCGCTTCAACTGGAAAATAGAATGGTCGAAGATCAATTCCTCCCTCATTTTTACAAGTATAAAAAAGACAACTAATTAAGGCGAGCAACAGGCTTCCAAGGTATAATGATCTCATGATCGTAATTTTTGCACAAAAATACCCAATTCTCCAGCGAAGGGGAAACGGATGTAATGACTTTATATAATGAACTGATTTAAACTTATTCTAACTGCTTAAAAACGAAATCATTGATTTTTCAAATACTTCAGCTATTCTTCGTCACGTAGACTCCGGCTATGCTCCTCAAAATGAGCTTCGTCTTGAAAATCAAGCATTTACTTTTAATCTAATTACAAAAGGTTACATCAGTTCAATTACCATCACCTTTCCTTCTTATTTAAAATGAATATAGAAAGGACGTCATCTTTTGCTAATCAAGGCGCGAACAAATAGTCTTTGGTAAGAACATCTATTTATAAATACATCACCGGTATTGGCAGTTAAATTTGAAACAAAATGCCAAATTGGCGCATTTTCCCTAATGGAACGAAATGTGTACACATCCATTGCGTTTAATGACTAGCAGTAGTTGTAAATAAGACCTCGATATTTTCTCCCTAAAGAATGTTTAACCAATAGAATAAAAGGGAGTTGTGAAGGGATATTTCGTATTCTTACAAAAAGAGGGTATGGATAATGCCATCAAACGACTTATAAACAATTCCTGCTAGAGACAAAGCACGGATATTCCCTTATCTTTGCGTTCATAAATAAATATGATTACAATTTGTGATTTAAGTTAGAAAGAATGAGGATAGCCGGTTTTCTTGCAACCATCTTGAGATGACTACCAAATAAACGACCTACCTCCCTTTTCAATCACTATTCGTTTTACACTAATACAATTGATTATACCATATCGCTATGTTAAATTTTATTACTAAGTCCATTGGAAAGATATTCGGAACAAAGCAAGATCGGGATATCGCCTCTTACATGCCTGTTGTGGAGCAGATCAATGAGGAATTTGCAAAACTGAAATCATTGAGCCTTGATGATTTACGAAACAAAACACTCGAGTTTCGTCAACGTATCAATGAACATCTCGCAGGCATTGATGAGGACATTGCTGCCGTGCGTAACGAAGCAAAAGCTGAAGAGGATTTACTCCAAAAAGAAGAGCTTTTTAATAAAATCGATGAGCTGATTAAAGAACGGGATACCCATCTGGAGGATATTCTTAAAGTCTTGCTTCCTGAAGCCTTCGCGGTAGTTAAGGAAACTTCCCGGCGCTTTATGGAAAATGCAACGCTTACCGTTACGGCCACAGAGCACGATCGAGATTTAGCGGCGCAGAAAGAATATATTACCGTCAATGGGGATAATGCGGTATGGCAAAATAAATGGACTGCCGCCGGAGGTGAAATCACCTGGAATATGTTGCACTACGATGTGCAGCTTATTGGTGGTATGGTACTACACGAAGGTAAAATCGCGGAGATGGCGACTGGTGAGGGTAAAACCTTAGTCGCGACTTTGCCCGCTTACCTCAACGGCTTGACGGGGGAAGGTGTACACGTCATTACGGTAAACAATTACTTGGCACGTCGAGACTGCGAATGGGTAGGCCCTATTTTCGAATTCCTCTTTTTGACAGTAGATTGTATTGATAAATATCGGCCACACAGTGAGCAACGCCGCAATGCTTACAATTGCGATATTACCTACGGAACGAATAACGAATTTGGTTTTGATTATCTGCGGGACAATATGGTCCGCTCTATCGATGAGAAAGTACAGCGCAAGCACCATTTCACCATGGTGGATGAGGTGGATTCCGTTTTAATTGATGATGCACGGACGCCATTGATTATTTCCGGGCCGATCCCAAAAGGTAATGAAACCCAAGAATACATGGCGCTCAAGCCACAAATCGAGCGCTTACTCAACGCCCAGCGCAAGCTGGCGACAGAGTACCTCGCAGAGGCTAAAAAACTCTTCAAAGATGGTATTGTAGGAGTCAACGAAGGAGAGGCCGGATTGGCACTGTTCCGCGCACACCGCGCTTTACCGAAGTACCGTCCGTTGATTAAGTTCCTGAGTGAAGAAGGGGTGAAGGTCATGCTACAGAAGACCGAAAACTTCTACATGCAAGAGCAATCAAAGAATATGCACATTGCCGATGAGCCGCTCTATTTCACCATCGAAGAGAAAACTCGTGCAGTAGACTTGACCGAAAAGGGTGCAGAATACCTCGCCGGAGGTGGTGAAGATGCCAACTTCTTCATCATGCCAGACATCGCGACTGAGATGCAGGAGATTGAGTCGAACGAAGAGATGAACGCGGAAGAGCAGACAGAAGCTAAAGAAAGCCTGATCCAAGATTACTCAGTCAAATCGAAGCGTCTTCACTCCGTTAACCAACTTCTGAAGGCTTATACCTTATTTGAAAAAGATGAGGAATACGTCGTCATGGATGGCCAAGTGAAGATCGTTGATGAGCAAACTGGTCGGATGATGGAAGGCCGTCGCTACTCGGATGGTTTGCACCAAGCCCTGGAAGCCAAAGAAAACGTAAAAGTCGGAGATATCACTCAGACTTATGCGACCATTACCCTTCAGAACTATTTCCGCATGTATCACAAGCTAGCGGGGATGACCGGTACCGCCGAAACGGAAGCTGGGGAGTTCTGGGAAATCTACAAACTTGACGTTGTCGTTATTCCTACCAACCGTCCCATTGCCCGTAATGATGAGCAAGATTTGGTATTCAAGACTGCTCGCGAAAAATTCAACGCCGTTATTGACGAAATCGTTAGCCTGAGTAAAGCGGGCCGGCCGGTACTCGTCGGTACAACTTCGGTTGACATTTCCGAAAAATTGAGTCGAATGCTCAAGCTCCGTGGTATCGACCATAACGTTCTGAACGCCAAGCAGCACCAGCGCGAGGCTGAGATCGTAGCTGAGGCTGGTAAGCCTGGCAAAGTGACCATTGCGACCAACATGGCTGGTCGAGGTACGGATATCAAACTCGGTGACGGCGTGAAGACTGCGGGAGGTTTGGCCATTATTGGTACAGAACGTCACGATTCGCGTCGTGTTGACCGCCAGCTCCGTGGACGGGCCGGTCGTCAGGGAGACCCGGGTTCTTCTCAATTCTACGTGTCTTTGGAAGATAACCTGATGCGCTTGTTCCAATCCGAACGGATTGCGAAATTGATGGACCGCATGGGCCACAAAGATGGAGAAGTGATTCAGCACTCCATGGTCACCAAATCTATTGAGCGCGCACAGAAGAAAGTTGAGGAGAATAACTTCGGTATTCGAAAGCGTCTCTTGGAATATGATGATGTGATGAATATTCAACGGGAAGCCATTTATAAAAAGCGTAATAATGCGCTTTCTGGGGTGCGCCTCTCTGTAGACATCAATAATATGTTTTATGCCTTGACGGAGAGCCTGGTTTTAAACAACAAGCATCAAGGTACCTTTGAATCCTTCCGGGAAGATTCACTACGCATTCTTAGTGTTGATCCGGAAATGGATTCTAGCAGCTTCACAGAAACTAACGATCAGGAATTAGTCGAGCAGTATCAGCAGCAATTCCTGGGTTTCTATCAGCGCAAAAGTGAAAAAATTGCTGAAATCCTGATGCCCGTCATCAAAGATGTTCATAGTCGCGAAGGACATAAATACAAGCGCATTGCTGTTCCATTTACTGATGGTACTCGTCAGCTACCCGTTTCTGCTGATCTCGAAGAAGCCATCAAAACCAATGGCCGATCGGTGATGGCCGATATTGAAAAGACAGTTGCCTTAGCCATCATCGACGATGAGTGGAAAGAGCATTTGCGTTACATGGACGAGCTGAAAGAATCTTCACAGGCAGCGAGCTTCGAGCAGAAAGATCCATTGGTGATTTACAAAATGGAAGCTTACGAGCTGTTCGAGCAATTAGTATATCGCATCAACGAACAAGTGTCCTCTTATCTGGCTAAAGGCTTCATTCCCGTCCAACAACGAGAGGATATCCGCGAAGCCAAGACACAACGTACTGATATGAGTCGTGTGCAGACAAATCGCACCGAAGAAGATAATGCCCGCCGCGCCGCCGCCGCTAGTGCCGGACGAGCCGCTGCAGCTAAGCCCGAAACCTTCCGTCGCACAGAGAAAAAGGTAGGGCGAAACGAGCCTTGCCCTTGCGGTAGCGGCCGAAAATATAAGCACTGCCACGGCAAATAAAGTAGCCTGTTAAGTGCACAAAAGCACCGTTCTATGCTATGCTAGAACGGTGCTTTTTTATTGTCATTTTTTCATTAGCCGCTGCGTTGTTATACAGGTTTTTTAATATCTTGCAGATTCTGGTATTTTTTCCAAACCATCATCTTAACAACACCCTTGATGAAGCTTGCGAGTAAGATTGATCATACAGTGCTTAAGCCGGATTGTCGGCTCGATGATATCAAAAAGCTCTGTGCAGAAGCGATTGAATATGACTTCGGTGCGGTTTGTGTGCCCCCTTTTTATATTAAGGATGCCGCTCGGATTCTGGAAGAGGCCAAGCCTAAGGTATCCAGTGTCATTGGTTTTCCTTTTGGCTATGCGGCTACAGCCGCGAAAGTGGAAGAAATCAAGCGAGCGATCAACGATGGTGCCGATGAATTGGATGTGGTAGTCAATATTTGCGCCGTAAAGGATGGACAGTGGAGTTTTGTGAAAAATGATATTGACAGCATGACCCGAGCCATTCATTTGAAGGGTAAGGTGGTGAAAATTATTCTGGAAACCAGCCTTTTGAGTGAGGAAGAAATCGTTCAACTGTGCAATATCTGCCGAGAGGTTGAAGTTGACTTTGTGAAAACCTCAACGGGCCAAAACGGTGGAGCGACGCTTGAAACCGTTCAACTGTTACGACAGCACCTTCCTAATGGCGTCAAAATTAAAGCGTCTGGTGGTATTCGCAATCTGCAACAAGCGCAAGCCCTGATTGATGCCGGAGCTGCGCGTTTGGGAACATCCGCAGGAATTGCCATTGTTCAGGAATAATAATTTCAAAAAGATGAAAGGACTCAGCCTATTTTGTTTGTTGATTGGTTTTAGCCTCTCTTCGTTAAACGCTCAAAACGTTATGATCAATGAGGACTTCCCCATTGGTCAAATGATGGATCGTTTTGTAGAAAAGAATAAATCTACCGGCGAAATGGAAGGCTGGCGCATCCAAATCATGGCTACGACCGACCGTAGTAAAGTTGAAACGGCCAAGCGTGACTTTCTGCAAAAATATGCCGACATCAATATTGACTGGACGCACTCAAAGCCTTACTATCGGCTTCGTGCAGGCGCTTTTGCGACCAAACTCGATGCCATCCGCTTGCTTCAAACGCTGAAGAAAGACTATCCCAGTGCTTACTTAGTAAAAGATAATAAGATTTCCCCCCGCGAATTATTGCAATCCTAGCTCCGATATTTCCGAAAGCCACTGCTGATGAGTAGAAGAGATAATTTTGATGGCCGGAATGTGGACTGGATGACTTTTACGCTCTATCTGGCACTCGTGGTAGTAGGATGGTTGATGATCTATGCCGTAGGCTACAATCCACAAGATCCCAAAAGCATCTTTGACTTGGATACGCAGGTGGGTAAGCAAACGCTTTTCATCGGTGCCTCTTTTATTGTTCTGTTTTTCACCTCCATCATAGACTGGAAATTCTGGCGGACCTTCGCTTATGTCATCTACGCTATTGGGATGCTCGCCTTGATAGGCGTACTATTTTTTGGCAAAGAGGTGAAAGGCGCTACCTCTTGGTATAGCCTAGGGTCGTTCGGTTTACAGCCTTCCGAATTCGCCAAGTTTGCGACCAATGTGGCGATGGCGGCGTTCCTCAGTACCTTCAACACGGATATTCGTAATTTTCGCTCTCAACTCACTGCCTTCGGATTATTTATTCTCCCGATCATCCTCATCTTGCTGCAACCAGATGCTGGCTCAGCCATGGTATTTATGTCCTTCCTAGTCGTATTGTATCGGGATGGCTTATCCGCGAATTTATATATCGTCGGCTTTGCTGCCGCGACACTATTAATTCTTGGCTTGGTTTATCCCCCCTTGACGATCATTCTGGGGCTACTTTTGATTTGTATTCTTCTCCTGATGTTCAATCAAAAAAATCGGATTTATTGGATGATCAGCTTTGTGGTCTTACTAGCCGCTTCGATGTTCATGGCCAATCAAGAATTCCTCCTCGGTACTCTGGCAATCAATACTGCCATTTGTCTGGCTCTTATGGCTATCGCCTGGCGACAGCGCAAGTCGGGCTTGGTTGTTCGCATGTTGATCTTGCTTTTCATTGGGAGTACGCTGGTATATTCCGCCAATTTTACGTTCAATAACGTTCTGGAACCCCACCAACAAGATCGAATTAACGTCTGGCTTCGACCTTCCAAATGCGATCCACAAGGTCCTCTTTATAATGTGTTGCAATCCAAAATGACCATTGGCTCGGGAGGATTCCAAGGTAAAGGGTTCCTAGAAGGTACCATGACTAAGCTCAATTATGTCCCCGAGCAGTCGACAGACTTTATTTTCTGCACGATCGGTGAAGAACAGGGATTTATTGGCACCTTTGGCATTATCAGCCTGATCATGCTTTTCCTTTATCGGATAGTTATTCTGGCCGAGCGTCAGCGATCCGATTTTTCCCGATACTACGCTTACGGCGTAGCTGGAATCCTTTTCGTTCATTTCTTTGTCAATATAGGGATGACGATGGGCTTGGTGCCAATTATTGGGATTCCCCTGCCCTTTATTAGTTATGGCGGCTCCTCCATTCTTGGTTTTACCTTATTGATTGGTGTACTCCTCAAACTGGATAGCAATCGTTTCACCGCATAATAATTATCTTTGCGGGCGATGAAATTTAGCATTCAACAATCTGACTCAGCCAGCCAGGCAAGAGCAGCTACGATCGAGACCGATCACGGCACCATTCAAACGCCAATATTTATGCCCGTGGGAACGGCCGGCACCGTCAAAGGTATTCACCAGCACGAGCTCCATGATACGATCAAAGCCCAAATCATTCTTGGTAATACGTACCATCTATACCTACGCCCGGGGATTGATGTCTTGGAAAAAGCAGGTGGCTTGCATCGCTTTAATGGATGGGAAGGGCCGATATTGACCGACAGTGGCGGGTATCAAGTGTATTCCCTCAGTCATCGCCGTAAGATCAATGAAGAAGGCGTTACCTTTCAATCGCATATTGATGGTTCACGACACACCTTCACCCCCGAAAAGGCAATTGACATCCAACGCTCAATCGGGGCGGATATTATCATGGCTTTCGACGAATGTACCCCCTATCCTTGTGAGTACGGCTACGCTAAAAAATCAATGGCCTTGACCCATCGTTGGTTAGATCGTTGCTGCAAGCACTTTGATGCCGGAACCGGGCGCTATGGCTATCAACAAACGTTGGTTCCTATTGTACAAGGAAGCACTTACCGTGACTTGCGCAAAACGTCCGCGGAGGTGATTGCTAGTTTTGATCGCCCCGCTAATGCCATTGGCGGACTTTCGGTAGGTGAACCGGCAGAGGAGATGTACGAAATGACCGAGCTTGTTTGTGGCATTCTTCCTAAAGATAAGCCACGTTATTTGATGGGTGTAGGTACGCCGGCCAATTTGCTGGAATGCATCGCACTGGGAATTGACATGTTTGACTGTGTCTTACCGACACGAAATGCCCGACATGGTCTGCTTTATACCTCAGAGGGGATTTTAAATATGAAAAACGCTAAATGGAAAGACGACTTTAGTCCTATTGATGAAAATAGCAGCTGCCACACCAGTCGTTTTCATACTAAAGCCTACCTGCGTCATTTACTACATTGCAAGGAACTGCTGGGTGCGCAAATTGCCAGCTTACATAATCTTAGCTTCTTTCTCTGGTTAATGGGAGAAGCCAGACAACATATCTTAGCTGGTGATTTTAGTAGTTGGAAAAAAGAGATGGTCGAAAAAGTACAACGCCGGTTGTAGAAGAGGTAGAAAGATTGGAGTTATATTTAAAATATCGACTTTTTAAAGTATACAAATATTTAGACCACTCGTTATAAAACAACGTACAGATACTCTAAGCTGATCCATACATGCTGAAAAAAATCGACGCATATATAATAAAGAAGTACCTTTCTACTTTCTTTTTCACACTTATCATTTTCACAATGATCGCTTTAGTTATTGACTTTAGTGATAAAGTGGAAGACTTCATTGAAGAAGAGGTCACAGTGCGAGAAATTCTCCTGGATTACTACCTTAATTGGAGTCTTTGGATCAACGGGTTGCTTGTGCCACTGTACGCATTAATTGGGGTCATCTTCTTCACTTCTCGATTAGCTTATAATTCGGAAATCATTTCTATCCTAAATGCTGGCGTTAGTTTTCGGCGTTTGTTACTCCCTTATTTAGTTGCGGGGAGTTTGATTACGGGCTTACATTTGGCCGGTAATCATTATTTTATTCCTTTAGGTAATAAAATCCACTACGATTTCCAACATGCTTACATTTGGAAATACAATGATAAAGGTAAAACTAGCGATGTCCACATCTTCTTAGACACGAGTACCGTCGCTTATATAAAATACTATCGTAAACGAGATTCCACCGTTCGAGACATTCAAATCGAAAGATTCGAAAATAGTGATCTGGTTTATCAACTCAAGGCGAAGACCGCAAAGTGGATTGGGCCACCCAATCATTGGCAATTATCTAATTATGAAGAGCGCTCCTTTGACGGAATCAACGAATACTTGCATATCGGCAAAAAAGAATCGATTGATACGACGCTCAATATTACGCCCGCAGATTTTGTGGAATATGTCAATCAAAAGGAAATGATGACCACTTTCGAACTACGCGAGTATATCGAAAACCAGCAAAGTCGTGGCATCGGTAATACAAAAGCTTATACTGTCGAACTTCACCGCCGAAGTGCAGAACCAATCACAACACTTATTCTGACCATCATTGGTGTGGCAGTAGCCGCTCGAAAAGTACGTGGTGGAATGGGGCTCCATCTCGCCCTTGGTGCCGCTCTTGGTGCCACTTACTTCTTTCTTTCTAAGTTCTCTACCACTTTTGCTACCAACGAAAGCCTACCCCCAATTATCGGTGTCTGGATACCCAATATTCTTTTTGGATTAATCGCCTTTTGGCTTATCCAACGCGCTCAGAAGTAACCATTCTTGTTTAATATACCCTTCTTTTCGGTCGTCTTTGTTAAACAAAGCCCTTCTTTTTATATCCAAAATGACTGTTTTTCACATTTCTTTCAAAAAATTTTGAAACTTAAATAATTACGAAAAATAAAAGTACAAATCATAACTCACTATAAATCAATACATTAAAAGCAAATAGGCTGAAATTAGCAAATTCTATCTGTCGTCAGAGCGCTATTTTGTTTAACACGGATTTGGATTTTGTTTAACAATTCCCTATTTTTGGTTCAACAAAGGAAATAATTAAATCACTCATTAATTCGGTCCATTATGTCTACCATAGAATTCAATAGTCGCTTTGAGCAAATGACATCCCTCCTTCAGGCCTTCGCTTACAATCTGACGAAAAACGTGGAAGACGCCAAAGACCTCTTCCAGGAAACGGCTTTTCGTGCAATGACTAATCGAGATAAGTTTCGTCCAGGTACAAACTTTAAAGCTTGGTTATTTACGATTATGAAAAATATCTTCATCAACAACTATCGTAAGCGGGTGAAAGCCAATACCATTATGGATTCAACCGATAATATGTATTATATCAACTCCGGTAATGTTGTCATTGGCAATATGGCTGAGTCGAATATCATGATGAAGGAATTATCGAAAATGATTGAGGAGTTGGATGACAGTATTAAAATTCCTTTCCTGATGCATTATCAGGGATTCAAATACCAAGAGATTGCTGACGAATTAGAATTGCCATTAGGTACAGTAAAGAGCCGCATTTTCTTTGCTCGTAAAGAACTTAAGGCGATGATCCACGCTCGTTATGACAAACTTGGCGCATTGCGTGAGCGAAAGCGTATCAGCTAAAAGAAAATAAGCATTCAATTTTCATATAATAAGGGTGGTAGCCTGAGGCTATCACCCTTATTTTTTTGTCAAGTCGAAAGGCAGAGAATTAAGATTTTTCAGTACTTTGGTAATCTTAAAAGCAATTTACGTTGGCGGTAAAAAACACGAATTGGTTTAGCGAGATTTTGTTGAAGTGGTATGCCACCCAAGACCGTCCCATGCCCTGGAAAGGCGAGAAGAATCCGTATCGCGTGTGGCTTTCGGAAATCATCCTGCAGCAGACTCAAGTTGCTCAAGGCTGGACATACTACGAAAAATTTTGTGCGCAGTATCCCAGTGTGTTTGAACTCGCAGCGGCTCCGGAGGATGAAGTACTTAAGCTTTGGGAAGGGCTGGGCTATTATTCCCGAGCACGTAATCTCCACGCAACAGCTAAAACCATTGTTTCCGAATACCAAGGCCAATTTCCTTCTACCTACGAAGAGATTCTAACACTCAAAGGAGTTGGCCCTTACACAGCCGCTGCCATATCGTCGTTTGCCTTCGACCTACCTCGCGCAGTAGTTGATGGAAACGTTTACCGTGTATTGTCTCGCCTCTTCGGTATCACCGAACCTATTGATAGTGGGGCAGGAAAAAAAACCTTTGCCACCTTAGCGGATCAGCTACTCGATAGAGCAGATCCTGCTCGCTACAATCAGGCCATCATTGATTTTGGGGCGACACAATGCCGCCCTAAGTTGCCCCTATGTGATGCTTGTCCTTTCCAACACCAGTGCAAGGCCTTCGCAGAACAAAGCGTGGAGCACTATCCCGTGAAAGCGAAGAAACTTAAAAAGCGGACACGCTATTTCAATTACATTGTCCTTGGACCACCCCAACAGTTCATCATTCAACAACGCGTTGAAAAAGATATTTGGCAACGGCTCTACGAATTTCCACTAATTGAATCCGAAGGCGATTTATTGTCGCAAGAGCAGCTGATAGCACATCCTGATCTTGACGATTGGCTAGAAGCAGGTGCTCGCTTTCAACGTGTTTCTAAGCCGTTCCAACAACAACTTACCCACCAAAAAATCATCGCCCGCTTCTGGGAATTTCATCTCTCTGAGCTTTCAAAAACTCAAAAAAGTGAGCAAATTTTAGTAGATCGCCAGCAACGTTCTAAATTTGCGTTTCCTAAAATTATTGATTGGTATTTACAGGATAAATCGCTATATTTAGAGTTACTTTAATGCTCATCCAGAGCCTCATTTCAACTATAATTCAAATTAAAAACAATGGTCAATAAAGTTACATTAATTGGAAATTTGGGACGTGATCCAGAAGTGCGTAGACTTGAAAATGGAGCAGTTGTCGCAAAGTTTCCGGTAGCAACGAACGAGAGTTACAAAGACAAAAGTGGTGAGTGGCAAACGGTTACCGAATGGCACGATGTAGTAGTGTGGCGTCAACTTGCCGAACGTGCCGAGCGAGATTTGGCCAAAGGAAAATTGGTTTATGTCGAAGGGAAATTGACCCATCGTAAATACACTGACAAAGATAATATCGACCGCTACGTGACGGAGATCGTTGCGAATACTTTCCGCTTGTTGGAACGACGAGAAAGTAGTGGCAATAGTGGCTACGCGTCTTCAATGCCCACTCAAGAACCCACTACCACTCAACAGACCGCTACGACCAGTAATCCTGTGACGACATCAACAACAGAGAACACTGTCGCTAGTGCTGAAGATGACGACCTTCCATTCTAAGTTTTTAAAACGAAGCGAGCAATTGGTGCAACTACTGATCGCTCGTTTCGTTTCTTAGTGTAATATTTTTTCATAAACCCCTTTACGCTTGGAGCCCGGCGCCAGTTGTCATCTCGTTTCTCTCCTTTTTTTTCCTACGCTTACAATGTCTTTCGGGATTGGACTGGCGATTTTTTTAGTCATCTTACTACTGTTTTGCTCCGCGCTGATCTCTGGCTCTGAAGTTGCTTTTTTTTCTTTGACTGTCAACGATCTGGAAAAGATTACCCAAGATGATTCCAAAGCAACGCGTCGTATTCTCAAGCTTCGAGAAATTCCCCGTAAGCTACTCGCAACGATCCTGATTAGCAATAACTTCATCAATATTGGGATCGTCATTCTGTCAGAATTTATTCTACGAAATCTACTTCCCGAAGACTTAAGCCAACAATGGGCAACTCAACTGACTAGTGTGCTTGGCTTATCCTTTGAGGTTAGCCGTATGGCAACGCTCATTCACTTACTGATTACTGTGGTTGGCGTAACCTTTCTTTTAGTGCTGTTTGGAGAGGTAGCACCGAAGATTTATGCGAAATTCAACAATGTTAATCTCGCGCGCAACATGTCCGGAGCTCTGCTTTTCCTGACCCGCATTTTTCGGCCGTTCAGTAATATCTTAGTTCAGGGTACTAGCTTAATTGAGCGACGCCTCGAAAGCCGCACAACTCGTCAAAGCAGCAAGCAAGATATTGATCAAGCTATCGAGCTTACAGTACAGGGAGAACAGCACGCCGAGCACGATATGGATATCCTGAAGGGTATTGTCAAATTTGGAGATATCGCCGTAAAGCAGATCATGCGCTCTCGCGTGGATGTCGTTGCCGTCGATTTTCGCATCAACTTCCGAGAATTAATGCAAACGGTTCGAGATGCTGGCTATTCCAGAATCCCAGTATACGACCAGGATTTTGATAATATCACTGGCATTCTGTACGTCAAAGACTTACTGGGTTATTTGGATGAAGACGATAACTTTGAATGGCAAGAACTCATTCGCGCCAATGTCATGTATGTTCCCGAAGCCAAAAAAATTGATGACCTCCTTAAAGAATTCCAACAAAATCGTTTACACATGGCCGTTGTGGTCGACGAATACGGTGGAAGCTCTGGTGTCGTTACTCTGGAAGATATCATGGAAGAAGTGATTGGCGAGATCCGTGATGAATTCGATGACGCGATTGAGTTAGAATACAAAAAGATCGACGATTACAATTATTTGTTTGAAGGGAAGACCTTGCTCAACGATGTTTGTCGAGTAATCGGAGTCGATACCGATACTTTTGACGAAGTCAAAGGTGATGCAGATTCCGTTGCGGGTTTACTTTTGGAGATGATCGGCTTTATTCCCAAGCCGGAAGACGAAGTCAACTACAATGATTATCGTTTCAAAATCGTTTCTGTAGACAATCGCCGAATCAAACAAATTCAAATTACCTTACCCAAAGATTAAATTGATGAGATTATTTGCTGTTGTATTTTTCTATTGTTGTGCGTGGTGTTTTACAGCTTGTGATGAGCCGATATTTAGCCCTAAGCCTCGCGGCTTCCCAAAGGTTATTTATCCCGAGCGAGCGTACCAGGCCTTTGATACAGAGTACTGCCATTTCTCTTTCGAATACCCCACTTACGCAGATATTCAACAGGATACCCTTTTCTTTGATGAGAAGCCCATTGACCCCTGTTGGTTTGATATTGTAATCCCTGAGTTTGCCGCCCGCATCCATTGCAGTTATTTTCCCATTTCAACTAGCGCCAGCTTTGATCAGTTACGTTCGGATGCTTTCGAGATGGTGAATAAGCACAATATCAAAGCTAATTATATAGACGAATTGGTCATCCAAAATAATGATGAGGTAGGCGGAATTGTTTTTGATATTAAAGGCCCGGCAGCTTCGCCCTTCCAATTTTATCTCACGGATAGTACCAAGCACTTTTTACGCGGTGCTTTGTATTTTAATACTCAGGCGAGACCCGATTCACTAGCCCCTATTGCCGAATTTGTTAAAGAAGATATCTTGCATCTCATCGATTCTTTCGCTTGGGAGGAGTAATTCCAAATACTTTACTAGCTTAAAATGACAAAGCCTTTCTGCTCACACAGAAAGGCTTTGTTTATTATAACTAACCAAATAATAATATTACTTCGCTGTAGCTGGCTCCTCTTCGGGAGCTTCTTCGAGTTCACCACCCGTTACAGCTAATTTGATCTTGTTTTCGACCTCAAGCGCTACCTCGGGATTATCAGCAAAGAACTGCTTGGCCGCTTCGCGTCCCTGAGCAATCTTCGCCCCATTGTAGCTATACCATGCACCACTTTTATTAATGACATCATGGTCTACACCAAGGTCAACAATCTCACCTGTTTTGGAGATACCTTCACCGTAGGTGATATCGAACAAAGCAATACGGAAGGGGGGCGCTAATTTGTTTTTCACGACTTTCACTTTGACGTGATTACCAACCACATTGCCTTCTTTGTCCTTAATAGCAGAACCTGATTTACGAATATCCAGACGAATGGAAGAATAGAATTTCAAAGCGTTACCACCAGTGGTCGTTTCGGGATTACCGAACATCACACCGATTTTTTCACGTAATTGATTGATAAAAATGCAGCAACAACCAGTACGACCAATTGTGGCAGTCAGTTTACGCAGTGCCTGAGACATCAAACGCGCTTGCAAACCCACTTTAGTTTCACCCATCTCCCCTTCGATCTCACTGCGAGGTACGAGAGCTGCAACGGAATCCACAACCAAAATATCAATAGCGCCCGAGCGAATCAGATTCTCGGCAATTTCCAATGCCTGCTCTCCGTGATCGGGCTGAGAAATCAAAAGACTACTAGTATCAACACCTAATGCTTCAGCGTAGAAACGATCGAAAGCATGTTCAGCGTCGATGAAGGCAGCAATACCACCTTTACGTTGGCATTCCGCAATAGCGTGAATCGCTAAAGTGGTTTTACCGGAAGATTCCGGGCCATAAATTTCAACGACTCGTCCCTTAGGCAAGCCATTGATCCCCAATGCAAGATCCAGGCTGAGCGAACCGGTGGGGATAGTATCGACCTCTACGACTTGCTTGTCACCTAGCTTCATCACGATCCCTTTGCCATAGGCTTTTTCAAGGCGGTCGACGGTTAGCTGTAGGGCCTTTTGTTTTGCATCTTTTTCTTTAGACATTATTCCAAATATTTCGTTTTAAAATCAAAACAAAAATAAACACATTGTTTATAAAAGCAAAATTTGTTCGCATTTTTTTTACAAATTTTGTTTCAAGTTCAAATTAGTACATCTTTCAGTCTTTGCCAAAAACACAAAGCCCTTAATGGTATTTCACCATTAAGGGCTTTTAAAGTCAAGTACGTTCAGGTGTGCTCTAATGTTGAGCTTCCAGCGCCGTGCGTTGGCTGTAGCGCAGGATGTTCTGGATGGTCGTTGGAGCGGCATTAAAACCAGCTTTTGGCAACTGGCGGTATCCGCTCAACAATTCTTGGTACGCATCTTTCAGAACGCAGTCCTGATCCAGAGCTTCATCGATAGCTAGCGTCTCTGCAATCGATGTTTCCTTGTAAATGTACCGGACTAAATCGTTTTTAGTAAAGCTATGCACCATTAGCGATTTTTTGAGTTAAAGAATACGTTTTCCATTTCAAAAGTTCGATATAAAAACTATAAAGCCCCACGATTTATTGCGTTTGAGGCTTTTTTTTTGAATTTCCTCAAATTAACGTACCCGATACCAAGTCTGGGTGCGATACAATCCCGTCCAATGCTTGCCACGCACTCTTAGCTCATTCGGCTTACCATCCTCCAGCCAAATGCTACAGCCATATTCTTTACCATTTTCGGGATCGAGGATACTACCTTTTGCCCAATAGTCTTTCTTGGGTTTTAAATCTTCGATGATTATCATCCCCAAAACAGGTTTATTCTTTTTGTCTCCCGAGCATTTATCACATTTAGCATCCGGCTCACTAGCTAAGAGTTTAATTACCTTACCGTAGAGCTTGCCCCCTTGTTCATAAATTTCGACGTGCGATTTGGCTTCACTGGTTCCGTCATCAATCGTTTTCCAAATGCCGATAGGTGACTGTGCAAGTAAGGTGGTACAACTTAATGTCAGTATCAAACTGCAAAGGGTAAGTGCTTTAGAAATCATGCTTAGAGTATTAATAAGGTGTTTTGTTGATAAAATTTGTTTTCAAACGCAAAAGAGAGGCGTCTTGTTATCTATATGGTATTTGAGAATGGTTAAAATCTATTTAAATATTCCTTTACAACAATTGAAAAATCGTCGAGTCCCATTCACAATCACAAACTACTTAGGTATAAAATATTAACAGTAGGGGGAAAGGAAATGTTGGCTTAAATGTCAACACCTTTGCTGTTTCACTAAAATGGCCATCATAGGACCTTTTCCTCTATCATTCCTGTACCGGAAAATCATCCAATAAAGACATTTCCATAGCGACCTTATATTGCCAATCTTTTTGCGATACTTTATCCATGCTATGCCGGGTATGGGCATCGTAGGCCTGCTGCATCATCTCCCAATTGTCGAGAAAGCGATCCACAAACGCTTCGAATTCAGCTTCCTGGCCGCAATAAAATTCTTGTTCCGATAATAGCTTGCGTAATTTACGGGCATAGAGCTCGGTGATATCAAAATGGATTTGCTCGTGTTCGAGATGGTGATCGGTCAGCGCTTCTTCTTTTACCCAGGATTCATTTTTCTCGAAATAAGCTTTCACCTTATAAATGATCTTGCCGTTGCGGCAGCCTTTGTAGTGAATAATTCCCGAAGAGGTAATTGCAGAAATATTAGCGTAATCGTAGCGCGGTTCTCCTTTGAAATCATCCCAACTCAACTTATAGTCCTCCGACCAGTAGATCACATCGGTTGAATCGTTGCCGGAGCCAAATAAAACACTCATCGCCGCCAGTCCCATAAACAACAAAAACTTTTTCATAAGCATCGTGTTTTGCTGCCCGGTGCTCTAGTGTTAGTTAGCCGGGCCCATTACCAAAAATCCTCTTCGGACAGTTCATTAGCCGGAATCCAAAGCAATTGCTTAAAGTCTTGTACACGATGATCTTCAATGACGATACCTTCGTTTTCCAATAGTGCCTGCATCATATCCGGGGTCGGAAAATGATTGCGACCGGATAATTCTCCTTTGCGATTGACGACTCGGTGGGCGGGTACATCGCCCGCGCTGAAGGCGCGGTTCAGGGCCCAGCCCACCATGCGGGCAGATCCCAGAGCCAGAAAATCCGCAATAGCACCGTAGGTGGTCACTCGTCCAAAAGGAACCAAGCGGGTTACGGCATAAACATTTTCAACATAGGAAGGCTCACTCATCTTGATATTTCAGGTTAGTTCAACCTAAAAATAAGTACTTTTGCACAAGTCCTTTGATTGAGCAATTAACTTTTCAAACAATGGCTAAAGTTGGTTATTGTGATAGGGGGAGTATGGTTATGAAGACTCTTGAAATTAAAGACAAATACTATGCCCTTCAGTCATTCTAGTACATAACGACACGATTTTTCAAATAGTTTTATTTAAGAAAGAATATTTTGTGTTGAACACAAAAAGCCATACGGAATAGACGATTATGTTGAAAACACGAATTAAAGCAAGTCGCATTACTAATCTTACAGATGCGCGCTATTTTGCCGCACGCGAAGTAGCCTGGCTCGACTTCTGTCTTGATCCCGGTGCGCCCGAATTTGTTTCTCCTCAGCAATTGCACGCCATCAAGGAATGGGTCGAGGGGCCAGCCATTGTAGGATCGTTTGGCCTACAATCCGCCGAGGAGATTGCGACTCAAGCCAGCTATCTCGACTTGGACGCGGTGCAAGTGGGGCCTTTTGCGGATATCAGCAGCATTCGCCGCGCTATTAGCGTTCCTATCATGCAGGAAATGATCGTTGAAAATCTGGAACAGCCCGTCAGTTGGTCAGAAGATGCAGATTATGTCGTTTTGGATTTTAGTAAAAATGGATTCAGTTGGGACGATCTCCAAAAGGCGACAACCTTTTCGCCAGATCGTCTGGCCGAATGGTGCGAGCAGCATCGTATTCTCCTAGCCCTCGATTTTAGACCTGAGCAAGCCGAACAAATTCTGGATCAAATTGCTCCACATGGCTTAAGCGTTAGTGGTGGCGAAGAAGAAAAAGTAGGTTATAAATCTTTCGATGAACTGGATGAAGTCTTGGATGTTCTGGAAGTAGAAGAATAACGATCAACCTGGGTAGAAACAAATTTTGTAATCCCATCTTCCAAAGCAATGACGACTAAAACATGGTTGTTTTTAGGCCTTTTGCTACTATCAAGTTCTTGTGCCAGCTTGCTCAATGATTCAACCCAAACGGTACATATTTTCACCAATGCATCCACCGAAATTATTCACGCCGGCGATACGCTATGCAGCAATAAACGACAAACCAAAATCAGAGTGCAGCGTTCCGCTGCCCCATTACAATTGACTATTCTCAGTGATAGCCTAAGCCGACCACTTACGCTTGCGCCCAAGAAATCCTGGGCTTATTGGTACAACTTCATCACGAATGCTGGCGTCGGTGTATTCGTTGATCGCCACTCAGACAAGCAATTTGGCTACCCTCGACATATTTTTGTGGATGTGACAAAGGAGGAGGCTGCCTTTTCTTTATACAATACTTTCGACAAGAGAAATAACCTCTTCCTTCATTTTTCTTTACCCCACCTTAATCACTACCACTATCATCCACCCGGGGAATCTGGCCCTAAAAACAGCATTGGATTTTGGGGACTCCAGCTTGGATTAGATTATTATTATCACCCCAATCGCTATATCCAATTGACGGTAGCTACCATAGCAGACCTCTTCATCCCATTCCCCGCTTCAATTAATTATGAGGGCGAGTACGAATCCTTCGGTGCTTCCTTTTTGAACTTATCACACCATCATCAATTTGGACGATTTTCGATAGGCTATGGCTTGAGCTACGGTCGCAATCGTTGGGCCAGACGCTACAGTAAATTATCAGAAGAGGAGTTAGCGGAACCGGACTACAACCCCGCAGAACGTCGATATAATACCTTGGGAGCAGTAGTGCCCACTTACGTACAGCTCGGCCCCAAATTCCATCTAGGGATGGTCTATCGCCCTACGTTTTGGCAATTTCACAGTGGGACCCGCCAACGCTATGAGCACAGTATTAGTTTAGATTTGGCCTGGAAGTTTCAGCTGACTCGATAAAATAGCGCGCCCCGATTAGCTAATTTCAACTCATCGGGGCGTGATATGCAGACCTATTGTTTGCTGTTAGGGTTGTCCTAGTAGCACCAATGTGCCGGGACTATCAATTTTAACCTCTCCGTTTTCAACGGTTACCGTTTGACCAGAATAATAGTCCATCAGTGCGGCACCATCCTCAAAAGTACCTCCGACCGTTAAGGTCTTAGCACCAGCTGGTAAATCCAGTCCAACCACGACTTGGTCCTCCATCTTTTCGGATTGATAAGTCCGCTTGAAAATATAGGGCGCTTCAGAAATGCGCTCGTGCACACCGGCTCCAACCGATGGATGTGCCTTGCGGAATTGTCCAAGCTTTTGCCAATGCGCAAGAACATCCCGCACAGTGGTATCATTATGTTTTTCGTTATTCGCGATGGCATCCCAATTCATGGGGGCACGCAGCGTCGCATCCCCCTGAGCAACCGCAGTGAGCGTGCGGGCGGTTTCATCACCATAATAAATCTGTACACCACCGGGGCAGAGTAATAGCTTGGTTCCCGCTTCGATAGGCCGCTCTCGTTTTAAATCAAAGGGACCACCATCATCGTGTGAACTGATATAATTCAGCACCGTCTTGCCCGACATCTTGGTTTTCAACAAATCAGAGTACTTCGTAAAAATGGTTTCATAATCATTGTTCGCATCATACTTGAATTCGAAATTGATCATACTTTTAAACCCATCTTTAAAAAAGTCAACCTTCTGATCGCCATAGTCAAAATCTAGTCCACCACTAATGCCGTAATTATATACTTCTCCGACCATGTAAAATTCGTTGTCATCAAGCACTGCCGCTGGGTTAGCCGTTTTCCAAGCTTGGAAAGCCTTGACGGCTTCCTGCCATAGCTCTCCCCAGACATAATCTTCGGTATGTTTGACGGTATCCACACGAAAGCCATCAATGCCGTACTTTTTGATGTAATCCACTAACCATTTGATGATGTAATGCCGCGGTGAACGTGGAAAGCCAGTCTGTTCGAAGAAAGCATCCAATTCCTGGATTTCTTGTTCATATCGTCCCTCTTTTTTCCATTTTTCCACCAAAAAGGGTGGTAATTCTACAGGCTCATTACTTTCTGTACGAATATCCGGCAGGTTTTTCACCAACGTACAAGTGACGGTCGATTCCAGATCACGGAATTGGCACTGCGGCCCAGTGCGTACCCATTCGTCCGGCCATTGACTATCTCGATTCGTCACGGGTCCAGTATGGTTGATGACGACATCCATTACTATGCGAATCCCATTATCGTGGGCCGCTTGAATGAGTTCAGCGAGTTCTTCTTCGGTTCCGAAGTTAGGATCAATCGCCGTCCAATCACGTGTCCAATAGCCATGAAATCCAAAAGAGGTACCAGTTCCTTCATCGACCGAGCCTTTGATTTGCTCAACGAAGGGCGTCATCCAAATAGCATTAACGCCTAATTTATTGAAGTAACCTTCTTTGATTTTCTGGGTAATCCCCTTGAAATCTCCTCCCTGGAAGCCACGTAACGGTGCCGGAGTGCCGGTGCGTTCAAAATTCACGTCATTACTCGTATCGCCATTAGCAAATCGATCGGTGAGTAGAAAATAAACAGTGGCATTATCCCAGGTAAAATTACTTTTGGGTGTTGCTTCACTGGTATCCGCCGTAGGATCGGCGGTAGCTGGTTTTTGTGAGTCCGGGCTACATGCTAGTAGCAGCCCCACCAGGCTGAAGCCTAAGGTGCGTAAAGTCTTGTTCATACACTAATTTAAGTTTAAGAGTTGATTCCACGCTAGCAGAACCACTCCGGGTTGAGTTTCCCCGGAAAGATACGCAAGAAACGCATTTTTTCCAGCCCAGACACTAGCTTTCGCGACTCAGCCAGGCTTTTAAGTGCAATCAAGAGGTCGTCGTCAAAGTTGCTACACGTGCTTGCTGAGCTGCCGCCACTAAAGCTTGCCAAGTATCTACCAGCCAGTGAGCTTGTTGGTGCAGTGGTGATTGCTGACTGTACATTTTCAGATAGTAGCTACAATTGAACAGAAGATAAAGTTTGAAATGAAGATGGAAATCCAGTTGAGGATCAGCTATTGAAGATTCCAATTGTCGAATTGATTTGAGGATCTCCGAAGCATTGGATTTTTTGATTAGAATATGAGTTTGTATGATAAAGTGAAACGCATCGTACCAAGTCGGTAGCTGCTCTTGAGCCAATTCCCAATCGTATAAATGGATGTTATCGCCCGTGAGGTACATATTCCATGGGGTAAAATCACCGTGGCCTAAAGCGACTGGGATGAGCTGCGCGGCATCAATACTGGTTTTCAGTTCGGCAAGCGCAGCGGTCAATTGCTGGACTTGTCGCAAGGATAGATCATTCGACGTCGTTGTCAGGGCGCGCAAATCATCAATGCATGTCTGGCTTTCTGACCAGCCCGCTAGCTGTTGAATAGAGCAAAGCGTTTGGGTATGCTCGTACATTTCTTGTAAAGCTTTCTGATGGAAAGGCCCAAAGTGGTCGTTCGCTTGAAGCTTAGCAGCCGGTTTAATATTGGTCAACTGTAGTCCTCGCGGAGCAGGTTGTGGCTTAGGTAAGGCTAAATGACGCCACGTTTTGGTAGATAATTGAGCTAAAATACTGGCTTCATTGTCAATCAGCTGATGCGCTCGATCAGAAAGTGGTACTTTCACAAAATGTGTGCTCCGCTGACCGTCATTCAATTCGATAATAGCCTTGCGATTGGGGCCAACCGTTCCGGTAAAAATGGAATAACCTGAATGCTCACTGCCTAACGATTGCTTTGCATAGTCGGATTTTGGGGCGCGCAAAGTAAAAGAACCAGAAGCCATTTGAGCGGCTTGCCCCAGTTTGAAGTACCACTGGAAAACAGTTTTAAACAAGCGGGCTTTCCAACCTTGGCTATTGTATAAGTTTAGAAACCCCGGATAGCTAGCGTCATCTGGAAAAATCCAACGCATACTTCCATCTGGATTGTTAACATAGTAAAACCGCTCACGATCGATTCCCTTTACCGTTTTATTAAACTCCAATAAAAATTCAAAAGGATTATTGCGAACAAACTCACCCGATAAATTAATTCCTAATGGCGCTCGGGTCGCCAGAAAATCACAACGTCGCCGAAATACCGGAAAGGTTGTAAAACTATTTTGGGATAACACTTGCTTGGGATCGTAAATCACAGCATTAGTTGGTAAGCGAAACAGTTGCTGTAAGAGGAGTAAGTCTTCGGACGTAATCATTTTTGTGCTCATGCTTTATTTCTTGCAAGAAACGCACCAAGGCAATCAACGGCAACAGAGCTTAACCGGTTCTAATCTTACAATTGACCTAATAATTGAATTTTCACCCCTTTTTTAACTAACTTATTTCATCATTTCAGGATTAACGCTTGAAAGGCAACCATCAGAAAAGTGTTGACACGTTTATTGTTCACCCAAAAAAACAAAACCATGTCGACGCCTCAATTCACAAATCTTCCCAGGTATTTCTGGCCCCTATTTATTGTTTCTTTTTTGGTGGCCAATGCTCTCGTCTTTCTAAATTTACCTTTAGAAAACGAAATCTCTCCAAATAGAATTAGTAGTTATGCCGAAGCCGGCGACGCCGTTAAAGCTCATGCTATAAAAACAAAATGGCTCAATAGTGAGCCCATCTATCTTTTTGGGCCAAAAGTCTGCCCTTCGGAAAGCATTTATTGTTTTCAATTTTTCGAGTTCAAGAATGCCAGGCAAATCGCCAAGTGGCAATTGCTGATTGACTTTCCATTTATTATTCTCTATGTCTGGATTATCTTTTTACTGCTTCGCAGGATGCGTCAAGCATTTTTGATAGGAAAAGAAAATCAAAAATCACGGATGTATACAATGGGAAGTTGCTTTGCTTGGGGAATTATCATTGCGGGTATATTTGATCTCATTGAAAATATTGGTTTGTATCGTCATCTAATGTACGATCAAACCAGTATGCTAGGACTGGTAAAGTGGATGTCCAAAGGAAAACGGCTATTGATCCAACTAAGTATCATATATCTGGCGATCAGTTTGATCCGCATCAAAATCGATGAGCATTCCGATATCCGCACTAAAGATGAAGTGAAGTTCTGGGACTATATACAATATTTATATCGGTTGTTATTTGAACGGATCATAAAAACACTATGGTACAGTCGCCTCAGTGTGATTTGCGTGTTTTTATTATGGTTTGTTTTGAATAACGTTGATCAGGGGCAAGATTTACTATTAGGTATTTCTGATAATCCTGAACACGTTTTTCTATTTTACAGTTTTATCTTTTCTCTAGCTGTATTCAACTGGTATATCCCTGGTTATTTTTTACCGGAATATGAGAGCAAAAAAATTGATGCACCAAAGCGGTCTTTTTTGCGCAAAATGTTTATCCCTGTAAGAAAGCTCGGATTTCAATACGGTGGCAATATGCCAGCCACCGAAGATTGGTTTCATATCAATATTCCTCGCCTTTTAGGTATTATGACCATCTTAGTTGTTTATGGAGCGATTGTAGATATTTTAGTAATTAATGGTGTATTTTCTCCATATCGCAATGGCACGCTGCAAGTGCTCGTATTTATCTCCCTTTTTACCATCACACTCATTCCATCGGTCAAAAAGCATATCGACAAAGTGTTTTTCAAAGTTTATCATTTTGGAGCAAGTGATGAACAAGGTAAAAAAGCATTTAGTATCAGTTCGATAATACTTCCTTTTATCATTCTACTCATCTGGATAGCATTCATGGGTTACATGAATTATCGGTTATATTTCCATCAACCGTTCGCCGCAGGTGGAATGATGTTACTGGCTTCAGGCTTCCTTTGCTTTGCCTGCTTATTTTATCTACTGATTGTTTACAAGTCCAATATTTATCTCTGGAAGAAAATCCCCGAAAATTGGCCAATCTCAGTAGTCTACATTGGTATTATCTCATCGGCTATACTATTGTACACGGCCAATCTCTGGCCCAAATTTGCGGGTATGATCGGCGCTTTGAGTGTCATTGCTATTGGTCTTAATTTTTACATGGGAGTAGTGGCCTACCTCTCCATTCGACCAGGAAAAAATTCGTATTTACTTTCATTTGTATTGCTGATACTCAGTGGCGTATTTCTAATTAATTTCAAAACAGATAATGATTTTCATAACGTTCGGCTCGTAGACAATCGTTGGTCAAATGACCAACGACAAGAGCTTTCGACTTATATTGACACTTGGGTTCAGGACCGTTTGAGTAATTGGGATACTACTGTTCAAATGCCAATCGTGCTGGTCACCGCGGAAGGTGGTGGGTCAAGAGCAGCGTATTGGACTGCACTCGTCAATGCTCGCCTTGATCGCCGCAGTGAGGGGCTATATCGCCGCCAGCTCTTTTCCCTCTCCGGAGCTTCCGGTGGTACATTCGGCGCATCCGTTTTCACTAGCTTTTGTGCTGCCAATAGCCAACCCGATGCTACGGAGACACAAATCACAAACATTTTTAAGAAAGATTTCCTGTCTAGTAGTGTCGCCAATTTATTTGGCGCGGATTTAATTCAAGGCTTTTTACCTCTATCTCTTTTTAAAACGGATCGTGCGGTAACCCTTGAAGAAGATTGGGAAAAGGCAATTAATCAGTATACCCAATCGTCTCTTTTCGATAATAATTATCTGAATCTTTGGTATCCGTTGGATTCAGCTGCTATGCGAACAGACGTCCCTCTTCTATTTTGCAACACAGCACAGATGGACCGAGGCGAATGGTGGATCAACAGCCCAGTCAAATTAGAGATGCCTACTGTAGGCAATATTAAAGATCTGGTCCAACAAATTTACGATAGCAATCTCGAACAAAAAGGCATGAGACTGAGTACGGCGACCTTATTAAGTGCTCGTTTTCCTTATCTCAACCCAACAGGGCGTATTCCAGAGCTCGGACACTTTGCCGATGCGGGCTATTATGACAATTATGGTGTAACAACTACCAACTTGATCTTCGAGCAATTGGAAAAATATATTGCAGAAAAAGCACTTGAGGAAAAGGTTAAAATTGTTTTGGTAGAAATTCACAATGGTGAAGGTCTGCCGCCGGGGATCGAGCCAACAGAATCAGATTCTGATGGTCTCGAAGAGCAATTTGAACTGACGGCACCAATCTCTGGCTTGTACAATGTTCGCAGTGGTCATAATAATTACTTACTCCACCAGCTACGATCCAAAATACCAGTTGCCAATCGAATTCGATTCCAGTTGGAACATCGCCAACGGATTATTCCTCTAGGACGGTTTTTATCCAGAAGCGCTCAATTAAGTATTCGCCAATCTTTGGATAGTATACCATTCGAACGATCCGTCGACAAGCTACGCATGGCTGGAATTCCTCTGAACAAGGAGTAACGATCGATCAGGATAAAATGCTGATTATCTCATTACACAAAACTAGGATTTTGCAAAATGACTGTCAGTTTGTTTAATTTTTAGTGCAAAATATAGGGTTTTCATTAAACAAAGCTGCCCTGCTCATGTTTGGACAGCGTGTAAAACCTATTTGTAAGAACTAAAAATCATTTAACCTGATGAAAAAAAATCTTGTAATCTTTGGTTGGTTGTTGCTCTTAATGCCTCTTTTTATTGTTGCTTGTGGTGATGACGATGAGGATGATCCAGTAACACCAGAACCAACTCCGCAAAGTATCGTGGAAATCGCAACTGGTGATAATCAATTTAGCACTTTGGTAGCTGCATTGCAGCGAGCCGAACTCGTTGATATATTGAGTGGCGACGGTCCTTTCACCGTTTTTGCGCCTACAAACACCGCCTTTACTAACGCTGGAATTACTGATGTTGACGCTGTTGATAAAGATGTATTGACTGAAATCTTATTGTACCACGTATTAGGTGCTGAGGTGAAATCAAGCGCAATCAATGAAGGTCAAACTTATGTAACTACTGCCGCTGAAACCGGACCTGGCGATAACCAATTGTCTTTATTGATTGAAAAAGATGCTGATGGCAATGTTAGCCTCAACGGTACAATCAATGTTGATGTTGCAGATGTAGATGCGACTAATGGTGTTATCCACATCATTGACAATGTTCTGATGCCATTGGATGTCGTAGGACACGCTGCTGCGAATAGTCTGTTCACTAGCTTGGTAGGTGCTCTCGGTACTGCTGATGGTGACTTAGTAAATGTATTGAGCGGTGACGGTCCTTTCACTGTCATGGCACCAATTAACGATGCATTCACCGCAGCACAGGCTACAGTTGATGGTCTTAGCACTGCTGATTTAGAAAAAGTATTGAGATACCACGTTGCTTCTGGTAATGTTCGTGCCGCAGATTTGAGTGATGGTATGATGGTGCCATCAGTGAATGATGACGAGCCATTTACGATCAATATTGCTGATGGTGTTGTTACTATTACTGATGCAGACGGTGGCGTCGCTACGGTTTTATTAACCGATGTACAAGGGACTAATGGTGTCGTGCACGTTCTCGACAAAATCATCATCCCTGGTAATCTCTAGAAATTACAAAATGAGTGATAGTGGGTCGATATAAATCAACCCTAAAAAGGCCGATTCCTCTGGAATTGGCCTTTTGTTTTACGAATCCAAGGTGGGTATTTCTCCTTGATGGCCACAGATTTTTTCAACAGAAGCGTATCTTTGCCCGTAAAGTTGGAAGATATGCAGGAAGCCAATAGCCCAAGCGGGTCAAAAGAAACTTTAATTTTTTGGGTACATTTCGTTTTTGTCATCATTGCTTGGGCCGGGCCATTTGTTTTCCCCTGGTATCTTATGGTGATTGGCTACGGCGTCGTGGTAGGCCAGTTTTTGTATTATAACCGCTGCTTAATGAACGAAGCTCACGGTTTGGATGAAAGCACCGGCGATCAAACTTTTTATTCGGTCTTGTTCGAAAGCTTTGGATTTCATCCTAATCGCCGCCGACTAAAAATTATTATTCGTAAATATCTCTACATTATTTTGGCCATCGCCACGATCATTCTTCAGTTGGGCATGGGCTACAAACCTTATTTTTCCGCTTAAGCCAAACACTTAGAGCTGCCTACTCATAAATCCGAATGACCTGCCCGGTTCCGGCGCCTTCTACACTACGTACATAGCCGCTCACTACTTTCCACATTGGAATGGGATAATGACCGGGAAAGTAAGGACCATATTTCTCTACCGCATCCTCTACCATACCAGAACTCACCACGTTAATGCGCTGCCCCTTGGCCAATTCGATGGCAGCCGCTCGCACGAAGGCATTAACGGCACCGTTGACCATGCTTAGAGCGGCACCTTGGCGAATAGGATCTTCAGCTAGTATTCCTGTCGTCAAGGTAAAAGAACCGCCATCTTGCACATAATCACGACCCAACATGACCAGATTGATCTGACCCATCATTTTGCTACGGATGCCGATGTACCAATCCTCTTCACGAATTTGGTCAAAAGGACCGAAATAAGCATTTCCCGCGGCGCAAACTACCGCATCAACCTTACCCGCTTGCTGGTACATTTGCTCAATACTGGTGGCTTCACTGATATCAACGCGAATATCTCCACTATTTCGACCCGCCCGAATAATTTCGTGACGTTTAGAGAGCTCTGCATCAATGGTTTTACCAATGGTGCCAGAGGCTCCAACGAGTAATATTTTCATAAACTGATTTTTTCGATTTTAAATAGTAGCTGCAAAATGCAATTAATGGATCGAAATATAAAGTATGCCGTTTTAAGGTTTTAGTTTTTGGTAAATTATCCCCGCCAATTCTCTTTGGCAATCCGCACGAATCCTCCTATTTTGCAAAAAAAAGCTCATGAGTCATTCCGAAAAAATTGATGCTAGCGGCGCACCGAAGCCCGTCGGCTTATATCGCCACGCGCGCCGCGTTGGGAATTTACTTTTCTTATCCGGTATTGGTCCGCGTGATCCCGAAACGGACGGCGTTCCCGGTCTCCAACAAAGCAAAAGTGGCAATTTTACCCAATTTGATTTTGCGGCTCAGTGTCATAGCGTCTTTCAGAATGTCCAAAAAGTTCTCGAAGCCAGCGGTGCATCCTGGAATGACCTAGTCGATGTTACCGTATTTTTGACGGACATGCAGCGCGACTTTCATACCTATAATCAGATTTACGCCGAATACTTCAAGGATAATCAGCCTTGCCGAACAACTGTCGGCATTGACTCCCTTCCGACCCCGATCGCGATCGAGTTGAAGTGCATCGCAGTGGTTGGATAGCCTGATTTTACTGCTACTCCAGCATTTAACACTTTGCTCATGCAGCCTTGTCATGAGGGATTAGTCTATTGAGGTAGGAATAACTTTTTTCCACCCAAAACGACATTTGTCGTAGATTTTCTTGACAATTACGACAAATGTCGTTTATATTTGTGTCAATTGTTAACAATTACTTTTGAAATCAATGGATCATCCACGTCCTTCCGAAGCGGAAATCGAGATCTTACGCGTCCTTTGGGCTCACGATGCCTGTACGGTACGCGAAGTTCATGCACACATTAGTCGCGAACGCGAAATTGGATACACAACCACTCTCAAGCAGATGCAACGCATGCTTGAGAAAGGCTTGCTCGTAAGAGAGCCCGCCGGTGGTAAATCACATCGCTATCGCTCTGCCGTGGCGCAAGAAGCGCTACAGGAGCGTATGTTAGATCGCTTAGTCGATAATGTGTTTGGTGCTTCGGTCAGCAAATTGGTTATGCACGCATTGGGGCGGGGCAAAGCCTCTGAGGCGGAGATTGAAGAGATTAAAAAATTTTTAGATCAACTTGATAATCAAGACTAGACTATGAACTTTTTTGCTTGCTTCGATCCCTTCTTCCAAAGTTTAGGCTGGGCACTCATCCACAGCTTATGGCAGGTAGCCCTAATTGCGGGCCTGGTCAAATTACTTTTGGCACAAATTCCGGCCCGGCAGGCCCAATGGCGTTATTGGATCGCGATGAGTGGCCTTTTTAGTTGTTTACTACTGCTGGTTTTAACCCAATGGTGGTATTATCAACCCGATACAGAGGCCACGGCCACGTTACCTCTAACCGAGCTAACCAACGCTGATTGGATTAAATTACAGGAGCAAACGCAAGCCCTTGCTGACACAAGTTGGCTGGATTTGCTAAATGCCAATACCTACTGGATCAGTTTGATTTGGGTTGTTGGCTTTCTATTGCTCAGTCTGAAATATGTGCTACTTTATTTTTATAGCCAACACCTTCGCCAACGTGGAGTACAACCTCTGACGGCGGAATGGCAGGAACGTTTCGACCGACTTGTCGCCCGCACCGGCATTACACGACAGGTCATTTGCCAGATATCCAGTCGAGTGAAAAACCCACTGACTATCGGCCATCTAAAACCCTTGGTACTTGTTCCGGTTGGCTTTTTCAATATGCTGAGCCCCGAACAGGCGGAAGCAGTACTATTGCACGAGCTAGCCCATATTCGACGCCACGACTATCTGTTTAATTTAATCCAGACGACGATCCGTTTGATTTTCTTTTATCACCCGGCAGCCCACTTTTTGTCGAATTGTATCGACAATGAACGGGAACATGCCTGCGACGATTTTGCACTCGCATTGACTCGTGATCCCCGGAATTTCGCGCGTGCTCTGGGGCACTTGCAAATTCATTTTTTAAAACATCAAAATCAAATGGCAATGCATATTATCAAGAATGAGCGGACGCTGCTAAATAGATTACAACGACTTGTGACCCCTGAAGGGCAAATCACCAAACGGACACCTCTTCGCTGGTTAGCGCCCATTATATTGCTCTTTTTTAGTGGCGCCTTGATGGCCTTCGCGATCGCTCCTACACCGGATCCATGGGATCAGCGGAACAGCCAGCTACAATACTTTTCTACACAAAACAGCCCGATCGCGAATAATGCAATAGCGTCTCCGGCAGCGGAACCTAATCCCGAACCCAATAGTGAACCAGAAGCCTCCCCGGAGGAAGAGCCGCTCGCCACTATGGCAGAAGAACCTTTTCTTTCTTTAGCAGCCATAGAAGCTATCGACCCCGCTGAATTTTCTGTCGAAGCACCTGCTCTGCGACTACCGGAGACACGACTATTGATGCCTATTCGTAGAGATACCGTGCCTAATACGTATTCAGAAGCTGAAGAAGAACGCTTAGAGAACGAGATCGATCGGCTGGAGGACCAATTAGATCTTACAGAAGATCAAATGGAAGAGCTGCACGAGCGAATTGAAGAGACCGTAGAAGCGGAAATGGAGCTACACGAAGAGCTTATGGAAGATCGGCAAGAACGCATGGAAGAACGTATGGAAGAAGCCCAAGAAGCTTTGGAGGAAATCATGGAAGAAATGGCGGATCGTCAGGAAGAACTGCACGAGGAATTGATGGAAGCAATGGAAGAAACGGAGGATTTGAGCGAAGCAGAAAGAAAGGAGCGGATAGAACAGCTCAAACGCCAACTAGCCGAAGTGGAAATGGTCAGAGAGCAACAAATGAAAGCACAAACCCAAAGCTTGTATCAAGCTGAAGAATCTATGAGAGCGGAGGAAAAAGTGATGCTAGAAAGGTCCGAGCAGATGCGTGTTCAATCCCAAGAAAGTCGTCGAGCCATTGAAGAACAAGCGCGTGCGCTAGAAGAAAAAATGTACGCTTTACATAAGGAAATGGAGGAGAAGCACCAGCAGATGGCAAAGTTACAAGAACGGCGCGCGCACGAAATGGAGCGCTTCTCCGAGGAACTAAAAGCCGAGCTTACATCCGATGGACTCATTAATAGTTCTACTAAACGCATTAAACTAGAAGTCGAGGCAGGTGTAATCAGCATCAATGATGAAACCCTACCCCGCAACCTAGTGCCTAAATATAAAGAGATGTTAGAACGCTACGGTATGAGTAGCAGCAAAGGTAGCCATAACCGAATTGAAATTACCAACGATTAAAAGTGCCATACACATCGTAATTGGAATAACTAAGAAATGGTTGGGGGGATAGCAATCTTCCCAACCTTTCTCTTCCCCTTCCGGCCTGCAAAACATACATTATTACATTATCGTACTTCAAATCCATCAGCGGCAAGAAGTGCTCCATCCGTTGTTGTTTCGATCAAATAATAATAGCGGCCGGCTGGCATCGCCAGATTAGCGCGAAAAGAGAAAATATCTTCACCCGTTGTATTGGATATAAACAACTCTTGTCTAAACACAGGTTGGTAGGCTTCAAAAGCCTCTGGCTGATTAGTAAAGATTAATACTTGCACCGGCGGAAGTTTCTTCATACCACTTATTTTACCTTTTAATGCAAAGAGATAAGCTCCGTTCTCGAGTCGCATTTGCGCATCGGGACGGGGCGTCTCTATCTCCACTTGGTAATCTTTCGAACGCATTTCCCGGACATATTTCTCCAGATAAGCATTCCGCTCAAAAGCACCGACTGTAGAGGCCGGTAGAGGCTCAGGTACAGATTGCGGTTCCTCCACGGGTGCAGCCGAAGGCATCAGTGCCTCGGATGGTTCGGGGATATGACTTGGAGGCTGTGCCGGTGGTGTAGCCGGCGATGGCTCATTAGAATTTAGTTGTCCGTAGACAATCCACGCAATAGTAAGAAAGAGTAAAACTAAAATCGGCGCGTAAGTGCGCCACGATGAGTTTGTAGGAGGTGTATCGGTTGCCATGATCAATTGTGTTGAAGATACGTCAAAAAGTATCCACCCGTAGCTAGGTTATAACGAATTACGCTATCTGCCAAGCGAGTGGTTAGATAAAAGCTAGTGCGGGAAACTGGACTATTAGCTCATAAAGTTAGGCATGAAAAGTAATAATAGAGAAATGGACTTTAAAAAAATTTCGACTCTAATCCATTCACACTTGCAAGAATGATTGTCAATCGTGGAGGATTAAGACCATAAAAAAGCCGCACTCCACTTGAGGTGTGCGACTTCTACACATTAAGCTACTTTAAAATATTGCGTGTTGATATCAATCTCTTAATCTTCACATTTCAATGTCCGTTACCTTAGTCCTTAGATTTTATCAAATCGTGCATGAAAAAATCTTGTAGCTCCAATATTTTCTGTTTTTTTATTAAGCCTTAGCCCAAATTTGGTGAGGGATAAAAAATTTATCCTATTTTAAGAGCGTGTTTGAGATTTAGCAATCGGACTTCTTTGTCCTCTAATTTGTTGATACTTCTTTCCAAAAACCATCATTTAGCTTGGGCTAAACTCCGATTTTTGAGCATCCGCTAAGCAAATTATTGATCAAAGCGTTTCCAAAATCTAATCCCCAACACACTTTAAACATCTATTGAAACAACAAGCTGGGCTTAAGCCTATCTTGAAATATTTTGAGACAAAAAAATGGGGGTCATTCCAAATCGGTGTAAAGGGTACACCTTGGTATAAAATCAAATTCTTTTCATTTTAGAGTTTAATTCAAACCTCTTCCAATAAAAAATCAGAGTAAATTCAATTTTTTAATAACCAATCCCTAACAACTTAATTTTTCACGGGATTAATGGACAGAGAACACCAACAAGACGAGAAGCTACTACGGCAGCTAAGTGAGGGAAATGAAATAACCGCAAAACAATTATTCCATAGCTATTGGGGTGAGTTTGGTGGTTATTTTCACAAGGCTTATGGCCTGGACGATGAAACGATCCGGGATATTTACTCCGCTTCCTTTGCCACACTTTGTATTAATGCAAAAACGGGCAAACTACAACCACCTTTGCAAAGTAGTCTAAAGACGTATTTATTTGGCATCGGTCACAAAAAGGTTAGGCAACACTTTGATAAACAAAAGCGCAACAAAGAGGTCATGCTGGATAATTGGCATACCGTTTATCAAAATTATCGCCAAAACCCAGACACAGATTCCGAATATTCACGAGAAGCTATGGCTTACTTAGTTGAAAAACTATTAGGCATGTTAGATGAAGGTTGTCAAAACGTTTTGACCCTGACTTTTATGGAAGAAAATGCCGACGATGCCATTATGGAGAAATTAAATATCGCCAGTACCGGAGCAGTACGCCAACGTCGATTTAAGTGTATTGAAAAATTAAGAGTACTATTAAACAAGATCAAAAACCGTAAATAATACCTGATGGATGACGTAGAACTGATACAACATTATTTAGCTGGTAATTTAACAGAATCCGAACGAGAAGCCTTTGAACAACGCATGCAAGATGATCCGCAGTGGCGAGAAACCGTGGACGACTATCGCTTAATTTTCACCGGTCTTGCAGAGCTTAATAAGGCCTCCGCGACTTCAGAAAGTCCGATCGATGATCCTATTGTACAAAAAATCGCAACCTGGTCAGAATCCCTTCCCCCCATCACTCCCGCACCTCCCGGACCCGCTGCGCCCCAGAAAAATCGCCGCCAAACATTGCGTGCCTTAATGCTTGGTGCCGGGCTCGTCTTGATCGCAGGCTGGTGGTGGTGGAAAAATCAATCCCCGAACTTACAACAGCTCGTCCAGGATTTATCCAGCTCCGAAATGCTCCGCCTTGAGTTGGCCACCAAAGGCGATGCGACCGAAAACTGGGCTACAGCTATTGAAACGACTTACCGCAATCAAGAATATATTAAGTGCCTCAAATTAACCCAAACCGTAGATGCTTCCCAACCAAATTATCTGGCCGCACGCTATGTAGAAGGTCTTTGTCACTTTCGATTAGGAGATTACTCTGTAGCACAAAACACCTTACAATTAGCCATCGATCGGTCGAGTCAACCGAACTACGATCAGCGTAATTTCAATCTTACCAAGACTAAATTTCTACAATTGCTGGCTAAGGTGGCGCTCTACGAGCAAAAGCCCGATGCGGCACAAAAGGAGCAAATCAAAGCCCGCATCGACGAATTGAATACAGATCCTTACTACGCCAAGCGACTAGCTGCCTTAAAAGCTTATTTCAACTAACTGCGCCACCAGAAAAAGCCCAGAAAGCCTAATAAACCCAACACACCCAAAAGCAGGAATTTGCTTTGCCACCAAGGCAAAACTTTATCCAGTTTTATCGGATCATTACTGCCTGTAATCTGAAAAGCAGCCCAGTAGTAAGGGTGCAAGTCATCTAATTCGATATCCGGGCTGCTCAAATATGCACGCTGAGCGGCCTGGAAGCTTTCATCGATAGGATGGCCTTTCGCAAGCTCCGGCATCAAAAAGGTCATAAATTTTTGGGTCTGCCCATCTTTTACTTCCCAAAGCGTAGATAATACGCTATTAGCCCCTGCGTAGGCAAAGCTACGGGCCAGACTAAGCAAACCTTCTCCGCGCATGAACTCCCCAGTCCCCGTCTGACAAGCGCTAAGAATCACCAGCTTTGCGGATAAATTAAGCTGATAAATTTGCGCTTGCGTCAACATTTGATTATCGAGAAAGCGAAGATGAGAAGCATCTGGTTTTTCACGCTCATCCTTCGCGTGACCGGTGAACACAATCAGCTCTGCCGATGGGCAATGATCAACAAAATGCTCCATGGTGGCATCGGGATTTCGATAAATCGTGGCTCCATAATGCTCCTGCAAATAATTAGCTTCTCTTTGTGCTCCGGGTAAGGAGGCATTCGATTGATCCCGATCCAGGCCTGGTCCCAAAGTAGCATCATACTCTGGAGCGTATACCAAAAAAGCATCCTGATGAATAATGGATGCAGAAGCTTGTTGCCGATGCCGGCTAGCCATTAATTCCAAAGAAAAATTCTCGGTTACGGCTGTTTCATGACACAGGAAAGCCAACTGTCGAGTCGAAGCATCAGTAGCAGCCGGACGGGTTAGTAAGGTTTGAAATGGTAAATAATCCAAATCGCCGTCAGCCATGAGTACTAACTTTTCCGGTAAGCTCTGCTCTGCAAAAATAGGCGCAATTAGTTGTTGATACAGCGCATAAGCATCTTCCCGGAATGGTTTCTTTTCCATCAGCTGCTGATTGTATGCTTGAATATCTTGCTGGAGCTGCTCAGAATAGGGCAAGGCGAAAAGTTGAACCTCATTTATTAGGGGGTGAATCAAGAAGGCATACAAGGTACTGTCAGCCGCAAAATATTGCAGCAACCCCTGATTGGGTTCCAATAATTGGGATTTGATATCCGCAACGGATAAATGTTCGGATGAATGAGTTATTCCCGGCCACGCGGATTGGCGCTCCAGTTGCATCCGCAATTGCTTTTGCTGCATTTTGAGCTCAGCGAGTTGTCCTCGAAAGCTTTCTTTCTCCTGAGTATCGGTGGTGCGCTCAAGGGCAGATAATATTTGCATGGCTTCCTTACGAACACGACGGATATCGGCAACCAATTCCTGATCCACATTTGGATGCAACTCTGCCCGGCGGGTCAATACATTTTCGGTCAGCACTACGGCTCGGCTCGATTGATAGAGGTCAAAGGCTTCCGTAATCGCTTGGCGTTCTTCATAATAACCAATGCCAGCCGCATAGACAGCGTAAGTTTGATCTAACAAAAATTGTTTATCACGATCTGCGATGTAGCCACGCCGAATTTGATCAAGTAGCGCCGTAGATAAACTCAATGTTTCAACAAAATCTATACTGATTTGTATCTGCCCTGATTCCAGATGGCGAAGGACTTGTAATTTTTGACTTAGGACTTCCAATACTTCCTTTTCGTGATCGATCTGAGCGAGCGAAGGCGTTTTGTCTACAAAGTCTGGTATTAGATGTTGCAGAGTTAACTCATAATACAGTAAAGCGCCATCTTCATCCCCCCTGGCAAAAGCAATATCTCCCAGTAATTTGGTAAACCGGGCGTATTGATAGTGTGGTCGATCTGATTTGTACCTTCCTTTGACCCATTGTAAGCCTTGTTGGGTTTCCCGCATCGCAGAACCATAAGCTCCTTTTGCCAAATGGATTTGTCCGGCCAACAAGCTAATATTGAAGGGTTGTTGATTGCGCTTTAGTAAATATGATTTTACATCTTGTACCAACTCCAACGCTTCCGTGAAAGCTTCACGTTCTAAGTAAGTTTGGGTCAAGCCGCTGACTGCCATGGTCAAAAAAAAGGTATTACTCTTAGTTTTGGGCTGCTGATAAGCATTCAAGTAATAACGCTCTGCTTTCTCATAGGCCCGATTATCAAACAACAAGTCTCCTAATTTCAATTGATCGTAGATCGTCTCTTGTACCTTCATTCCTTTGTTAAGGTAGAAGATGGCTTGGGTCAAGTCCCCTCTAGCCTTATAAATCTCTTGTAGGACGGCACAGGCCTGTTTATAGTTCGCGGTATCATTATAGGTTTGAAAATTTGAATCAAGCTCGACGAAAACGGACTGAACACTACCTAGAGCAGCTAGCTCCTTGCCCATACTGTGCAAGTAATTGGCGTGATTGATTTTTCTTTGGTGCTGAAACGCTCGAACAACATTAGAAGGTAGGTTGGCTTTACTTTTCTCGAGTAAACGATCGAAACGACTCAGAATCTCACTCGCCAGGGTATCTTCTTTCAGCAATAATCCAGTAATCACATATTGCTTTTCTAAACTAAACAACCCCATCGAATCCCATTGAATCTGCTGGGCAATTTGCTCAACCTCTACTGCATGCTTCATTGCCCTCTTCGGTTTTTTAAAACTCAAGTGCCGAACGCTATCAACCAAGCTACGTACGTACTTTTGCTCCGTGGTTTGAGCGAGTAAATCACACTGAACCGACGACACCAAAAGGGTCAGCATAAGGTAAAGCAAGCGCATAATGGGTGTTATCTTATCGATCTTTTCAGAAACGGAGAAAGGTAAGGCAGCTGTGACTGCCTTACCTTATTAAGATACAAAAATCAGGGAATCTAATTAATGTCTCTTGTGGAATCTAGCCCAAAACAAGCCGTTTTGAGTCTTTTAAAAAAGAATTGGTTACTCTTTGGGCGCTTTTTGTTTTTGATTAAGTTGCTTTGCCAATTCCTTCTGCTCGGCGTACGCCTTATTCACACCAGCTGTTTCGCGCTGTTGTAAAGCTTTCGTATCAGGATTCTCTGGCGTTTCTTCAACTGGATTCCTAATACATAAGGAAACACATTTAAAAGCCTCCTGCTTGCTATCGTACCATTCAAAATAAACCTTAAGCCATTCTTCATTGAGTGTTGCTGCGTGCCCGGTCATCTCAACCAAGACATAGTTACTACTCCCAAATGTGCTTGACAGGCTAGTGAAAGTTGAAGACGATAATAATCTACAATTCTGATCAAAAATGGAGACCGATCGTAAATCCCATTCATCCGTATTGACGATAAATTGTTGCAGCATTCGCGCATTCCATTCGCAGTAGGTACCTCCGGCACAAGGACAAACCACGCCCAGTTGACCATCACTACCCATCAAAACTTGTACATAGCTTTCGTAAGCACTATTGAGCGTTTCGAGATAAGTGATATCTAGCTCTACTTCTGTGTCGCAATATGGAAGACATGTGCAGTCACAAGCCGCGGTTTCTGAAGTGAAGGATTGACTGGCAACTCTCCCATTTTGAGGGAAATTACCGGGCATCTTAAGCCGAACAATATGATCATTAACACGCTCAAGCTTATTCCCTAAGTTTGCACTCTGAATTGCCTGGAGAATAAATTGCGTAGCGGTGATGGTTCGAAAAGGCTTATTATTTTTATCGTATGCCCCTTCGATGTTAGCATATTTTAAAAAGAAATTCTTTTCCTCCTGCTTTTTGATGCGATCGTATAAATCATCACTAATGAGCAGATCAGATATTTTTTTCCGAAGCTTTCTGGCTTTAACAACCAAGTCTTTCCAGCTGTTGTAAAAAATGAAAATAAGAAGGAGGGTAGTTAGGAATAGAATTCCAGTGACGAACATGACATTTGCTTCCATTTGTTTTTGTTTTTAATTGCCTGACGGGCAGTTTAGAGAATGTATTCGAATGTTTCATAGCATGGTTGCTTTGAATACTTTCTCGGTTTTCCAATTGAATATACTTCCTTTATCGCCCAAAATGACAATGCGTTAGCGGATCGACCAAAAAAAGCCGAATAAGTAGCTACATATTCGGCTTTTCAAGGCGTTTTCGACGCCTAATGGCTATTTCCGGTACTTCATTTTCAATAAATCGGCAAATACTTTTTTCACCTTTTCGACTTTGGGACGGCTCACACGCTGTACGTAGGGGTTCTCCGGATGAAGTTCATAGTAGTCCTGATGGTAGCCTTCTGCTACCCAAAATTCACTATAGGCAGCCACTTCGGTTACGATAGGCTTGGCAAACTTACCGTTGCGTTCAAGCTCTTCAATATAGCTTTTCACCTGAGTGGCTTGTTCTTCACCGTGATAGTAAACCGCTGAACGATACTCCGATCCGACATCTGGTCCTTGCCGATTGAGTTGAGTAGGATCGTGCGCAACAAAGAAGACTTTCAACAGTGTTTTATAATCAATCACTTCGGGGTCATAATAAATCTGAATGGCTTCAGCATGTCCCGTTCCACCATCTCCCACTTCGTAATAGGTCGGATATTTCTTCGTTCCTCCAGAATATCCACTGATAACATCTACAACGCCTTCAATGCGTTCAAAGGCAGCCTCAGTGCACCAAAAACAACCGCCGGCAAAAGTTGCCACCTGATATTTATCGTACGATTTTCCTTTAATGTACTGTTCAATAGGCACGACCTTATCATTGCTTTTTGCACCCTGTCGCTGTGTACAAGCTGATCCTGCAAGTAGCATAGCCAGTCCTAACAAAATGACATGTTTCATATCCATTTATTTTTATCAAATAATTTTAACGCTTAAAGCAGAATGTCTTTCCACAAAATTAGGGGAAAAGTATCACGATACGATCACAGGATCATACCGATTGTGTAACATAAAAAAAGGAGAGAGGTTGTAGGTGTTTTAACGAAACCGCGGGATGTCAATCTTAATCCGTGTCCCCAAGCTGTTGCCATTAGCATCCGTAGGGTCATCGATTTCTAGGGTCATATGACTTTTGAACATCGAATTAATCACCTGAATCCGTTCTTGGGTATTTTGGATGCCGGTAGAACGATGACGCTTGTCTTTTTTGCTTTGCTGAGAAGCGACTCGACCGATGCCATTATCAATTACTTCACAGCACATCCCGGTGTCGGTTTTACGGAAAATCAACCACAATTGCCCGGGCTCAGTCTTAGGCATTAATCCGTGCCAAATGGCATTCTCCAGAAAGGGCTGGATAATCATCGGTGGTAATTCTACCTCAAAGGGATCCAACTCGGGATCGACCTTGATTTGATAGGTAAACTTATCCGGGAAGCGTAAATGCTCTAATTGTAAGTAATGGCGTAAGTTGTCCAACTCTTCTTCCAAAGCAATGAGGTTTTTACGAGAGTCTTCCAGAATTTTACGCATGAGCATAGAAAATCGTGAGAGGTAGATGCTAGCCCTTTTCTTGTCATTCCCCGAGATAAAATACTGGATACTATTCATCGCATTGAAAATAAAATGGGGGTTGATCTGAGCTCGTAAGGCCTTCTGTTCTGATTCTATAATGCGTCGATCCAAAGTCTCCCGGGTACGCTGCCGCGCCAGCAACGCCCGAATTAGCAAGTAAATGCAGAAGGCCACCAATAAGCTTACGCCCAGCCGAAACCACCAAAGATCTGTGAAATGAGCAGCAATCGAAAACTGCAAGGTTTGATGAACCGGTTGCCAATAGCCTTTATTGTTACAAGCAGTGACCGCAAAAGTATAGTCTCCTGATGGCAAATTGGTAAAGTTAGCTTCCCTAGTTGACGTCTCTATCCACTGATCGTCATAGCCCTGAAGACGGTAGCGATACCGATTCCGGTCGGCGTCTCGTACGCTTATACCCAGAAATTGAAAGGACAAATCGTTTTGGTCGTAGTTGAGTTGTCGAGTCGAGGTGGTGTCCCATACTTCCCCCTTGATAAAAGCTTGTGTGATGTGTACCCGTGGTGGAATAGCATAAGGCTTTAAGTCTTGAGGATCAAAATAAGTCAAGCCCTTACTCGTCGCGAGCCAGATCAGGTTATTGGCCTTGAGTACGTGATTGATTTCGTCCGAGGGTAGCCCATCTGAAGTACGATAACCTTCAATCCGGAGGGGATGAAAGAGACTATCTGTACTAAAAATGACCCGATTAAGTCCCAGATTACTACCAAGCCATAAAGTCGAGTCATTTTCCAAAAAAACAGTCCGAAGCATATTGCCATTCAAACCATCTTCGACGGTCAACTGGTGTAATTCTTCGCCTTTTCTGATTAACAACCCCAGGCCTTTAGTCGCAATAAAGAGATGCCCTTCAGGGTGCCGGACAAAATCAGAGGCACGAATTCGATACCGCTCATCGAATGTTGCCATATCGATCAGTGTATCTTTTTGATAAACAAAAGTTCCCGAGAGTGTCCCCATCCAAATACTGCCGTCAGGTTCTTCGTGCAGAGCCGTTATGTATTTGAAAAGATCCCGCGGAATAGGCAACATGCTTTGATAAATCTTATTTCGAAAAATGGAAATCCCCAGTGGTCGACCAAACAAAATATCACCATTACGTAGGCAAAGTACCGATTTCGAATTGCTTGCTCTTTCACGGGGTCCAAGGCGTCTGAGTGTTCCATTTTCAAAAATATTTCCGCTGGTAAAAAACAACGTCCCATCCGGATGGGTCACTGCATCATAGGCCGGCACATTAGTTCTCGGCTTCCCTATTAATTCTAAAGGTTGATCGGCATCTACAAAAAAATACTGCCCACCATAGCTGGAGCAATACACTCGATTATCAAGATTCTTCCCTAAGGAGGTGATCTTAGGATCGGCCACCCCATCCTCTTTTCCATAAGTTTTAAAAACCAAAGAGGGCATCATGTACAACCCATCTTCGAGTGTACAGAACCAGAGATTACCTTCTCGATCCTGATGAATATCCGCAATCGTCCTACCTTTTAGGAAGGATTCCGTGGACGCTTCACTTAATCGCCCTTTCGGTAAAAAGGATATCCCCTTTCCAACCAAGTGTCCAACCCAAACATTTTCTTCTCGATCTTGATAAAAGGAAAGTATCTGATGGTCTAAATCAGCTCGGTCAAAGATTTGGCTTTCCTCTGACCAGCGAATAACCGACCGATAAGATGTCAAAAGGTGTTCATTAGGGCCGACACGAATATAGTTACGTTGATACTCCGGTTGTAAGATTCCGCTCTTAATAGAATCAATGGTAGCAATAGCATGTTCTCGATTTGGGCCAAAACCTGGTTGTTTTTCAAGTCGAAGACAATTCTGCACTAATCGCACATTACCTTTTGTATCCACTTCTATAACTCGTGGTTCCAACACTCGGGACAAAGAAGAAGTCAATCGCATGGTGCCATCGGATAAAAAACTAATGCCATCGGGATAATTCGTACCTAGTAATTCAATAATTTTGGCATTAGAAGGATGCGGATAGCAGCGTTCATTTACACAGTAACTAATCCCTCCAGCGTAAGTCGTGGTCCAAATGCGCCCAGCCTCATCTTCGAGAAGATCGAAGACCGTATTGTCCGTCAGGCCATCTTCTGTAGTGAAAATTCGAAAAGTGTAACCATCATAGCGACACAAGCCGTGGTCGGTAGCGATCCAGAGATAACCTTGATGATCTTCTAAGAGGTCATAAACTTCGGTGGAGGGCAAGCCGTCTTCTAGGCTAAACTGGATCAGCTTAGGGCTTTGGGCGCACAGTGGCCGCCAGGCCAACAAAGTGACGAACAGGGCAAGTAATACAGCTTTTCGCATGTGTGTTTTGATCAAACAACAAAAAGAGAAGTCACGGGAAATACCCTAACTTCTCTCCAACATCAATTCTGCTTATCAACCTCTTAAATATTATTTCGCCGAAGCACCTCAGCATCTAATTAATTCGTCATCCGGTACTTCGAACAGGTATCGTTTTTAGTTTTTTTAACTCTAAATCATCTGTTCCAATTTAAAGGGCATTGATGGCACCCCGTGATGTCTTTACGCCTTCGATTGGCCATTATGGCCAAATAATAATATCATGGGAAATGCCACCACCACCCTTACATTTCTTCAGTTGGTTCTTTGGTATTTGAATAGAGACTTGCTTGTGCAAGCTTTGGATTGTTTGTTTTTTAATTTTCATGGCTGATCATAATTTCAGATCATCGAATTAGTATTTGAGGATTGATGTTGAAGTAAAATTAATGGATTACGATAAGTAGAGCCAGCGCGATTGTCTAAGTGTCACGTTTGAATCTCTAAATGTCGAGATTTGCCGGAAAAGTGTTTTTGACCTTAACGCAAGCGTGTCAGAATGGCAATTTTTTGTAAAAACTCATCTCTTCGACGTACAGAAACGTCCAAATGCACCCCATTTTCGAGAATAACGTAGCCACCACTCCCGCGTATATATTTTTTCACATAGCGCAAATTAACGAGGTATTTATGGTGGAGACGAAAAAAATGAGAATCGGCCAATAACTGCTCGTAGCTACGCAAGGAGCGAGAAACGACGACCTTAGAATCGTCATTAAGGAAAAATGTGCAGTAGTTGGAATCCGCCTCACAGTAAATGATATCATTCAATTCGACAAACTGGATGCCATCAAGGCAGGGTAGTGCGATGCGCGAAAATTCATCGTTAAGCGCATTTTTTAATATATCGTAGCGAGGGGTCTGGAATTGGTCATTCTTTGCGGCCTGATACTGTGCCACTACTTGTTGTAACCGCTCGGGATTAATCGGTTTGAGTAGATAATTCATCGCCGAAAAATCAAAGGCCTTGATAGCATACTGTTCAAAAGCGGTCGTAAAAATCACTTCGAATTGCTTCTGAGGTACCTTTTCCAATAACTCAAAGCCACTCCCATCGGGCATAGCGATATCTAGAAACAACAGTTCTGGTTGTTGTTTTTCTAATAAAGTGATTCCCTCCTTGACCGACCGAGCGGAAGCTTGTACCTGAAGATCGGGACAATAATCACGAAGCATATTTTCCAAAGTGGCAATGCTTCGAGGCTCGTCGTCAATTATTGCGACATGAACCATACAGAATAAAATCAGTTTTTAAATCGAATTCCGAGTCTATTCGAACTATAAGTTGAGGCCAAACATACTCATTTTCGCAATGCATCGAACTGTCGAAAAGCAAAACCTTTGATTCCCAAACGTTGATTTAATTGATTGCGATAGTGAAGGCGAGGAAAAACAATATACAACCTTTTTGTTGACAAGTCCAGCGAGGCGCATTGATAATATTCGTCAACTAGATTTCATAAAGCCCTTATCTTTGGCGTCGTTATATCTCCATTTGCTTTATTATCACCGATCAAAAACAGTATGAAAAAGTCCTTATTTTATCTCCTAATGCCATTGATTTGCTTGTTTTCTTGTAATTCCCAAGAAACAGCGCCAACTACCGTTTCAATACCCAATCTACCCCTTACTTTCCAGAAAGTATTAGATGCCCACGGCGGGCTCGACCACTGGCGAAGTATGCAACAACTAGAGTATACTATGGGGGATAGTGCTGATGCGGAGACGCATTTTATTGACCTACAGCGTCGTCGCACCCGTATAGAAACAGCCAGTTATCAGCTGGGTTTTGACGGCGAGGATGTTTGGGTAAGTCCCAATCTGGCTGCGTTTCCCGGCAAGTCGCCACGCTTTGTACACAATTTGCATTTCTACTTTGTCGCCTTGCCCTTTGTACTTACGGATCCGGGGGTAAAACTGGAGGATATCGGCTCAACGACTGCCAACGGTCAGGCCTACGAGCGCATCAAAGCCACCTTTGGTGAAGGTATCGGTGATGCCCCCGATGATCAGTACATTTTGTATATCGATCCGCAAACGTTCCAAATTGATTTCATTATCTACTCCGTCACCTATTTCGATGCTTCTCGCGCAACGCAATACAATGCTTTGGATTACGACTGGGTCGAAACCGATGGAATATTAACTCCCAAAGCTTATACGGGTTATCGCTGGACGGAAGAAGGCTTCGGCGAGCAACGCTACGCTCGGGCATTCAGTACCGCAAAATATAGTGGTACACTGACTGACGAAAGCTTATTTAGCAAGCCCAGTAACGCTGAGATTGATACTACTGGCCGATAATAAACGTTATTTAAACGGTTTTAACTTGGTCTTAAGGGTATTTCTCAGCCTGAGGCATTATTATTGTCGATAGGTTTATTGAGAAGATGGAAGGAATGATTTTCTATTGAACCTTATTTGAACATCATAAAAAATAAAACAATGAAGCAATTAATAACTTGTTTGCTTTGCTTGTCAATCGCCGCAGCCTTGCCAGCTCAAAATCTAAACGGTTTATTGAAAAAAGCAAAAGATAAAGTAAGTGGTGGTGGCGGCCTTTCTCAGGAAGAAGTGGGTAACGGTCTGAAAGAAGCCCTAAATGTCGGCGTTGGTAAAGCGGTCGACTATCTCTCTGCCGAAGATGGTTATTTGAAAAGTCCTTACAAAATTCTCATCCCAGAAGAAGCACGCAAGGTTTTCTCCAAAGTAAAGAAAGTACCGGGTTTTGAAGATTCGGAGCAGAAAATGATCACCTTGCTCAATCGAGCCGCAGAAAATGCAGCCAACAAAGCCAAACCGATTTTTGTAAGTGCCATCAAGCAGATGACATTCAAAGATGCGATGAATATTCTGATGGGTGAAAAAGATGCCGCGACACGTTATTTGGAAAAAACGACTGATCAACAATTGTTCAAAGAGTTCATGCCAGTGATTCAGACGTCCCTCGACGAAGTGAATGCTCGATCTTACTGGCGCAAAGTCGTAAATGCTCACAATAAATTACCGTTTGTCAAAAAGGTCAATCCAGAGCTGGATGAGTACGTCACCAACAAAGCATTGGTCGGCATGTATGGTCTGATCGAAGAAAAAGAAAATGACATCCGTAAGGATAAGTCCCTACGCAATACCGATTTGCTACGCAAAGTATTCGCAAAACAGGATTAAAAGCCTGTTAGTTTATCAAAGTCATTATATGGCATAAGGCGCCTTCTTGAGTTAATCGAGAAGGCGCTTTATTGTTGAGCCATTTATGCAACAACGCTAAGAAAACGGCAAAATCATTCCATCATCTGTTTCTGAAAAGTAATATCTTTGTAGAACAAGAAAAACGTGAATGTATATGCGTGCTGATATTACCAACCTATTGACATCTCACAAGTTAAGAAAAACACCTATCCGTAAGGAGGTACTACAAATATTCATTGAAGCTGGAGAACGGGCTTTGTCTAATAATGATATTGAGCAAATGCTCAACAAACCTGACCGGATCACCCTTTATCGAACGCTCAAAACCTTCGAGCAGAAAGGCCTCATTCACCAAGCACTCGACGGCAGCGGCACCACCAAATACGCCCTCTGTAATAACAATTGTGATGTACACGAACATCACGACGAACATGCTCACTTTCACTGTCAATCCTGTGGCCATACAACTTGCCTTGAAGAGGTAATTAGCCCCAATTTTTCGGTACCCGATGGTTATCAAATTCAAGTATCCCATTTGATCTTGAAAGGCCTATGTAAAGATTGCTCGGCCGTTTAATGACAAAATAAAAAGGAGGGCCAATGCCCTCCCGAAATTATCGTCCAGATCGATTTGCCAGTACCACCAGATCAAGTCGATCGAGCCGGTATTTGGCAATGAGATTGTTTAGCTTGACGGCGTAACCGGGGTCCTCAGCATAACCAATTTTTACCAAAGTGCCAGTCCAAGTCTTGTAGTCTTGGCGCTTCCCTCTCAACAACTTCTGAATCGCCACTTTCTGTAATAAGAAATCACTGTGATCCCGAAAAGATGCATTCACATCATCGTAGCAGCGGTAGTGGCTATTTTTATACCAATAGCCACAAGGCCAGTCACGTTGTTTAATTCCAAAAAAGTTGTGTGCTTCAATCGCTAAATCACTACGTCCCCAGCCACTTTCCAAAATGGCTTGTGCCAAGGTAAGACTTGCCGGGATACCGGTTCGCTCCATTTCGGCGAGCGCGCGGCGGGTATGCGCTACGAAAAAATCATTGACGTGAGGTGGGTTAGGATCCCGACGTCGGGTTCGCTGCAAGCGATAGCTACGTGCTACAGGTTGTGGAAACAGGAACAACAACGCCATCATCAACATACTGAAGGTGGGCCAACGTTGGTGACTCATCCAATTAAGATTTAAGGTTCTCATCATAAAAAATTTTGTTACCGGTCACCCGATAGTGGTTTAAAAATGCAGGAATTCGGGTTGGTTGATGTTCTGTGTGGAGCAGTTCGTCGGTATAATTATGATAAGTAGAAAAAGAATAGAATTCACGCTTCGACGATAAATCCAAGGAGAAAATCGGCAAATGGTCAATTTATTGTTATAAAGCATATTATAAATTGATCAAATGCCAAATTACTCTACAAATCCAGACTTAGCGGGCTTTTGCGTATCTTTCGGCCCGAAAAATGAGCGAACTGTGATAACAGCAATTGGGCAAGATATTGAGAAAGCAGCCGGGCACTTACTGGCCGGGGAAGTTGTGGCCATTCCTACTGAAACGGTGTATGGATTGGCTGCTAATGCACTCAACGAAACGGCCGTCACCCGGATTTTTACAACTAAGCAACGGCCTCAGACCAACCCTTTGATCATCCACCTGCCAGGTATCGAAACGATCGACCGCTACGTTACAGATATTCCTCCCGTAGCGCAGCAATTAGCTGCTGCCTTTTGGCCCGGGCCACTGACGATGATTCTACCGAAAAAATCGATAGTTCCAGATCTGGTAACGGCTGGTTTACCAGAGGTCGCAGTACGCGTACCGGACCATCCGCTCACGCTGAACTTACTCCAGCAGCTAGATACACCACTAGCGGCACCGAGCGCTAACCCGTTTGGTTATATCAGTCCGACGACACCCGCGCATGTACAAAACCAGCTCGACGGCAAAATTCCTTATATCCTTGATGGTGGTCCTTGCCGCCAAGGACTCGAATCAACAATCGTTGGGTTTCGAGACGGACACCCCATTGTATTTCGGCTCGGGGCTATCCCATTAGAGCAACTCGAAGAGGTGGTAGGCACTACACTTCGTGTGCAAAACTTGGAACACAAGACGCCCGTTGGGCCCGGCATGCTGCCGTTTCACTATTCACCGCATACATCGCTGCTACTTTTGGAACGTGTAGAGGCTGCCTTCGCGGATTATTCCACAGACAAGATTGGGATCATCAGTTTGAGTCGATCTTTTGAGCAGATACCGGCGGCACATCAGGTACAACTGAGCCCGACGGAGGATCTAAGTGAAGCAGGTCAGCGCCTTTATTTCGCCATGCATCAACTCGATGCTATGGGGCTGGACGTGATCCTGGTAGAAAAACTCCCAGATACTGGCCTCGGCAAAACGATGAATGATCGGCTCGCGCGAGCGGCGGCGAAGCGAGAGTAGTATGCAGATGTTTCGCAAAAGTTTGATCTTAAATACTCTCTTCGATAGCCAACCCAGAGAATTATTCAATTTTATACAAATACCCCACCGTCAGCGTGAAGCCATTATTATTTACTAAATAATTCTCGTCGTCTACATCTCCCAAGGCATTATAAAATTCAATATTTCGAATGCCCTGGTCGTAGCCAAACTTCATAAACATCCCGTTAAATACAAAGCCAAAATTGAATGAAAAGCCAAAGTCAATTTTATCGGCATTTGAACGAAAAGCGACTTCTGTTTTTTCAAAACCATCACTATCAATAGCCGCATTAATTACATAATCGATAAAACCACTGGCGTTAAAAATAATACCGTGATACGTATAATCCGTAACACCATTGCCATCGTCGATAGGGATATAAATATTAAGCGGCATATATAAACCTAAATAATCTAATTGGACGCGCCGATTAATAATATCATTTTGGAGTGCATTAAATTCTGTATAAAATTCTCGGGAGCCGTTTTGAATAATAAAAATTTCGGGGGTTAATTTAAAGTTTTCAGAACCGAGGTTAAAATCGAATTTAATCCCGCCAGTGCCACCAAGTTTACGTTGACTATCAAATTCATTAATGGCATCTACCTGCTCGCCGTAATCAAAAGCAGAAGAGGCACCGCCCGCACCGACACCAATGCCGGCAAATTGAGCAGATAATAAAAATGGAAAAAATAAAGTCAGTAAAATGAGAGGAGAGCGCATGAGATAATTTTTTTATTCGTAAAGAGGTTGTCCAAATGGTAAGCCGATACTTATACCCACACTATGGGTTTTATTAATTTCTCGCCATTGTAATTCAAAGTTGATCGTTCGTTTTCCTTCTTTATCTTGAAAACTCAGAGGGATACCTAAACGCCAATCCAAAGCATCATAATCACCAAAATTTTGCTCAAACGATGCTCTCAAGCCAATCCATTCAAATGGCATCCAGACCAATGTCCCCTCAAAACGGGTAGTCCAAAATCGTTCAAATTCTCCTACATAAACTTCTTCTTCAGAAAGACGAGCTAAAGTCAACGTGTTAATATTAGTCGGGTTTTGATTGCGATATGTTTCATAAGAAAACTTACTAATATCCTCCGCATCTACAGAATTATTTTGGAAAGCTGAAAGTGTAGTAGAAATAAATACTCGTCCTAACCAAGGCCGCCCATTGACAAAAAGATTAGTGTAGGTTATACCTGCGTTAATAGGATTATAAATACGTGGTTGGAATAAAGCAGTAGAAATATTATCAGAAATATTATATGCAGACTCAGTTACGGGCACGTAGGCTTGGAGAGAAAGCCAATGTGTCCACGCCCAATCATACCAATTATTTTCGATAATGGCTTGTGCCTCTTCTTTTGCAAATTTTAATTTATATTTCTTTCCCATTCTATCATATAGTTCATTCCGATGATCTTCAACTTCTGAACTAACACAACTTTCATTTATTTTTTTAGAATCACTTCTCAATGTGTCCAAAATGTCTAATTCAGCATTAATTTCATTTTGTATTTTCTTTGCTAGTAGTTTTCTATTTATTATTAATTGACATTCATTAGTATTCGGCGTATAAAATATTTTCCCCTTAAAAACAAAAGTTATTTTCGCCTCAATTCCAATATCTTTTTGAAGGTCATTTTCTTTAAAAAAAGTCGAAAATCCATCTTTAATACCCGATTTTATACCTAGAGAATAAACTGTGCTTAAAAGCTGCGTTGAGTTATTCCCCACATTGCTCCATTGCCTACCAATAGATAGTCTATTATCCTTATTATCTAAAAAAGCAAAACCACTATTAAGGGACAAATCCTGAGAAGAAGAAAGATATGATGCAATCTGTCGAGTAAAAAAGATATTTAATGTTGATTTCGAGTATAAATTTGGCCTATTAAGACTTTTATTGAAACTATAAAATCCTAATGGGGAGGATTCTTCAGTTACTCCTTCTTGATTTAAACTATTTTCGAACTTTTCCAACTTAGGACGGGTAATTTGTCCTATAACCGAATTACTACAAAAGAATAGAAGGAAGACAAAAATGGCAGCAGTGGTAGATTGTTTCATTACAGTAGAATTACAAATTCCAAAAGTGCTCCGCGGCCAAGGCCACGGAGCAACTTTCGGTTTTTAGTCATCAGAGAAAGTGTTGTTTATCGAATACACGTCAAGCTATTACTTTAGTTATTGCTTTGAAAAGACATTTTTAATGATTTACCATTACTTATTTGTACTATCGTTTTTGTTTTATTTCTGATTATCAGTATTTTACAAAATGATTCACCATGAAAAAAATATCAATTTCCTTAGCTCCAAGCTGAGTCAAAGCCTCCAAATGATCAGCAAAACGGAGTGGAAACGCTTCGGACATTGGCTCCACTCGCCCTGGTGCAATAGCCAACAAAAGCTCGCGGCCTTCTATGAATTGTTGAAGCCACACTATCCTACGTTTAAGTCTTCCAGGTTGAACAAGGTCGATCTATTCGCACAGTTATACCCCGAGCACGACTTTGACGCCCACTGGATGCGCAATCTAATGTCCGCCCTTAATAAGCAGCTAGAAAAATTCCTGGTACACGAGCGGTTGCAGCACCAGCCGGAAGAACAGACGAGAATCTGGCAAGATATTCTGCTGGAGCGCGGCCGGGAGGCCGATTTTGCGAAATCCGTTCAACGAGACATAAAAAGCTTGAGCAAAAAAGATATTTATGCTGCTTCTGATTTTCTCCAGCTTTTTTTATTGTACGAAAAAATGCATCGCCATTTATCCGTTGAAGATCGGCGAGAAAGTTTAGATTATTTTTTTGCGATGCGTTTTTTCCTTGAGCAATTTAAATCGGCTCACAGCATTAGATTCAATGCAGAAATAAAAGAAATTGAATCTATTTTGTCTGAACAAAAAATAAAAGATGCTGAAACTATTTTTCAAAAAAAATCAAAAAATGAATTTAAAAATAACTCAGTAGATTTTTACCCGTTAATTAATCATCCAGAATTTGATTTTAATTTAATCAAAATTCTTTTTTATCAAAAAATCAGAACTTTTAACATTAATGATCAAAAAATTATTCTGCGTTTATTAATTAACCAAGCCGTTCGTAGAAGAGTGCGTGGAAAAGAAAAAGCGTTGGAGTCAATTTTTGAGCTCTACCAATTTGGGCTGAATAATGATTTATTATTACAACACGGTCGAATTTCCGAAGTCACTTTTGCAAACATCATCACTGCCGGGCACTTACTGCAAGAATATGCTACAGTTGAAACAATTGTAAATCAGCACATTCCACACCTTTTACCGCATCTACAAGAAGATGCCGCCAATTGGGCATTCGCACATCGGCTATATTACCAAAAACAAAATCTTCCAAAGCATTTAAACATATCACTCACTCAACATCGTAGAAAAAACACATCATTTTCCATTCGTGCTAAAATACTTTTATTACAAATCAGGTTTGACGAATTTATTGACAGCGCAATTAAATCCGATTTCTTTTTATTAGATTTTATGGCTGCTTTTGAAAAGCAAATAAATCGAGACAAAGTATTTTCTAAAATAAAAAATGACGCTATAAAAAATTTAATCCAGTTTTCCAGAAAATTATTTTTAGAAATAAAAAAACCGGAATTAAACCAAAAGAATATTAAAAAATTAAAACAAGAAATATTAGCACACGAAAATATTCGTGCAAAAAACTGGCTAATTAATAAATTCCAAAACATAAGAACATAAAAAAATCCCGCGGCGTATTTACACAGCGGGACCTTTTCTGAGAGCACGGTAATTATTCGATTAATTCTTCTTCGATAATAATTCCGAGCATTGCTAGTAAGATGTCTAACATGGCGCGAGGTTTTGTGTACTGCGAAGCAGTACGGATTACACAATAGGATACTGTTTCGCCGGACGGCCGAAGCGGTCCTAAGCGGATAGAGCATCCCCGTTGTGTCATGCGCGCCTGACACGAGAGGGGAAGTGCTGCCCCGGTTGGGGCAGCTATCAATCAATTAAGAGTGATGTCAGTTAGAAAAGTGCTATGCGTAACGTAATTCGTTTACGTTGAGAAGATTATGTCTTTTGGGATTGTAGTGAGCACTTCATTCGCGAAGCAATAAAATAGCACTCAATGATTAACGATAGATGGTATCGGTATCGGATGCGGCTGAATAAATTACGAAATCAAACTCGCCTCCTGAATTTGGTTCATATTGAATCCGATCATCAGTAACACCAATAACGAACTGCAATCTACCACCAACGGATCTTTTGAACCCAATAGAAAGATTTCCTTTCCCAGGGATAGATTTAAAATCTGTGGTCATCTCAAACTTAGCCGGTAAATTCGATGGTAATCCTGCCGAGGCATATTGCACTAGTTGGATTATATTACTCCCAATATTAGTTTCAATGGAAAAAGCCGCCGTGTCATAATCGTGAACATAATAACCGTTAGGATCCGGTGAAGGATAATGAGTAACATTGCCGGAAGTAGGTATATTTCCTCTTATTTTAATTTTCTTAACTCCACCGTTATTAAGAAATTCAATATCCTCAAATACTACGTTTGAATAAGTAAAAGTCATCGTTTTGGTTTTTATTAATTAAACATCATTAAAGTCTTCTCTTTCAATATATTTGACAATACAATGCACACCACCCCCCATCAGCATTAGTCCTAAATAATCTTTTAATGGGTGCGGTTTTACCCCCAGTGCTTCCCAAGTTTTATATACTAAGTCATCAAAATCTGCTAACTTGGTCGTATCTATATATCCTTCTATTCCGTTTATTTTGGTTGGTTTATTCTTTTTCTCGTAATTAAAAGTTGGATAGTAAGCTGTTACATTTACTTCGTCATTTTCAATTAAGCAGTTGTTATAGCTTAAGGGATACCATTTATAAGCCGTAGTCTTAAGTCCTATATTTTGAACTAGAATATAGGTGACCGGTAAAGGCATTCGGTAAACTTCGAATCGACTTTTTCCATCAGGAGATTTCAATTGCTTTAAATGAAAGGCGATTTCATCTAATCGATCTTTTAAGGGTTGAAAATAAGCTTGATCAAAATCTTCGGAATGATGGTCCGAAGCATTATATAAATCACCAACCAAGATTCGATAAGGTCCATTAGGATAACGCCGACCTAATAAGGTGATAAATAAATCGAGATGCACCAAAGGTTGCCATTTGCCCCAACCTCTATAGAAAAAGTGTTTTGCATCATCAATTTTATTGAATTCATAATCATTTCCCGGATCAAATGGCTCTGTATTACCTATAATGATTAGTTCACGAGTCGCATCTATCTTTTGTCGAAACCTATCTCTTATTTCTTCATCTTGTTCTTCCCCGGAAAACCTATTATGATCTTTCAGCTTTAGGTAATACTTACTTAATTCAACATAATCTCGACCAATTAAAATAAAATCATCGCCGACCAGAATGTTTCCGCCCTCAAAATAGAGGTCCGTTTTTCTAAGATCAACCCTTAATAATCCACAAATATTATCGTCAATATCTTCTGCGATATGTCTGTCTTGACCACGATGAAAGAGGTGAGGTTGAACAAGAAAAAATTTACTTAATTCTTTGATTTTTAGTTGTGTAATCAAAAAGGGATCTTGAATCCAGTAGGAAAAACTATCAAATCCTAATTCTGGCCGAACGAGATGAATTTCCCGACCACTTTCGTTTGAAGCGTTTTTAATTATCTCTCGAAACTTATCCTGCTGTGCTCGTATATTTTTTCGTTCTGTCTCAGCTAGGTTCTTATAGCGTTCTTCAAAATCTTTGCTTTGATCAAAGGGGTCATCGACATGGGTAAAAACATAAAATGTTGTATCGTGCAGTATCTCTAGAAGTCGCTCCAGGTTATCAAAAAATATCTTTTGGGATTTAAATTCATGGCTGGGAATGGCAACTAATACTTTCTTAATTTTCCCCTCCGAAGAGCTAATCATACGTAATGGAAGTGGAGTAGGAACTGAAGACGGGGGTAACTCACTTCTTTGATTTATATCCGATGGTCGCACAGGTTCATCTTCTACTCGATAAACCTTATTTATATATTTTTCAAAAAGTCGAAATATAGAAAATGGTGATTGTTTTTGGTCTTCGGCGATTGATCGATCCTGTCCTTCATCTTGTCTATAATTCTTATCGGTAATAGTTTCAGGAAGATTAAATTCCCATCGAATAAACTGTTCAAATTCTGTGTGGCTCATTGGTTTGGATTTTCGTTTTAAAGACAATTCAAAATTAGGTCGCATTTCTTATCTCCACAAAACCAAATTCTTCGATTTTTAGGTTCCCGACTTGAATTTAAGACAAATTTTGTATTTTCAATTTACTGATTACCAACGAATAACGAAACAAAAACACCTAAAGCCCCATGGCGGCAGCAAATGACCTTTTTACCCTAATTCACTCGTTATCCAGCAACGAAAAGCGCTACTTTAAGCTCTTCTGCGCCATGCAACAAGGTGAAAAACAGTATCTTAAATTGTTCGACTATCTGGATCGACTTGATGTGTATGACGAACAGCGTGTCACACGACGATTATCAAAGACTGACTTTGGGCGCAATGTTCATGTCGTTCGTAATTACTTGTACAACCTGATTTTAAAAAGTCTACGAGCCTACGAAACAGATAAGACGATCCAAATTCGACTTTCGAATCTTTGGATAGATGTGGATATCCTGGAACGTAGAGGCCTTTATAAGCAAGCACTAGAGCGCTTACACAAAATTGAAAAGCTGGCGCACAAGTATCACGACCTTTTTCATCTCGTTTGTGTTTTAGAAAAACAACTTAGTTTCTTGGCTGAGCGCAGCACGAAAAACCTGGAACAAGAATCAGAGCGATTGCTTTCTTTACTTGCCTATCACGGTGATGTATTGAATCATCAAATCGGAGTTGTACAACAATACTACCGCTTAACCATTGGTTTTCGCACTTACAACCAACAGCACTCTAAACTACAAGAGTTACTTACAAAAATTCCCGACATCAACTTTAAAACCGCTACCTCTGATCGTTTACTTAGTTTTACCAGCATTTTCATGGGATACTATCTTCGATCTTTACGTTATCGAATACTTGGTGATTTTCCAGCTGCACAATCCTGCCTTGAGAAAGTTATTGCTGTTTGGAACTCAGAGTCTCAAATGATCAAATCACACAGCCGTATCTATCGAATTTATTTGGCCAATTATCTCAATGTTTGCCATCATACTGGGCATTACAAGGATTTCCCAGCACGCCTCGAAGAACTCAAAGCCCTACCCACGACCAATTTCAACGAAGCCGCTGAAAGCTTCCAGAATATCATCTTCCAAGAACTTACTTACCGCCTCAACACGCTCGACCTTGACCTTAATCACAGCTGGCTAGCGAAAGTTGAAAAAGGCTTAATTCTCTATAAAGCAAAAATCAACAAGGCTCGAGAAAAGGCGCTATACTACAACCTCAGCGTGCTGTTTTTCCTAAAAGAAGACTACGATACAGCGCTCGATTGGCTCAACCGTATCCTGTACGACCACAAAAATGAGCATCGCATGGATATCCAACGCTTCGCAAATATCCTGCAGCTCTTTCTACATCTGGGGCTGGGCAACAGCGAGCTGCTGGCGTCATTGCACAGCGCTGCATACCGCAAGCTCAAACGCTGGGCGGCGCTGTCCGACTTCGAGCAATGTGTCTTTGATTTTGTGAAGCAATGGCTGGGATTGA
>JANQQI010000016.1 GCA_028285085.1 Saprospiraceae bacterium | reverse complement strand
TCTTCTAGCGAATCTTACTCTTAAAATAAGTGCTGCGTAAAATGATCTCCATTCGAAGATCATTCCTTGCTTTCCATCAGTTTCAATGAACTTTTCTTAAACGACAACTTATTAATAACCTCTTGAAGGTTAATTTATTAGCCGCGTTTTATCTTTACTCCTCAGTTGGAGTATTTATTAATTTTGATGCCTGTTTTTCAAGGCGACTGCAAAGGTAAAACCTTTAATCTTTTTGTCCAAATCTTTATTGAAGATTTTTCTAAAAAAAAGCGCAGTTTCAATTTGCTTGATGATCATCGTTATGACCATGTTTTCAAAAGCGAGTGCAAAGATAAGCGAAGGACTTATAACTTGCAACCCCTTTTCAAAAAAAGTCTATATTTTTTCTCCTAAATCTGCCTTCATGGGATAGGACACAAGCTCTAATCATTCCTAAGAGCCTGTATTTCAAATCTTTGCAAGATAATCTCAGAGAAATGTGAATACGATAAAAATATCATAAATCCAGATTATTCCGATCTAGGTGCTAAGATTCATCAATACTTATTGAGATTAGGGCCAACGAGAAGGATATTGAGGTAAAATCATTAAACAGGTGATACTATATGGTTATATGGTGAACTAAATTAAATCTAGTTTTGATCCCCACTCAAACATAATCTTATAAGTACCTCATTTAGAAAATGATATTTCCAACTTCAATTAAAATATTTTGAAATTGCGTAAAACCAATTGCATGACCGGTAGCATCTGGTATCTAAAAGGTTTATTTTTGTGGCTCACGCCAAATTGCGATACCAATAAAACCATTGTAATAGAATTTTTTCACACCACTTAATTTTTAAACCTATTCCCAATGGAATTTGTCAGCAAGAAAATCAAAAAGCACAACTTTAGTGCAGGCCCCGCGATCCTCCCTGCGAGTGTCATTGCAGAAGCTGCTGAGGCAGTAAGAGATTATCAAGGATCGGGACTTTCACTGCTTGAATTATCTCACCGTGGGCCAGAGTTTGTGGCCATTTTAAAAGAAGCGATCGCACTCACGCGCGAATTATTGAATCTACCGGAAGATTACGAGGTTCTATTCTTGACTGGTGGCGCGAGTTCACAGTTCTTTATGACCGCAATGAATTTGCTCCCTCAGAATGGCAATGCAAGTTATGTAGATACCGGAAGTTGGTCGACAAAAGCCATTAAAGAAGCTAAGCTATTCGGTAATATCGATACGCTGGCATCTTCAAAAGATAAAAACTACACCTATATTCCTAAAGGGTATACGGTCCCTAACGATTCCACCTATCTGCACCTCACCAGTAATAATACGATCTTTGGTACCCAGTACCATACCTGGCCGGCAACCGATCGCCCGCTGGTATGTGATATGTCATCTGATATCTTCAGCCGCCCGATCGACGTTAGTCGATTTGGATTAATCTACGCTGGCGCACAGAAAAACCTGGGACCCGCTGGAACAACTTTGGTCATTGTTCGCAAAGACATGCTGGGTCAAACCGGAGAGCGTGCAATTCCAACCATGTTGAACTACGAAACGCACATCGCCAAGTCTTCTTCTTTCAATACCCCACCGGTATATCCCATCTATGTATGTATGTTGACACTACGCTGGATCAAAGCATTAGGTGGTGTAACCGCAATGTCACATAAGAATCAAGAGAAAGCGGCCCTACTCTACCGTGAGATCGATCAAAATCCATTGTTCGAAGGTACCGCAGCAAAAGAAGATCGCTCTTTGATGAATGCAACCTTTGTGAGCAAGCGACCAGAGTTAGATAACGAATTCTTAGCGGCCTGCGAAGCAGAAGGTTGTGTTGGCGTAAAAGGACACCGCTCCGTGGGTGGTTTCCGGGCATCTATATACAATGCTATGCCGATTGAAAGTGTGCAAACACTGGTAAACGTGATGCAACAGTTTGCCGAAAAGCATGCTTAGTATTTTAATCTAAGGTATTGGATTCGTCCAATTTTACGATATTTACGAGAGCCATTCCGAGTCATCAGAATGGCTCTCGCATTTTTTAATTTCGTGCAAAGCTAAAATGGGCGCAAAATCAACCATCACACAGCTAGATATCGACGGACAAAATTATCCATTGCGTATTTATCGGGAACGACGGCGCAGCGTGCGGGTATCACTCGGTAAGCAATACATCAACTTACGCATTCCGACACAGATGAGTGCAACACAGTTGGAGCAACAGCTGGATTGGTGCCGCGCCTGGGTACGTAAGCAAGCTCAGAAAAACATTCATTTGCTAGAGCGGTATCAGGGGAAAAATTACGAAAGTGGAGATATCCTGGAGGTTGGTGAGCGCCGTTATCAGTTGGAGATCAGCTATGGATCGCAAAGCATGCACCGCGCCCAGCTGCAAAATGGCGTCATTAGCCTCCGGCTGAGCGAAAATGATAGCGATGAGCACCGGCAAAAGAGCATCAAGCATTTGCTGAGTCGGGTGGTTGCAAAAGATTTTTTGCCGGACATCAGCCGACGGGTCCACGAATTGAATCAACTTTACTTTCAACGCCCTATCCAAAACATCCGCTTGAAGTACAATCATTCCAATTGGGGTAGCTGCTCAACAAAAGGCAATGTGAATCTTTCAACGCGATTACTCTTTGCGCCGGAGCGCGTCATCGACTATGTGATCATCCACGAGCTAGCCCATTTAATTGAAATGAACCACTCCCCTCGTTTTTGGAACATTGTCGCGCAAGCCATGCCCGATTATAAAGCTCAGGAGCAATGGCTCAAAGTAAACGGCGGCCGCTGCGATTTCTAAGCCCATCACAATGTGCTAAAATAGCATCGGGGCCGACCATCTTCAGATGATACAGCCCCGATACAAGCTTGACTACCTAAAAAAGGCAGTACTTATTCTTCTACTACTTCAAAATCGATTTCAGCGACCACGTCTTTGTGCAAGTTGAGGATCGCTTTGTAGGTACCCAAGTTTTTCACTTCTTCGGGCAATTCTACTTTTTTACGTTCTACCTCCAAATCGAACTGCTCTTTGAGTGCAGCGATAATTTGCACATTGGTCACGCTACCGAAGATTTTACCACTTGTACCAGCTTTAGCACCGATGCGCAATACCGCACCGTTCAATTTTTCAGCCATTGCCTGGTATTCGCTGATTTTAGCCGCTTCTTTAGCGTCTTCTTCGGCACGCAGGGCATCGAGACGCTTACGATTAGTAGCGTTAGCGATGATAGCGTAGCCCTGTGGGATAAGGTAGTTGCGACCGTAGCCATTACGCACGGTAACGATTTCGTGTTTGTCACCCACCTTATCAATATCTCTAAGCAAAATAATTTCCATTATTCTTGAATTTAAATCTTGAAAAAATGATCAACGCGCTTACTTCAGCAAGTCAGTTACGTAAGGCAGCATCGCGAGGTGGCGAGCACGCTTTACAGCGGTAGCGACTTTACGTTGATATTTTAGTGAGTTGCCGGTGATTCGGCGGGGCAAAATTTTACCTTGCTCGTTTACAAACTGAGTCAAGAAGTCAGCATCTTTATAATCGATGTACTTGATACCGTAACGGCGGAAGCGGCAGTATTTTTTGCGCTTTTGACCGATCTTAGGATTACTGAGAAATTTGATATCGTCTCTAGAAGCCATGATTGTCTTTTTTTGAATGTTGAAAAATTATTCTTCCTCTTCTTTTGCAGCAACGGGCGCTTTAGGCGCTTCTTTTTTAGCCGGCGCAGCTTTTCGGGTATCAGGCTTGCGGGTATCTGCTTTTTTAGCATTACCACCTTTGTCTGATTCACCTTCTGCTTTGGCGTTGCTCTTCTTGCCGATGAGGCCATTGCGCTTATCCTCGTTGTACTTGACACCGTACTTGTCCAGGCGGACAGTGAGAAAACGCATGATACGCTCATCACGACGTAGAGAAAGTTCAAAATTGTCGATCAGGCCTCCGTTAGGAGATTTAAATTCGATGCAGTAGTATACACCGGAAGTTCGGCGGTTAATGGGATAAGCCAACTGGCGCAATCCCATCTCGTCCATATGCACAATTTCGCTACCTTGCTTGGTCAGCAAATCGACATAGGTCTGAGCTGTCGCTTTGATTTCATCGCCCGACAGTACTGGATCTACGATGAAAGTTACTTCGTGTTGTTTCATTAATGAAGTATTGAAAATTGATTAAAATAAAAAGGTATAAAACCGAATGCTTTTACACTTATGTAGAAAGCGGGTGCAAAGGTATGAAATTCTTTACTTTTTTGCAAAGTGCTGTTCTAGCTGTTTTATTGAGTAGTAAGTAAGGCGTACGGTAGCATTGGCGAATTAATGGCCCGATTTATCATATCTCCAACCGGTGGCATGGCTTGCCGGGCATGAGCAATCTTTACTGATTGGCGAAGGCTGAGTTATTTAGCTGGCGAGGGTATCTGTCGCTCCTACGGAGCTGTATAGCCTGTTGGTGATGCTTTGGGTTAAAGAGGTTTCACTCCTACGGAGCTGGAGGTGTGGAGGAAGAGATTCCAGATTGGTACAATTATGACTGAACGTTTTCTGATTGTATAATCAGAATAAAAGTCCAGTGGACTTTTAAGTGAAGGAACCGCGACAGCGGATAGGGAGGTTGAAAAGATATTCCAAAATGGTACAATTAAAAGCTTGCATTAGCCGCGAAGCATTTAATTCCGCCTATAGTTTCAATTCCAGATTGGTACAATTAAAAGGAATGCCAACTTGAAGTTTATAGACTGTAGTTTCGTGTTTCAATTCCAGATTGGTACAATTAAAAGGAAATAATGAGTATCAACAATAACATTGTGCATCACGTTTCAATTCCAGATTGGTACAATTAAAAGGAATGCCAACTTGAAGTTTATAGACTGTAGTTTCGTGTTTCAATTCCAGATTGGTACAATTAAAAGAGGTAACAATTTTGCTCCGCGCCCTTCTCAGAATTTGTTTCAATTCCAGATTGGTACAATTAAAAGACAAGCAACACAAGCATGAGAACTGCAATTACAAATGTTTCAATTCCAGATTGGTACAATTAAAAGATGTACAATGCACCAAATTTCAAGGCTAGGAAGTTAGTTTCAATTCCAGATTGGTACAATTAAAAGATTTACTATCCTTTACGCCCAAGCTCGTCTTGAAACGTTTCAATTCCAGATTGGTACAATTAAAAGGAGGTAAAGATATCTAGTGTCATGTTTTGACAATTAGTTTCAATTCCAGATTGGTACAATTAAAAGATGTTGACCGAAGCGTTTGCGCGGCATTTCACAAATGGTTTCAATTCCAGATTGGTACAATTAAAAGCACACTATCTTTGTCAACATTCGTTGCGATTCAGAGTTTCAATTCCAGATTGGTACAATTAAAAGTATCTGCTTAGTTACGGTACTGCTGTCCTGTTTTTTGTTTCAATTCCAGATTGGTACAATTAAAAGCCTCATCCAGCGTTTTACTTTACCAAGCTCTTCTTGGTTTCAATTCCAGATTGGTACAATTAAAAGCATTTCTAATTTCCTTATTCCTGGAGTCTCTTGGATGTTTCAATTCCAGATTGGTACAATTAAAAGCCGCATAGTTTTCGATCGCTTCTTGCTCAGTATTGCGTTTCAATTCCAGATTGGTACAATTAAAAGAATAACCCCGCAGGCTGATGATGAAAACCATTTCAGGTTTCAATTCCAGATTGGTACAATTAAAAGGTCAAAGCGCCCTCAACTCTCCGATTTACGGCAATCGTTTCAATTCCAGATTGGTACAATTAAAAGCTGCAATCCGGGGCTACTCTCTATTATATCAGTGTAGTTTCAATTCCAGATTGGTACAATTAAAAGACCTGCGCCATTCAATGTGTTCCGATTGGTAGGCATGTTTCAATTCCAGATTGGTACAATTAAAAGGTAGCTTTCATGATGATGCACAACGTACCGTCCGTCGTTTCAATTCCAGATTGGTACAATTAAAAGGTACTTGTCCTCCTTGACTCGTGAAGTAGTCGTCACGTTTCAATTCCAGATTGGTACAATTAAAAGCATCCAGACAGGCAGTTCGAATTGATCGGATTTTCGTTTCAATTCCAGATTGGTACAATTAAAAGGCAATAGATTCTCGGGCTTTATAGTAATCTCATCGCGTTTCAATTCCAGATTGGTACAATTAAAAGTTTCATTGTTATGAACGTTTATCAGATCACCATCAAGTTTCAATTCCAGATTGGTACAATTAAAAGTTATGATACGTGTTTATCGCACCCAGTCTAATATTAGTTTCAATTCCAGATTGGTACAATTAAAAGTTCTTCGGTTGCTTTAGTATTTCCCTTACCTCTTGTGTTTCAATTCCAGATTGGTACAATTAAAAGTATTTTTTTGTACCTAATCGTATCACTTTTCCTTTAGTTTCAATTCCAGATTGGTACAATTAAAAGAGAGTTCCCAAAATGAATCCAGTACAAACAAACGAAGGTTTCAATTCCAGATTGGTACAATTAAAAGCCGACACCAACTCCCCTTTAGGTCAAGTTCAAACCGAGTTTCAATTCCAGATTGGTACAATTAAAAGGTGGTACTGTTAATGTGTCTGAGCGCGCGCCTTATAGTTTCAATTCCAGATTGGTACAATTAAAAGGCCTGGCGGCTACATACAAAACTAACTGATTAGTAGCTTTTTACAAAACACAATAATCCTCCTTTTCCTCTTCTAAAGTCGTCGGCCAGTAATCGTAGGATTTCCCTCGGAGATCGACAACCCTGTAATGTATTCATTATCAATACTTTATACTAGACCGATCCTTTTTTGGCTTGAACTAGCGGGTGATTTAAGGACATCGACGACCGCTGATGTAGTCAAATTATCGAATTCATCAGGTTTTGAAATGCTTCTTTTTTCTCCACAGTCGGATATAAGCACTCTTACCAAAACAATTATCTTTAAATTTAAGAACAAGAATTTATCTTATAAACCGAACAATGATGCGTTCGATATTTATCTTGATCTTCATCGTAGTACCGTGGCTGGGCTGGAGTCAAATGACGACCGATAGTTTGTTGCAGGATATTCTACAACAGACGGCACTCGGTAATTTCCAGGCCGTGCAGCGGCTGGTGCATCGTGTTAGTCCCGCCGATTTGAAGCGACTTACCGAGCAAATTGATCAGCCAGAGCAAAAGGCGGTAGTACTCGCTTATCTGGCCAATGCGGAAAAACGATTTCCGGCAAAGGCTGAGGCTTATCTCCAGCAAGCACAACAACTCCTTCCCCAAATCGAGGAGGCAAATATTCTTTGCAAGGTCTATAATCTTTCGGCTGCATTCCATCTGGAGTACGGCCAATACGCAGAAGCGGAAGCGGCACTCAGTACGAGCGAATCCTACGCCAATTCGATCGACTTCCAAGCGGGCGAGCACCCCAATCGCTTGCTACGTTCTCAGCTTTTCATTCGGCAAGAGAAGCATCTGGAGGCCTTCCATTATCTGTACCAATCTCTAAATGATGAACATAAGGCGCCCAAATTAGATGTAAAAGCTTGTGGGGATTTGAATTACCATCTAGGGCTTAATTACCAATCCATTGATGCTTTTGAGAAATCGTTGGAGCACCTCAAGCATGCCCATGAGGACTTTCGCTTGATCGATGATTCTGTAGCTCAGGCCCAAGTGCTGCGGCAAATTGCACTTTTATACGAAAGCCAAAAAGACTATGAGGTGGCATTGGCCTTCCTCCGAAAATCTAACCGCATGTATACCCGTATCCGGGATTCTTTTCAGATGGCGGAAGTACAGAAACATCTCGGACGGGTACTCGCCTTCCAAGATTCGATGCTGCAGGCGATGCAATATTTTAAAATGGCACATCGCTATTTTTCGCAATACGACAATGAATATCAGGCCCTCTCTTTTGATCAAATGGGGGAGGCGCATTTTTTGGCCGGTGATTATGCCAAAGCAGCTGCCGACTTTGAAGCGAGTCTGCAGTTGCGGCAGCGCCTGAACAATGCCCCGCAAAGTATAAAGTCGTATTACTGGCTGGCCAAGGTCAAACAAAATCTGGGACAATTCGATGAGGCCAGAGTATTTGGCCTGCAGGCACTCCGCCTGGCCGAGGAGCAGGGATTGATTGAGCAGCAAAACAAGATACTGCAAGTGCTCGCACAAATCGCTAACGCAGAGGCAGATTGGCAGCAGCTCGCGAGCTATCGAAATAGTCTGTTGGAATTGAAAGATAGCCTCACGGCTCGCTCTAACCGCACTGCAATATCTCATTTGGATATGCAATATCGCCTACAGCTCGAATTGCAAAAAATCGAAGAAGCAAAAGCCGCAGAAAACCTACGTCATCAGACGCAAGATCGAATCTTGTATGGTTCTTTAATTGGCATTATTTTACTGGCTGTAGGTCTATTTTTTCTGCTACAGCAGCGCCGGCGACGCAATCAGATGTTGGAAAATAAGATTAAGGCCCGTACACAGGAGTTAAAATACCAGGCGACCTTTCTCAATAATATCATCGATAGTATTCCGGGCGTGGTCTATCGAACTAAGATTGACGAATCTTACACCCCACTTTTTATTAGCAAAGGGGCCAAGGACATTTTCGGCATGACGTCCGACGAGCTTGTGGCTTCACGGATGAAAACAGCGATGCTTTACAGTCCAGCGGAGCTGCGGCGGATGGATCAGCTGACCCAGCACGCCATAACCAGCGGCGAGACGATCGAAATGACTTCGGAAATCACCTCCTTTGCTCAGGAAAAACGATGGATTCTCGATCGCTTCAAAGCGGTATACGACGAGCAGGCGAAGGCTTTCGCCTGCGATGGGTTGATCATCGATATTACGGATCAAATCAATACAGAAGAAGCCCTGCGTAATAACGAAAAGCAATTGTCACTCATCTACGAAAACACCCAAGATCAGATCATTTTAATTGATCTTTTACCCGATCAACAAATGATTCTAAAATCGATCAATCAGGCTTTGAGAAAAGCCTGGGTCGCCATTGGCTTCGCCCTTAATTGGGATGAATATTTAAATGTGCCCTTTGAAAAATACTTGAAGCGACTGACGTTAGGCGATGATAAAAAAACGCAGCGCTATTTGAAAATACTCCAGCGAGCGATTGAGAACAAACATTTTATTCGATTCGAAGATGTCTTTGTGACCTCCAAACTCGTCAAGCGGTATCTCGAAATCAACATCATTCCGATCCTCAATGAGCAGAACGTTTGCGAAAAACTATTACTCGTCATGCGGGATATCACCGAGCAAAAAACGGCGCAGGATCGCATGATTTCGACGATTATCGAAACCGAGGATCGCGAGCGAAGTCGTATTGCAAAAGAGCTACACGATAGTCTAGGACAAAACCTCACCACGGCTTCGTTAAACTTCAATATTTTAAAACAAGAACTTCAGGAACTCCCGGCACGTGCGCAGGAAAAATTCGGCATCGGCCTTAAATTCCTCAATGTGGCTATCGAAGAAAGTCGAAATATTGCCCACAATTTGATGCCTCAATCCATCGCAGAATTTGGTTACGTCCTCTCGGTAGAGAGCTTGATTGAGGATCTGCAGCGCAGCGTAGAGAATACGGAGGTGTTGTTTTACCATAATTTAAAGGAAGAACGAATGGCTCCTGAGTACGAACTCAACTTGTTTCGGGTTACCCAGGAAGCGATCAATAATGCTTTGAAATACGCGCAGCCAAAAAAGATTATCATTCAACTGATGAAACACGAAAACTTGTTGCAATTAAGTATTGAAGATGATGGGCTGGGCTTCGAAACGAACGATATCGAAAGGGGGTTTGGTTTAAACAGTATGCGTAATCGCATTCGAGCTTTACTGGGGCATTTGACGATCGACAGTAGTCCCAATCGAGGCACAATTATCACCGCAGAGGTTCCAATTGAATCAAATCTTAACAATACAAATTCGTCTAAATTATCAACAAAAACTTAACTTTATAGAAGTTTGTTATTTATAACGTGTTAGTTTAGACATCTTACCTGATTGACATTAGAAGATATTTTCCTGCGCCATACTCATTGACAGATGAACTCAGTTTAGACTCAAATAGGTGATTAGTAACGTACCGTTTTTCATGAATCTGTTTTAATTTTATTAAAGCCGCTACGAAATGCGCTTTATTCTCGCACTCATAATGATGAAAATTAAACAGGTTCTACATATTGATTGATCGAAATTAAAGAATGTGCTTCCAAAACAGTTTTGAACCGCAGCACCTATGAAAATGATAAAAATTATGATCGTCGATGATCACAAATTGGTTCGCGACGGCATCCGATCCCACCTGGAGATGATTCCCAATTACGACATCGTAGCTGAAGCTGCTAATGGGAAAGCGGCGCTAGCTCAACTAGAAACCATCCAACCAGATTTGATCCTGATGGACGTCAACATGGACGGCATGGACGGTATCAGTTGTACCCGTGAAATCACCAAACAGTATCCAGCAATTCGTGTCCTCGCCTTATCGATGCTCAACGAAAACCAGTTTATCAAGCAAATGCTAGCGGCCGGTGCGGCGGGTTATCTACTTAAGAATTGCGACGAGGAAGAACTCAAGCGAGCCATTGATACCATCATAGCAGGTGGTACTTACTACAGCCCGCAGGTGACCAAAATCATTATGAGCAGCCTCCATCGCGGCCCCAAAAAAGCACCACCAAAAGGCATGAGTATTCCCATCACAGAACGTGAAATGGAGGTGCTGCGTTTGATTTTACGAGAGTATACCAATAAAGAAATCGCCGATGCGCTGTACATTAGCCCGCGCACAGTCGATGCTCATAAGCGCAATTTGCTCGAAAAAACCGGTGCAAAGAATGTGGCCGGCCTCGTACTTTATGCGATCAATCAGCAATTGTTCGACGATCTTTAATCTCTTCTTTATTCCTCCTCAGCCTATCTAATCCCCTGGCATAGGTAAAATACCTATTCTACTGAATTAGGCGAATCCACCGATGTGCAGCGTATGCATTTAGGATACTTTTGTAGTAGAAAATATAGATATGCGATTGGAAGAACGACCAAATGTAAGTGTAATCTCGGGAGAAAGTGAATTAGTGCGGGTTGTAGCAGATTTACTTTCGGCCACACATCGTACCGAATCCATAGTGATCGATAATGACGATCATTCCTATGATTTCACAACCGAGCAGTTAAGTATTTTACGAAGAGCGGATGTTTTCATTATTAACATTCCCAGTATCCGGCACTATAGTCCGTTATTAATCTCGTACCTCCGATCATTAAACAAGATCGCACCAATGATTTTCCTGCATTTCTATACCCAAAAGAAATATGCAGAGGCTTTTTTGAAAATGGGCGCAGCAGCCTACCTCAATGTGAACTTCCATACAACAGAGTTGCTCGAAGCGATTGAACAGGTCAGTACAGGCGAAAAGTATATTGCAGAAACAGTGTTATAGGTAAATTGCCTAATTGATCAAAATAAGATTTTCCCTAATGTATTCAGATGCTTATGACGGTAACTTTGTACTATGACAATTCAAACACAAAAACTAGAAAGGGTTGTGTAAATGATTCAAATGTAATAAAGGCCCGGGGTAAAAGAATCCCGGAAATTCTCTTTGTAAGAGCGGAAATGCTTAAACAGTAAACACTCAAACTACAGTTGCTTCGATAGATGTGTTTGTATGTCATCGTGGAATCAAGAAGCAATCCAGAAGTGACTAATTATTGCAGGGCCTCATCCTCGGATGGGGCCCTTTTTTTATACCTCGGTATCACTACCCGGATCAAGATCGGGATGCACATAAGGCGCTTTATCTTGCTTAGCTGAAAAAGAAGTCACAAGAATCCCTACAGCTTTAAGCGCTCTAATCCCTGCCGTCATTTGCTCTGGCGTCCCATAGGTATTTTGAAAATAGACATGGAAGCGGGCAAATCTGTATCGGTGCTGCAAAGCAATAATCCTATCCAGACAATTATGCGATTTATCTGACTTGCCAGTACTATCGTGGCTACAGAAAAAATTATTGATGGTAAGATTAAAATTAACCTTGGTTGTATTCATCGGATGTTTACCAATAAAAGCACTGACTTGTTCTAGAAGGCCATCCTCGGCATGGAAGTCGGCATTAATATTTCGATCTTGGAAGCTAATTTTATCTCCTCCACTCATCATCGTAGCACGGCCAAGTGTTACACTGGGGAAATTAAAAGTTTCTAGTGCCTTCTGAGGGTCAGCCTCATGATGCCGATCCACCTGATCCGGCAGCATTGGGCCATGCTTAGCACTTTCATCCACTTTAGTAGTAGTTTCAAAAGAAGGGGCAAAGCCTTCTTCAGGCATATGATGTTCAACGATATATTTATAAATCGTACTCGCAAATTGTGCTCGTCCTGGGGCCTCGGTGTAGGCTTTTATCCAATGATCAATCCGAGGGTGAGCTTTGGGAGGAAAAATAGCGTACAGAGCAGCTTTGAGTGCATTTTCATCTTTGAAGCCTCCTCGGGCATAAGAGATGACACGCTGGATGACTGGTTGGGAAGTATTCGTATTTGATTTTGTCAAAGCGATCAGTTGAGTAACTTGTTGCACTTGGGAACTGGACTGGGCGAGATCCTGCGCTTGACGTTGTATAGCAGCCTCCGGTCGTGCATCCACAAACTGGAAAAGACCACTACTCCCTATATTGGGATGGGCTTTTTTAGATACCGATTGCGATACTGTCTTTTCAGAAGATTGGTTTGGAGCATACTTCATACCCATTTATACCTTAAACGGTAAAATGTTCCCCCAATTAAGCAGACTATTTTTTGAAAAATTACTCCCGGATCACCGAAACAGTCATATCCTCGTCGTAATCTCCTTTGATCACAGGGGATTGGCGCATGCCGGTGTAGGCTCGGACATTTTCGGCAACGAAGTCAAAAAGTTCCTGAACAGACACCACGGTATTGCCATTAACGTCAGCTTCGCCCTTCAGGCCACGAATGAGAAAATGGCTAAATACACCTTGTCGAAGACCGCTGGATTCCAGTGAAGTTTCACCGGACTTAGAAGACATAATGAGTGCCGTTCCGGCTTCGGCCTGAGCCAGTGATTTGTAGTAATTGCTCAGCGTACTTTCAACGGTGCCGCCCTTCATGGCGAAGAGACTTCCCGAGTGGCAAGCATCGGCGATGCATAGCTTATACTTAGCTGGGCTTTGTTCGAGGATCGCATTAATTTCGTCGTGGTGAAGTTTATTGTTGTAACCATCAAAGTCGATCGGCAAGAAAGACCCTTTCAAACCGTGGCCAGAGAAATAGAGCATGACCAAGTCATTAGCTCCAGCTTGCGAAAAGACTTCCTGCATGGTCGATTTGATTCGCTCTTTGGTCGCATCTTCATCAATTAGGATACGGATTTGCTCATCCTTCAAAGCACCGCCCTCCGGGCTTTTCAAAAATGCAAACATCCGATAAGCATCATCGTCAGTATACCGTAATACGGGCATGTGGCTGTAAGAGGCTACACCAATGATCACGGCCCATACTTTGATATTGGCGGGAATTGCCTTGTCTTGTAATACCTCTGATGTTTCGGAAGTCGGAGCAGCAGCGATCAGCTCTCCCGCCGATCCTGAACCATTACCCACAAAGGTACCTTGTTGCCAGAAGCCTTTAACGGCAGAACCATCGGCTAAATAGAGTGTCCCGAGGCCATCAAAGCTACCTTCGGTCCAGTAGCCAACGTAGCGCTCACCATTGGCATAGAGGCAACTGCCTTGCCCATTGGGTGCACCGTCTTTGAATTCACCGATATATTTTGCTTCACGATTCTGATAGACATAAGTACCTTGCCCTTCAAAGCAGTCCCCTTCGATACATCCTTCCTGATCCGCATCAATTTTACCGGTACCGATATACTCCCCTGCTTTCCACAGCCCGGCTAATTCACTACCATCAGCGCGAAACAAGGTACCGGTACCATCGGAATAATTAGCACTAAAGCTGCCTTCGTAGCGATCACCATTTGGAAAATACCAAACGCCATCTCCTTGGAGTGCACCGCCGACAAATTGCCCTTCGTAACGACTGCCGTCAGCATAGGCAAAAATTCCTGCACCATTATCACAATCTCCCTGAAGGCAACCAGATTGAATCATCATACCATCATCCGCCTCCACTTCCTCTTCGGCAAAAAGCTCGATAACTTCACCTTCTTCATTAATGGGTTGTCCTTTTCGCCACAAGCCGGTATACTTCTCTCCGTCGGCAAAGGTTTTGGTGCCTTTACCTTCCGGGAAGCGATGACTCCACTGCCCGGAATACTTGCTACCATCCGTGTAATAGCACACCCCTACCCCATGAATTTCTCCATTTTTGAATTCCCCCACATACTTGGCTCCACTAGGATACATAAAGGTGCCTTTACCATTTTGGCAATCCCCGCTTATGCATTGAGCTGTAGCCGTTCCAGCAGAAAGAAGAAATAAACAAATGAAGAAGAGTTGGGCAGGATACTTCATAGGTGTGATTTTAATATCAAATGGCATCAAATATATTACCAATTTTTGTTAAGTGCCAAGGTAATCGTTGATGGGGTTTAGAAATATTCTTTAAAAATATTTTACCCTTTTGAGCCAATACATTAATGATTGGTTTTTTAAACGCAATTAAAAAGACAATTATTTCATCTCAGACGTTGCAAACACGAAGAAGTCCTGATCAAAATAATAAAAGGGCTACTTCCTAAGAAGCAGCCCCCATAAGCATAGATTCTCAAGTAAAGTTCTTAATCCAGTTTCATCCAGCGTAAACTTTGCGTGTAGTCCGGTGCCTGAACTTGCAAATAGTAAGTTCCTTCCGGTAAATCTGCCACGGGAATCTGCCAAATATCACGTTCCCCCGTTACAATCTGCTGGGACCAAATCTTTTGTCCTTGAAGATCAAGTATCATCAAATTGACAGGACCTTCGATCCGAGTTAGCGTCAACTGCAAATCCGTGTTACCGCGTACCGGATTAGGTGTAACTGTGGCATACGGAACAGCATTTTCATTACAATCTAAATCTACCACCTCCACCTTAGAGTAGGTGTAAGTACCATCCAAATCAATCATCTTAAGTCGGTAATAGTGAGTGCCCTCGGCCAATGATTCGCGGTATTGATAAGCCGCAGTGAAACTGGCATATTCAACTTCCGTTGTGGTAAAAAATTCTTCTCCCGTGGCGCTTCGCTCTAGAATAAAACGGTCAAAATTCTCGGCTGAAGCAATCTCCCAATTAATGCTTACATCACAATCGATGGCCTCTACCCGGAAACTTGTCAGTTCCACAGGTAAAACCGCCAATGAAGTATTATCTCGCCAATCCCGATCTCCTCCATTGACATCGGGAGTAGGTGCCAAGGTACCGCCTTGCCCCGCATCGAATAAGTCAACCAAGCCATTACCATCGGCATCGAGCCACATACTGCCGTTTGAAGCATCAAGGAATGGCGGGCGCGTACTCTCTTGATAGCCAGAAACTGAAGGCTGGTTGTCCAACCAGTCCGGGATATTATCCCCATCCGTATCTACACTATTATCGTAGGGGCCTGTGCTCCCACCATTATTCGTAGCATAGGTCGTTGCCATTGTAATTAAATCATCAAAGGCATTGCCATCACCACTCCCATCGTAACCTTCCGTCCAGTCAAAAGCAGTGTCACCATCTGAATCTGTATCCAGATAATCTGCGATACTATCATTCCCACTATCATCATCGTCCAGATTAGGCGTAACGCCGGTATTGGTACCACTATTTGCGTTAGCGGAAGTCAAATTTTCATAAATATCCAATACGCCATCGCCGTCCGTATCACTTCCTGTTGGTACGCCAAAAGTAGGGCAAGTCGAGCACACGCCCTCCAAGTAATCAGGGATACCATCATTATCCGCATCGATATCCAGGAAATCAGGAATATTATCGCCGTCCGTATCGAGGGAACTACTCGTGCTGGGATCATGCCAGCCGTCATTATTGGTATCGGTTACGCTGCTATTGTCTCCTACGATGCCATCAAGGCTACCACCAGAGTGGTCTGCGGTCACATCTCCACCGCTATTTTCTACAACGTCGGTAATGCCATCATTATCCGCATCTAAATCCAAATGGTTGGGGAAAGCATCACTATCGATATTTACCGTACGGCCATCACCTGCGATCATATTCTCACCGCTGGCATTGACTCGGCTATCATTATCGGTATCAGCCGTCGTTTCCACCAAAGCGATACCGTTGGTACCCGTACCGGCGGGACCATCTGTAGTATTTTCATCGTAAATATCAGCCAGGCCATCGCCGTCGGCATCCCAAGGCAAGGCGCCGGTATCGACCATGCCATCATTGTCAGGATCGGTGCCGCCTACTTCGATAATATCCGGGATACCATCGTTGTCTGCATCTAAATCAAGTTGGTCGGCGTAGCCATCACCATCCGTATCGCTGCTATCCCCCGTGCTACCATCAAGCCAATCCCCGCTGCTATTGGTTTCGATCAAGGCGGTACCTGAAGTGCCACCGGGACCGGCGCCATCCGCTGCATCTTCATCGTAGCGATCCGCTAAGCCATCCAAATCACCATCCGTTGCTACATCTACACGGCCGTCTCCATTGGTATCAATACCACCCGCTTCTACTAAATCCGGGATACCATCATTGTCGGCATCCAGATCGAGGAAATCAGCCAGCCCATCACTATCCGTATCTCCAGCCGTAATATCTGTGCCAGTGGTCGACGGACCGCATCCGCCACCGACACAACTGCTATCATAATCATCTACCAAGCCATCGCCATCGGTATCCGTCAAATCATCCGCACGACCATCACCATTGGTATCGATGCCGCCCGCTTCGACGATGTCCGGGATACCATCGGCATCCGCGTCCAAGTCCATGAAATCGGGAATGCCATCCAAATCTGCATCGTAGATATCATTGATTCCATCCGAATTACTGTCAGAAAAGCTAGGAAATCCGCTAGTCGCATCACTATTATCAAGGTAATTGGCAGTTCCATCGCCATCTGCATCACCGACAGGATCAAAGCCCGTATTACCATCCTCACGGCTATTGGCGATACCATCATTGTCAAAATCAAGATCGGACGTTTCACGCCAATCTCTTTCCGAAGAAACCGCATTATCTACGTCTGGATAGCTGGAAGGCGTTAAACTACCATTGGTTGGGTCCATTGAGGAGGTGTTGTTATCAAAACCATCATCCAAACCATCGCCATCGGTATCCGTTCCTGTGGCTAAGCCTGTATTTGCGTTCGGGCTATCCGAGCCATTTACTGTACCATCGCCATTCGTATCGTGTCCTTCCACAAGATCTGCTTCGCCATCACCATCAGCGTCGTTATCCAAATAATCCGGGCCATTGGTCCCGTTGGTATTGACGGGGCTAATCCCAGCACCACCAAAACTCCCTACGGTTCCAGATTCATAGGCATCGTTGAGGCCATCACCGTCTGAATCGGTTGTTGGTGAAGTATAGCTGCTTGTGGCCTGTCCTTCGTTATTGTCTACCAGGCCGTCGTCATCAGCATCAATATCTAGCCAATTCGGTAAGCCATCGCCGTCGTAGTCGGGTTGATTATTACCGGTGGCGAAGTCAGCAATAGTATTAGCATCGGCACCATCGGCAGAAGTCGTAATGGTTCCACCGTCGTGATTATCGTCCCAGCCATCATTGTTACTATCTGTAATGGTGCCACTTCCGTTATCCGCCAAGCCATCACTATTCCCATCTGCTCCACCTGATTCCGTTACATCCGTTATACCATCATTATCACTATCAATATCTAAATGATTGGCGTAATTATCCCCATCAAAATCGACATCGTTATCATTTAAACTTTGATTAACCAATGGACTTGCAGCTATGGCATCCGACCAACCATTCTTGTCCGTATCGCCCGTCGCGGGATTCGACATATCATCTGCGATACCGTCTCCGTTGGTATCTACACCTCCGACTTCTACCAAATCAGCCAAGCCGTCATTATCACTATCTAAATCGTAAGCATCCCGAATCAGGTCGCCATCAGTATCTGCATTAGTAATTAGGGTATTTTGATCCAGATCGTAAGTATCTACCAGACCATCGCTATCTGTATCGGCCATCGTAGATGGGTCGCCGGGGGTCACATAATCAACCTCCCCATCATTATTACTGTCCGTACCACCCGCTTCGACAATATCCGGGATACCATCGTTATCACTATCCAAATCCATAAAGGACGGAATACCATCATTATCAGGATCCATTTCGGCACATACCCCGGCCGAATTTAAGGTACAGAAATCTGGATCAGCGTAGTTTTTAATCCCATCAAAGTCACTATCCTGGGTGGGATCGGAAGCATTACTCAGGCAATCATAGACATTATCTTTAATTACTGTGAAATTCAGAGTTGCAGATGTTCCGAACTCTCCATTGCTCGTACTACCGTAGGTGGTACTCCCCTGCCGGAGGAAAAAATAACCGGCTCCATAATCACAACAAATCCCATCATCATAACTATCCGTAATGTTAAAAGTATAGTCTCCAACTGCAAACTTAATGGTTCCCGTCAGCTGTGAACCTCCATAAGGGCCATTTCCATAAGGTCCTCCGGAGTAAAGCACATTATTATCACTATCTTGAATATTCCAGGTTGTCTCCGAAGGATATTGATCTAACTGAATTTCCAGATAAACGCTTCCACTATCGGGAGTCGCTGGATTAGTGCAAACTTCATAAATATTTAAAATCCCATCATTATCAATATCGACATCCACTAAATCATAGATACCATCACCATCCGTATCCGTATCGCAGGATACAACCAAAGTAAAGTTTTCGGTTTCAGTCAACTGAGAAGCGTACCAATAAGTATTGATCGTATTTAAGTTTCCAAAATTATTATTCTCATCCCATGCACCATTATTCCAAGCATGACAATCAGAAGTACAACCTGCCGCCTCGATCACAGCCTGCCCGCTAATACCACTTGCGTCTGAAATATTTGAATCATCCCAATACATAACAGCCGTGTAACCATTCGGTGGTGTCGGGCGCTCAATGGATACATTCATTCCGTTGAGATGGTACTCTGCATCGTAGATGGGAAAGTGATAACTCCCTTGAGAAAAGGTAATCCGTGCGGGGACTGGGTTGACAGTACTCACTGCACTCCCCAAACCGTCCAGGCCATCCCAAGGGATGTAACGGATATACTCATTGGGGTTCTGATCTGATATCTGATCATCCACATAGATGGACAGCAATCGATCTGCAGTCCCCGGATCATAAATACCTATCCCACTTGTTTGGTCCTGATCCAATAAAACTTCCACTACCCCCACTTTGGTAGTCCCTACTTTAAAATAAAGCCCACTTTCTACACAACCTACTAAATCAATTGAATCAGAGATCAATTGCCCAAAAGTCCCGGAAGGATAAAGCGTCGCATCCGGGTCGTTCAGATAGATCGGGTATTCGGGAGTCGTTGAACGGGTATCCTCTAATGATTTTCGGTCGGCCTGCACATCCCCCGAATTGCTTGTCCCCGTCGAATTAAAGGATACCGTAAAAGCTACGGGTTGGAGATTGGCTCCCGAAAAATCGACTTTCGATACATAGCCTTCATCGGTGTAAACATAAAAAGCACCATTAAAAGGTCGGTCAAAATAGTTGTATACCGGGTCAGCATCAAGATCCATCGTCGGTGCCCAGAATGACCAGTTTTTTGAATACACTCGACCATCAATTGCCGTTGGAGAGCCTCCTGTGGTGGCTACGGTAATATCAAAATGCAGGAAAAAAAGCACCGTTGAAGAATAGGTTACCTCATCAGCATTGAATTCTACATAGTAATCTCCAGCACCCAGGCCAGAAGGGTCAAAAGTAAATGGCGTATAACCACTCCCTCCGGCAATTGGTGCCGGGCCGGCATCGACCTGTGCTCTGGTCGTCAAATTGGCTGAACCAGCATTCAGCAGGGTCGGACCATATACAATATTACCGGCGCTGTCTTTGATGCGAAAATAACAGCTACTCAAAGACGTATTCGGGTTATGCCCACTCGTATACGGCTGTGAAAACCCCAGAAAAACCTGTTCGTTATCCGCATCGCTAATAGTGAAATATAATCGATCCGCATCGCTGGCATTATAGCTTCCAAAACTCGACCAGGTCGTATTATTGATCATCAGACCAATGGTATCTGTACTAGCCGGAGCCAGTTGCTTGGTACCTTCCGCTTGTAGTCCTGTGGCAATAAATAAAAAGAAGATAAAAGAGAGGAGCGCCCACGAAGGGACATCCCTAGTAAAGACAGGTTTCATAATCGTAGTTGTGTTTATTTGTATCCAGAAAATGCTTTGCGCCTTTCGTCTTTTGGGTCTAGAAGTAGTAGGTAGTTTCGTGTATAGGTAGGACGTAGGAGGGATACGCAGTTGATAGAGGCAAAACTATGCCATCGATGATTGCTATTTTTCAAATCGGCTATCGATTTGTGACAGTAGAATGAGATACTTTGTGGTTTATTCGATATTTAAGTCCCTTTGATATGAGGCACTAATAGATATAAATAACGATTGTACAAATGAAGGCCGTGATCAAAAAACCGTATAATGTCTAGCTGTAAAAGCTGATTTCCTGCAGGTGAGTAAAACAAAAAGCCAGCCCAAGAAAATCCTGAGCTGGCTCCGAAAAACGATAATAGAGGTCTGTTATCTTGCTACCGCTACTGGCATGCGCTCGTCGTAAGAGCCAGTGATGGTTGGGCTCTGCGCATTAGCGGTGTATTTACGTACTTTGATGTGTACAAAATCGTACAACTCAGCAATCGTCACGATGGCGTTGCCATCAGCATCTGCTTCACCTTTGAGGCCACGAATTAAAAAGTGGCTAAAGATTCCCTGACGTAAACCTTGGTCTTCGAGGGAGACTTCATCACCTTTGGAAGAGAGTAAAAGCGCCGTTCCTCCCCTTGAGTTCTCAAAGGCTTCGTAATATTTCTTCAGGGTGCCATCCAAGGGGGTACGCATGGCAGTCAAGGTACCCGAGTGGCAAGCATCCGCCAGACAGAGTTTGTGCTTAGCTTTGGATTCTTCAAAAATTGTTTTCACCTCTTCGTGCTGTAGACGGTTGTTGTAGCCATCAAAATCTACCGGTAGAAAAGATCCAGGTAAGCCGTGACCCGAGAAATAGAGCATCACTACGTCGTTCGCGTCTGCCTTGAGAAAAGTTTGCCGCATAGCGCTAACGATGTTGGTCCGATTAGCGTCCTCATCAATCAAGATGCGAATCTGCTCATCCGGCAAGGCCCCACCCTCCGGACTTTTCAAAAAAGCATAAATGTGATAAGCGTCATCGTCCGTATATTTCAAAACCGGCATGTGTGCATAGCGTGCTACACCAACCACCACTGCCCAAATTTTCACTTCATCGTCATGATCCACTGAAATATTTTCCTGCGAGAGGACATCATCGGGGGAATCCAAGTCGCCCACTGGCTCCCCGTATTCCCATATTGCTCCAAGTACCCGACCCGATTTGTAATACATGATCCCCTCTCCGTGCGGAGAATGATTGCGCCAGCCTCCTACGTATTTATCCCCGTCTGCATAGTAGCAAGTGCCTTGACCTTCCGGCAGCCCTGAGCGAAAATCGCCTTCCCAACGAGAGCCATCACCGTAGACATATTGCCCTCGTTCGTTGTTACAATATACTTTGTTGCAATCCCGTAGGCCGTTAGTCACATCGGTGTCGGCCTCGGCAACGTAGGGGGTATCATTAGAAGCAGAAGATTGGTATTTTCCTTGTCGCCAGTTACCACTGATACGGGTACCATCGGTTTTCACATAGGTGCCGTCACCGTGCTTTTTATTATTTTTCCAATGGCCCGCGTAGCGGGAGCCATCGTGATAGAACATCGTACCGTTGCCGTGCAATTTCCCTTGCTTAAACTCCCCCTCATAGCGATCGCCATCCGAATATTTATAAACCCCCTTACCGTGTTGCAGGTCATTACGCCATTGTCCATCATAGTGATCACCATTGGCAAAACGCATGATGCCACGACCATTGATACGGCTACGGCGAAATTCACCTTCGTAGGTATCGCCGTTGGTAAATACTAACTTGCCACGACCTTCACGGTAGTGGTCTTTCCAGTTACCATCATATCGATTACCATTGGAAAAGTAGAGCGTACCTTGCCCGTCAATTTTACCATCGCGAAAATGGCCAGTATAGCGAGCTCCGCTGGGGTAGACATAAGTCCCCAGACCATCCCAACAATTACCATCAATACATTGTGCCGAAGCAAATAAGGGTAGACATGCCAAAAGAATGGCGAAGGATTTCATCAACTGTTTCATCTTCCAAAGTATTTTAAGGCGTTCGCAAATCATGAACAGGTATCGAAAAATGTAACAGTCAACGGCTCTATAGGCGAGTTATTTAGTGTTTGGTGAAACGGTCCAATCAGAAGCCCCCACTTCGATTGTTTGGCTTATATAAAGTTTATTGAGGATAGAATATTGTCTGAAAGGAATATTTTTGGAAAAGTTTTAATTTTGTGAAATCATTATTCTCATAAAAATGAATTGATCACTATGTGGAAAAATTTTTTTATCGGATGTATTGCTATTAGCTTATTCGCCTGTGGCAACCCGACCAGTACCGAAAATAACAGTAGTGAAGAGACTACTGCTACAGAAACACCTGCTGAAAATCAAGAGCAGTTTTTCGGTGAGAAAATCAACAATGACGGTAGCATTGCTTACGGAGAAATGATGAGCCAGATGACTGGCAAAGATTCTCTCGAAACCAAAGTACGTGGTACAGTAAGCGCTGTTTGCCAGGTTAAAGGTTGCTGGATGACCATCGCTGACCAATCTGGCCAGGAGATGCGTGTTCGCTTCAAAGACTATGGCTTCTTCATGCCTAAAGACATCGCTGGTCGCGAAGTTGTCTTCAGCGGCAAAGCCTACCGTGAAGTTACCTCAGTAGAAGACCTGCGACACTATGCCGAAGATGATGGCAAATCAGCTGAAGAAATTGCGGCGATTACCGAGCCGGAAGAGGAAATTAACTTCCTTGCCTCTGGCGTCATCCTCCTAGACGACAAACAGTAAGGTGCGCATGCACACCTCTATACCCATTAAAGCAAAAGTCGGCTTTTGGATTTTCCTAACCGGCTTTTGCTTTTTTTATCAATCGGCATTTTCTCAAGAACTTGTCGATAGCCTTCGCCAAGTTTTAACCACCGCATCGCCCCAAGATACCAACCGCATTCATCTCCTCAACGATTTAGCCTGGGAGCTCAAATTCAGTGATGCCGAGCAGGCACGTCAGTATTTGGAAGAATCCGTACAGCTGGCCCGTCAATTGGACTTCCGCAAAGGAGAAGGGCAGGCTTTAAACAATCGAGGGGTGGTCGAAACTATCGCCGGCAATTACACCCTTGCCATTCCATTTTACGAACAAGCGCTAAGCATCCGCGAACAACTCGGCGATCGCAAAGGGGTCGCCTCCTTGTATAACAATATTGGTAACCTACAGGAAGAACTCGGCAACTACCCCGCCGCCCTCGAAAATCTGAAGCAATCCCTACGTATCCGTGAAAGCCTGGGAGACACCCTGCGTATGGCTCGCGCGACCCACAACCTGAGCCTGGTGCAAGAGCGAATGGGCAACTACCCCGAAGCGCTCGATTTGTCGCTGCGTTATTTGTCAACCAGCGAGCTACTAGGCGATCAATACGAAATTGCTAATGCTCATAATCAGCTCGGTAATATCAAAACGGAGCTAGAGCGCTTCGATGAGGCGAAGGCGCATTATTTGCAATCTCTGGAGCTGCGCCGTGAATTAGGCGATCCTTATGAACTCGCTCAGAGCTTACAAAACCTAGGGAACATTCAGGACGACCACGGCGAAACGGCTATGGATTCTGCACAATACGATCAAGCTAAAGAGCTTTATCGCAGTGCGCTTGATTATTATGAACAAGCATTGACCATTTATCGCGAAGCGGAAGATCAGGAAGGGATCAGCGCCGCTTTCAATAATATCGGACTGGTCTATAAAAACCTCGGCAGCTACTACAAAGAATTGGATGATCTACAAGCCGCCAATGCGGAATGGCAACGAGCGCTTGACTATTTGCAACAAGCACTGGCATTGCGCCAAGCTAGCGAGGACCGCCTGGGCCTAATTGAAGTATACAACGGCCTGGGCGACGTATACCGCCGGCAAGGCCGATTTCAACTCGCCTTAAAATACACGGAAGATTATCTGGCCATTGCCGAAGAGCTCGGTGACCAGAAATTCATCCAAAATGCCTACAAGGATTTATCACGGGTTTACGCCGCGCAGAAAAACTATACCAAAGCGTTCCGCTTTCGCAAGGCTTACGACGAATTGCGCTACGCGCGCCTCAACGAAGAACGTACTCGACAAAATTCCCGGCGCGAAGCCATTTATGGCGACGAGCAAAAGCAACGTGAAATTGAACGCCAGGAAGCCGCTCTAGAGTTGCAAAATGCGCGATTGCGCGAGGCGAGCATTCTGAGAAACTCACTCATCACTGGCGCCCTTTTGTTGCTATTGCTCGCGGCGCTCTTATACAATCGTTATCGCATTAAGAGCCGGGCGAACCAGGCCTTAGCGGTAAAAAATAGTATTATCGAGCAAGAGCGCGAGCGCTCCGATGCCTTGCTATTAAATATTCTGCCGGAAGCGACGGCCGAAGAACTAAAAACCCATGGCAAGACCAGTGCACAAGCTTATGACTCAGTCACGGTCTTGTTCACAGATTTTGCTAATTTCACACAAATTGCGTCGCGCCTCCCGGCTCAGCAATTAGTCACGATTCTCGATGAATGTTTTCGTGCGTTTGACAAAATCACTACTTCTTACGGGATTGAAAAAATAAAAACGATTGGTGATGCGTATATGTGTGCAGGGGGCTTACCTCATCCCAACGATACTCATGCAGCGGATGTGGTTCGAGCAGCTCTGGACATGCAAGCAGTAGTCAGAGACATTGCCGAAAAGTATCCAGTACAAGAGCAGATAGTATTTAAGGCGCGCATCGGTATTCATACTGGCCCAGTAGTTGCCGGAGTAGTAGGTAGCAAAAAGTTCGCCTACGATATTTGGGGAGATACCGTGAATACAGCAGCTCGAATGGAGTCGAGTGGCCAGGTGGGTAAGGTGAATATTTCGCAAGCTACTTACGAGCAACTAGACGACCGATTTGTATGTATTCCGCGCGGAAAAGTCGCGGCCAAGAACAAAGGCGAGATTGAGATGTTTTTCGTACAAGAGTTTTCACAACGCAGATAAGAGCATTATATGAACAGAATTATACATTAGAGCTTGTTTGGGAATTATTAATTGACCTACAAACGTCATTATTTCGTTTAAACGAAATGATGTCTGTTTTCGATCTAAAGAACAAATCCCAAAAAAGCTCTTAGTTTCATCGTCATTTTTAGAGATGCTATGCGTTATAAGGCTTTAAAATCACATATCCTTTCTTGGTTGGAAACACAGCTTCCACCTCATCTTTATTATCATGGCCTACATCACACACTTGATGTACTCAAGGCTACCGAAGAATTATGCACGGCTGAGGCAGTAGGTGTTCATAATACGATCTTGCTCAAAACCGCCGCATTATTCCACGATGCCGGCTTCATCGAAGGCGCTCAGGATCACGAACTGCGTAGCTGTGAACTCGCACGAAAGATACTCCCAGACTTTGAATATGCTATTGACGATATTGATCGCATCGCCAATATGATTCTTGCTACGCGAATGCCTCAGAGTCCGCAAAATGAATTAGAGGCCATCCTTTGTGATGCTGACCTGGATTACCTCGGTCGCGACGACTTTTTCCCTATTGCACAATCGCTCTTTCAGGAGTTAAAACACCACGGTTTTGTCAGTAATTTGAGAGAATGGGATGAAAAACAAATCTTCTTTTTAGAGAATCACTCTTTCTTCACCTCCACCAATATTGAGCGTCGACGCCAGAAAAAACTGGCCCATTTACAAAGACTTAAAGAAAAATTGTAAGAAAATTAAGATTGGAGGCAGCGAATCGGGGAGCGTAAACGTAATGGTTGCAGAAGAGACTAATCAGTACAAAGAAGCAGCCCCTTTTCTACTCTCACTAGTTTTCCGAAAAATTGCATAAGAAATTGTTCATGTTTACATTACGAAAGGGGCTGCTCACTATTTTTCGGTAGGTTGTTAATATACATATTCTCCCATACATTGTCAACGGATATCACTTCACAATGCATCTTGATTTGTAGCGTCTAAATGGTGCCCTACAATTGTGAACCTTATTTGCCCATACCAATTAACGTTGACTCATTTTTCGTAAGCAAAAAATTAAAATTCGGAGGGATTATTCACGGTATAAATCGTTAGCGAATCGAACCCGTACCTAAGTGGTAATGCTTTGTGATTTTCTATGGAATGACGACTGCGCTCAGTTGGGTAGCAGGTTATTGCTGTTTGCAGAGCAATCGGTAAACACTTGGCTGGATTTGACTGATTCGGATAATTCGAAAGGAGGAGTTAGGAAGGATAAAAAATGAAACACCGGGAAATTTGTGAGATAATTTTCCCGGTGCCACTAATAAGAACGTGTTGTGTTAGAGTGGAATGCAAGCGAAGAGAGTTGCTCGCATTACTTTGAATTCACAAATGTACGTTGTGAAATAATGATATCCTCTAACAGTTTTAGTATTTTCAGACAGGTTACTTTTAATAAAAAACAATAAATTTACTAGATAACCTTTTGTAAATCAGCAAAATATTTTTTCAAATCTAAACTTTTTTTATACATTTACTATTCAACGGGTTTTGGCAATGCCACGAAAGCTCTCCTTCCGCTCTTCCTGTAAAAACTTCTATTAGAAAACTTCGTCTGTATCTACATTAATGATGTAATCATCCACCTCGGTCTGATGGGCATCAATAACGTCTTGTGTTGCTTGTTCGGAATTAGTAATGATTCCAAGAGAAAGTAATGCTGCAATAATCAATTCTAACATAATGAACTATTTTTTAATGATAAAAACAGTTCAAAAGTGCTTAGAAATGATACAGTTATGTGCTACACTTTACACAAATCAGGCGAAGTAAGAAAGGCTATTTTTTGCGGATTAAAGCAACATAAATAGCAAGATGCCAATGCACTAGCATGGTGAGATTATAAAAATTTAGGGAAAAAAATAGCTTTTTTCTAAGTGTAAAATAATTAAAAGGTTTCAGTTTATACCTCACTATTATGGAAAATCTGAAAGAATTAATAACGATTATTACACGTAATAAAATCAAAAAGACCGATTTTATTAGTGGGCATTCAAATCAGAGTAAAACTCAAAAATTGTACGACGGCATCATAAGTGGTCAATTTAAAAACGATGAGGAAGCCGCTGAGTTCTTTTACGGTAAAGGCAATGCAGACTCGGTCAACTACAAAAAATTGAAGGGTCGATTGCACAAACGCCTGGTGAATTCGATCTTCCTCATTGATGTCAACCAAGCCGCCTACAATGAGTTCCAAAAGGCGTATTATAACTGCTATAAAGAATGGGCAGCCGTTAAGATTTTACTCGGCCGCTCGGCGCGCCGTACAGCTATTGCTATGGCCGAGCGCATTTACAATATTGTGATGACCCACCAGCTGAGTGATCTCATCCTCGACGTCTCCCGGGTGCTGCGCAATCACTATGCTACCGTCTCCGGTGATAAATCCAAGTATATGCGCTATCACGAAACCGTAGAAACTTACCAGCAGATCTTAAACGCGGAGCTGATGGCCGAAGCCTACTACCAGGATCTGGCCATCAATTTTGTCAACAAAAAGAATATCTTACCGGAAATCGAGAGTAAAGCCCAGCGTTATAGCCGAGAATTACGCCCTTACACGGGAGTCATGCGCTCGTATAAGCTCAACCTGCACGCTTATCTGATTCACGTCACGCAGTATGAGCTCACGAACGATTACGATTTGATGATGGAGGAATGCAATAATGCCATCAGCTATTTTGAGTCTAAAAAATACGATGCTTCGCGTGCAGCCATTTTCATCTTCATGTTTAAAATTCTGTCGTGTCATATCCACTTGAAGCAATTCGAGGAAGGAGAGAAAATTGCGAATCAATGTCTCGACTTACTGCCGCGCGGTAGTAACAACTGGTTTATCACTTTGCAGCAGTTCCTCATCTTGTGTTTTCACTCTAATCAGTTACAAAAAGCGTATAATATTTTCTGTGAGGCCACCTACCACAAGAATTTCCGCTTGCTCTACAATCAGTCTACCGAGTATTGGAAAATCTACGAAGCTTATATCCAATATTTCATCTCGATTGGGAAGATCAAGCCACCAAACTCGCTTTATCCCAAACTGAAGAAGTTTAAAATCTCACGCTTTTTGAATGAAGTCCCGGTCTTTTCGCGCGATAAGCGAGGTATGAATATTCCGATTCTGATCATTCAGGTTTTGTTTCTGCTAAAGCGCCGACGCTTTGATGCGGTAGTGGAACGGGTCGAGGCGCTCAACCAATATTGCTACCGGTACTTACGTAAGAATGATACTTATCGCAGCAATTGCTTTATCAAGATGCTCCTGGCCCTATCTAAGGCTAATTTTCATAAGCAAGGCGTTATCCGAAAAACCAGCAACTACTTCAGTAAATTGAAAGCCTATCGCTACGAGGTGCCCACGCACCTTAGCTCAGAAGTTGAGATAATCCCCTACGAAGTCCTCTGGGAGTATGTCCTCGATTCGCTGGATAATAAATTTTATTATCTACGACAATAAGGATCAAGAAAAGTGATTGTAACTGGTAAAATAAGAATGGGGTGAGATTACAGCCCCAAGTCGAAAACTAACAGATTTTCCGCTAAACAGAAAAAGACCTTAGGCAAATAGCCAAAGGTCTTTTTCAATTTGCTGTGAGAGAAGGATTCGAACCTTCACGGAGAGGTTAGCTCCAATTTAAAGTAGAGTTTGTCCCTGCTTCCCCACCCTCGAGACAGGAGGGCACGG
>JANQQI010000015.1 GCA_028285085.1 Saprospiraceae bacterium | reverse complement strand
TCCTCGAAGAAGCAGGAAGCCGTTACAAAGTACACGACCCAACGACCTGGCCAGAGCAAGCTAAGATGGCTGCTGCCGGTGAGTGGGACAAGCTGAAAGAATGGCAAGATGCCCTTCAAGGCGGTAAAGAATAGAACGCTTAAATAAGCGTTATCAATAAACGGAATCCCCGTCCAAAGTTTTGGGCGGGGATTTTTTATTTTCGAACTTGGCCTATTAACATCACCTTAAATATTAAACCTCAATTTATGTTACGATCCTTTTTTATACTGCTCGCGCTTTCTGTCTTTGCTTGTAGCTCGTCCGATTCTCAGAATACGACGCCAGATACACCTAAAACAACGGAACCGAAAGCGCAAGATGGCGTGCTTTCCGCTGAGGAATTTGCCAAACTTCTCGAAACTCAATCCAATGCTCAATTAGTTGATGTGCGTACGGCCGATGAATTTGCGGGAGGTCATCTACGCGGAGCTAAGAATCTCGATTATCTCAGTGGGGAGCTCAATTCTGGCCTGGGTCAGTTGGATCGAGAACGTCCGGTTATGCTGTATTGTAAAAAAGGAGGACGTAGTGCAAAAAGCTATAAACTGCTTAAAAAAGCAGGTTTCAAGACGGTCTATGATCTGGAAGGAGGTTATACCGAATGGGTGCGTCAAAACTTGCCAATTGAAGAATAATCTGGAAGGTCTGGTTTAGAATTCGTTTTTGTTGAACTTTTTTTCAATCAAATTGGCTATATTTTAAACAAAAAAATCAAAATCCTGTTCGATGAATATCTAATACGAACCAAATTAAACAGACAACTGTGCCTAAAAAAGTAATAGTAATTGGCTCTGGTTTTTCGGGATTAGCTTCGGCGGCTTGCCTGGCTAAGCGTGGATACGATGTCACTGTTCTTGAAAAGAATGAGCAAGCGGGAGGACGGGCACGGCAGTTTACCGTCGATGGATTCGTTTTTGACATGGGACCTAGTTGGTATTGGATGCCCGACGTCTTCGAGCAGTATTTTAGCTTATTTGGAAAAAAGCCTTCGGATTACTACGATTTAGTACGGCTTGATCCATCTTACCGGATTTATTTTGGTCAAGATGATTTAATGGATGTACCCGCAACTTTCGATGGTCTGGCGGCAATGTTCGAAAGCTATGAACCGGGAAGCAGTGCCAACTTGCGCAAGTTTCTGAATGAGGCCAAGTATAAATATGAGGTAGGCATGCGAGAGTTCGTCTGGAAACCCGGACACTCGATTTTTGAATTCGCAGATCTCCGGGTAGTGAAAAGCTTGTTCCGACTCCAAATGTTCCAGTCGATGTCCTCGCACGTGCGCCGACTTTTCAAAAATGAAAAGCTGATTCAGCTCTTGGAATTTCCGGTACTCTTCCTCGGTGCAACGCCTCAAAACACACCAGCGCTTTACAGCCTAATGAATTATGCTGATTTGTCGCTCGGTACCTGGTATCCACTGGGGGGGATGCACAAGATTATTGAGGGCATGGTGAAGTTGGCCGAAGAGTTGGGCGTTAAGATTCACACAGGCCAGGAAGTTCGCCAAATCTACGTCCCCAATGGGCACGCTACCAAAGTTATTACCGATCAGAAAGAGTATTCAGCGGACATCATTGTCGGTAGTGCCGACTATAATCATATTGAACAACGTCTGCTTGAACCGGAACACCGTCGCTATTCCGACCAATATTGGGATAAGCGAACGATGGCGCCATCTTCATTGCTCTTCTACCTCGGAGTTAATAAGAAACTGAATGGTCTACACCATCATAATTTATTTTTTGACGAAGACTTCGGCCAGCACGCCGTCGAAATATACGATCAACCACAGTGGCCTTCTAAACCACTGTTCTATGTTTGCTGTCCATCCAAAACGGATGATAGCGTAGCGCCTGCGGGCAGTGAAAACCTATTTGTTCTGATTCCGCTCGCTCCCGATTTAGAAGATACTGATGAATTGCGGGAGCACTACTACCACATCGTGATGGAACGCCTCGAACAGCTTACCGGACAATCAGTTCGGGATGCTGTTGTTTATAAGCGTTCTTTTGCTCACCGAAATTTCAAAGAAGATTACTACGCGTATAAAGGCAACGCCTACGGCCTGGCCAATACGCTAACGCAAACGGCTTTTTTAAAGCCAAAAATGAAAAGTAACAAGGTCGCGAACCTATTTTACACCGGGCAGTTGACTACGCCTGGTCCCGGCGTCCCTCCATCCCTGATTTCTGGGCAGGTGGTCGCCAGTGAAATTGCAAAAAGTTTTCAACCTTAAAATGCTGTAACGACATGATGGAGTTGTATCAAAAAACGTGTATGGAATGTAGTCAGTTGATCACCAATAACTACAGTACTTCCTTTTCGATGGGTATCCGGGCTTTCGACAAAAAATTCCGGGCACCAATCTATGCTGTTTATGGTTTTGTTCGTTTTGCGGACGAAATTGTAGATACCTTTCACAATCACGATAAAGCGACACTGCTCCATGATTTTTGGCAAGAAACCTATCGTGCTATCGATTCTGGTATCAGCCTTAATCCAGTGCTACAAGCCTTCCAAGAAGTGGTTAACGAATATCAAATCGAACGGGAATTGATTGATGCTTTTATGCGGAGTATGGAAATGGATTTGCATCATCAGGCCTACGAAGACAGTTTATATAAAGAATATATCTACGGTTCCGCTGAAGTGGTGGGCCTAATGTGCCTAAGGGTCTTTTGCGAAGGGGATCAAGAAAAATATGAAACTCTCAAAGCGCCTGCACGAAGCTTGGGATCAGCTTTCCAAAAGATTAATTTCTTGCGAGACATGAAAAGTGATTTTGATGAACGCGGACGCGTTTATTTTCCCGGGGTAGATTATCGCAGTTTCACCGCCGAAGATAAGGCACGCATTGAGCAGGATATTAAAGCTGACTTTGATCATGCTTACACCGGCATCGTTCGATTACCCAAGGGCGCTCGCTTTGGCGTCTATCTAGCCTACGTTTATTATACCAAGCTATTTGCTAAGATTCGCCGGACCACCGCGAAGAAAGTAACTAGCGAGCGCATCCGGGTCAATGATGGGCGTAAAATTCTGCTACTCTTTAGTTCTGCATTGCGTAATAGTCTAAATCTACTGTAATTAATGCCGTACCGTACTTGGGTGCGTAGCATCTTAATCCTTTTTCCCATTTTCTTGGTCGGCTATATCTGGCTAACCGATGTTCCCCGATTTGATAACCTGGTGTATGATGTCCCGAAGGTTACTTCAATCGCTTGGATGGAAACGCAGAACCTTTACTGGTATTTGCATTTCTTCACCGTGATTCCGGTTTTTATACTAAGTTTCGATCGACGGGTACATTATTATACGCGTTGGAAGTTCTTATTTCCGGCTATCCTTATTATCGCTTCTATCTTTATTGCCTGGGATATCTTCTTTACCCACCGCGAGGTCTGGGAATTCAATAGCACCTATTATCTCAATCTAAAAATTGCAGGATTACCAATAGAAGAGTGGTTGTTCTTTGTAACGGTCCCCTTTGCAAGTATTTTTATTTATGAATGTTTGAATTACTATATAAAGAAAGATGTACTGAAAAGTATAGAGCGGCCTTTAAGTATCTTATTTATTATAGTGTTCCTCTTGATTGGATTCCTCAACTTTGGAAAAATATACACGGCAACCACCTTTATACTCACCGGATTTTTTGTGCTATATCACGTTCTCTTCCTATCTGTGACGTACAGGAGTCGCTTTTATCTGTCTTATTTAATTACGCTGGTCCCTTTTTGGTTGATTAATGGCGTATTGACTGGTGGATATACTGATCAACCGGTCGTACTTTATAATCCTGAGGAATACTTGGGCGTACGAATTATTTCGGTCCCTATTGACGATTCGGTCTACGGTTTTTTATTGCTTTTTAGTATTGTAACACTTTACGAATCCTTCAAAAAAAGGGGAGATCATTCCTTACCACTAACCTCTTTGAAATAAGTTTAAAAAAAGTAGATTTTGAATATTTCTTATTTTTAAAATATTTAATGTTTAAAATGTTTTTAAACAGCGGCTTGCAAAACATGATTTGGTTTGCTTGGCTGACTTTTCCAAAGGGCTAAATTTTTTTCACTTTTTTTAGGGAAAAACCGCATTTAATCTTGTTTAATCCAACTGCACGGCTTATCTTTGCAGTCCCCTTACAAAGAAGGGGTAAGAAAAGTTCATTGAAACTGATGGAAAGCAAGGAATGATCTTCGAATGGAGATCATTTTACGCAGCACTTATTTTAAGAGTAAGATTCGCTAGAAGA
>JANQQI010000110.1 GCA_028285085.1 Saprospiraceae bacterium | reverse complement strand
GGGGAGTCCAAGTGATCGACATCTTTAAACAGTTCATCAATGCGTTGTTGTACTACTGCAGGTAATTCCGAATTAATCGGCGTTTGCGTACAAGCAGTGAAATAGATTAGACAAAATAGGATGGAGAAAAATTTCATGATTTCTCGATTGTAATATATTTAATAATACTGTGCCCTTGGCTAATCCACTGTCCTGTAAATCCCGGAGGAATGACAACATAATCGCCGCTGTAAAATAATTCGCTAGTGCCATCAGTAGCGGTGAGTTCCAGTTGACCAGATAATAAGCAAATGAGTTTTTCCTTTTCGGGCGTAGTCAATACGACATCTCTCGGTGCTTCGGCTTGTAGACGTATGAGCAGCTCTACACCATCCATCAATACTCGCTCGTAGTGGCCGTGCTCATCCAAAGCAATCGTGATCCCCGAAAGCTCTGTTTTATCCAATAATTGTGGGGTTGTATATTTGGATACGGCCGTAGAATCTGCGCGTTGATTGGTAATTACAGACAACTCATAGTGCAAGTGATCCCCAGCCTGCACTTCCCATTCTCCGGGAAAACCTTTGGGGGCAAAAAAGTACTCTCCCGATTGGAAGTAATGATTCTCGCCATTGGCTTGTACCCGCGCCTTACCATTGAGAATATAAATAAATTCATCGAACCAAAATTTATCGAAAGGGACCGTCCAAGATTCGCTCGATACCACATAGACGCTGATGGTCTTCCCTTGATAAAGTCTTTTTTGGAAAAATTGGCGTTCAGGAGTGTCTTTCAATTGGATTTGCTTTAATCCTATGCCTGAAAGCGCAGCGCGATCCAGTCGGATAGGCTTTGTGACTGGTTCTTGATTGATAGGGGGTGTTTCAGTTTGTGTCCAACCGGTTTGACAACTCATCAGCCAAACGGCTAGCGTCAAAATTACGAAGTGATCGTATTTTTTCATTTTAATCAATTGAACCTTCTTTACGCCGACTAAGCATAGGAAGGTTTTAGTTTAGTGATAAATGATTGAAATATTGGATGAGTTGTTTGGTGCAAGTAAGATAGGAAATAATTGAAGTAATAAATTGTAGGTTGATCAACTAATTTTAAAGCAAGTTTTAGTTTTCATCGCGATGAAAATGATTACAACAATAAATATAATAGGATACTACGATAGTAATCCAAGTTTTTCGATCACTGCCGTTAATTCCGCTTCCCTTTGGGTTCCAATACATAGTTTTTTCCCATTTTTCAATTCAATGGCCAGCCCTTTTTGACCCCGGATATTATATATGGTACCGTATTTCGTTCCCATTCGAATGCCCCAACCACCGACAAAACCATAATCAATCACTTGAGCTGACTGAACGTCACCCCAAGGCAGGGATTTATTGAAAAAAGGAAAGAATTTTATGCTGATCGTCTGCTCATCAATCTCTGTAGTTAATTGTATACTCGCCATAAATGCTAAAAGCAGTAACATGGATAGCAGAAATACTATCAACCCCACGTTAGATAAGTTGGAGAGCCGGGCGTCTTGACCAAATAAAGGCTTGGCCAATCCATAAAGAGGAATCAGGGTGATACCAATAAGGAGTCCCCACATCCACCATTGTGTGAATCTTTGTTTTTCGCGAAAAGATTGATGCATATTCAATTCCAGCTTGGTTTTAGGCTTTAAATACAGCAATGTACCTGCTTGCTAAATTTAAAAAGAAGTCTGGAATAATTTATCCCTCCCTCCTACTCCAAAGCTTTAATCGCAGATAAAACTTGCTGTTTATCTGCTTCCAAGTTATTCGCAATCTGGCGGAAAAATGATTGGCGATCACGGGGATAATTGAGCTCAAAATCAACGGGCACCCCTACATTTTCGTACTGTCGGCCTTGATTGTCCATATAAATCTCATTGGAAATCGAAAAGGTCCAACCGTTGGGCAAGGTCTTTTCGAGGGCAGTGGACATGGCCCCGGAAGTCGCCGAGCCGATGCGCCGAATATGCGGGATGGCCATCGTCGCGATCGAAAAAGCCTCGGCGGCACTGCCCGTTTGCGGTGAGGTGAGCACATAAACCGGGCGCGTATAAGCCTCGGGCGAGCCGTCAATAAACAAAGAAAGGGTAGGTGAAAATTGCCCGTCGTACCACAGTTTCTGGCTTGCCACCCGCTGTCGTTCTGCCAAAAAGCGGCTTAGAATTTCAAAACTGATCGCATCTTGTCCGCCACCATTGAACCGCACGTCAATGACGATGGCAGACATGCCCGACAAGTCTTGCATCACGCTATCCATAATCGTTGCCGCACCAGCTACTTCTTGCTCAATATATGCTCCTTCGTACATTTGATGGAAGGTCTGCACGTAGGCATCCACATAGCCCACTTCTTCAATTAGCGGCTGTGGAATATCCAGTTTGGCATACAGCCACATCGATTTAACCTGAATGTATCCAATACTATCCGTGAGTCGTCCCCAACGCATCAACCAAGAAGACTTGGTTAGTTCTTCTTTGAAATAATGCTCGCTGACCAGATCAGCGACTTGAAAGTCACCGTATTCGGGCAAGTCATCAACCGCCTCTGTGTCCTCTTCTACTCCATCCGCCTGCTGTTGTTCAAGAGCCGCATAAACATCGGCATCTCCTTCGAGATAGGCGTGGTTGTCGTTGAGTTTTTCGAGGGTTTCTTCGATGAGTAGATATAAATCTGCTGGGGTTGAATTAGTGCTGAGCTTGGCTTTTTGCTCCCGATACAGCGCATCCCAGTCGATTTTATTTAGCTGCATAAAAGCATAGTTGGCCTTAACCGTCTCCGCAAAAACCTCGAAGTTGTATAAGAGGTCTTTACTTTTTTCAGTGTTGATAGTCGGTCCACAAAGTTCGGGCAAGGCTGCCGTCCGAATGAATTTGTAAGTAATTACTCCCTTCAAAAAGGATAACGTATCTCCATGGAGTTCTAAATCCGCCAGAATCTCGTCCAATCCCGCTTCGCGATTTGGCAGGCAGGAGATAGATGTAAGATCATAAAACGCGTAGCGGGTGCTATCCTGGATATCCATAATCCAGCCCGATCCCACGGATGTCCAAACGCCATTAATTGTTTCATTTTTCGGTACTTCTCGTTGACAAGCACTCCACAGAAGGGCCATTAGGCCGAGGGTAAGATAAAGTCTCATGTATTCCATTTTGCATTGATTAGGATGAAACTGTACTGAGCTATGCAGTACAGCTCCATTTACACAAGACAAGAGATTTTTTGAAAGGTTACAAGTTTTAAAAAACTAACTATTATTTTTTTTCATCTAATCGTTTTAAACTGATCAATGCATTAGATTGCCCAGGTTGTACCTCCAGTACCTTTGCAAAAAGCGCCCTAGCCTTATCTATTTCACCTTGTGATTCCAGCATAAAAGCTTTGAATAAATAAGGATAAGACCATTTAGGTCGAACTTGAATGAGATAATCCATAATTCGTATCGCTTTGATATGATCTCCGGCATCCATATACCCTCGCCCGATGAGATACACATTATCTACGTTTGGAATCAGGAATTCTTTTTCCGTTGATTGCCATTTATTGGTAAGCACAAGCGTTGCTTCCACGCCTTGTTCAAAAAGGGTTTTAAAAAAATCCTTAGAACCATCTGCCTGGGGTGGCGATTCGTCGAACCCCAGACAAGCATTGATCACTCGATTGGATAGGCCATTTAAATTCGAGGGCAGCTGATTACATAAAATAATCACCACCATATCGTGAGCCGTCAAAATGGACATTTTGGATTCAAAGCCCGGACTCCCCCCCTCGTGATGGGGATTAGGTGCCTGAGTGTTATCGTTCACTGGCGGCCAAACGTAGGTGTCAATGTACCAGCCGTAGCTGTAGCGTCCCGACTGCCGGGAGAACAATTTATCCCGCTGCGCTTTCGACAGTAAACCATCTTTAGCCAAAGCGCGACTCCAGGTGAAGAGATCGATGGCGGAAGCGTAGATTGATCCTCCCCCAATCACATAGGATTTGTCCTCGTAAGCCGCATCAATCGTGCTATCCGGTAAAGCCACGTAGCCTTTAGCTAAACTCTCAATTTGAAAGGTGCTTGATTCATGTCCGCTGTTTTTCATTACTAATGGCTCAAAGATGAGGTTATTGAGTGCCTCCATATAGGATAATCCGGTTATCTGTTCGATGATTTGGGCGGCAATAATATAGCCCAGGTTAGAGTAAGCCCATTTTTTTCCCGGCTCAAATTGTAAGTTGGAGGTATTAATCAATTGAATGAGCGAGTCAATGGAGATAAAGGTTTTCCCAAGCTCTTCTTCGGTCAGTGATTCTATATCACGGGCCAGTCCACTAGAATGCGAAAGCAGTTGGTGAATATTGATTCGATCTGCCAACTCGGGTTTCAAATCACTCAAGTAGTGGGACACCGGTTTTTGAAAGTCAACTTTTTGCTTTTGTTCAAGTATCAGCAAGGCCGCAGCGGTAAATTGCTTGGATAAAGAGGCAAGGCGAAATTTGGTATCCAATGTATTGGCTACCCGCTTGTCTTGATCCGCAAAACCGTGAGCACTCTGATAAATAATGCTATCTCCCCGCCCGACGAGTACTAAACCGCTGAAATTATACAAGGAATCATAGGCTTGGACGATAGCTTTGACCATGTGAAGATCGCCCGGTGGAAAAGATTTGGGATCAGTAGAATTAGAACAAGAGATGAGGCCACATAGAAGGCTTGTGCCAAGATACAAGGTAAGTAGATTTTTACACATGCGAAATTCGTTTTGGTGATGGAATGATTACAGTTTTCTTGCTTCTTCTCTCTAGGAAGAGCAATCATAAAGTCGTTCTACTTTTCTGTAGTCGACCACTCCGATTTCGCATTAGTAAATGAACTGATTCTTTGAATTCAGGATTTCAACCCGTCATTTACCAGTCTATTGTCTGACTTATAGAGTTATTTAAGGTTTAAATCATTAATGGCAAAAGATATGAAAAATATTACCTTCTAATATTTTCAAAGTAAACTATAAACTAATCCATCCCTGTTCCGGCAATGGGGTGGATGAAATAACAAGTCTGACGGCGCCTTGGGCCAGTAGTCGGGTAGAATCCAAGATTGGTAAAGGAGAATTATCGGCATTAATAATCAAGGGGATTTCGGTACAGCCCAAGATGACGCATTCTGCGCCCTGCGTTTTTAGTGCCGCGATCACTTCTATGAAATAATCAATCGTTGATGGCTTGAAGATGCCCTGGCAAAGTTCTTCAAAAATCGCTTCGTTAATGTGCTGCCGGGCCGTGTCATTGGGTACCATCCGCATCAGGCCGTGTCGCTCTAAAGCCTCGCCATAAACAGTTCCAGTCATGGTCCACTTGGTACCTAGCAAGGCCACTTTCTGCCAGCCTCTGGCCACGATCTCCTGGCAAACGACATCGGCGATATGTAAGCCCGGAATGGGTAACCGGTCAATAATTTTTTCCAGCACGATGTGGCCCGTATTATCAGGGCAAATAAAAAAGTCGGCGCCACTTTGGGCTAATTCTTTCACGCCCTGACCCAAGTATTTAGCAATTTCCTCGTAATCATCGGCTTCCCAAGCCGGCATACTTAATCCCATCGGAATGGCACTGAGCAAAATATGCGGATGCAGATGAGGGCCCAATTGCTCAGCACCGGCTCGACAAGCGGTCAGAAAGCACAAGGCACCCCCTTCGTAGCTATGGGCGCAAATACCGATTTTTTTGAGTTGACTGTAGGCTTTGAGGTCAAGGGGCATAGAAGTATGATTAGTTAAGTTCGTTTAAAAATAAGAAAAGCCACTTAGAGTTTTCACTCCAAATGGCTTAAAATGCTTATTACTTTGGGTTAGAATTTCCCGTTGCTATTTTTCCATTCTGATTGTGGTGGAATCGTTTCGATCACATCCCAATGCTCAACGATTTGTCCATTTTCGATTCGGAACAAATCGTAGAAAGCCACATGGTCCCCTTTACCGAATTTACCTTCGCTCATCGAAAGCACAAAATTCCCCTGACCGAGTACATTATGGACTTGATCATACTCCATCACTAAGCCATTTTCCGCAAAATATTGCAGTGCAGCGCCCAAGCCATCCAAACCATCAGCAACCGCTGAATTGTGTTGTAAATATTTATTCGGATTCACGTAAGTCGTCATTTTATCAGGATTACCACCTTGTAGAATGTCCTTGATAAAATTCTTAACCAGTGTCTTATTGGCTTCCGTTTGATCCAGATCAGTGACCTCCGTTTCACCGTCAAATTGGGTGCGTCCACTAGGGTTAGGTGGTGTAATCTCGGTGAGGTTGTCCCAGTGCTCGACGATTAGGCCATTCTCAAATCGCCAAACATCAAAACCGGCTTTAGGCCCGAAGAAATCGTACTCGGTATGGCTAACGACGTAGTCGCCATCTTCGAAAGCACGAATAACGTTGGCTTTGAACCCTTGAGGCGGTGCCATTTGCATGAGCGCCCCCAGGCCTTCGAGTCCGTCGCCCGCACCAAGATTATGTTGGATGTATTTGTCAGGGTTGATGTAAGCAAGTGGAGCAGAATCGCCAGTATTGAAGCTATTGAGTAGTGCGACTACTTTTTCCTTGTTTGATAATTCCATGTTTTCAGATTTTTTTGTGGTGGAGTTTAAATTGTTGTTCGTATTGCAGCTACCGAAAATCATCGTGGTGATCGTAAGGGCAGCCAGCCAGAAAGTGGATTTCATCTTATTGAGCTGTTTGATTAAAAATGATAGTACAAAGATGAAGCACTTAGCCCATGGATTAGCTATACAAAAAAGCGGAAAGACTGTAATAATGGGAAAACAACTAAGAAGATGTTCTGAATTGCTCTGGGGTGAGGGTGGTATGTCGTTTGAAATATTTAAAAAAGTTGGTGGTCTCTTCAAAGCCGGAGGCGTAGGCGATCTCCTTGACGGACCACTCCGTATTGATGAGTAATCGCTTGATCTGCTTGATACAAATCTCATCGATAAACTCTTTGGCCGTTTTATTGATTGTACTCTTGCAAATGTTATTGAGGGTTTTCGCGCTGACGCCCATTTGGCGCGCATACTCCTGTACCTTAAGGCTTTGCGAAGCTTGGACTTCTACTAACTTTTGCAATTCAATAAATTCGCTGAGGTATTTACGATCGGCGATCATCTGTTTCTGGCCGGATTTCAGTCGATACAGCTGATTAATCAAGATGTGTAATTCGCTTCGGATGATCCCCAGAGAATAATTATCATTGATTTCAAAATACTCGCGTTGCATACGACTGACCAAAGCAGAAATCTCACGAAAGCGGTCTTCGGGCAACTGTAATTTCGGGCTACCCAGCATTTCGTTGAATAATTGGAGGGACTTCTGAGATTCCAATTGTTCGAGGTAACTCACCAGAAAATCAGTCGTGAAAATTATTAAGCTGCCCTTCAGTTGATCATTTGGCCAAAATCTATGCAATTGGTCTTTTCGAATGGCGAGCACCGTGCCCGGTTCGCAAGTAAAATCCGTAAAATCAACGGTATGCTTCCCATGCCCTTCTTCGATCAGGAGGATATTATAGAACTCGACTACGTGTAGATCGCTAATAGAATGATCGAGATCTCGACGACGGTACAAATCCTCTAACCTTAGCAAATCAAAGGCCGCTTTAGGATTGTACTTATTTTGAAATTTTATGTGTTCGGGCGCGCCGGGATTCAAGGTAAAGCGTTTGGTGATGAATGATTTCGTTTCAAATATACGAACTCTACAAAGAGTATACGGGTAGCGAATTCCAGCCAATTGGAATATTAAATTCAAGATCCTTTACTATTCTACTAACCAAATGTGTAATTTTCTGATTAATATGTAAAATTGCGATAGTCATTATCCAAACAAGCGAATATCTAAAGATTCAAAGAACATGAAAGCCCGACTCCTTTTCTTTTTTTGCTTTGCCATTCTATTCGTCCAAACGGGAGAATGCCAGTATACCTTGAATTCCGATCGATCATCCGCTTTCATTGGGGTTGGAGGGGCAATGGGTACGACCGGTTTTTTATTCCTGAACGACTTCCCCCCTTTATCAGATGAGCAAATTCAAAGTCTGGCGACCGGTGAGCATCAGTTTACCTTCAAGTTCGATCGATGGGCGACGCTACAATCCTCAAGAGTAGCTAAAACCACCTCCGATGTTTTGCTGACGTCTTCGTTTATTCCACCCGTTGTTCTTCTGTTCCGTCGTCCCAAAGCAAACGATGATCGTAGGACCCACTCCTTTATGTTTTTCGAATCGGCTTTTCTGACTTGGGGCCTCACCAATGTCACCAAGCGGATTGCTAGGCGGCCACGTCCGTATATGTATCACGATGATTTCATCAGTTTTCCCATCGAAGAGCGCAGAACCAAAAATTCACGACAATCCTTCTTCTCGGGACATACCTCACTGACCGCGGCGAATTACTTCTTCACCGCCCGCACGTTCAGCGAATATTATCCCAATAACCAATGGCGTCCTTGGATTTGGGGAGCTTCAATATCTATCCCTGCACTTACGGGGTTTCTTAGAGTAAAGGCCGGTAAGCATTTTCCGACCGATGTTATTGTAGGTTATGCGGTAGGTGCGTTGATTGGTGGGGTTTTAGTGCCTGCCTTGCACTAAGCATAAACTGGTCTCAGCATGAAAGAAATAACCTTGGAGGTATATTATTAAATAATACCCATGATCAATTTTTACAGCTCCAAAAAATTAATTACATTTAGTACTTCTTACAACAATACTACACTTTTTCCTGAATACTATTCTTACCATTCTAATCGGAATGCTCTATAAGAGTATTATCCCCACATTCGGCAGCATACAAAATTAGTTCAGCTTTTATTATTGGACCAATAGTCACCACTGTTGCAACCTCTCTTTTATAACCTAAACAATTACATACAATGAGATCACCTCCATTTTACAATCCTTTATTTCTTACAAACCCTATTACCCCTTTCTTTTTCTTAACCCATGCAAACTTTCCAAAATCATGTTAAAAGTTCCGCACATTGATCAGCTTTTATATTGCGCCAGTTATTTGGCTTATGCCGTAGATCCCAGTGGTGAATTCAAACCTACAGCCGGATATGTTCCTTATTTGGACTACATAAAAGGGTACACAGATATCAAAGGACATGCCGCCCCTAGTTCGTGGACATTCGACAAAATCAATGCCTGTATATTTGTTGAATACCCACAGTATCGCATACTTGCTTTCCGGGGTACCTTATCCAATTTTCATAAATGTGCAACTTATCAGGACTGGCTGGGTGACTTGAATGTAGAACCCACGCCAATTAATGGTGCCAATGGTAAAGTGCATTCTGGCATTTATGAAGCTTATCAAACGTTACAAGACTGGATCATCCATTATCTAAACAACCATCCGACAAAGCCGCTTTACATCACTGGTCACAGCAAAGGTGGTCCAATGAGTACTTATGCGGCTATGGACGCCATTAATTATGGTAAAGTTGAGCGCGTGACCACCTTTGCTTCTCCCCGACCAGGTGATGTCGATTTCTACCATTGGTATAGATCGTATGTCTTGCAGGATCAACATATTACACAGGTCCGATACGAAAATAACATTGATCTTGTTCCGCTTTTGCCACCCGAGCAAGGCAGTATCGATGATATGGTGAATACCATTAGAATTATTGGGGCGATGGAATCAGTCATCAACTTACAAGAAGGATTAGAAATCGAAATTTTTGCTAATCTCCTCGCTTTTGAAACCCACTGGAATTATCACCCCATTGGACAACTCCGATTTATTAACAAGGATCACCACGTCGTTGGTGAGAGTCAGGCCCCCTGGTCGGAACGTTTCGATCAATTTCTGGATGAATTTTATGATCATCCCTTAGATCCGATGAAAGCGATTTATAATATTCTTTCGGCTCACTTGCTAGGTATTGGTAGCGGCTATCAAAAAGGGGTCTGTCCAAATCTGACAAAAAGTAGCTAGCTGATAAACAGATTTTTAGAATTGTAAATAAGAAGTTGTTTAAAAATAGATAGAAGAACGTCTTGCAAGTCCTTGAAGTCCATTTCAACTTCCATTTTTGAACAACTTCTAAGATTATTCAACTGCCGAGATAATAGCATATCACTTTGTTTCGGCAGTTATTTTCAACCTCCCTCTCTTTTTGGTTTTTTAATTTAAATCCGATGCGTATCGTTTTGCATCAGGCTTGTCAGATAGGACCTGGGCGATAGCTTACTTCCGATGATTCAACAGCCAAATATATACCTCCTGCCGATCATAAATACCCGACCAAGCATCGTGATTATCCCTGGCGAAGGTGGTAAATATTCTTTTGGCTTGTTGATAATCGTACTTGTAAGCAGAAGGGGTATTAATTCTTAAGAACGTCGCTCCGCTCAATTTCTCAATTTTGTCCACGGCTGTAGTCGACTCGCTGTAGGCCACCAGATCGTCCTGGTCGTTGTGCGCCACCCAAATTGGTATATCTTTTAAATGATCGTAGTCTACGATGCCGTTGATCACCCCACATAAAGGGACCATCGCCGCAAAAACATCTTGCATCCTTGATGCCAGTCCCCAGGTGCCAGCTCCTCCCCGACTGAGTCCGGTCAGATAAACTCGACTGGAATCAATGGCAAAAGCTGAGTTCACTTCAGAGAGGATTTCTTGTATTCCTTTTTCTTGCAGAAACCATTGCCTTTCTCGGAAGGGGCCCGCAGTCATGTGAGGGCAAGCAATGATAAAAGAGTCGCGCATGTAGTGATGACCTTTGAAATTGACATTTTGATCGAGCAGCAGCTTCGGTAGTCCCCAGGAAACCACTTGCTGCAATGTTCCACCAACGCCGGCGCCGCCCTGCAAGAAAATAATCAATGGATAAGATTTGCTTTGGTCAAAGTCGCGTGGTAAATACAATAGATAACCGTCGATTACACCGTCTGAATATATTCCGGGTACCTCGTTAAGCGTTCCGGCTTTTAATTTACCTGCAGTCAGATTTTGGCCGAAGCCATTTTGCACAGCAATAATGAATACAAGGCTAAAGAAAAGAAAAACGCGGGTGGCCGATTTTAGCATAAAGAATGAGATAGTTGGTAGTTTTTAAAATGATTTAGTTGTCTTGTATCCAAACGATTTCTCAAAATAGCATCAAAGACAATGCAGCTCAAAATAATGATAATCTTCTACTATTTGATCAGGAAAAACACAAATGCTTTTTATGATCATTCTCTCTCTTAAGGTCCATAATTTCCATCAAACCCTAGAGCTTCCTTCCAACGCTCACTTCCCTCTTCATCCATCAAACCATCTTGTTAGTAGAATTGCGCAAAGGAAATAAAGGGAAGAAGAATAAATTAAAGGCACTAAAAAACCAACTCATGTTCTCAAGTCTTTTTCGCTCCTTTGGGATGGCTATCCAATCCATCCGGTCACGCGTCTGGCATACTTTACTTTCGGTACTCGGTATCATCATTGGTGTGGCGGCACTGGTGGCTACCTTATCCCTGATCGATGGACTGGAAGCCTACGCCAACGAACAAATCGGTAAGACAACCTCGCTGAAAGCGGTAATGATCAGCAGTAATCAATACGAGCGGGTAAATGGAGTAAGTGTAAAAATAGACAGCATCCCAATTATTGATTATCAAAGTTTTGAAGCGCTATCAGCGGCGATGACCTTGCCGCACACGCCTTATTTACGTCATCGCAGGAATCGATCCATCAAGCTAGTGCATCAGGAAGATAAGCTCGCTGCAGTCACGCACTACACCACGGGACGATTTCATCCAGATCGAGAGATTTTACTTGCTGGCCAATTCTATACCCCCGAGGCGGTTCAGCAGCAAGCGCACAGCGCTGTAGTCAACGAAGACTTTGCACAATTAATCTTGAAAAAGATGTCTGCAGCGGATACGACCGATTATGCCCAAACCCTGAATCAGCAAATCGTGCTTCAGGATTCTCTACAATTGAGTATTATCGGCGTGGTGGAAAACGATGATTTTATCCCACCCTCAATTTATATCCCCGTGACACATCTGCCAGCGGAGGAAATTGGTAATAGACCGCCTACTATAGCTTTAGAAGCACAAAGTGTAGAAGATGTGGATAGCTTAAAAAATGCGGCTATTAGCTGGCTCAAAACCCAATACGGGGATCAACACCAGCGCTTTTCCGTGCAGACGAATGGCTTTCGTGTCCAGCAAGCAGCCCAAGGCTTTATGGTCTTCCGAATCATCATGGGTATGATCGTGGGGCTATCGGTGCTCGTCGGAGGGATTGGCGTCATGAACGTATTGCTCATCTCGGTGAGTGAGCGGACTTCGGAAATTGGGATTCGCAAGGCACTTGGCGCTAGTAAGCGAGCCATTACAACGCAATTTTTGAGTGAGTCTATTGCGGTTTCGGTACTGGGCAGTTCCATTGGCGTGCTGATCGGGATGGGTTTTGCAGCCTTGGCGGTACCCATTCTCAAATTCTTTATGGAGGGTTTGCCTTTTGGGGTGAGTTTTACGATGAATACGATGGTCGTAACGGCGGTGCTTGCGATTTTAATTGGGATTATCTTTGGTACTTATCCAGCGATGAAGGCGGCAAGGCTTGATCCGGTGACGGCGATACAGCGGGAGTAACGATAATTGGTGATTGCTCTATTCTAGTACTTTTGTCTTGATACAAAAGTACCAAAAGATCAAGGCGGTATTGCATTTTGGACAATTCTAAGTTCTATTTAGCCTCGCACCCAAACTCGACCTCCTTCGTCGGCCTCAAACAGGGGTGCTCTCGCTTGTCCTCCCACAAAATCTTCACTAATAATTGTATTCCAAAATTCAATAAGACCACAAATTAACTTATAAACAAAAAGATAAATTTGCGAGGTTTGATTAAACTGGATGCATTTTTAAATATTTGCATCTTAACAGCCAATGGCGTTGCCTAAACTAAGGACAAAATCCTGTTGAACTTTCTCTCCCTTGGCATTTTCGGCGGGTTGCCATTTTTGCATGGTATTAATCGTTTTTAAAAGCAATTGATCAATATTGTCATAGCCGGAGGTCTCGTCTATTTGTACATCGGTAGTATATCCATTCTTGTCAATACTAAAACGGACCGTCACCAGTTTCAACTGTTTTATAAAAGTTGTATCAATTTTATCAATTACATTTTGCTTCACATATTGATTCAAGAGCTCTTTACCACCCGGATAACGCGCTTCAACTTCCGGGATAACGGTATAAGTAAAATGTATTTTTTTAATCGTGTTTTTTCCGCTCGCAGCATCAGGATTATAACGCACATCCACTACTACCTCCGTTCCAATATCTGCCATTTTCAAAATACGAAGCTGATCCTTACTGAGTTGTTCATCTTTACCGTAAGCCATCATCACCTTGCCGTTACAGGTCGCTTGTACCGCTACTGAAATGTAACCACTCACCCAAGAGGAAGGGTAACCCGGATTTATATCCGTCATACTTTTAGCAGTATTGAGTGTGGCTTTGGTAATCGGAGAGCGATAATCGCCGCGAATATCATAATTGAGTTGCTGAGCGAAGCCAAGGGAGACAAATAAGAGTAATAGACAGGTTAGGAAAACATTTTTCATGATGCCGTTTCAGTTTGTTTGTACCGAAGTTAAATGGAAAATCGTGCTAAAGTCGACTTTAGAGAGTAGTTTAACAGGTGAATAACAGGTTGATAACAAGTGAGAGTGCATAAAGACATAATGCCCATTTCATCATTAGATACACGGTGTCTTACGCCTTCATTCTAATTTCATTAATCAAATAACGGATGATAAAGATTAAGAGCATGGAGCCGAGAACTACACCGATTGCAGTAACGCCTGCTATAAATAATGCGATCAGCACACTTAAACGGCTAAAGCCCGTATTCCATAAAATAAATAGGAAGGCACCGATAAAGAGAAGGGTGTGAAAAATATTGAAAATAAATAAATCCAGTTCTTTAATGTTGGCTTTGCTCTCGACGATGCCGTTAATGCCTTGACGACTTTGTATTTCATAGCTGCTATCCTTTCGGGTGATGGGTTGTCTTAAACGGACCAAGGAAAGAAAGGATAATTTTGTGCGGCTGGAAAAATCCCCACCTTCCGGGATCATGAAAGCATCATTATTTAGAACGATCCCGGTATCCCAGGCAAAACCATGCGTTGCTTCGATATAGCCGAAGGTACCGTCTTCTAAAACGATTTTATACCAAATGCGGTAGTTTAATTTTTTCTTTGTTTTGTATTCGAATATAGCCCCACGTCTTAATTCTGCGATCGTCTTCGAATTTCTCGACATTTTCTCGTAGACGGTACAGTTATTTATTAGGGTTAGCATTTTTTTCATGGTGGGTTTTAGTTTTTGTATTCTTTATAAAATTATGTCCCTTGCTTCAATTCACTTTTTATTTGATCGTATTTTTTGACGTGGATTCCACCTTGAGTAGGGAGCATATTTTGCCATACCCAATTGTAATGCCCGATCACCTGCTCGGCGCTCAGAAGTGGTCGGTCGGCGGTAGTATGCCCATCGGCGACTACAGTAATTTGATAATCTTTGACCAGGGCGGATTGAATCGTCGATTCGACGCAGAAGTCAGTAGCACAGCCGGTGATGTACAATTCGTTTACACCAAGTGAATCCAGTGAAGTTTGCAATTGAGATCGATAAAAAACATCATTGGCGTATTTATCAATTCGTATATCTGTAGGCGTCACTATCAAATCATCTAGGATTGCCCATTCCTCAGTATTTTTCTCAAAGACACCGCTACCCGTTCCATCATGCTGAATATAAATGACTGGGAAATCCATTGCTCTAAACTCAGCGGCCAGGGCATTGATTCGCTCCACGACACCCACACGATCAAAGCGTGGTGTCTCAGGCGTGAATGATCCTTTTTGCATATCGATCACCAGTAATGCTTTTTGACTTCTCACAGGTTGGTTATTTTAAGTGGTCAGTTTTTCCAAGTTTCAAAATAATGATTTCGTGGAATTATGCGGACTTTATTTATTAGCATTTTTAATGCTACTTTTTAAAAACTAAATATTTATTATCTATCCAATATTTAAAATAGTAACGTTCGAAGCCATCGTAATACAAATCGAAAAGGGCTGCCTTTGGCCAAGCCGTTGAGGGATATTGACAAATATTGATGGCGTCATTCTGCAAACGAATACGTAGCCATCTCACCCTTTTTTTGGCATTAAAAGGAAAAAATCCACGTACACTAGTATTCAAGGTAATTTCGCAGGGTCGATCCCCGGTATAATGCAAGCGGCAGGGTCGATCTTTTTTTAGATAATCAATGATGAAGTGCTCTTTATCGAGAGTGACTTTAACGATTTGGTATTCAGCGGAGCGTATTCCTTCCCAAAGCACTATGGCTAAAAAGGCTCCCATCAGTGCACCGATTATCCACCACTCCACTTGCCCCCGAAAGCCGAAAATATAGCTCAGAAGGATCGCCAGAATTATCCAAATCACAATGTTCGGCAGGAGTCCCCTTAACAAACGGCGGCGATAGCTCTTCGCGGGTTTAACGATCGAAAATGATTCAGGCGCTGACATATCAGGCAAGGATTGATGACGATGCCAAGGTAAGCCTTCTTACTGAAAACAAAAGGGAAATTGTAACTGCTAAAGGATAATCTCGATGAGATGTTTTCTTCTAGCTATAGTTATTCATCGCAAAAGATCACTAATCTTACATCAACTTCCCGCAACGAGCATTTTGGATAAGAAGAGAGAGTCAGATAAATCACTCCCCGCGCAAACTGATATCAAAGATCATCTGGAAGCCACCATCAGGATGAGTTTGCATCGCTTTGGCACGCTGTAAGCCATTATTTTGCTGGACAAAGATGTCATCTTTGAGCTTTTCATCGCCCTGAAAATACAGCTGGGTCACCAGCGTCCGGTGCCCCTTGGCTTTGACGATATAGTGGATATGGCGGGGGCGATCCAACGGACCATCTCGATAACCTTTTGGAACCAAGGTGGTAAAATGATAGCGGCCTTGCTCATCCGTGGTCAGATGCCCTCGAAATAAATACTCACCAGAACTCAGATCGTATTGCCCATCGGGGCCGGCATGCCAGACTTCGATATTAGCGCCGGCCAACGCAGTCTGGCAATCTTGGCCGAAAACCCGCCCTTCGACGTGCAGCGGATCGCCCTCCCCGGCATAGCCTGCCGCCAGATCAACCCGGCTCGGCGCGCCGGGCCGAAAAAACGGGCCTTGTACATCGGCACTGGTATGACAATCCTCAATCTTAGCTGGGCCGAAGGCCTTCCCCGGTCGTGCGATTAGGCCCAGCAAAAAGGCTTTGATGAAGGTTAGTCGTTTCATGTTATCTCTTGGATTTATAACGATAAGGAGGCAGGTACCAAGCGGAAGATAACGGATTAGAGAAGGGCGGGATAGTAGATTTTGGACAAATCAACACAACAATTAATCACGTCCAAAAACTACTATCCTCCTCAATCAAAAGTGCCCAACTTTATCTTAAAAACATGGTGCGAATTCTACTCCTTACCTTATGGCTCCTCGGCGGAGGGATCGCTTGGGGACAGGTCGAGGTACGTGGGCAATTGCAAGATCACGAGCAAAATGCATTGGCCTTCGCCAATATTGCCGCATATAATGCCTTGGATAGCAGTCTGGTGAAAGGATTTTTGACTCAGGAAGATGGGCACTTTTTGCTTGAACTAGCAGCAGGACAATACCGGCTCGTATGTTCATACGTAGGACTTAAGGACCATGTTATTGAACTGTCCGAGTCTAAGGATTTAGGGGTTATTGTGCTGGAACCACTGGCCACCGAGCTGGAAGATGTAGTTGTATCCGCCCAGCGCCCCATGATTCAGCGCTTGCACGATCGGCTAGTGCTGGATGTCGCGGGCAGCATTTTGAGTAATGGAAATAACACGCTGGAGGTGTTAGAAAAATCTCCCGGTATTATTATCGATCAGGATGGGAATATTTCCATCAATGGTCGAACCGGAGTTCGTGTATATATTGATGGCAAAGACACCCGGCTAGTTGGCGAACAGCTTGCTAACTTGCTCCGGGGTCTTCCTTCCAGTGCTATTGAGAAGATCGAGATCGTGACCAATCCTTCGGCAAAATACGAAGCGCAAGGCAATGCCGGCATCGTGAATATTTTAACCAAAAAAGGAAAATTCTACGGTACCAATGGTCGCATTGCATTGAGTCCGGGCCTGGGCCACTACTTTCGCTGGGAAAATAGCCTCAATTTTAACCATCGGACCGAAAAGTGGAATCTCTACGGCCAGTACAGCTTCGCCAAGCGGAATCAATACATGGAAATCATCATCGACCGCACTTTTTTTGATAATGATATTCCAAATTCTATTGTAGATCTGAGTAGTGATTTTCGGCTGCCAATTGAGACGCACGCGCCTCGGCTGGGCTTTGACTACTCCCCTACTGACAGGACGACGATTGGCGTACTGCTTTCTGGCTTCGCCAACCTCACGGGGCAAGTGGCCACCAATACCATCGATACCTACAACGGTGAAAAAACACTGCTCAGTGAACAGTTTACCGATACCGATACACGAACCGATTGGTATCAAATCACCGGCAATGTTAATCTTAAACATCAATTCCAGCGAGCGGGCGAGCTAGACATCGACCTCGATATCGCCCGCTACGACAACGGCTCTGATCAAGTATTCGCTTCGCAATTTTTAGACACTGATGGCGCCGTGCTTTCTTCAAATACTTTGCGGGGAGATGTCAAGGGCTATTTAAATCTCCTAGGCTTTAGCCTTGATTACACACGGCCCTTGGCGAAGGGGCAAACCCTGGAAACGGGCTGGAAAAACACCTTCGTCAAAACTGACAACGATTTGCTTTATCTCGACGAGATCAACGGTGCACAGACGATCAATACCGATCTGAGTAATCGCTTCGTGTACAATGAGACGATCTACGCGGCATACATCAATTATAAATTTAACCAAGCCAAATGGAACGCCAGCCTCGGCTTACGTGCAGAGCAAACCTTTATTGAGGGGAATCAACTCACTAGCGGCGAGACCTTCGACAATGATTATTTTAAACTATTCCCCAGCGCAGCTTTTAATTACAATTTTTCACCCAAACACATCGTCGGATTAAGTCTAAGTCGAAGAGTTGACCGCCCCGGTTACAATGATCTAAATCCTTTCCGCTTTTTCGTCAACACTAATACGTTTCGGGTAGGCAATCCTTTGCTGACCCCACAGTTTACCTGGTCGACGGAAATTAATTACACCTTGAATCAGCGGTACTATTTCGCCCTTAACTTTGGTTACACCACGGACAATCTCAATCGAGGCATTATCCAGGACGGCGATCAGGAGGTGATCGTCGTAAAGCCCTTCAATATCTCTAACTTGCGTAGTCTGGGCTTCATCGCCAGTGCACCCTTCAATTTTGCCAAGTGGTGGAGCAGTCAATGGAATCTCAATGCCTCCTTTAATGATTTCAAGGGCATCATTGGCGGTGTTTTGTTTGATCGAGTCAATCCTATTTTTGTGTTCAATACCAATCATAATATTCGGCTAGGCGGTGGTTATCGATTACAACTAGGCGGCTTTTACTTGCCGCGCCATTACGCCAGCGTATCGCGCATCAACGATATCTCACAGGTCTCCATTGGTGTCCAAAAAGCCATTTTAAAAGGTAAGGGCTCTATTCGATTCAACGTCAATGATATTTTCTATGATGGCTATCCGACGGGGCGTACCGTATTCGGCAATATTGATGATGCCTTTCTAAGTTTTCGCGACACGCGCTACGCGACTTTCACATTTGCCTATCACTTCGGCAAGCAATCGGTCAAGCCGCAGCGCCGAAGACAAAGTGGCGTGCAGGAGGAGCTGAATCGAGCGCGACAGAATGAGGGGAGTTAGGTTCTTGAATGTTGAATGTTGAATGTTGAATGTTGAATGTTGAATGTTGAATGTTGAATAAATATGACTTTTCACTTTCATACGTCATCCTCCTCGAATTGCTTTCTTTAACTCGAATGATCCGTAATCAGGTACCACTCGCCCTTGATCCGTTGCATGGTGACAGAAAACCAACCGCTGTATAACTCTTCGCGACCTGGCATTTTTAAATTGAACTGGCCGGTGACAAAATAAAGATCAGCCGTGAGGCGACGAGGCGTAATGTGTTCGAAATGCAATTGTCCCATCTTTTCTTTGGGAAAATACTTACGATAGTCACTCACGATATTATCGTAGCCATAAGTGATGCCTGCCCGGGAGGCCGTTTGGATGAGCTGATCGGACGCATAAGCTTGCATGTAACATTCGATATCGTGTGCGTTCCAGCAATCTTCCTGCTTTTTAAAATTGTGGCGAATTTTGGCTTCATCAAGTTGGGGCAAATAGCGT
>JANQQI010000087.1 GCA_028285085.1 Saprospiraceae bacterium | reverse complement strand
CCCCTTTAGCTCAAGTACACTCGGTGTTAATTTTCTCCAAGCTGGTGATTATATCGTGACGATGACCATCGCTAGTGCCGCTTGTGGAGAGGCCACTTTTTCGGATACGGTTACGGTAGTCAGTGAACCCGAAGCGGATGTTGTTCTGGATTTAGATGCAGGGGCCGCCGGCAATGATCCACTTTGTGGGCCCGTTACGGCTACTTTCGATAACCAATCTCTGGGGATTGATTTGTATTGGTATTGGCATATTTCACCCGATAATGGTTGGGCATTTGTGGATACCGCTACTGCATTTACCGAGAATACAGCTATCCAATTTACAACACCGGGGACTTACGATATTACCCTCTTTGCGAGCAATGATTGCAATACGGCCCGTTGGGATACCACGCTCACCATTGCCGGGCCGCCCGAGGTTTGGCTTGATCCCCAGCCCGACGATTGTGAAACGATCAGTTTAGACTTCAACGGGCAAGTGAGCTATGCGGAACATGGAACACCGATTACCAGCTATGCTTGGTCTTTTCCCGGAGGGAATCCTGCGAGTTCTACCGAGGCTATTCCAACGGGGATTGTATACGACAGTCCCGGAGAGTATGGGTACAGCTTGACGGTGACCAATGCTTGTGGAACCACTACAGTGAACGATACGATCGAAGTGCTTGAGCCAGGACAACTGAACTTGAGTAATGATTCCACTCTGTGCGTGGATGCAGCAGGTTTTTTCCTGACAGCAAGTCCGGGCGGTGGTGTATGGTCGGGGCCCGGCGTGGGAGCTAATGGTTGGTTTCAACCAAATTTGGCTGGGGTAGGGCAGCATGAGATGGCCTACGATTATCCGAATGCGGCCTGCCCGGTTGCGGGAACTTTGCAAATTACGGTAGAACCAGTACCTCAGCCCAGTGTCGGGCCTAATCAAAGTGTTTGTGTGAACAACGCGCCTTTCTTTCTGAATGGGACACCGGCTGGTGGTACCTGGACGTCTGATAACAATGGTGTTATTTTGAATAATAGCATTTTTGACCCAACGGCCTCCGGCTCTGGAATTTTTACCTTGACTTATCAATTTACAAGTGCAGCGGGTTGTAGCGCGATCGCCGAAAAAATCATCATTGTCAACACATTGCCTTTAGTCAACGCCGGACCGGATCAATCTATTTGTGATAATCCAGCGGATCTCCAGCTCACGGCAAGCTTCCCTCCGGGAGGTATCTGGTCGGGACTGGGAGTTAATTCGGAAGGTGTCTTCAATGTCAGCAATACCCCGGGAGTGGGAACTTATACTTTGTTTTATACTTTTCAAGATCCCACTACCGGCTGTTCCAACACCGATAGCATGCTTTTAACCGTGGTCGAAAATCCTGTCGCCAACGCTGGAGCGGATGTGTCCGTTTGCGTTGACGCAGGATTGATCGACTTAAATGACGGAAGCCCACTGGGAGGACTTTGGAGCGGGTTGGGGGTTAACTCTGCCGCAGGAATTTTTGATCCTACTATTGCCGGCGAAGGTTTACATGTGTTGACCTACACTTTTGGAAGTGGCGTGTGTGCAACGACAGATACTAAAGTCATTTTTGTACAGCCATTGCCTGATATTGAGCTTCCTCCTGCGATAAGTATATGTGCAGATGCGCCGGCATTTGTGTTAAATGCCAACCCCTCTGGAGGGAATTGGCAAGGAGAAGGCCTATCCGGTAATACCTTTTCTCCGGCGTCGGTTGGTGCGGGTAGTTATACGCTTACTTACTTTTATATTGATCCGACAAGTGGGTGCAGCAATACGGCAACACGTCATATTGAGGTGTATCCTTTGCCAGAATTGAATGTAGGGGATAGCACCTTCTGTGCGACGCCCGGGCTGGTGAATTTGCCCTTTGCTCAACCTTCGGGTGGTACCTGGACCGGGCCAGGCGTCAACGGTGATCAGTTTGATCCCGAAGCCGCGGGTGGGATTGGTAATTATAATTTGACTTATAGCTTTGAAGATGCTAATGCCTGTTCTGCTCAAGCGACTAGCTTTATCCAGGTCATTCCACCTCCAATAGTGCAGGCTGGGCCCAGTGATACTATGTGCATTGATCAAGGCTATTATTTTTTAGACGCTTCTTCTCCGCCTTCCGGCGGGATTTGGTCGGGGCCGGGCATCATCGATGCCGAAGCTGGCATCTTTGATCCCGAAGCGGCTGGTGGGGGCACCCACCAAATAACGTATTCTGTGGGAGCTGGCAATTGTACGACTTCGGATTCTCGTTGGTTGCACGTTATTGATTTGACCAGTCCTTTGCTGTCCGATCCCGTGGATGCCTGTCAATCGGAGGAGCCATTTTATTTAAACAGTAATGGCCCCGCGGGTGGGCAATGGGAAGGCCCCGGGATCCTTGATGCACAAACGGGGTTATTTGATCCTGGTGCGGTAGTGGCTGGTACTTACGAAGTCACTTATACCTACGTCAATGTAGCAATCGGTTGTAATGCTTTTATTAAAAAAGATGTAACGGTTTACAGTATCCAAAGTCCAGAAATCATAGTACCTGATTTGGGTTGTGTCAATGAAACGGTCCAATTGGAAAATACAGCACCCGAGGCATATAGTGCGCTTTGGAGCTTTGGCGATGGAACGACTTCAGTAGACACCGATCCTATTCATATTTTTGAAAATACGGGGACTTACACCATTAATCTACTAGTTGAAAATGAATTCGGCTGTGTAGATTCAACGAGCCAGGAACTCTTGATCGAAGAAGCACCAACGCCTTATTTTGCACTGGATAATGCAGAAGGATGCGCACCTTTGGAAGTCAACGTGACGAATCAAACGACTGGTTTTGACGTTACTTTCTTCTGGTACTTCAGCAATGGTATTTCTAGCATGGAAGTGAATCCCGGTCCGGTATTGTTCGAGTCCGGGGTCAATGATACGACCTACATGATTACCTTGGGGGTAGTGAATCAATGCGGCGCCAGTCTTTATCAAGATTCTGTCTTGGTAAGTCCATTGCCAAATGCTGAATTCGGTATTTCGCCAGAATCTAATTGTACCCCAGTGGTGACTAGTTTTGCCAATGTGAGTACGGGCAGTGCTACTTCCTTTTTCTGGGATTTTGGAAACGGTAATACGTCTACTGATTCTTTGCCACCGCCTCAGACTTTTACTACGGATACGACCTTAACGGTGTACACGGTTAGCTTGACTGTAACCAATGCTTGTGGTTCGGACACAGAATATCAAAACGTCGAAGTAGAACCGGCTGATGTACAATCTTTTTTCAACGTCTCAGAACTTGAAGGCTGTCAACCCTTGACCGTGACTTTCAGTGATTACTCTACGCCGGGCGCTAATATCGATTGGGATTTTGGAGATGGTAATAGTTCTAGTCTGCCTAATCCTGAGCATACTTATACCGAGCCGGGTACTTATCATGCGATTCAGTACGCTACGAATTTATGTGGTTTGGATAGTACCTCAGTTTGGATTACGGTGAATCCGGTGCCTGAGGTCAGTTTTTCGCACCAGCCGGAGGCTTGTCTGGGTGAGGAAGTGAGTTTTACGAATGGCTCATCCAATACCTCAGGGCATTTTTGGGACTTTGGAGATGGTGACACTTCTATTTTAAATAATCCGACTCATATTTTTACGACTCCAGGTTGGCATACGGTCACGTTGACGAGTTTATCTGCTTTTAATCAATGCCCTAATATCTACCAAAGTGACATTTTTGTGCTAGACGCACCAACAGCCTCCTTCGCACCTTCAGAACCAGCAGGCTGTGTGCCGCTCAATATTCAACTGAATAATAACTCGGCGGGAGCAGCTTTCTTTGCCTGGGATTTTGGGGATGGAAATGGCTCGGTTAGTCAAAGTCCCGAGCATACTTATTACGAGCCAGGGAGCTACCCCATTTCACTGGTCGTGACCGACGAAAACGGTTGTTTCAACGATACTACAGTTTGGAATATTCAGGTACACCCTCGCCCGGAAGTTGATTTTAGCTTCGAACGAGATAGCCTTTGTGGGTTACCGGCCAGTGTACATTTTCAAAATGCCTCCGAAGGTGCCGCGGGTTATGTTTGGGATTTTGGAAATGGATTACAATCGCTTTTAACTGCACCTTCTCATATTTATTATAACCGTGGGAATTACCCAGTAACACTCACGGGCGTAACGGCTTTCGGCTGCGTGGATTCTACAACTTTGAATCTGGGAATTTATCCGCAGCCGATTGCCGCTTTGGCTATCGAATCCGCTTCGGGTTGTTCTCCTCTACCGGTCTTTTTTAATAATGAAGCTCTGGATGCCGATACTTATTTATGGGAGTTTGGTGATGGCCAGCAAAGCACAGATGCTAACCCTGTTCACGAGTATAGCGAGGCGGGAGATTATGATGTCCGCCTGATTGTTTCGAGCGATGAAGTTTGCTATGACACCTTGTTCGTGGACCAAGCGGTTGAGGTTTTACAGAGTCCTGAAGCTAATTTCGAGGTGTTAGAAAATGCAGATGGAAGCTTCCGCTTTATCAATCGCTCGGATTTTGGCGATAGTTATTTCTGGGATTTTAGCGACGGTGGAAACTCCGAAGCCGTCAACCCTGTGCATCGCTTCTTGACCAATGGAATTAAGCAAGTCTACCTCGAAGCGACAACGGATTATGGCTGTGTTGATGATACCTTGCTGACGATCACACCTGATTTTATGAAGGCATTGTACATTCCCAATGGATTCTCTCCCGAACAGGGGATTGGCGAAGTGCGTCTTTTCAAACCCAAGGGGGTTGGCCTCAAGGAATATCATATCCAAATATTTTCTGCCTACGGTGAATTGATTTGGGAATCTCGGGAAATACAAGAAGGACAGCCTTTCGACGCTTGGGATGGTACGTACAACGGACAATTGTTGCCGCAGGATGTGTACGTGTGGAAAGCTTACGCCATTTTCGAAGATGGTACCGTATGGCGAGGTATGGAGAATTCGGCAGGAGATTTTAAAACGATGGGATCCGTGATCCTTTTACGATAAAGATCAAATAAGATACAAAGAATTAAATTCGGCTGGTTTTTAATTTTGTGTGAAGGGGTTGACCATTGGTTAGCCCCTTTTTGTTTTTAAAATAGGAAAGTGTGTTTTATAAGATGGCTACGAGGTGATTTTCCTCTCTTTTGAGCTTAAAACAATGAATTTAATGACAGAAATCCGACGCGACCCCACATTTTTTGACTTGATTTATGGAATTTGGCTTTCTCCGGAATCTATAGATGGTAAGCACAAACTGTATTGGCCAAATACGCTATGCTTTAAATGATCACTTTGCGAAAATGACTCCGGCAAAGGCTGGAGACTAATGGATTAAATGACTGGCCCAAAAAATGGGCCGGGGCGGTGGCGGCTAGGGTGGGTCCCTCCCAACCAAAGCCCCCAAGTATACTCCTTTCCAAAATCACTCAATTCATTCTATTTTTGATCCCTCCCTAACTTTAATCAATTATATTTTTCCTTAACTCAAAATCCCAATATCACCCCTTGCATTTTCAATCCCCTTATCTATTGCGTTACTGCGCTTAGATTTGTCCGGGATGTGAAAACTTCTTTTCTTTGCGTTGGTTACATTGATGGAAAACGACGGAGCCTATTTGGCCAGTTGGAAATTCCTTTTTCAATCATCCAAAATCATTTCTGAATTATGATCGTGCTGTTGTCACCTGCCAAAACGCTTGATTTTAGTGCTACTGAGCAACGGGAATACTCCGAACCGCGCTTACTGGCAGATAGTGAGAAATTGGTAAATGTGCTTAGAAAAAAATCTGCAAATAAGCTCAAAGCGCTCATGAGTATTAGCGATAAGTTGGCTCAACTCAACGTGGAGCGTTATCGTGATTATCATACACCCTTCACGCTCGATAATGCGAAGCAAGCGGCTCTGGCTTTCAAAGGAGATGTGTATGCTGGACTAGAGGCGGATACCTTTGACCAAGACGAGTTGACCTTTGCGCAGAATCATATCCGTATTCTTTCGGGGCTGTACGGATTGCTGAAGCCACTGGATTTGATTCAGCCGTATCGATTAGAAATGGGGACACGGTTGAAAAATGGCCGCAAAAAGGATTTGTATGAGTTTTGGGGACAGCGGATCACAACCTTGGTCAATGAAGATCTGGCCGCCAGTGGAGGAGAAGTGATTATCAATTTGGCCTCGCAGGAATATTTCAAATCCGTCCAATCTAAAAAATTAGATGGGCGTCTAATTCATATTCACTTCAAAGAGAATCGCGCAGGCAAGCTAAAAGTGATCTCTTTCAACGCCAAGAAAGCGCGGGGTCGAATGGCGCATCTGATGGTCAAAGAGCGGATCACTGATCCCGAGGAATTAAAAACGCTAGTGGTCAACGATTATATCTACGCGGAGCAACATTCAGATGATGACAACTGGACTTTTGTCCTGGACGCTTAGTCTTTTTCCATCGCAGATTTAATCTGTGCCCAGGTCACTAATTGAATACCTTCCTTTGCCAGCAGCTGGCGGCAAGCTTCGCTGGTGAAAAAATCATAGTCACGCTGCCGCCAAGTGGCTCCCCAGAGCGGATGATCTACACAAACACCCTGCATCTCTGCGTTGTCATAAGCTAAGTGCAGCAAAATCGTATGTATGCCCGGTGTGAGTTGACGAATCATCTCGGTGTAAGCTTCGGCCATACGATTAGCCTCAAAAGCTGCCGGACTGATACCATGAATACGATCCAGGATAACATCTTGCTTCGGATCAATGTATTGACGAAATGCCGCCGGAGCGAGTTGTAAGCCCGCCACATCCAACAAAACCGGCAACTGATATTCTCTTCCAAGCTGAAGATAGAGTTGAAAAATTTCCGCCGAAGAATAGACCAAACAGCCCATGTGTGTGTCGAGATGTGTAATCTTAATCCCCGCGGTCAAGGTTTTCTCGATTTGTGCGCGCAGCTCAATTTCTACCTCTTCCAGTTTGGCGTACTGCGCAAAAGTATTGCAATCCAAATGGAAATACCCCATGCTATCGACCAGACTACTAACTGCGCCCCGTGGAGCAACCGGGCCCCATTTATAATGCTTCCATTCGGAAGTTAACGTCAGATGAATCCCTAAATCAAATTCAGGATGTTGCCGGGCGTAGGCAGCAATTTCTGAAAACCAGGGACAAGGTACCATGATGCTGCCTGAATTGACCATGTCTTTTTCAAAACCTGCAATCGAAGCTTGATTTTGAGCGTGTGACAAGCCGAGATCATCGGCGTGCAAAATGAGTAGCCGGGCAGTGCTATCGTAGCCCAATTTTTCGACGATACTAGATTGGCTGGATAGAGGTGTAAATGATATCCAAATCAAAAGAAGGGATAGTGAACGCAGGAAGAGCATGAGGCTGGATTTTGATGATTCTTGAAGTTAGGAGATATAGCTGAAGGTAGGAAAAAAGACAGCCATAAAATAAGGGAAGACCATAAACAGCCTCCCCCTAAAAAAAGGATGAAACATCAAATTTTTTATTGTCGAAAGTATTGTTCTGCTCTAAATTGGATATTTGGCAATATTACGTATAAAACGTTAGATAGTAAAGTGAAAACCGTTAATTATTAGGGTTTGAGCAGTGATGTGACAATGTTTAACATCTTAGGGAAGCAAAAGTGAAGGAAAAAATGGACTCGTTTTTATGTTGTTATAAAAGCTTTAATGGCAGCGAATTTCGGAATAAGGAGACAGCCAAAATTGTAGATCAACGGGTAGTTCTGCTTGCCAGCCCCGCAAAATAAATAGACCGGCGATAAGCAGCATAAACACCGGCATGAATCGACGAATGCGCTTGCGCCAGCGTAAGCTGATCCATTGACTTCCCCAACTGAGGCCCAGCATCATGGGGACGGTACCCAAGCCAAATCCCGCCATAAATAGAACGCTGGCCAGAATCGATGTTTGAGTGAGTGCACCGGCCAGGGCAATATAGACCATCCCGCAAGGCAGAAGACCATTGAGAAAGCCGATACCGTAGAAGGTGAACCGACCAGATTTTCCTAGATGACGACCGATATTTTGTTGTACCCAATTTTGCCAGGAGCGGAATAAGGGAAATTGCCACAGTCGACTTTCTAGATTGATTGCGAAAAGTGTACTGATTAGAATCCCAACACCGATGAAAATGGAAAGGCTCTTTTGGTAGCCACCGAGTTGTAGTCCAAGGCCAAGCAACCCTGGCAGTAAGCCTAAAATAGCGTAGCTGGTGATGCGCCCACCATTGTAAAGAAAGACTTTTGCCAATTTTTGGACTTGGCTTTCGTCTCGATAAGGGAGCATCATTGCAATGGGGCCACACATCCCAATGCAGTGCAGACTTCCAATGAAGCCCATCAGTATGGCCGCCGTGATACCCATTTAAAGGACAATGCTGGTCTCCTGATAAAAATCTTGTTGTGTATCCGTCCAATCGATCTTAACGCGCCAAAGTCCGGCGGGCAAATCTTTGGTAGAGATATGCATTTGGCGTTCGGACGTTAGCTCGATGGTATAGACTTGGTCCATGTCTTGATCCGAAGGACGGAAAAGGTGAATCTGACCACTTACATTAGTTTGCGAAGTAGGGAATTCGATGGTGAGTTGTGCCTGATCGTTGGAATGAACTTTTACCGATTCCGATAACACAGATTGATTTTCCTTCTTTTGACGGATACTCTCGTAAGCTAAATCTTCGGCGTAATAATCATCACGAACCAAGTCGTTGTTTTGTTTGCTGGAAAAAATGACCATACTGATCATAATGACCATAAAACTGACATAGAAAATAGCGATACCGACACCCCAATTGATCCTTTTCATATTTCTATTTTTTATAAGTTTCTGTATTGAAACTCGGATGGTTTAATTTTTCAAAAAACTGACCGTCACTTCATCGAGTTTTTTATCACCTGCAAATATTTCAACCTGTAATTCAGTTACTCGACTTTTCAATTGATCCTTCTTAATTTCAATGAATAATGCACCTTCTGAAATGGCTTGTTTTTGTGCATCGGGAACATGACCTACCGTTTTAATTACCGCAGATTCATGGGACAAGCTGAAGGATAAATCTTCAATGACTTTTCCCGTTTTATTAATAATTTGGTAGTTGTATAAATTTCTAATCTTACCATCTTCTACCTCTTCGTAGAGCATACCCGGAGTACGTAAAATCAGAGCTTCTACCTCGGTGCGATTTGAAAACAAAAAGAATTGTAATCCAACCAACAACGCCAATATCACGCTATAAGCTTTAACACGATTATTAAATAAATTGCGCTTACCTTCTTCAATACCTTTGAGTGAATCGTAACGAATGAGTCCTCGTGGCTTTTCAATTTTATCCATGATAGCATCACAAGCATCGATACAAGCGGTACAGTTCACACACTCAAGCTGGGTCCCATTACGAATGTCTATACCGGTAGGACAAACCTGTACACAAAGATTACAATCAATACAATCGCCGACTTTGGCAACTTCAGGAGTTGGGGCCGCTACTGGTGTTTGATCAGTACTAGCACTACCAACCATACTCTGGATGGATTCAACCGGATTCTTAGCTTTAGTTTTTTTGCCTTTCAGCTTACTGCGTGGTTCACCTCGCACCTGATCGTAAGCAACTACGATCGAATTCTCATCAAGCAGTACGCCTTGCAGTCGACCGTAAGGGCAAATAGCGATACAGACTTGTTCGCGCATCCGAGCAAATACAAAGTAAAAGGCAAAAGAAAATATCAACATGGCGATGAAGCCTGTGACGTGTTGAGCAATCGGTTCACTGATGATTTGAAATACCGCTTCTACACCAATAATATAGGAAAGAAAAGTATTGGCAATCAGAACGGCAATTACGAAGAATATGGCGTGCTTACTTCCTTTTTTTATCAATTTATCCGTTGTCCAGGGGGCGCGCTTGAGTTTACGCTGTTGATTGGGATTGCCTTCTATCCAGTACTCGATTTTTCGAAATACCATTTCCATGAAAATGGTTTGGGGGCAGACCCAACCACAAAATAGACGACCAAAGACGACCGTAAATAATACAATGAATACCATAAAGGTAATCATTGCTAGTGCAAAAAGGTGTAGATCCTGAGGAGTGAAAACAACGCTAAAAAGGATGAATTTGCGCTCAATGACATTGAACAACATGAAGGGTTCTCCATTCACTTTGATAAATGGCATCCCAAAGAGAATGGCCAGCAGGCCAAAACTCATCCACGTGCGCCAGCGGTAGAAACGCCCTTCGGGCTGGCGTGGAAAGAGCCATATACGTTTTCCACTTGCATCGACTGTCGAAATATGATCCCGATATGTTTCTTGCTGCTCTGTCATGATTTTTAGAGGTATAAGGTCCCGGACTGCTTTAAGCAGTCCGGGAAAGGGTATTAATATTATTTGGTTACGCTACCCAGTACGCCGTTGGACTTTCCTGAGTCGATACTGCCACTGGCATTCGGCTCGTAAATATCCCCTTGCGGCGGTTTTTGATTGGGCGGATCGGTACCTTGCAATGTCATAATGTAACTAGCCACTTTGTGCATATCGCTGGGCGACATTTGATCTTTCCAGGCGATCATCCCTTTGGCAGGGACGCCGTATTTGATAGTTTTAAAAACATCCTTAATACTACCGCCGTGCAACCAATAGTTATCGGTCAGATTCGGACCGGCATTACCTTCGCCGAGTTGGCCGTGACAAGTGGCACAGGTAGCTTGGAAAATGGTTTCACCGTGTGCTAAAGCGGTGGCTTCGGTCAGTGGTTCGACATTGGATTCGTTCACCTTATTAGCTTGACGCGCCAGGAAAGCTTCTCTTTCGCGCTCCGCATATTCCATCTCCTGAGCGTAAGCCTCGGCAGAACTCATACCGTAATCCGAGAAGTGATAGTAACCAAAGTAAACCACACCAATAGCAATGGTAATGTAGAACATAGCTACCCACCAAGGCGGAAGGTTGTTGTCTAATTCCTGAATACCATCGTGGTCATGTGCCAGCAGAATATCGGCTTCTTTGGCTACGGGTACCGCATCGGTCATGCTGCGATACCAGCGTTGCCAGAATGGTTTCTTAGGTGCAGCTCTTTCTGCGAGATAAGCCTCCATGCCTTGTTCTTGGTAAATGCGCAGCTCATTGGTTTTTACAATGATATTTAGCAAATGTACCAGTACCCAAAGAACAGCTACAAAGACGACCGCAGTGATACTGGCCAGCAGATAGGCATAAAAGTCGTTGTAGAAATTAGGGTTGCTGGTTGTATTGTCTTGGGCCGCAAGCAATGCCGGAAGGACCGACAGCCAGCCCAGCAAAAAAGTGGTTTTTAAAAATCGTGTTTTCATGTGGCCTAAATGTCTAGTGGTGATGAATCGTCTTCTAATGGGAGCTGCGCCATTTTGTGGACATAGCTCTTCTTTTTGCGGATCGCCTGAATGCAAACGATCAGAAAAAAGGTGAAGAATAATAGCAAGGGCATAATGGCGAGCCAGTTGATGCCTTCGATGGATTGCAGAATGTATTTATACATACTTCAATGATTTTATGATCGTTTAATTTTGTGCTTTTGGCGCCTTCAGCTTGCTGATATCAGTACCCAGCCGTTGTAGATAAGCGATCAGCGCAATGATCTCTTTATTTTCCAGCTTATCACTGGGCTGAATGGTTTTACCTAATTCGGCGTAAGTGTTTTCGAGGCTGATATCATTCTCCTGCAGACTTTTCGCGATTTCCTGGGCTTGTTTCCTTAGATCCGCTTCGGCCTGCTGAGCAAAGCCCGAAGGATAAGGTGTGCCCAAGGTCTGTAGCACCTCAATTTTCTTTTCAAGACTTGAGGTATTCAGATCATCGGTAAACATCCACGGATAGGCCGGCATAATCGATCCGTTCGACACGACCGCAGGAGCCAGCATGTGATTGTAATGCCAAGCGTCGGGGTATTTACCACCTACTCGATGCAAGTCTGGTCCGGTTCGTTTCGATCCCCATAAGAATGGTCGATCGTAGATGAACTCACCCGATTTGGAGTAGTCGCCGTAGCGTTCGGTTTCCGAACGGAATGGGCGAATCATTTGCGAGTGACAGCCCACACATCCTTCTCGAATGTATAAGTCGCGTCCCTCTAGTTCCAATGGAGTGTAAGGCTGGACGGTAGCAATCTTAGGAACATTAGAATCAACCCACATCATCGGCAGAATTTCCACCAAACCACCAATCGCTATTGCGATCAAGGCCAGGATAGACATTTGAACAGAGCGACGCTCGATCCAACGGTGCCAATATTCACCTTTGTGTGGAACATGCTTGACGCGTGCGGGAGCCTGAGCCGACTCGCTGGCCTGGAACTGGCCTTGACGCATCGTTTTCCATAAGTTGTACATCATCACAAACAAACCAGCGAAGAACAACAGACCACCGACCGCACGAATGGCGTACATTGGAATAATCTGAGTCACTGTCTCAAGGAAGTTAGTATACTGTAGGAAGCCCTCAGGAGTGAATTGTTTCCACATCAACTGTTGGGTAACACCAGCCCAGTAAAGTGGTACGGCGTAAAGGATAATCCCGGTCGTCCCCATCCAGAAGTGTGCGTTCGCTAGGCGTTTCGAGAAGAGTTGTGTATTATAAATTTTTGGCAAAATCCAGTACAAGACCCCGAAAGTCAGCATCCCGTTCCAGCCCAGAGCACCAACATGTACGTGAGCGATGGTCCAGTCTGTGTAGTGGGTGATGGCATTGAAGGACTTGATAGACATCATCGGACCTTCAAAGGTGGACATACCGTAAGCGGTCACTGCGACCACCATAAATTTCAGAATTGGATCATTTCTCACCCGATCCCAGGCACCACGTAGGGTCAACAGACCATTGAGCATCCCCCCCCAAGACGGAGCGATCAACATCAATGAAAAAACCATACCCAGGGATTGTGCCCAATCCGGCAAAGAAGTGTATAGCAAGTGGTGTGGTCCGGCCCAGATGTAGATGAAGATCAAGGCCCAGAAGTGAATAATGGATAATCGATACGAGTAAACGGGACGATTAGCTGCTTTGGGCAGAAAGTAGTACATCAGCCCCAGGTATGGTGTGGTTAGGAAAAATGCCACAGCATTGTGCCCGTACCACCATTGGACTAGTGCGTCTTGTACTCCCGCAAAAACAGGATAACTTTTCGTCAAAGTAACGGGCAACTCAAGGTTGTTAAAAATGTGTAGAATGGTTACGGTAATCCAGGTTGCGATATAAAACCAGATCGCCACGTAGAGGTGAGTTTCTCTCCTTTTCAAAATTGTACCAAACATATTTATACCGAACACCACCCAAATCAAAGCAATGGCAATATCAATGGGCCATTCTAGTTCCGCATACTCATGACTACTCGTGATGCCCAGTGGTAGCGTAATGGCCGCCGCCAGAATAATGGCTTGCCAGCCCCAAAAGTGGATGTTGCTTAGCAACTTGCTATACATCGGGGTTTTAAGCAGCCGTTGTAACGAATAGTACACGCCCATGAAAATGCCATTTCCAACAAATGCGAAAATGACGGCATTCGTGTGTAGTGGGCGAATCCGTCCGAAAGTCGTATAGGAAATTCCGAAATTGAGTTCGGGAAATACTAACTGTAAGGCTAACAGCAGCCCTACCAGCATACCAATTACACCGAAAATGACGGAAGCTATGGCAAACTTCCGAACGATGCTATTGTCGTAGCTGAATTGTTCAATCCTTGACATGGTAATAAAAGGGTTTTGCTATGTACGTATATTAAATTTCAGAGGTATGTGCTTTCAATAGTGGGCGGGCCAAATAAAACATCCCGCTAAGCAATCCTAAAAAGAGGATGTAAACCAGACCTTGTAATAGAATCATGACTTATTCTTTTGTAGGAAGATCATCATCCAGCAGCATGCGTACGGAGGGGGTGTATTCATCCTCGTACTGTCCGGTACGGACTGCCCAGAAGAAAGCAACCAGAAAGCCCAAAGCGACTAGAAGGCTGATACCGATGAGAAAGAAAATGACCTTCATGTTTTAATAATTAGTGGTTAAATAATGAGTGCAAATTAGCTCTGGAACGGTTCTCCTATGATGAGGGAAGTCAACCCCTCTAATGATATTTGTCATTTTTTTCGTAAACCCATGCGGTAGGCCAGCCAGCTGCTTAAACCAAGGCTTAACAGAACAATGGTGAGTGAACTCAAAGGCATTAAAATGGCCGCAATGACAGGCGACAATGCACCGCGTACTGCGAAGCTCAACCCAATCACATTGTAAATCGCAGCGATCGCGTAAGCAAAGTAGACCACCTTGAGACTTTGCTGGCCGAAGGCCATCAGGCGAGGTAATGCAGTAAAAGATTTGGCATCCAGAATAGCATCACAGGCGGGCGTGAAGTTGTTGGTATCCTCAGCAATGACGATCCCTAGATCACTGGATTGGAGCGCACCGGCATCGTTCAGGCCGTCACCGAGCATCATCACATTGCCATTGGTCTCCTGCTTTAGTTGCTGGATATAATCGAGTTTATCTTGTGGCTTTTGGCGGAAGCGTAAAGTAGCCTCTGGCCCTAAAATATCTTGTAAAGCGGCGCGTGCATGATCTTGATCACCAGAAATTAAGCTAAAACGGTACTGGCTGCGCCAGCCGTGGATCATATCGCGAAATCCTTGGCGGAAAGGATGGCGAAACTGAAAGCGACCACGATACTTGCCGTCAATTTCGACCAAGACCTCCGAAGGACCACTGCCCGGCTCTTCACCTAATATATAGGTAGCGGAGCCTAGTCGAATGGCGTGGCCGGCTATAACTCCTTCAATACCATGACCGGGGTGCTCCTCGAAGTGTTTTATTGCCGTGATTTGTGAATCGTTTAGTTGCTGCCGAATGCGACGGCTGAGGGGATGATTGGACTGATCCACTAGCGTTTTAAGCCAAGTCCTTTCAGTAGGGGAGAGGGCCGAACCCTCCCAGCTCAAGTGGAGTGCTTGTGGATCGGTGATCGTACCCGTTTTGTCAAAAACAATATGTCGGATGCGATTCAATTTTTCAATCACCCCAATATTCTTCAAATAAAAGCCTTGTCGACCGAGCAACCGAATAACGTTGCCAAAGGTGAACGGAATGGATAAGGCGACGGCACAAGGGCAGGCAATGATCAATACGGCGGTAAACGCATTGATGGCTCGGTTGAGGTCTGTCGGCAGCCAGTACAGCAAGGTAAGCGTTGCAATACTAAGAATGATTACCGTGAAATAGCGCCCAACACGATCGGCTAGATGAGTGGCGGCACCCTGTTCGCTTTTTTTCTGAAAGGCGTCGTTATTCCACAACTGAGTGAGATAACTTTGCGTAACCTTGCGAAGCACTCGAAGCTCAATCGTGCCTTCGATTTGCCGTCCGCCAGCATATATTTTTTCGCCAATTGGATGGCGTACCGGTACAGATTCTCCCGTCACAAAACTATAATCAATAACCGCCTTACCTTTGATGATTTCGGCATCGGCGGGAATGATTTCATTAGACCGAACAACTAGGGTATCGCCGGTTTGGAGTTGGTCTAAGGGGATGGCTTGCTCCTTGCCATCCGCTTCGCGGATATTGACGGCGATGGGAAAATAGGAACGATAATCTCGCTCGAAGGATAATTGATGAAATGTTTTTTGTTGAAACCACTTTCCGACTAGTAAGAAGAAAACAAGTCCCGTGAGCGAATCAAGGTAGCCGGCACCAGTATGCGTCAGGATTTCGAAAAGGCTTCGACTGAATAAGGCCAGAATCCCCAAACTGATCGGGACATCCATGTTTAAATACCCTTGACGCAGACCAAACCAAGCCGATTTCAAATAATCCTGGCCACTATAAAAGACCACTGGAAGCGATAAGATGATATTCAAATAGCCAAAGAAGCGCGCGAAAGCGATTTCGGTTTCACTGCTCAGCCCCAAATATTCGGGAAAACTCAGTAGCATGATATTGCCAAAGGCAAAGCCAGCAAGCCCCATTTGGTAATAAATTCGGCGATTAGGTTTAGGCTTAGAGGTAGTAGAGAGGTCTTCAAAATTGATCTCGGGCGGATAACCGATGGAGGCTAACAATTCACCGAGCTGGCGAAGTGAGATTTGCTCTTCGGAATATAAGATGGTCGCTTTCTTTTGCAGGAAGTTGACGGTGCTGCGTTGCACCCCCGGATGAATTTTATACAAATGCTCTAACAACCATAAGCAGGAACTGCAATGTATTTGCGGTAAACGAAATTCAACCTTGCTGGTTTTACCATCTGTAAACTGAAGCAATTGGTCGCGAATCGTTGAATCATCGAGATAGGTATAAGTCGTTTTTTGCCCTGCCTTTTGGGTAGCACCTGCCGCTTGATTGAGTTGATAGTATTTACCCAAGTCGTGGTGCCGTAATATCTGATAAACCATCTTGCATCCTTCGCAGCAGAAATCGTGACCCTCAAAACGGATATGATCCGCTTCGCAGTCCTCTCCACAATGGAAGCAGCTGGTCTTTGGAGTTGTTTTTAAAATGGGGCTTAAGGATTTCATCAAGTTGAATTTGACAGCAAATTAGCTGCGCTACCATCCTTAAGCAGTGACGAAAATTCTCGCCCTAAATGATTTTCATCACCTTTTTGACAAGCAACATTGAGGAACTTGCGGCAAATCAACCTTATTACCTGATGAAAAAGAATTTAAGTATAGAAGATCGATTAGTACGCTTCGTGATTTTCGATGGCTTACTCGGCGCTACCCTGGCTGGCTTTGATTTACCGCCCGGACTCCACCAATTTTTCTACTGGGTGAGTATTTATATTATGGTAACTATTATTTTTGGTTATAGTCCATTGTACCACCTTTTAGGTATTTCGACGCGTCAAAAAGCCGAAACCTCCAATACGCCAACCCACTAATCCTATGAAGAAGACTTTGATTAAAAAGTATAATGTTCCTGTACCGCGTTATACGAGTTATCCGACGGTGCCTTACTGGGAGCAGGATGTTTTACCACCACAAGATTGGTCGACACATGTCCGGGAGGCTTTTAAAGTTGATCCGGCGATTAGTTTGTATATCCACTTACCTTATTGTGAGCGGATGTGTACTTTTTGTGGATGTCATAAGCGGATTACCAAAAACCATCAGGTGGAGCAGCCTTACATTCAGGCGTTGCTGAAAGAGTGGGAGCTGTATTTAGATTTGTTGCCAGGGCGGCCGACCATTCGCGAAGTCCACTTGGGCGGTGGAACACCTACTTTTTTCCAACCAGAACATCTAGGTAACTTGATGGAAGGGTTGTTACACAATGATCGCGTAGACATTCCATCCGAAGTGGCATTTGGCTTTGAAGTCCATCCGGCCAGTACACGTAAAGCGCATCTTGAAGTTTTGCGTAGCTTTGGGTTTCGACGAGTCAGCATTGGCGTGCAAGATTTCTCCCCAACTATTTTAGCGATGATCAACCGGCACCAACCCTACGAGGATGTGGTGCGCGTGACGGAACAAGCAAGAGCTTTGGGCTACAACTCCATTAATTACGATCTCGTCTTTGGCTTGCCGCAGCAAACTCAGGCGCACATCCGCGAAAATATGCGGCAGGTGGCACAATTACGCCCGGATCGTCTGGCCTTTTACAGCTACGCTCACGTGCCTTGGATTAAGCCCGGGCAGCGTGCCTACAGCGAAGCTGATTTACCGACGGGCGATGCCAAGCGTGCCCTTTATGAACTCGGGCTCGAACTTTTAGAAGATAATGGTTACGGTGAAATCGGTATGGATCATTTTGCACTACCTACCGATGCGTTGTACCAAGCCCGAGAGGCAGGACAATTGCACCGTAATTTTATGGGCTACACGCCTTTTCATACTCAGCTTCAAATCGGTTTGGGGGCATCTGCGATTAGTGATAGCTGGACGTGTTTTTCACAAAATGAAAAACGAATCGAAGATTACCTCGCCCGCTTGCAGCAAAATGAATTGCCATTGACCCGAGGACATTTGCTCACCTCCGAAGATTTAGTGATTCGACAGCATATATTGGATTTGATGTGCCGTGGTCGGATGACTTGGGAAATTTCTAATCCGGTATTGCAGGCTAGTTTGGATCGCTTGCGTCCTTTGGCTGCCGATGGGTTAGTGGAAATCCGTGAAAGAACCGTAGAGGTGACCGGTCTGGGAGCGCCTTTTATTCGTAATATCTGCCAGGCCTTTGATGCGCGTTTGTGGCATCGGAAGCCGACGACGCCGATTTTTAGTCAGGCGGTTTGATAATGGAATAAGGTTTTTCAATTTAACGTTAGTTGGTTATTATAATCATTCAGTCACTTGCTTCAGGAGAAGGTAAGTGGCTGTTCTTTTAGGTTGAATGACGTTTAGACTTGCTCTTTTGATTGTTTTATCGTAATATTGCGATATGGGAATAACAAAACATGAATTATTCACCACAGCACAAAATCGTTTAGCCGAATTGGCCAGGGCGATTGGACATCCGGCGCGCATCGCTATTTTGCAAGAATTGCTGCGCCGTCAGACTTGCATCTGTGGAGATTTGGTGGATGTATTGCCCTTATCTCAAGCAACCGTTTCTCAGCATTTGAAGGCTTTAAAAAATGCTGGAATTATTCAAGGCAATATCAGTGGCGCCAGTATTTGTTATTGTATTGACCCGGTAGTTTGGCAGGAGACAGGTGAGATGCTGGAAAAGTTCTTTATTGATCCTAAAAATTGTTGTTAGCGCGAGGTGCTATTTTTTTGCATTCTATTATCGTAATATTACGATGTATTTTATAAACCTTTTAAACTATCAAATCATGACAGTTGGTCAATTCTTAGATTTACTACAGCAGTATCCCAGAGCAGAGCTCCATTTAGCTTATTCACCTACCGAGAGTGTCCCTTTGCCTTATCATATCACCGAAGTTCTAAAAATGCAGTTTACCTCGGTGGATTGTGGGGGTAATGAACACTCCGGAGCGTATACTATGGCTCAGATCCTGGTGAATCCGGGAGAATCACGTGCTCAACTCCTAACGACTGATAAGGCATTTAAGATCTTTGAGGTCGTGCAAAGTAAACAACCTTTGGATCGTGAACAAGAATTGTACTTTGAGTACGGCAATGATCAAATTCCTACGGCTCGTTTCGCGGTCGACAGCTTTGAGCATGCTAATGGGCAGTTAGTGCTCAAGCTATACGCTCCCGCTGCAGTTTGTAAACCCCGACTTCAATTAGCCGGAGTGGCAGAAGGAGGTGGATGTTGCTAATCATACTATTGACTCCTAAGGATTTAGAGCTTGTTCGGTAACAAATTATGGGTTGAAAATACCATTCTGCATGGTGACGACAACGTAATCATGTCTTTACCGGGCAAGCTCTTGGGAGTCTAGGGCCATTTGGTGTAAATTTTGCTTGAAGAAATTATTGAAAGTGTATATCATTGTGGATCAGTAATTTGAAGGAATTACTTTTTCTTTTGACAAAAAAGACCTAATTTTAAGCCAAACAAAAAGCAGCACTGCATGGCCATTGACGTAGCCCGTCATATCGAAAATTTGCTCTACCGCTACGACTCTGTCGTTATTCCCGGTCTAGGGGGGATTATTGCTGCTTATCGCCCTGCAGGAATCGATCACGTACAAGGCCTAATTCATCCACCTTCGAAGAAATTATCTTTCAACGAGAACTTGGTGATCAATGATGGCGTTCTTTTGGACGAACTTCGTGAAGTGTATCAAATCAGCTTAATGGAAGCTCAGGATGCGTTGACCGATTTTGTAGAAGAAACGCGCCAGCGTCTGGATCAGCGCGAAATTGTGGTTTTTCCCAATGTTGGTCGTTTGTACAAAAACTACGAGAATCAGCTGCGATTTTTACAGGATACGACCAACTTTAGCACTTCTGTATACGGCTTACCTAGCTTGCAGTATTATCCCATTTTGCGGGTGCGCGAACCGAGTTTTGATAATGCCGCCGCTCCCCGCCCCGCTAAGCAAAATACGCAGCTAGGCCGTCGCTTTGCTCAGCTTGCCCGCCAGGCGATGCCTTTTCTGATTGGATTGGTCATTGTGAGTGCAGCGATTGGAATCTACCGACAGCAGAGCCAACGCGCCAGTGTTGACCCCACTCAGACTCTTCCCGTGGTGATGGAAGATCGTATCGTCAATCAAAAGCCTTCACAAAGTCAGCAAAGCGAATTGTCCATTGGAGGCGGCATTATTAATGGTAGCCCCGCTACCGAAGAAACGCCACTCTTAGATACAGAAAGCCCAACCGTGGCTCCTGATGCTCGTGAATGCGTTATCATTGTAGGCGCTTTTAGTAAGAAAGCGGGAGTGGAGCAACGGGTGCGAGATATTGTTGATCTTGGGTTTTCGGTATACCAGGATAAAAAAGGTCGCTTAACCAGAGTCGGTATTCAATTCGCCTACCAGGACGACAAGGAAATCTCCGAAAAGTTACATTTGCTCCGGGATGCTTTCGATAGTAATGCTTGGGTTCTGCAAGACTAGCTTTTGAGACGATTAGTCTAATTTAATTTATGTTGTAGGATCGGAGATTTTCCGTCAGTTGCTTCCCTTATCAATCACAGCAGATATTTATTTAAAATAATAAGCAGCGAGAAAATGGATTTAACCCTGTCCATTCGCAATCGGTTATCTGATCAATATGATCAGGTCGACGATTTATTGAAGACGGTATCTCCTGCCTTTTTAGAACAAAGGCATCTACCTAAGAAGTGGTCCGTTTCAGAGCATCTGGCGCATCTTGGTCGCTACCATGAGATATTTGTGGAGCGTATAGAGCAGATTTTACAACAATCCGCTCCGCGTTTCGCGCGCTATGTAGCGGATTTGGATAAAGGCTTTAGCCGGTGGCTAGCTCTGGATGTGCCAACTATCATCCAAGAAAGTAAAGATAAGCGTCGCGAAGTTTCGGACTTGATTTTTTCCCTTGATGCAACCCAGTTAGCACGCATCGGTTATCACCCTAAACTAGGTGCCCTGGATATCCCAACTTGGTCCACGTTTTTTCTGCTACATGAGCAGCACCATTTTTACAGCATCTTTTGGTTAATTCAGGGGTATCAGACGAAATGATCCGTTCGTGGGTTAATTAATTACCGCGATGTGGAGGAGAATCAGGTTTAGCTTGCCATTTTTTGTAGGCATCTTCGCTGATACGTTGTAAGCTACCATCACTCAACTGGTAAAATACTTGACCAATAATTTGTTTCGCGTTTTCCATCCGGGATTTGAACCGCAATTGACGCGCTTCAAGTGGCTCCGGCGCACAAAGCATGGCAACCAGTTCCGTATCACTCAGTTCAAAGCGAAAACTAATGGGGTAGGGATGAGGGTTGCGAAAACGTAAATCTTTATAACCAAAAACAACCGCTGCGTCACACCCCAAGGGCGTATATCTCGTGGCCTCGGTATAAATATCCTGACTGTGTGGATGCCGCTCCAAAATATCTAACCCTCCAAGTAATGCCAAGTGATATAGAATCCCACTGAGTTGACATAAGCCACCACCTATGGCTTGCCCAAGTTGATTGCCTACCAAATTTCTGCCCGCTTGATAGCCATTGCGTGTAGTTGGTGGCGGCACGAGTTGCCAAAATGCGAAAACTTGCCCAGGCGCGATGAGGCGACCATTAATGGGGGCGATGGCAATGCGTAAATTCTCAACTTTATTAGCTGACCACGGATTAGACCGAATGGGTTGAGCTAGCCGAATGTGCTCGGGGTGGACAGAATGAGGCGCTTGTCGATTCACGAAGTCATGATGCAACCCACTACGGTAATCCCGCCATTGACGCTGACTTTGGCGTAGCCAAAGCTTGAGCCCAGGAGGCAGCCAACTTTTAATTTGACGGATCATTGGCGTTGCAAAGCATAAAAATGGTAGGAAGCAAAGCGCTTGAGCGGGGTGCGGCAAAGCCAACTATCCAAAGGCCGTAGGGGCCGCCGCACCGCATTGGGCAATTGATGAATAGGAAACAGTAAAACACCTGCCGTATGGACAATTCTCCAATCATTGCCGCAAATAATACCGAGTTCATTTTGACTCAAGGCTGTGTTGCCGTGCCAGCCTCCTTTACTATAATTGATAAAGCGACGGCGCCATAGATTTGGCACATCAAAAATAAAATAACCTCCAGGGCGTATAATTCGATAGGCTTGGCGCAGCACTTGTCGGATGACCTCAATATCGAGATGCATTAATACGTGTACCGCAAAAGCGGCTTTAAAAGAATGATTAGAGAACGGCAAATCTGTAATATCTGCCACTTGTAGCTGGTGCTTAGGATATTTTACGGCCGCTTGTTTAAGCATCTTGGGGCTAAAATCGACTCCGGTACCCGCAAAATCTAGTAATCGCCCGGTGCCACAACCCAATTCAACACAATCTTTGACCGGAATATCCTTCAACCAGCGCCGCAAAATTTGCTTTTCTTGCTCGTGTAAATAACGGCCATAGGTATTTCCAAAGCGGTTATCGTCATAACGCTCGGCCAATTCATCGTAGTAGGTGCGAATTTCTTGGTTTGAGGTCAAGGAGATAGAATTTGGGGGTTAAAAATAATGATTTTGCGTTTTAGATGATGCTTGAAACAGAAAATGGTTTATTTATGCTTTTTGTAATTATATTTTTAAATAAATGTTTATTTGAAATAAAATTTTTCAAATGAATTGTCATGGTTTTGTTTTCAGTATTATATTTTGGTTTGGGGCTTGAATTAGAGAACCAATTAACCTACATTTGCGTTATAATTAATGAAAACAAGAGTGCCTTAAAAAGATAAGGTATCCTGGCTGAAAATGCTAATTTTGAGATTATTTGGAATGTTTCAATTTAATAATTTATTGATTAGGATTAAACGATTGTGCTTTTAGGGTATCTAAACAACAGGATAGCATAAAACAAGATCGTTTGAAGGAAAACGTTTTTTCGAACGTAGATTATTATGAAGGAGCAAACCAACTCATTTGACAGATTTTATTATCGCTTATGTTATCGAATGTACCCAAAATCCGCCATCTGGATAAAAACAATTTTTTCCTGATTGCCGGACCCTGCGCCATCGAAAGTGAAGAGATGGCTTTTACAATTGCCGAAAAGGTAAGCACGATTTGTGATCGTTTAGAGATTCCCTACATTTTTAAAGGATCATATCGCAAAGCTAATCGATCCCGACTGGATTCTTTTACTGGAATTGGTGATGAGAAAGCGCTCAAAATCCTACGAGCAGTGGGGGAGCACTTCAACATTCCGGTAACGACTGATATTCACGCTGATGCTGAGGCCGCTATGGCCGCCGAATATGTCGACGTGTTACAAATACCGGCTTTTTTGTGTCGCCAAACGAACTTACTAGTTGCTGCGGCTAAAACCGGGAAAGTAGTGAATATCAAAAAGGGGCAGTTTTTGAGTGCCGAGGCGATGCGCTTCGCCCGCGATAAAGTGTACGAATCCGGTAACGACCAAGTTTGGCTTACCGAAAGAGGCACTACTTTTGGCTATCAGGATTTGGTGGTCGACTTTCGCGGAATTCCCGTAATGCAGCAGTTAGGTGCTCCGGTAGTGCTGGACTGCACGCACTCGCTGCAGCAGCCGAATCAAAGTAGTGGTGTGACCGGAGGCCGCCCGGCATTGATCGAAACCATCGCTCGGGCGGGCATTGCAGTTGGCGTCGATGGCTTATTCATCGAGACCCATCCGAAGCCAAGTGAAGCCAAATCAGATGGTGCGAACATGCTTCCGTTAGAAAATTTGGAAGTATTACTATTAAAATTGACTAAAATTCGGGAAAGTATTTCCTAGTCGGAATATTATTTTATAAAATTTGATTTATAGCAAAATATTTCATAAATTAAAAACATACTTAATAAAAAAGGAGGTCCATATGAAAAAAGCAATAGCAAAATTGACAGTATGTCTCCTTCTGCTGACCGTTCCTGGCCTGGCACAAGGGCAAATCGAAAAAACCCTCGTTAAATCCTTTAATTTAAAAGGGAGTCAATCACTAGTTCTGGATTTGGATGGTGATGTCGAGGTCGTAACCTGGAAAAATAAGGTTGTACGTATTCAAATGACCATCGGTTTAGAGACCGGCAGCAACGCTATGCTTAAATCTTTGATCAAAGCAGGTCGTTATAATTTAAATGGTATCGTGGATGACGAAGGCTTCTTCGTAGTTGATATTCCACAAATACACAAAGAAATTACCGTAGGCGGCCAGCCATTAAGCGAAGAAATTAGCTACATCGTTCATGCACCGGAGCACGTTAGTGTACGCATGGCCGGCGATGCTTCCACGCAAACTGAAACTGAGACAGAAGAAGATACATCTTCCCTATAAAATACTTGGATCAATCGATTGATCGTTCAATAAGCGTCATCTCCGTTCGCGGAGGTGACGCTTGTTTTTTGCTGTTAAAGATTATTTAATGGTCACACAGGTGCTTGACCATCAAATGAAACGGCAGTATTTTTGAACCGAATAGACTTGCAAGCCTTTTAGTTATATGAAATTATCGTTTTTATCATTACTCTTCTTTTTGAGTAGCACCGTTGTATCTGCACAAATTTCCAAGATATTACACCAGACTTTCGAAATTGGTGAAGTCGCTGAAATTCAGTTGAATCTGGTCGGCGAATACGAAATCGAGAAATGGGCCGGTAATACCATTCTAACCGAAACCAAGATTGAGTTATACGATGCTTCGCCTGGTATCTTCAATCACTTCGTGGAGGTGGGGCGATATGATATCGAGGGAGAAATCAATGAAACGACGGCCCAATTGGCCTCAAAAGATACCGAACGGCAAGCCATCCGTACGCGAGAAGGGGAGTGTTTTGAAATTATTAAAGTCAAAATTTTTGTACCCGATACGTTTGATGTGGTAGATAATACCCGCTTAATTCGACAGGCTGAGCAAGAAGAAGAGAAATAATTCCGAACGAGATACCCAATAAAAAAGACGTGGTCACACTTAGATGACCACGTCTTTTTTATTTGTAAAGCCCAGGATTACTCGCAGAGGTATTCAAAAATATACTGCTTGTTATCCGGATCGTTGGCCGAGGTCTGCAGTCCTAATTCATTGAATTCATTATCACTGAATGTACTTTCATCGGTCAAGGTACCATCACTACCGTATTCTTTTTCAGAAGTAAGGGCATTTACGACGTGGAAAAAGGGCTGATTAATCGCGATACCATAAGCAAACGCTTGATTGTGCGTAATTCCCTCAATAATCCCTTTCTGGCTCGTATCGAAAGTGAACTCCTTATAATCGTCAAAAATAGGATCCGTCCACTTTAAAGCATTACCGTTACTATCAAATTCATAGTCCAGTTCTACATCGCCACCTAAGCCCGTGCGCATCACCTTGTCTACGAAACCACCCGAATAAACCGGAGTATAAACATAACGTTCTTCGGGATTAGCGGCATCACCCCAAAGTGAGCGAATTTGCGTGATTTCATCATTGTCGTAAGTAAATTCGAACTGAACCCGAGGATTAAAACTTGTTTCCTCCAGAGTAGCGGTCAGGACATTGCCATCGGCATCATAGACCATGTCATAAGTTTGCAGACCAGCAGTCATAACGCGACCATTACTACTATACTCAACACTGAACAGACCAAGGTTGGTAGTGGCGTCAAGACGTGATAATACACCTAGGAGTTGGCAACTTTCAATAGTCGGTGTATCATCGTCGTCTTTACTACACGAAGAAACCGCCAAAATACTGATGAGGAGGAGAAAATAGAGATTTGAAATTTTCATGTTTAGAATTAAAATGTTTGATGTAAAAGTTTTCATGTGGCTTTAGACAAAGAATAAGGTTTGTATAAAACCAGAAAGCAAAATATGATGTTAAAAATCGTCGCAAAGCTAAGGATTATCTTTGAAGTTGTTTAAAATTGAATTGAGCTATCAAATTTGATAAGACAGATTGTAACTTTGCCTTGATATGCGAAAAGTAGTAGAACTTAAGCTCAAGCCAGCCTTGGCTGCCGACTTGGAAGAAGTCCGACGCCGAGCTATCCGACAATCGGGTTGGCCGGAGTCCACGGTGACGGATTGGCAGTTATTGCGGCGCTCGATCGATGCGCGGGGCAGTCAAGTTGTAATTCGTCTGCGTGTAGAATTAGCCCGAGATGAGCAATTGGGCGGTGAAGCCAGGATCATCGACGGCTTTCGTGATGTGAGCGAACGCCCGGAGATCATTATTATTGGTGCGGGACCGGCGGGGTACTTTGCCGCTTTAGAGCTGATTGAACTCGGCTTGCGTCCCATTATTTTTGATCGAGGGAAAGATGTGCGCAGCCGGCGTCGAGATCTGCGTGCTATCCAACAATTTGGCGAAGTCAATCCCCATTCCAATTATTGCTTCGGTGAAGGTGGTGCGGGGACCTATTCAGACGGTAAGCTCTATACCCGTTCTCATAAACGCGGCAATATTGCTAAAGCCCTCCAACTTTTGGTTGAACACGGGGCTAAAAGCGATATCCTCATCGATGCCCACCCACACATTGGGTCGAATAAATTACCGCAGGTCGTAGCCAATATTCGGGAAACAATCCTGCATTATGGTGGGCAGATTCACTTCGATGCGTTGGTGACAGACTTTGTGATGGATGGCAATCAAATCAAAGGTGTAATCGTCAATAATTCGGAAGAACACCTCGGCGAATCAGTTGTCTTGGCTACTGGTCACTCCGCTCGTGATATTTTTTATCTGCTGCACCGTCGAGGTATTCGTATAGAAGCCAAGCCTTTTGCACTCGGAGTGCGGGTGGAACACCCGCAGCATCTGATTGACAGAATCCAATATCGACAAAGTCCACGTGAAGAACATCTGCCGGCGTCCAGTTATCGTTTAGCCTGCCAGGTAGGAGACCGTGGGGTTTTCTCCTTTTGTATGTGCCCGGGAGGGCTGGTGGTGCCTGCCTCGACAGCTCCCGGAGAATTGGTGGTTAATGGTATGTCGATGTCACGACGTGATTCAGCTTATGCGAATAGCGGAACCGTAGTGGCCGTGGAGCTGGAGGATTTGCATGCTTTTGAAGCCCATGGTATCTTTGCTGGCTTAGAATTCCAGCGCAGCGTCGAGCAAAGTATGTTTCAGCGCGGTGATGGTTCACAACGCGCGCCGGCCGCTCGCATGACCGACTTTGTGGCCGGCCGGCTCTCGCAAGATTTACCCAATACAAGCTATATTCCAGGCGTTTACACCGCGCCAATGCATCAGTTACTACCGCCTAATATCTTCCAACGCCTGCGCCGGGGGATGGAAACCTTCGGGAAGAAAATGCGTGGGTATTTCACCGAAGAGGCTAATGTCATTGGTACAGAGAGTCGGACCAGTTCGCCTATTCGCATTCCGCGCCAAAAAGATACCCTGATGCACGAAGATGCTACGGGCCTGTTTCCATGTGGTGAGGGCGCCGGCTACGCTGGCGGGATTATCTCGGCGGCGATGGATGGACAAAATGTGGCGCGCGCGATAGCGCTTTACCTCAGCAACCGGCCTCGCACTTAGCAGACCAATTGCTTTGATCAATTGGGGCCATCCGCTTCCGGGCGACTTGTGAGCTCATTTTTTTTTCTTATTTTTCGCCGCTCTAAAAGATATGGAATGAAAGATATTTTTGATTTGATGGCGCGGGTATTTATCGCATTGATCTTTTTATTCGAAGCTTACGATTCTGTCAAGTTTTTCAAATCGACTAAAATAACGATGACCGAGTACGGCATCACCTGGCAACAGGATTTCTTATTATCAATTGCAATTTTTCTCTTGCTGTTAGGAGGGACCTTGGTATTGATTGGCTATCGCTCTGGTTTTGGAGCGGTTTTGTTGCTCGTCTATTGGGTGCCGGTCACCTTCATTGTGCACTCCTGGTGGAACGACCCGATTGATATTCAACGGGAAGAGTCCATTGCCTTTATGAAAAATATTGCAATCATCGGTGGTTTATTGATGATCTTGGTCAATGGTAGTGGCCGGTACAGTATAAGGCGACTTTTTGCCACCACGCGTGTAGGTAGGCGCTGAGTTTTCTAGTCTTCATTTAGAATTTCTCCACAGTATTTGCAATGTATGGCATCGTCATCGTGGCCCTCTTTTCCGCAGTAGCGGCAGGCTTGGGTATTTGTGCTTGGTTCTTTCTCTTTGCCTTCACCTCGAATGATTTCGGCCGAAACAATGCCTGTGGGGACGGCAATCACGGCATAACCTAAGATCATCACCACGGCGGCCAGGAACTGGCCGAGATTGGTGACGGGGGAGATATCGCCGTAACCAACGGTCGTCAAGGTCACAATCGCCCAGTAAATCGAGCGAGGAATGCTATCGAAGCCCGTATTCTGATTACCCTCTACGAGATACATGATTGAGCCAAAAATGATCACCATTACGAGAATGAAAAACATGAATACGGTGATCTTCGGACGGCTGGCGTTGAGCGCCTTAACGATAGCGGAGCTCTCTTTAAGAAATTTAACTAATTTAAAAATTCTAAATATCCGTAGTAATCTTAGTGCTCGAATAACTAACAAGTATTGTGTTCCGGCGATAAAGAGACTGAGATAAGTAGGAATAATCGCCAGTAAGTCAATAATACCAAAGAAACTGGTGATATATTTTCTGGGACGATAGACGCTGTAGATGCGCAAGAAATACTCGAGCGTAAAGAAGATGGTAAAGCCCCATTCAATGATGTAAAACCAGCGTGAGTAACGAGAAGCCAGTGAATCGATACTTTCTAACATCACTGTCAATACACTGGCGACAATGAGTATGAGTAAGGTGATGTCGAATACCTTGCCAGTTGGCGTATCCGCTTCGAAGATAATCTCGTGCAACCACTCTTTGCGGGGATTTCTGGGAATCGGCATATTAGGTAGATGTTTTTTATATCAACATTTTATTTAATGTCACTTTTTTGGTAATTTCGCCTTACGCTCCTAAGACGAGGTCTAAACTGAAAGCAAGCTTTATCTTCCCTTCTTAAGTCAAACTGACCATGGCTTCGGAATTGAAAGTGAGCTGCGTATTCTGATGGCTTACAATTCAAACACAACTTACTAAAAACAATCTTACCATGGTAAAGGCTTACATCGTCGAGGACGAGATCAATGGACTCAAAAATCTGCAAAATATGCTGGATCAGCATTGCGGGAATGTTGAGGTTATCGGAACTGCAGGGAGCGTTCGCGAAGCACTTCAATATTTCAATAATGCGACCAACAAAATTCCCGACGTTGCTTTCCTAGACATCAATCTGCCCGATGGTCTTGTTTTTCAATTCCTAAATCAATTGAACGGCAATATCAAATTTGATATCATTTTCGTTACTGCCTTCGAAAAATATGCCATCCAGGCTTGTCAGTACAGTTCCATCGGTTATATCGTCAAACCCATTGATCCAGATGATTTGAGAGATGCTGTAAGCCGTATCACTCCTGGCAAAAATAAAAAAATCAACCAAAGGATAGATGTATTCAGTCAGCATTACAACAATCCCAATGCTTTTGAAAAGATGAGCATTTCAGCTTTGGACGGGATTTACTTCATTAACATTAAGGATATCATCCGTTGTGAGGCTGAGGATAATTATACGCATATCCATCTTAAAAACGGTGATCGTATTACCGCCTCCAAAACCATAAAATCTTACGAGGATTTATTATCCGGTGTCAACTTTTACCGGGTGCATAAAAGTCACTTGATCAATCTCAATTATATGAGGAAATTTGTGAAAGGTGACGGCGGGTATTTGGTGATGGATGATGGTAAGCGCATTGAAGTTTCACGTCGCCGCCGGCCTGCTTTCATGGAGCAAATGCGCCGCTTACAGGAGGGCTTGTAAGAAGGATGGTGGTTTTAAACCATTAACTTTTTAACGGTTTGTGGAGTTTTTGATCATTGATTATGAGGTGTTTAAGTATGTGGGTGTTTGAAATTTTAGTGTTAAAGGGTTTATTAATGGTTGACTTTTAGAGCAAAAATGCAACAAAATTGTTTGTGTCTTAGCTAAATACTCTTTATTTTTATTACTGTGTTAAATAAGGAGAGGCAAAACCAATTTTAATTGGATTCCCAAAACTCGATCCATGAACGTTTAAACAACTGCACTATGGGGAGCAAAAAAAATAAAAATCTCAAAGACTTAATGAAAGATTTGCACATGCAAGTCATTCAGAAAAACGACATGAATAAGATTATTGGAGGTACGACCAACCAAGGTAATCGCGGCAATAGTGGCTGCGGTGGAATCGTCCCTCAGTAATAAAAAATATATATTGCGATTATCGCAGGGCTACATTTCCATAAATGTAGCCTTTTTTTATATATTTAAGCATGGAATCCGTAATTAGAAAACCCAATCATCTCCGCTATCTGGAGCAGCAGCTCAATCAACAGATGGACCCCTATCAGCGTCTATTGCTGCGGGATCAATTGATTGGATACTATACTTTTACGGAATACCGCAAAGCGCAGAAGCTACTCGCTGCGCAAATGAATGAGTTGAAAACCTTTCCACATCCCGATTTTCGACTCAGCTATCTACTCCATACGGCTTTCATTGAAAATCAACGCTACAATTACTATTTGGCCGAAATGCTCTTTAAACAGGCATTCGATATCCTGGACGAGCGAGGGGATGTGAAGCAACAAGCCGAAGCTTACATTGATTATGCGGGGACGTGTATCAACCTCAACCATATGGATCTGGCCACAGTGAATCTCGATAAAGCTTCAAAGTTGTTGGAGGTTTTCCCGGATACTCGTCTTGAAGCGCGTCTCATCTGCCGTGAAGGCTATTTGAATCTCTTATTTTCGAGCTATGCAAAAGCGATTGAGCTGTTTTTGGAGGCGGATAAATTAATCAATACCCTCACCCAACTTAATCTAAAGGATTATTACTTCCTGACGCTCATTCACAGTGGTTTAGGACGCATATACGAGCGCAACGATGAGATCCACAAATCGATCAAAGCTTACGAGAAAGTAGTCGATTGGTGCGAATCTAAAGGGATGCGAACTCGCTTATCGTGGCATTACCTCAATGTTGGTAACAGCTATATGAATATCCAAAAGGATGATAAGGCGGCGGAGTACTTCCAAAAGGCCATAAAAATCAGTGACGACATTAGCCAAAGTGCCCGAGCTGGCGCTTATGCTAATTTGGGATATTGCCATTTCCGAGGGCACCGCTATGACGAAGCCCTCCGTCTATATAATCGTGCGGAGCAACTCTATCGTGAAAAATCAGCTGACGACTACACTAATTTCTCGGTGGTGGAAAGCATGAAGGCACGTCTCTTTGCTATGACCGGTAAACGCAAGCGTGCCGAGAAGCACTTTGTGAAGTCGCTGGAGTATGCCAAGAAACGAAATGATTATAAGCAGCTCTCGACCGTTTGTAAGGAGATTGCGGCATTTTATGCCGATCAAGGCAACTATGAAGATGCCTATAATTATTTGTTGCTACACGATCAAATGCGTGAGCAACACGCCGAGGCGGTCAATCGCCGTACGGTGACGGAATTAGAGGTGAAATATGATGCGGAGAAGAAAAAACAGGAAGCGGAGCTACTGCGCCTACAATCCGCTGAATTACAACTCAAGGCATTGCGTTCACAGATGAATCCGCATTTCATGTACAATGCCCTCAATTCGATCCAGAATTTCATTACTTCTAACGAAGTGACCTACGCTGCCAAATACCTCGCGAAGTTTGCCAAATTAATGCGACAAAGTCTGGACTATTCCGATATGGAGATAATCAGTCTGGAAGCAGAAATTGAGTTCCTGGAAAATTATCTTCTGATCAATCAGAAACTACGCTTTCAGGATAAGATCAATTATGAGATTGTAGTTGATGATGAGATTGAGGAGGATATCATGGGCGTCCCTACGATGATTGTTCAGCCCTACGTTGAGAATGCAATAGAACATGGCTTGCGTTCGGTACAAAATGGGACCGTGCGGGTTTCATTTAAATTATTCGACGAGAATACGATCCTCTGTAGTGTCGAAGATAACGGTATTGGACGAGAGCGCGCCCGAGAAAATCAGATGCGAGATGAGCATTTACAAAAGCATAAATCTAAGGGTACCAGTATTACCGAGCGTCGGCTAGAGATCCTTAACAAATCTAAAAAAGGCGTATTTGTGAAGACGATCGATTTGAAAGACGAAAGAGGAGAACAAGCGCGTGGAACGCGTGTAGAGGTCAAAATTCCTATTGAAATTATCCAAAAGTCTACGACATAACCGTTTTCTCGCCAAAACATACCACTTCAAGCCAACGCCTCTCCACTTCGTAAATGCGATTTTTATATTTAAAAAAACAGGAATATATTGCAAACAGTTTTCTCATAGTATGTTTGTTTAATCTTCCTGCACCTTGCTCCCTCCTGGGGTGCAGGAATTTTTTTTCCTCCTGCTGTTTTAAGGTGAAATCGCCATTTTTCCCCATTTTCAATTGACCGCTTTCTAACGAAAATTGACCATTGCCGTTCGGCAACGCTCCATTCCCTAATTCGTGCTACTACACTTTCCTAAGTCAGATTAACTTAGGCCTAGTTTTCTCATAGTATGTTTAATTTTCCTACATCTTTTTCCCTTCTGAGGTGTAGGAATTTTTTTGTCTATTAGTGTATGATATTGCGGCAATGAAATATTTTATATTTTCCAATATATTCAAAATCTTTGCCAATTGTTCTTACAAACTCGGCTACATTTTGCCTAGAAACATTTAGTCACATCCTTGGGGACCACTTCCTAAAAAATATATACCATTTATTCTTAATATTTCCCCTTTTCATAAATATTAGTTTTTTTCCATATGGATTCCGCCTATCTTTGAATTGTGTAGTTTTCTCATAGTATGTTTAGTTCTCCTACATTCACCAGCCTCCGAGTGTAGGAGATTTTTTTTGTACCAATCCCTTCTTCAAACTACTATTCTCTTTCCTTATCGTTGTAAAATTTCAAATCGTTGACTCAAACGATTCCCGTCCTCATCCACAAGAGTTAATTGATGCTTTCCTGCCTGAGGTTGTAATTCCAAATGATGAAAGTGTTGGGTGCTGCCCAAATACTCTTGGTCCAGATGCCAATGAATGATTTGAGTCGGATTTTGGTGGGCGACCTTGAACACCGTTTTACTAAGTTCACCGTTTAGTCCGATTGGAACGTAGATCTTCGTATTGCGATTGGGATAAATCATTTGCATGGGCTGACTGGCTAGTTGATGATTTTGACAATCGCTGCGATAGGGGGGGAGAGGGTTATAATTAGGATGTTGGGTTTGGTAGAAATGAGCTTCTACCGGTGGAAGTACAAAACGGTTAGCCGTAATGATGTCATTGGCTTCTGCACAATCACGGTTTACTTGCCACTGCCCGTCCTGTGAAAGAAAGACACGGCGGTGGTATTGACAAGCTGGTGCATTAAAGCCAGATTGGGCAATCCACAAACTATCAACTTCACAATATTCCAGTGCGCGATAGCCGCTTTGCTTACAAACTGGTGTTAGGACCATTTCGTCGTAGGGTTGATCAAACCAAGATGCTGATTCTAAGAGATTAAACAGATCAAATAAGACGGGAGCTGCCGCCACTACCCCAACTAAGCCCGGTCGTCCTTCTCCGTCAGCATTGCCAGCCCAAACGCCTACGGCATAGCGCTGATTAACCCCAACGGCCCAAGCATCACGGAATCCAAAACTAGTCCCGGTTTTCCATGCAATATTTTGACTGGAGCCAAACTGTTGCCAATCTCCCTCAGAACTGGGGCGTTCGACTTTGCGCATGGCTTCAAAGGTCTGCCAAATAGCAGCCGCAGAAAGTATCGGGGCTTCATTGATTAGATGCTCTCGGTGTACGATCGTATCCTGCTGGCCGTACTCATAATTGAGTGGGCGAAAGTCATTGGCAGCGTATTGGCCATTGTAAGGATAAAAGTGGCCAAGCGTGCGGCTCATGCCGACATAAGCATTCGTGATTTCCTCTAAACTGCCTTCTGCGCCACCTAACACCAGAGGTAAGCCATAGTGTCGGGCGGGACGATTGATAGTCGTTAAGCCAAGTTGCTGCAAGCCCAGGTGGAATTTCTCTAATCCAAAATTGGAGAGCATCCGAATTAAGGGCACATTCAACGAACGACTTACCGCCTGGCTTGCAGGGATCACGCCTGCATAGCTATCGTGAAAATTTTGGGGACGATAACCACTGAGATGTGTTGGAATATCCGAGACCAGGCTATTAGGAAGGATATGCCCTTCGTTGAGCATCATAGCGTAGAGAAAAGGCTTGAGGATACTTCCGGTGCTGCGTGATGCTCGAATGACATCGACTTGGTCACCGTGTGCAGCTCCAGCCTTGACATTGCCGGCATAGGCTACAATATTGCCACTTTCTACTTCTACGATTAGTGCAGCCAGGTTATGAATTTGGTTTTCCCGTAGCGCATAGTGATGCTGCTCTAGTACTTGATTCAGACGTTTTTGTAACTGTCGATCAATCGTTGTTCGAAGGCGCGATTGTTGGGGCTTTCCTTTGAAATGATCAAGGTAAGCCCGATCCAGCAAGTGAGGGGCGAGCCGAGGTAGCGGCCTCGGTTTTTCGGGCAAAGGCTCCGCTTTAGCTAATTCGCAAGTCATCGCATCGATCTTGCCGGCAGCTTGTAGCCGATCTAACAAGCGATTACGCTTGGCCAGCAAAGCGGACCGGTTGCGTCCCGGATGAATCAATCCAGGACTGTTGGGTAGTACTGCAAGTAAAGCAGCTTCTCCCCAGCTTAATAGTTCGGGACGCTTGCCGAAATAACGCCAAGAGGCCGCATCGAGGCCCACAACATTGCCACCAAAAGGGGCATTAGAAGCGTACAGTGCCAAGATTTCCGATTTACTGTACCGAATCTCCAGACGCGTTGCCATAATGACTTCAAGCAGTTTCTGCCAAACGCTACGTGATTTACCTGGTCGCGACAGGCGAATGACTTGCATACTAATCGTGCTGCCACCGCTGACGATTTCGCCGTTGCGGATATTTTGTTCAATGGCGCGAGCGAGTCCTACCGGATCAACGCCCGGATGTCGGTAAAAGCGACGATCTTCAAATTCTAGGATCGCCTGTTTGAATTTCTCGGGGACCTCCATCTGGTGTGGAAAGCGCCATTGCCCATCAGCGGCGATCCGGGCGCCAAGTAAGTCCCCTTTGCTATCTTCAAGTACCATGCAAGTTGGCGTGCGGAATAGTGGCTTGGGTAAGCAAAACCAGTAACCCAACAGCAACGCAGCCAGAATAAAAAGGCTCTTTTTGCGATGGCGCTGAAAAAGAAACTTGAAACTTCGTCGCAGCATAATGATTCTTCAAAAATGATTGACCCTCTAAAAATAAGGGCTTTTCCGCTTTCTGTTGCTTGATTTATGTATTTGCTGCTTAGGAAGAAGAATTCGTGCTAAGCACCCTTAAATTTGTATTTGCGGGGCAATTAATCGATCAAAATTGATTTCAGATCTTGTAATAGTTGAAACCCATATTCTGAATAGGACGAATGATCCATTTTGTTGGTTGCGATGAGGACAAAATTGTCCGCCAATATTTCGTCTGGGTGAATGATGTAATCGGTATTATCGCCGATCTGCTCGTAAAATCCGGAGATACTACTTTGACTGAGTGGGCTTGCCCCTTTCGCCAGGCTTTGTACTTGGATTAAACGAGAAAATGGTGGACGAATCGGATATAAGCGAAAATCGAGATAACTGAAAAAATCCATCTTACCTGGATCGTATTGGGCATATTTAGAAACGATCAGGGGGATAGCTTGCATACTTTGCTGTTCGTTTTTGATCCGAATGGCGTAAGCGTAGTTTATGCCGTCGGGATTGAGGAGAATGCGTTGCCTCAACTCTGGAGCCATCTGCAAATGTGTCACTGCACCGATAGATTTGAAGCCGATTCGCTCGTATAGCGCTTTCTTCTTTTCGGGATGATAGCGAGAATAGATGTGGAAAATCTCGTGCAGCATGACTTGCAAAAAAGCGGCTTCATCCCGTTTCAATAGCTCATTTTGTGGAATAAAAATACAGTCCTCTCGCGTGTAATAAACGGCATAGCCATAGTGATAACCATAGCCTTTAATCATTCGAATGCGCGGAGGGAAAATATCTGGCTGCAATTGCTGGCAGAGTCGATAAGCTTTGCGCATCGCTTGGCTAATGAAAGCAATTTCGTCGGGCGTGAAATCCAGGGTAGCGGCCTGGAGCGATTGTTTATAAATACTGAGGATAGAATCACGAGTAATATTTTCAGGATAGTGTTGCTTCAGTTGAATAGACATATCCAACCGGCCAATTTGCTCGAAAAAGAACTCCTGTCGATCTTGGATGATGGCCTGCGAAGCCGCTACAGAATCCAGAAATAAAATGGTTTGCCCTTCGGGGAGTTGCAGACGGTTGTCGGGCAAGCTTTGCGTGCGGGAAGCCAGCCAACTAAGGCAAAAGCAAAGAAAACAGAGCTGAAGTATTTTCATCTTTGAAATAAATGAAAAAAGCACGGCGTAAAATTCGGAAATTTTGCGCCGTGCCAATATTCTAACTAGAGATTTTTTAATCTTACTGGATGACAATCTTTTCAGTAAAAGGTTGACCATCTACGATGTAACGTACAAAATAAGTGCCTTTGCTCCAGCCTTGGCCAATTTGCTCTGCGTAAGTACCCGCGACTTGCTGCTGATTGATAATTTGCTGAACAGGGCGACCTAAGAGGTCAAAAACAGTGATTTCGACTGCTGCACTTTGATTGAGGCTATATTCCAGGGTAAACTCACCGGGACTTGGATTTGGATAAACCAGAGCGGAGAAAGATGCGGGCAGCACGACCTCCGTATCCAAAATGAAATCTTGATAGCCTCCGGGAGGAGGTGGTAGTTTAATGCTGGTATACAAACGGGCCTCACCCGGTAAAAGATTGATGGCAGCTTCTGTATCATCGACCATAATCGAATCACCGGTGAAGTATTCGTACCACGTCCCTGTATTCTGGAAACTTGGTACGACTTCTAGTTGGGAAACGGCAAAATTACCGATCACCGTTACATCCATCTCATCATCATTTAGATGAATATTTTTACCAAATCCATTCAATTCAAAATCAAAATCAGTTGTGCGGAAGGCATCGTAATCCAATTTTAACTCCATCATCCCACGTGTACGATTGTACAATTTGAGGCGCAGTGGATCATCCTGATAGTCCCAACGAACGGGTTTTGGCGTCAAGCGACAGCTTTCATCAATGGTGCCATCGGAGCAACGATTGATTGAAAAATCATAACCCAGCTCACCAAACTCCCATAACATCTTTGGACCGGGAATCGAATAGAAAAAAGTCGTTACCAATTCGATACGTTGTAAAGCAGTTTCTAAGTCCTTTACATTGTAAGAACCTTCTGAATTACCAAATTCTAAATTGCGATACATCATTCGTTCCTCATCGTGGCTTTCCATATAAGAGATTAAGTGCGGTAAATCCCAGCCACGAGAGGTGTAAGAGGTCCCGGATAAGTTATTACTGGTGTAGCCCATGGAGGCTTCGCTGTAGTTGAAGTTCATATTACCCCATATCATCATCCCGTTGCCGTATTCAATCAGCTCTGTTTCTTCATCGTTATTGGCGAAATGCTCAAGGATGACGTAAGCATCATTTGACGTATTCCAAACGACGTCCGCAATGCGTTTAAGCAAGGCAATTCGGCTGGCGTCATATTGGCCCCATTGGCCTACATTTCCGCCAGAATTGGTCTGAGTGAAGCCCTTTGACAAATCAAAACGGAAACCATCGACACGATATTCCGTCAGCCAATAGCGCATGACACGGTCTACCCAATCTTGGGTCGCTTGGCTTTCGTGATTGAAATCATAACCTACATTAAAGGGGTGAGTGGCTTCGACATTGAGCCAGGGGTTATCCTCGGTAGGTCGGAAGTTGGTCGCATCCCAGTAGAGCTGCGCCAGTGGACTTTGACTAAACGCATGATTATAAACCACATCAATAATTACAGCCATATCGCGAGCGTGTGCTTCATCTACCAGCGTTTTGAAGGCTTCGGGGGTACCATAGTACTTATCTAGCGCCATATGGAACGAAGGATTATATCCCCAACTATCGTTGCCTTCGAATTCTTGGACTGGCATCAGTTGGATTGCTGTGATCCCCAATCGATCTAAATAATCAAGGGTATCAATCAAATCCTCATAACGACGGGATTCCAAAAAGTCGCGCATTAACAATTCGTAAATGATCAAGTCTGTCTTAGCTGGCGCTTCAAAATCATCGGAGTGTTGCCAGTCAAACTCTGGAGCATCGGGTTGGATGACACTGCAAATCCCCGTGGTTTTACCGATTGGATAGGGATGCATATCGGGGAAGGTCTCTTCACTGATAAAGCCATCGCTCGCCGGATCGAGTACGAGTGTACTGAATGGATCGGCGATTTTGATAGTGCCATCTACTAAGTATTGGAAAGCGTAGGTCTCGCCGGGCGTTAATCCTTCGATATCCAGCCAGAAGTATTCTCCATCAACGCTGGGCGTCATCTGATAGCTCTCTTCCAGCTCCCAGTCATTGAAATCGCCAATGACAACAACATGCTCTTTGTCGGGGGCTTGCAGGAGCAAGCGAATTGAACTGGCACTGGTGTAATTAATACCCAGCAAGCTGCCGGCGGGGGGATTAATCCCGGGAAGGTCAAGCGGTACCAAATAGCTGAAAGTTGAGGTATCCGTTTCGCTGCCGTTGTCTGCGACAAACTCAATAATGTGGCTTCCACTACCCGTAATATTAACGGTTTCCGTTAACGAAGTACCGCTGCCACTAGCGATCATGGTACCATTATCATAAAGGGTAAGCGTACTGCTTTCCGAAGCCACAGCAAAAACTTCGATACTGGTACCCGCTTCTGCGACCAGGCTGGAAGTAGGATTAAGAAAACGCGTCTCCAATTCGCCGTTGAGATCATAAATGGGAGCAAAAATATCTGAGCCATCTGCCGCACGTCCCACTGTATTTCCGGCAGCATCACGAAATACAAAAGCCATTTGCAAGGCTTCTTCGCTCATTGGAATACCGTAATAATCCTGAATGTTGAACTCGATTTGATACAGATTACCACTGACTTGAGTCATTAAGACATTGGGATCGGTCGTCCCCCAATCAGACACGACGTACTTCCAATCCGAAGGACTGGTACTTTCTGAGGTAATCACCCCGGTGTGGGCATAAATGTCGCCGACGAAATCGACTAGGGCGCCATTGCCTTCATCTGCGTTAAAGTAGACCGTTACATCATCGTCCACTTCAGGAAAAAAGGGTTCAGTGTAAACGACCTGAGCCTGTACAGATGAGAAAATGCAAATTGCCCAAAAGAGCATTAAGGTAAATTTAAGTTTCATACAACTATCTATTATTGATTTGAGGAATTCAAATTGTTATTCAAACTAATAATATAGCATTCATCAGCCTTCCGAACAGTTTGAGATAGAAAAAACTATTCTCGAAAAGGCATACTTATCCATTCTTGGTCGAATGGTTCAATTGAGGTTAGGTATTATGAATGAGAAGTTGCCACTTGCCAGCGGCATTGGTAGTTATGCAAAATTACAGACATTTGTTCGAAAACCGAAGCCAGAGCGGTGTGATCTGTCAGCTTTATTACAAACCTTTCATGGAAAGGCTTACCCGCTTGCGTGCAATATCCACTTCTACGACTCGAACGCGGACTTCTTGCTGTACTTTGACAACATCCGCTGGATTCTTTACAAAGCGATCCGCCAATTGTGAGATATGGACCAGCCCGTCTTGCTTAATGCCGATATCTACAAAGGCGCCAAAGTTGGTCACATTAGTGATCAGGCCCGGTAGCACCATCCCAATTTGCAAATCCTCCATGCTGTGAATATCCTTGGCGAATTCGAAAGCACGCGCTTCTCCTCGTGGGTCAAGCCCAGGTTTTTCCAGTTCTTTCATGATATCCTGCAAGGTGGGGAGTCCCACCTGGTCGGTGGTATATCGCCGAAGGTCGACCCGCTGTCTTAAAGAGGGATTTGCGATCAATTCACTTACATTGCTATTCAGGTCAGTAGCCATTTGTTTTACGATATGATAACTTTCCGGGTGCACTGCGGTATTATCCAGCGGATTTTTCGCCCCACGTATCCTGAGAAAACCAGCTGCTTGTTCGAAGGCCTTATCGCCCATGCGTGGTACTTTACGTAGTTGAGCGCGGGAGCTGAAGGTGCCATTTTCGATTCGATAAGTTACAATGTTTTGCGCCAGACTCGGGCCGAGGCCAGAGACGTAAGTGAGTAGGTGTTTGCTGGCGGTATTAATATTGATACCTACCGCGTTTACACAACTTTCTACAGTTTGATCAAGACTTTCCTTCAGTTGGGTTTGATTGACATCATGTTGATATTGACCTACTCCAATCGATTTGGGGTCGATTTTAACCAACTCTGCTAAAGGATCCATTAGGCGGCGACCAATAGAGACAGCACCACGAACGGTAACATCCTCCGAAGGGAATTCCTCGCGGGCAATCTCGGAAGCACTATAAATAGATGCACCGCTTTCGTTGACCATAAAAATAGCAATCGAGCGTTCAAAACGAATCGCTTGGCACAATGAGAGGGTTTCTCGGCCGGCCGTACCATTTCCTACGGCAATAGCTTGCAAATCGTAGCGATCCACGAGCGCCCGGATGCGGTCTTGTGCCTCGGCACTTTTGGACTGTGGTGGATGTGGATAAATAGCTGTATTGTACAACAAATGACCACTCTGGTCGAGGCAGACCACCTTGCAACCGGTTCGGTAACCGGGGTCGATAGCCAGAACACTACGCTGGCCCAGCGGGGCCGCCATCAATAGCTCTCGCAGGTTATCCGCAAATACAGTAATGGCTTCTGCATCTGCTTTTTCCTTAGATAGATTGCGGAATTCATTTTCGATCGAAGGAGAGAGTAAGCGTTTGTAGCAATCTTGCAGCGCAAGTTTGACTTGCTCGCTACTGGCGGAGCGGCCTTTGATCTGTGATCGTTCTAGCTGGTAGATCGTTTCTTCTTCGTCAGGGGCGACGTAGACGCGTAAAAAGCCTTCTTCTTCGCCGCGGCGGATCGCTAGCAAGCGATGAGAAGGACATTTTTTGAGTGGCTCTTCGAAAGCAAAATAATCGCGGTATTTTGCCCCTTCCTCTTCTTTACCGCGTGCCACTTTAGAACGAATGGTAGCTTCGCGCTTAAAGATTTGACGGACGCGATTACGGACTTTTTCGTCTTCATTGAACCATTCGGCGATAATATCCCGTGCACCTTGTAAGGCATCTTCAGTAGTAGCTACATCATCTGAAAGATAGTTGGTGGCGAGTCGTTCCACATCATCGGCTTGTTGTGCAAAGAGCGTCTTGGCCAGGGGCTCTAAGCCTTTTTCACGTGCTGCGGAGGCTCGGGTTTTACGTTTGCGTTTATAAGGCAGGTAAATATCTTCTAGCTCCGTCAAGTCGTACGTGCTGATAATTCGGTCGCGCAGTGTATCCGTGAGCTTACCTTGCTCTTCAATGGCTTTGAGGATCGTTTCGCGACGCTTCTCCAGCTCATCCAGCTTGCCTTTTTGTGTTTTGATCTCGCTGATTTGAACCTCATCCAAGGAACCGGTTGCTTCCTTACGATAGCGGGCGATAAAGGGAACGGTAGCGCCTTCAGATAACAGGCGAATCGTGCTATTTACCTTAGTAACAGGTAATCCTAATCGCTCAGCGATAATGTTTAAATGCTTGTCCTGACTCATTTGACCATTGTTTTTAAACGCGCGCAAAGGTAATTATTGCCAGCTAAATGGACAACGATCAAGCTTGAAAAGACAAGTTCAGATCAACAAGATTCTATAAGGTAGAGTCGGCTAACGTTTATTCAGTTCGTGATAGTAGTCAAAAAGATAGACTAAGTCTTCTGCCTTTTTAGCGTTGAGTTGCTTGCTTTTTAGCAGGTGCTCAATTTTTGCCTTGTGTCGAGTAAAGAGTTTTAGAATAGACTTATTAGACGGTGAAAATGGGGTAGGGGGATTATCAAAGGATTTCACCCAATAAGCTGTTCGTTTTTTGCTGTGGGGTACATTAGGTGTGCGCAGTAGTGCTGGAACACCTTCACTCAGTAATTCAAAATACCCACAGTAGAGTTGATCATTATTTTGGTACTCCAAACTCACATAAGTCTTTTCTCCGATAGCGATGCCAAGTACTTTTTGTGGATATAATCGATAAGTGGCATTAAAAAAGTGAATCCAAACTTCCTTATAGATAGGATGATAAAGGGCTTTTACCTGAAAAGTGTCTTGATCATTAGTGAGTAGTACTGCATCTGACCAATCGGGGCGTTGCTCGTGTAATATTTTTGGATCTTCAATTTTTAAACTAAAGAAAAGTAATTGGTGATTTGGCGGTGTGACTTCTTCCAAATGCTGGAGCTCAAGTAGTTGTTGACTTTGGGCAGCAGCGGTCAAAAGGGTACTACAAAAAAGGCCAAGTAATATTGTTTTTTTCATATTAGACAGCTTGTTTGGGTGTTGGAACAATAAATTGACTGGCGTAGACTGCAATAGTACGCGCATTAAAGGAAGAGGTGTTCCAAGAGCGGGAAGTAGTTTATGTATTGGCAGTAAGTCGGTTAAGAGCATAAATAAAGCATTAATTGGCTTCTGAGAGAAACCTATGACTTGCTGCCTATAATGACAAATTTAATAAACCCTTTGGATTTATTAAAAAGATGTAGGGAAAATGTTATTTGTAATTGTCAGCTATTGAGCAAATTATTAGAAGCTATTTTACACAAAATCTTTATCATCCCACTCTTTCCGCATTTTGCGAAATTCTTTTAACTCGAGTTCGTCATCGGGGGTAGTAATATCTTGATCTACTGAAGGGCCATGCTGACGATCTAGTTTCCCCAGTTCCTTTTGTATTTCTCGAGCTTCCCATTCGGCACTGAGAGCGCTGTCTTTGCCGGGAAATCCAAAGACCCTCAGATAGTGCATAATCAGGCCGATACCCCAAAACATCATGACATAAACCCATTGAAAGCCTTCGCCTTCCATATAGGTTACGATCAGGAAGACCGTATTAACAGCGACATAACTTGCCAGATGGCCGTAAAATCCCTTTTTTTTACCTACGCGCTTTTTAGCCAAGCGATATTTTTCTTCTTCGGAGATCATTTTGATGCTTTATATGGAATGGCTATTCAAATATTATTACTGATTACTATTAAAGCAATTTATTAGAAAATGTCAATACATTTTACAAAAACAGCTTGCGCGCCATACTGCCACTGAGCGCACTGAAGCTTCCGACGATGCCTCCGAGGAAGGCCGTGAGTAATACCAATCCCAAAGGAGGTAAATTCCCGAGTAGCTTTCCGATGCGGGCCGAAAGAATGCCAGCATTAGCACTATCAAGCCAAAAAGCGTAACCGCCCCAAAGCAAAAAAACGGCTAGCCCGCCGAGCAAAAAGGTATGGCCATTAGAACGGTTGATTAACCAACCGAAGATCAATCCCAAAATAGCAATGGACCAAAGACTAAAAAAGCTTTGGAGTAGGAATCCAAGTAGGATAAATAATCCGACGGCTAGGATATCTTTTTTCATCTTATTCGAATGTTTGTGTTGTCGTAGAAATATTATCTAATTTTTCATCAGCATTTTGCATGTAGTGGAGCGAAAAGTATTCGCCCTTGACCCACTTGTCAATCATATCGTCGTAATGTGGACTACCAGGATTACCGGATTGCCCTCCGGGATAGACACCGTAGGCTCGGAGGGGCTGCCCCATTTCTACAACCATCCGCCATGATGGCCCAAAATCGCGCTTGATCGCGTTGAGGGCACTGCCGTGCCCTCCCACGGGAAGCTTACCACGGCCCAAGGCAGGTAATCGGCTGAGGTGAGGAATATGCGTGCCTTTATGATCCTGCCATTTAGCGTTTGGATTTTCCTGAAGTTCTTCGAACGTACGAGTAAAGGCCAGCCGCACCAGATCTCCCGCTGTTTCGGTTTCCGGGGTCCCTTTTCGATCAAAGAAGGGGTGATCTGGCTCCGTCTCAAGGAGTTCAATCGTTCTCCAGGATTCGGGATAAAGTAAAGTGACGCCACTTTTGGTTTCGGCACTTTCGATTTCATCCCAAACCAAGGTATAAAAATGATCAAACCAGGTTTCGAACCAAACCGGACTAATCAGATGTCCATGATAGTTGAAATCCCATGAACGCAAGCTATCCAGATAAGGTTGTGCGTTAGCGTCACTACTTCCGTTGTCCATGTACTGCAGCATTGCTGGTAGAGCATCGTGTGCCTTCATACTGAAATTATTGGCTTGAAGCTGCATCATTTCTTCTACACCAATATCCGTTAGACTATCTAACATCATATCGAGCGTACGACCTCGATAATCCTCAAAGTTACCGAGATAATAATAGGGATAGTCGGGAGCGGTGGAATGCTGATTGGCTGAGCCAACGTAACCGCGTTCAGGATTGTAAATTTTTGGATTTTGGTCCAAAGGGATTGTACCAGACCAGCCAGCAGTAGAATTTGAACCATCTAAAATAAAACGGCCTTCTTGTGGTGCACGTAGCGGCAAGGTGCCCTGGACTTTAATACCAATTTCACCATTTTGGGAGGCAAAAATCATGTTTTGCGCCGGTGTATGGAATTGACTGATAGCGGCTTCGAAAGCATTAAAGTCACGTGCTTGTGCCAGATCTAAGGCCATGCGTAGTTCATTTGAGCCCCCTTGGTGAGCTAACCAACGCATCGCCATATCACGTTGTGGATGATTTTCGTCTTCGTAGACAATAGGTCCCCATTTGGTATAGCGGACCGTGTCGATCACCGTTTGTCCATCCGCCAGCTTATAGGTTTCGATGCGTGTACTTACCGGAATGGCTTCCCCGTCGAGGTAATATTGTATTCGACTTTGATCAGCCCATTTAATTTGATACCAGTCCAAAACGTCGTGACCAACATTGGTCATCCCCCAACTTATATGGCCATTAAAACCAATGACAATTCCTGGAAACCCGGGCAACGATACCCCATAAATATTCATCTCAGGCGTATGCAATTGAACTTCGAACCAAATAGAGGGAAGGCTTAATTTAAGGTGTGGATCGTTACATAAGATAGGATTCCCGGATTTAGTCTTACTACCCGCTACCGCCCAATTGTTACTACCAACGTGCGCGGGTACCTTTTCATACGGCTGATGGGGAATGGCACCGATTAGAATCGGATCAGCTTTTTCGGTACTTAAAGTATCAAATTCCCACGCCGTACCGGAAGGAACAATTGGCGTTTGCTTAGGATTGTACTCCGGGTACAGGGCATCAAAAACTTCTGGTCCCAGTAGCTGGCGGGTATTAGTGCTTTCAATATCGTTTTCACGACTGCAAAGCGTCAGGGCCATAGATTTGATCAATAATGCAGATTTGTATACGGACCAGGGCTCGGGTTCATAATTCAATAGTTTGAATTCTAATGGAGACTCACCGGGCGAAAGACTATTAATGTACTGATTGACACCATCGGTAAAGGCTTCGAGCAATTGCATTTCTTCGGGATGATTTTTCCAGGATGCCAGCGTGTTTTCTGCGGCGTAGGGAAGGCCTCGGCGGCGTTGTAGCTGGTCGCGTTTTAGTAATCGTTCGCCCATTACTTCGCTTAAGCGACCGCTGACCATGCGCGTCGTCACATCCATCTGCCACAGTCGGTGTTGAGCAGTTACGTAGCCTTGGACTCGAAATAAATCAGCGTTTGATTCCGCAAAAATATGTGGAACGTGTCGTTCGTCATATACTACTCGAACGGGCGCTGACAAGCCTTCTAAGTCTAGCTGTTGATCTTTTTGTTTTATAGATTCTGCATTTTGCCAGAACCCGGAGAAGGGATTCAGGAAGCGCCCTAAGGGAGGCAACTGCTTTTCTCCTATAGCTAAAGGGCGATCCAATACGATGATCAAACCTAAAGTAACTAATACAACTAGCCCGAACTTTACTATTTTCATGAACGACAGACTTAATGATGAATAGATTGTCGAGCTATGGCTTGCGGTGAAAATTAGCCCTTGACTTACCCTTCATAAAGTCAATTTATACCCGACATTGTTGATTTTCTCAGCAACAATATAGAAAATTAATAATGAATTGAATAAGCAATGATTTGCCTTAGATCGTGGGAAAATTACTGGTTTATCCGTAAATTAGATGAGGACAAGAGGCATTAGTAAGAAATATTTGTCACTAAAAAGAGTAGAGACAATACGACATTGCCAACTAAATTCGACGTCACGACCTTTTCGTTTTTTGAAAGAATAGAATGCTCGATTTATTGTATTTTAAATGATAAATGAATGGAGTACGAATTAAACCTAGTGTATTCGGTATTGATTAGGATGTTTTGTGTTGAAATACAATAGGTTATGTTCGGTGAGAGCTTTACTCTTATGTTAGCTTAGATCAAAGCTTGATAGTGGAGTTAGCTCGTCTTTCCCCTTTGACTTAAAGATGTTTATTTCTTTGGAACACGGCATCTTTTTGTGAAATAGTTGATTATTAATGTCACAAAAAAAGAGGGTGAAAGTTGGTAGTAAAATAAAAAGGCATTATGTTTGTAACATCATAATTATTTTAAAAGTAGTTTTTGTGTTTATTTGTTTGGGTTAGAGACCCTTGCTATCATAGCAAGGGTTTTCTTTTTTGCCCTCAAAGCTAGGCTATGACTCGAAAAGATAACCTTCTTTGTACCAACCATAGTTCAGCATTTTTGTTGACTAGAATTAGCCTATAACTTTAGTTTGTAACGATACGCTTAAAGCGTGAAATCCCACTATTTTAGAATAGATTGAGGAAGACTAAGGGCAACAAAAAAGCCCGATTCCAGTGTCACTAGAATCGGGCTTTTTTGTTGGTGGTAATGCGCTTAGTTAGAACCACCGAGGATGCTAGGAGAGCTAGCAGGAACACCTTCCGGCTCTGGCGCTTTTTTGTTGACTTTACCTTTAATCGTCAAAACGATTTTACCATCTTCGCTATTCAGCGCGTTGGTAGTCAAAGTCACTTTCTTAACGAATTTTCCAATTCGCTTTGTATCGTAGCGTACTTCGATGTTCGCTTCTTCTCCTGGCATGATTGGCTCTTTAGGCCAAACCGGAACGGTACAACCGCAGCTTCCTTTTGCGTGAGAAATGACGAGAGGTTGATTGCCTGTATTTTTAAAATTGAATTTTCGGAGTGGGTCGGAATTCTGCTCGATTTCACCATAATCCATCACCATTGTTTCGAATTCCATCTGCGCGCCATCAGTTTCTGAGGTAGTTGCGTCTACCTGAGCTAACGATACACCCGCAAACAAGGTTAACATAGCTAGTAAAGTGAATACTTTTTTCATTGTATAAAGGTTTTGATCTGTTAAAACTATCCTTGCAAATTTATTTATAAAACTCCCAAAAAGAAAGTTTTGTTATCTCTTTTAGCCGTTAAAGTATCGTTAAACCATCAAATAGTACACCAAGCGTCGCTTTTCAACTTCCGTCGCCCGGCGGAGTGATGAACTTTTCTACTCATTCATTCCTTATTATAGAGTGATTTATATCGAAAAATCCATGCTTTTTCGTACCTTTGCACCCGAAAACGGGGTAATACCGTTCCCTTCCATATTAAACCAAATTAACTGACCTACTTATATGATCGACAATCCACCATTGAATCGAAGCGATGAAGAATTAGAGACTGATGCCCTTGATTTTACCGATGAGGTCATCCAGGATTACTATATCTGCTGCGTTTCTCGTGAAGCCAGCATCCTTGGCCGCCGCGAAGTACTTACCGGAAAAGCTAAATTCGGAATCGTTGGAGATGGTAAGGAAGTCCCTCAAGTGGCAATGGCTCGTGTTTTCAAAAAAGGTGACTGGCGTTCAGGTTATTATCGTGATCAAACTTTGATGTTTGCACTTGGGCTAAGTACCGTTGAAGCGTTTTTTGCCCAACTCTACGCCGATGCCGATAATGATCCTTTTTCAGGAGGTCGACAAATGAATAGCCATTTTGCTACTCCTGCAGTCGATAAGAATGGCACTTGGACCTCTCATAAATCACGTCTAAATATTTCCTCCGATATCTCAAGTACCGCTGGCCAAATGTCTCGGGCCTTAGGTCTGGCTTTTGCGTCTAAGAAATACCGTGAAAGTAATGACTTGCGCGATACTACGGATTTTTCTGAAAATGGTAATGAAGTATGTTTTTGTACCATCGGTGATGCAAGTACCTCAGAAGGCATTTTCTGGGAAACAATGAATGCAGCAGGCGTGCTAAAGGTACCTCTCGCGGTTTCGGTTTGGGATGACGGTTATGGAATTTCCGTTCCTAAGGAATACCAAACCACAAAAGGCAGTATTTCAGAAGTCATGGAAGGATTCCGCCTCAATGAGGAAGGTCAGGGGATCGATATCTACCGTGCCAATGGCTGGGATTATCCAGCGTTGTGTGAAATGTACGAAAAGGGGATCGCTAAAATGCGCAAAACTCATATCCCTGCGCTATTTCACGTTGAAGAACTGACACAGCCACAAGGACATTCAACCAGTGGTTCACACGAACGTTACAAATCCAAAGATCGCCTGCAGTGGGAAGAAAAGCACGATTGTATTCGGGTGATGCGCCAATGGATGATCGATGCCAAAATCGCTACTCCCGAAAAGCTGGAAGAACTAGAGGCGAAAGCAAAGCAAGAGGTGAAAGAAGGCCGTGACCGGGCTTGGAGAGCTTACATAGATCCGGTACGCAATGAATGGCGAAAATTACAACAAATAGGTGCTAACCTTTCTCAAGAAAATCAGTTGAGTCCTGCCGTTCAGGCTCGCATTGATGAGCTGGGTAAGTTGCTCAATCCAACCTACGCGGAGGTATTGAAGGAAGCACGCAAGATATTGGCCTTAGTTGGGCATGAGTCTTGGGGCGCAGTAGAGGAACTGAAAGCCTGGATTGCCAGAGCCAAAGTCAAAGGCCATAATCGTTATAGTACTCGTTTATACAGTGAGAGTGCCGATTCTGCACTCAAGGTACCGGTGATTGCCCCTTCTTATTCCGAGGATAGTCCGAAAATCAACGGTTCTCAAATTCTAAATCGCTTTTTTGCTAAAGTCTTGGAGCGTGATCCACGTTTCTTTGCCTTTGGCGAGGATGTTGGTCAAATTGGTGGTGTTAACCAAGGGCTTGCTGGCCTTCAGGGGGAATACGGTGAGGATCGTGTTTTTGATACGGGGATTCGAGAATGGTCCATCATGGGGCAGGCCATTGGAATGGCCATGCGTGGTTTACGTCCTGTAGCGGAAATCCAATACTTGGATTACCTGGTTTACGGAATTGCGCCCCTGACGGATGATTTAGCCACTTTGCGCTATCGAAGTAATGGCCTGCAACAAGCGCCGGCAATCATTCGAACGCGTGGGCATCGCTTAGAAGGTATTTGGCACGCTGGCTCGCCGATGGGGATGCTGATTCACGCTTTACGCGGCATCTATATTTGTGTACCAAGAAATATGACGCAAGCTGCCGGGATGTACAATACGCTCTTACAATCCGATGATCCAGGCTTAGTTATCGAATGTTTGAACGGTTATCGTCTCAAAGAACAATTGCCGGATAACATCGGCGATTACACCATACCGCTCGGCCAACCTGATATTCTTCAGGAAGGTACCGATATCACCCTAGTTACCTACGGTAGCTGCGTTCGAGTTGCTCAAGAAGGGATTCGTTTGCTAGAGCAGCGTGGTATTTCCGTCGAATTGATTGATATCCAAACCCTACTGCCATTTGATTTGGAAAACATCATCGTGACTTCTCTACAAAAGACGAATCGCATTGTTTTTGTAGATGAAGATGTCCCCGGAGGAGCGACCGCCTTTATGATGCAAGAAGTGCTAGAGAAACAAAATGGATACCGTTATCTCGATTCAGCACCACGTACCTTGACGGCAAAAGCACACCGACCACCTTATGGTTCGGATGGCGACTATTTCTCTAAACCGAATGCCGAGGATGTGTTTGATGTTGTTTACGAGTTGATGCACGAAGCGGAACCTACCCGCTATCCCTTGATTTAGTCCTGTAAAAGGAAGCGTTTAATGGACTATTCGTTTGAACGAAACTCAGATGAAAGGGTATACAACTATTGTCTGATCCGAACGGTATTTATAGAAGATAATCTATATATTTGCGCATTCGGTTAATTAGTTCCTTAAACTCTAGCAATTCATCACCTTGACGAGAAATCTAGTCATTATTCCAACCTATAACGAGAAGGAGAATATTGCGAATATCATTGCCGCAGTATTTACCTTGGCGTTACCATTTCACATTCTCATTGTCGATGATGGATCACCGGATGGCACTGCGGATATCGTAAAAGGCTTGCAAAAACAACATCCTGATCAGCTTTTTATTCTGGAACGTTCGGGCAAACTTGGCCTGGGAACGGCCTACATTGCTGGTTTTAAATGGGGATTAGAGCAAGGGTACGATTATTTATTCGAGATGGATGCCGACTTTTCTCACCCTCCTAAGGATTTGGTTCGCCTTCACGCAGCCTGTGCGGAGCAAGGAGGGGATCTTGCTGTAGGATCACGTTACGTCAAAGGTGGCAAGCTGGAAAATTGGCCCTGGGATCGCATCTTTCTTTCTTACGGTGCGTCTCTTTACGTTCGTCTCGTTACGTGGATGCCCGTTAAGGATCCTACCGCCGGCTTCGTTTGTTATTCTCGCAAAGTCTTAGAGACCATTGATCTGGAGAAAATTCGTTTTGTGGGATACGCCTTCCAGATTGAAATGAAATTCGCTGCGTATTCTCTAGGATTTAAAATTAAGGAAGTGCCAATTACCTTCACAGATCGTATTGAAGGAGTCTCTAAAATGAATAGTAGTATTATTAGTGAGGCCATCTTTGGTGTGCTGCAAATGAAGTGGCAAAGCTTTTTCCGTAGCTATCGCCTGGAAACGCCCGTTAGCGAGTAATCGTGGGGAAAAGTAACGGTCAAATCTCGATTTGAATCAAAGAAAAATTGAAAATAGAGTAGGAGAGTGGCAAAAAGTGGGAGGATTTTGAACAAAAAACAAAACTAAAAAACGTCTAAAGTGGCAAAAAAAAGCAAAATGTACGCAAAAAAGTGTTATTATTTCCATTTTATGATGTCGTCTAGGGTGTTCTGAGAACGCAGGTGGCAAATTGTGGAAAACTTTTTTTGGATTTGTGGTGGGTAAAAGTGGCGAAATGTGGGTAAAACTGTTACCTTTGAAACGGTTATCAAGCGCTTATTGGAAAAATGCCACAATTATTAGGAGAATTTGATTGTAAAATTGACGCGAAAGGGAGGATGCGTCTACCGAGTCCACTGCTTCGTCAGTTGGAGGAAGAGGCTGCTCCTAATTTTGTTGTCAATCGTGGTGTTGAACGATGCTTGGTATTGTATCCCAAAAAAGTTTGGGATGGCATCAGTGCCAAGGTCAATAAGTTGAATCCCTACGTTAAGAAAAACCGGGACTTTATCCGCTACTTCTACCGAGGTGCTACAGAGTTAAGCCCCGATGCTTCGGATCGTATCCTGCTTAATAAGCGCTTACTAGAATATGCCGGGATTCAGAAAGATGTCATTTTGTTTGCCATCAATGATCGCATTGAAATCTGGAGTAAAGATCATTATGACCATCTCATGGATGATGAGCCGGATTCTTTCTCTGATTTGGCAGAGGATGTAATGGGCAGTGGAGCCGGGGACGAGCCAAGTCCAAATGACGACTAGATGAGCTATCACGATCCTGTGCTTCTTTCGGAAAGTATCGAGGCACTGAATCTTAAAACAGACGGAATGTATGTGGATGCCACCTTCGGTGGTGGTGGACACTCAAGACATATAATCACACACTTAGGTGCTAAAGGGCATCTTTTCGGCTTTGATCAAGATGAAGACGTGTTGCCGAATGTATTATCTGAGAATGAACGCTTCACCTTTATTCATCACAATTTTAGACACCTCAGGCGGTTCTTGAAACTGCATGCTGTTCGACAAGTCGATGGCATATTGGCTGACCTGGGCGTTTCTTCTCACCAATTAAACCGTGCGGAACGTGGTTTCTCCTTTCGCTTCGACGCTGAGTTGGATATGCGAATGAATCAGCAAGGAGAAATCACTGCAGCACACATTTTGAACACCTATCACGCAACGGACTTGCAGCGTGTATTTAGCCAGTATGGCGAAGTACGCAACGCAAAAACACTGGCACAGGCCATCGTAGCGGGCCGACGGCAAAAGCCTTTACGGCGGATCGGCGACCTGCTTATGTTAACCGACCCATTAGTGCGCGGCCAACGGCAGCGCTACCTGGCTCAGGTTTTTCAGGCCTTGCGCATTGAAGTGAACGATGAAATGGGCGCTCTCAAGGATTTCCTACGGGATAGCTTGAAGATGCTCAAACCCCAGGGGCGACTGGTAATCATCAGTTATCATTCTCTGGAAGATCGCCTAGTTAAAAACTTTATGCGCACCGGAAATACAGAGGGCGAAGTCATTAAAGACTTTTACGGGAACATCGACCGACCTTTTAAGTTGATCACCCGCAAAGCCTTAGCGCCCACGGAAGAAGAAATAGCCCGCAATCCTCGCGCGCGCAGCGCTAAAATGCGGGTGGCAGAAAAGGAGTAACCCAAAATCGTTTTAGACGGTACCTATTATAAAATGGAATAATGGCTAAAAAGAAAGCAGTAAAAGGATTTGACTTTGGTAATTTCTCCGCTTCCCTGGTGTTGAAAAATATGCCCTTCGTCTTGTTCCTGAGTTTTCTGGCAGTCATTTATATCGCTAATGCGCACTATGCAGAAAAAAAGGTTCGCCAGGTCAAAGAGCTGGAAACTGATCTGAAGAAATTGCGCTGGCAATATTATTCCATTCAGGCAGATTTGAACTTTGATAGCAAACGCTCTGAAGTTGTTAAGGCTTCTGCCAAGATGGGGTTGAAACCCTCAAAGCGTGCCCCAAACAAAATTATTATTAAACACGACAATTAGCCTTGAGTGATGAATATCAAAAATGAGGTACTGATTCGGGTCTATGTTGTCTTGTTTGGCATTGTACTGCTTGGCTTCCTATTAGCAATTCAGACTTTACGGATTGGCGTTGTGGATGGAGAAAAGTGGCGAAAGCGCGGGAAGAACCTATACGTTGAGCGTGTTGCCATAGAAGCAGAGCGTGGAAATATTATGACCGAAGATGGCAGCTTATTGGCCACTTCACTTCCGTTCTTTGAAATACGATTTGATCCAAATTCAACGGGTATGAATCCCGAGGATTTCGATAATTATGTAGATACCCTCGGGCATTGCTTGGCGATGTATGTCAACAACGAGTACACCGCTGGCGGTATGGCAGAATTATTAAAGGAACGGCGTGAGGCCGGTGCGCGTAATTTTTTGATTAAGCGCAATGCGACTTTTTCGGAGAAAGAAATGATTAGCCGATTTCCACTTTTTAATAAAGGACGTTTTCGAGGTGGGCTGATTATCAATCCGCATCACAAGCGGGAGCATCCTTTCAACCAGTTGGCTTATCGAACGATTGGTTACAAACGAGATGGACATCAACCGGTTGGTTTAGAGGGGACCTTTGATAAAGTGCTGGCGGGGAATCAGGGGGAAAAGCTCATGTTCCGCGCTCCGGGCAATACCTATATTCCGCAGGATGACTTGACGGCCATTGAGCCGCAGCGCGGCGATGATATTGTCACAACGATTGATATCAACTTGCAAGACATTGCCCATAATGCGCTGCTGCGGGCTTTGAAATACCACGAAGCAGATCACGGGACGGCGGTTTTAATGGATGTAAAAACGGGAGCTATTAAGGCCATTTCCAATATTGGAAAGACCGAAAAGGGCTATTTCGAGATTTACAACTACGCCGTAGGCGCGGCCACCGAGCCAGGTTCTACTTATAAGTTAGCCTCAATGATGGCTTTGCTGGAAGATGGCTATATCGATCTTGACGATAGCATTGATATTGAAAAAGGAAAGGCCACTTTCTACGAAGAAGAGATGCTGGATGCGACTTCTGCAAGCTTCTCTTTGGATACGACCACGATTCGACATGCCTTCGAAATCTCTTCTAATGTCGGAATTGCGAAATTGGTACAACAATACTACGGTGATCGTAAAAAAGGAGATTTGCGCTTTGTCGAGCGACTCAAAGATTTTCGATTGCACGTACCAACAGGCGTGAAAATCAACGGGGAAGCCGCCCCTTACATCAAGACGCCTTATAGTAAAGAAGATGATTGGAGTGGAATTACATTGCCTTGGATGTCAATTGGTTATGAGGTGACTATTACTCCTCTTCAACTACTGACTTTCTATAATGCAGTGGCAAACGGAGGGACGATGATGAAACCTTATCTGGTTTCTGAGATTCGGCACTTTGACGAAACGGTGGAACATTTCAAACCCACTATTATCAAACAACGACTAGCAAAAGCATCGACGATTAAGAAAGTACAGGAACTTTTGCTAGGCGTAGTGGAAAGAGGAACGGCCTCTAAGTTGAAAACGAACCGCTATCGATTTGCCGGAAAAACCGGTACCGCCCAGATTGATTATCGCAAGTTTCGCCCCCGGGCTAATATGCGTTATCAAGCCTCGTTTGCGGGCTATTTTCCAGCGGAGGATCCTGTGTATTCTTGTATCGTGGTGATTACTGATCCACAAAAGCATGGCATCTACGGTGGCGAGGTGGCCGGCCCTGTATTCCGGGAAATTGCGGATCGCTGTTTTGCCTCACGGCTGGAGTTACACGCGGCGGTAAATGAGGCACCATCGCCACAGTTAACAAAAAATTATCTGCCTGACTACGATGTTGGGTGGAAATCAGATATCAAAGACGTACTGACATTTCTCGATATGCCTTACGAAGAACAAGCCACTTCCAAGTGGACTGTGCTTCGGGCGGCCACCGATACTTTGAGTTTACAGAATCGCTTTATTAGTGATGACGTTGTACCTAATGTTGTCGGCATGGGATTGCGCGATGCGCTCTACATTCTTGAAAATCGAGGATTGAAAGTTGTCGTAAGCGGTTCGGGTAAAGTTCGCTTGCAGTCCATCAAACCAGGGACAAATATTAAAGGGCAGACCATACGGCTGACCCTAAGGTAGAGTATCACCAATGTTGACCTCTCCCATTATGAAACACTATTTATCCTTCACACTGTGAAACAATTTTTTGAAACACTTTGAAACACCTGGTTGAGATACTGCGAGAAACGACACCGAACCAAATTATCGGCGCAACAGATTGGGTGGTAAAGTCCATCGAATTTGATTCGCGTCGGGTAGAAGCGGAAACGCTCTTCGTAGCGGTGCGAGGCTTTAACAACGATGGTCATCTTTACATTAATCAGGCTATTAAAGCCGGGGCTCGAGGCATTCTTTGTGAAACTTTGCCCGAGCACTTAGCCGATGAGGTGACCTATATCGAAGTAGCGGATTCTTCCGATGCTATGGGCCGATTGGCGGCCAGTTTTTACGATCATCCTTCACGCGATTTACAATTAGTTGGTGTGACCGGGACGAATGGAAAAACTTCTACAGTTACCCTATTGCATCAGCTTTTTACCAAAATGGGCTATAAAGTTGGCCTGTTATCAACCGTTGAAAACCGAATTGGCGAGCAAGTATTGCCAGCCACACACACTACCCCGGATGCCGTTTCGCTTAATCGACTAATGTCAGAAATGGTAGCAACGGGATGTACGTATGTGTTTATGGAAGTAAGCTCTCATGCCGTTGATCAGCGTCGTATTGCCGGACTACATTTTACGGGTGCTGTTTTTACGAATATCACCCACGATCATCTGGATTATCACAAAACCTTTAAGGCTTACATCCAAGCTAAAAAACAGTTTTTTGATGATCTACCGAAAACGGCTTTTGCCTTAACCAATGTGGATGATCGTAATGGTAAAGTGATGGTACAGAATACTGCCGCTCGTATCTATCAGTACAGCCTGCAGGTATTAACCGATTTTAAAGCAAAGATTTTAGACAATACCTTGCTGGGACTGCATTTGGACATAGACGGGCAAGAAGTATTCAGCCGTTTGATCGGCAATTTCAATGCTTACAATCTATTAGCAGTTTATGCAGTAGCCCGTCTTTTGGACGGTGAGTCATTGGAAGTATTGACGACTCTGAGCGAATTACGCACCGCGGAAGGTCGCTTCGATTATGTTTATCAATCGGAGCGCCGCATTGCTGCGATCATTGATTACGCTCATACCCCGGATGCACTTGAGAAAGTACTCGGCACGATTGATAAGCTGAAGACTGGACAGGGCCGAGTAATTACAGTAGTGGGCTGCGGTGGTGATCGAGATCGAAGCAAACGGCCAATCATGGCTAAAGTAGCGTGTGATTATAGCGATCAGGTCATCTTGACCTCGGATAATCCTCGCTCAGAAGAACCAGAGGCGATTCTGGCAGAGATGGAAGCTGGCATTCCAGCTTATGCTCGCCAAAAAACATTGACTATCAGTGACCGGAAGCAGGCGATTCGCACCGCCTGCACGCTGGCCCAGACGGATGATATCATCCTGGTGGCTGGGAAAGGTCACGAAAAGTATCAGGAGATTAAAGGGGTGAAACATCCCTTTGATGATAAGAGAATATTAGTCGCTGAATTAGGTATTAAGCACTAATGGAGGGACTATTAATTATCATTCTCAGATTCAATTAACAGCACGTGGCGGATAGCTCGACTATCTGCTGCTGCTGTTAAGTTTAAAGACAGCTAACAATTAGGCTTAGGCAGACTATGAGAAAACCGCCTGCCTTAATAACAAACCAACGCGAAAAACAGAAGGGATCTCATGCTCTATGATCTTTTAAAATATTTGGATGGACTAAATGTGGATGGCGCGGGCCTGTACAAGTTTATCAGTTTCCGGGCTGGTGCTGCGATCATTTTTTCTCTGATTATTTCTCTGCTCTTTGGCGGTCGTATTATCAAGTTCTTGCGCCGCTTGCAGATTGGAGAATCCGTCCGGGATTTAGGCCTCGCTGGCCAAAAAGAGAAGGAGGGCACTCCCACTATGGGTGGCATCATCATCGTGATGTCGATTATTATCCCCTGTATGCTTTGGGCGAATCTGGAGAATGTGTACATCGTCTTGATGTTGATTGCTACGACCTGGATGGCGTTGATCGGCTTTTTGGACGATTATATCAAAGTCTTTAAAAAAGATAAAGATGGACTGAGCGGAAAGTTTAAGATTCTTGGTCAAGTTGGCTTGGGGATTATTGTGGCCTTGACGATGCTTTTTAGTGAGCAGGTGGTCGTACGTATGAATCCTGCTAAAGCCGAAGCGCTTGAATTGGAACCTATACGGGTGGAGAATGTGACGGTGCGTGGCAACACGAAGGAAGTTGCTTATGTGCGGACGACGCTGACCAACGTCCCTTTTTTGAAGAACAACGAGTTGGATTATGCGCGATTGGTCCCCTTCGTGGGAGATAACGCGGGTACTCTGGCTTGGATTGTTTTTGTGCCGTTAGTTATCATCATCGTGACCGCCGTGTCCAACGGTGCAAACTTAACCGATGGTTTAGATGGGCTAGCAACCGGTGTCAGTGCCATCTGCGGCGCAACTTTGGGGGTATTAGCTTATGTATCTAGTAACGCCATTGCCGCAGATTATTTGAATATTCTGTTTTTGCCGGGAGCGGAAGAGTTAGTGATTTACGTCGCCTGCTTCATTGGCGCTTGTATCGGGTTTTTATGGTACAACTCTTATCCCGCTCAGATTTTCATGGGGGATACCGGAAGCTTGACGCTCGGAGGAATCATTGCGGCCCTAGCGATCTTGATTCGGAAGGAATTATTGATTCCGATTTTGTGTGGAATATTTCTAGTCCAAAACCTGTCGGTAATGATTCAGGTGGGCTATTTCAAATATACGAAAAGGAAATACGGTGAGGGTCGACGCGTCTTTTTGATGTCGCCTTTGCACCATCATTTTCAGAAAAAAGGAATGCACGAGGCTAAAATAGTCAACCGCTTTTGGATCATCGGAATTCTCTTGGCGGTTTTAACGGTCATTACTCTGAAGTTAAGGTAAATGAAAATAGCGATTCTCGGAGCGGGTGAAAGTGGGGTAGGAGCCGCATTATTGGCCAAAAAGTTAGACTACGATGTGTTTGTGTCGGATCGGGGATCGATTAAGGATACTTATAAAAAAGAATTAAACGCTCAAGAGATTCCCTTCGAGGAAGGGCAACATTCGGAGAACAAGATCTTCGAAGCAGCGGAAATTATCAAAAGCCCGGGGATACCCGATCACGTACCGCTTATTCAAGCGTTGCATGAAAAAGGCCTGCCGGTGATTTCCGAAATTGAATTTGCAAGTCGGTATACGCAAGCAAAGGTGATTGCTATCACCGGTAGTAACGGTAAAACGACGACGACTAAGCTGACGCATCACTTGCTCCGTAGCAGCGGCCTATCGGCCGCCCTCGGTGGCAATATCGGGCATAGTTTCGCTCGCCTGCTGGTCGAAGCACCGAGCGAGCTCTACGTTCTCGAGCTGAGCAGCTTTCAATTGGATGGTATCGTGTCGTTTCGCCCAAATATCGCTGTGCTGCTGAATATCACCCCAGACCATCTGGATCGGTACGACTACCAAATGGCGAAATACGTGGCTTCGAAGTTTCGGATCACCATGAATCAACGCCCGGAAGATCAGTTCCTGATCAACGATGAAGATCCTGAGATGGCCGCTTATCTGGAGGGACATCCGCCGCTAGCCAATATTTGGCGAATTCCCGGTGAGCAGCCCTTGGCGGTTGATCTGCGGATGAGTACGGGAGAGGTTTTCGATTTGCGTGCAACTGTGCTTCGCGGTCGTCATAATTATTTCAACGCCCGCTGCGCCATTGAAATCGCTTTGCAGCTCGGCGCCGATCCGGCGGCGATACAACGGGGCTTGGAGACTTTCGTCAATGAACCACATCGCTTGGAGGAAGTCGCGACCATCAAAGAGGTGACTTACATCAACGATAGTAAAGCGACAAATGTGGAAGCTGTCTATCATGCCTTGCAAGCTATGGATCGTCCACTCGTCTGGGTGGTTGGTGGACAAGATAAAGGCAATGATTACAGTGCGATTATGCCTCTGGTAGAAGAAAAAGTGAGGGCGATGGTTTGCTTAGGAGCCGATAATGAGAAGCTCAAAACTGTTTTTGGGCCTTTACATCGACCAATGATTGAGAGCCGTACGGCTGCCGATGCTGTTGCCCAAGCCGCAGCACTGGCTGAAGCCGGGGATGTTGTTTTGCTATCTCCCGCTTGCGCTAGCTTCGACTTGTTTAATAACTATGCCGAACGCGGCGACTTATTTAGAGCAGCTGTACTTGAATTAAAAGCAAATCCATCTTAAAGCAAGATGGAGATTGATATAAAAAGTTCTTTGACCGACTATGAGAAAACATAACTGAATTTAAAACTGTAGCAAAAAAACAAAAGCATGTCCATTGGAAATCGACTTTATGCCGAACTTCGTGGTGATCGAACGATCTGGATGATTGTCGCTGTATTAGCCATTTTCTCAATCTTGGCCATTTACAGCGCTACCGGGCACGCCGCGTTCCAATTTCGCGGTGGTAATACCGAAGCCTATCTGATTAAGCAAATGGTATTCATTGGAGGTGGACTCTTCTTGACCTATCTGTGTTATTTGCTCAATTATAGCAAGTATTCCAGGATAGCGCCGCTGTTGCTTTTGTTGTGTATCCCAATGCTGGTGTATACCATTGCTTTTGGCGTTGAAGTCAACGAAGCCCGACGCTGGTTAGAAATCCCCTTTATTGGTTTGACCTTCCAGACCTCGGATTTTGCGAAACTCGCATTGATCGCCTACGTAGCGCGCGCTATCTCTGCCAAGCAGGACTATATCAAAGATTTCAACAGTGCATTTTTACCAATCATTGTACCCATTTTGATTGTTTGCGCTTTGATTGCCCCTGCGGATTTATCCTCTTCGATGTTGCTGTTTTTCACTTGCACAATGATGATGTTTTTAGGCCGTGTATCTATCAAGTATATCTTCCTCTTACTATTTCTGGGGGTAGTGGTCTTTGCCGGTCTGATTGTCCTCGGGGAACTTATGCCGGATGTTGTCCGGGTAGGGACTTGGATTACGCGGATGAGAGATTTTATAACGGATACCGAAGGGGGCTATCAAATACAACACGCGAAGATTGCAATTGCTAATGGTGGCATTTTCGGCGAGGGGCCAGGGAACAGTGAAATGCGGAATTATTTGCCAGCACCGTTTTCGGATTTCGTGTACGCGATTATTTGTGAAGAGTACGGAGTGATTGGAGGGGTAGTGATTATCGGTTTATACATTTTGCTGTTCTTCCGTTGTGTGAGCTTGGTAACTCGTAGCCCTAAAGCTTTTGGTGCGATGCTCGCATTGGGCCTGGGGCTTAGCTTAGTGATTCAAGCCATGGCACACATTGCTGTTTCGGTACACTTGGTCCCGGTGACGGGATTGACACTACCACTAGTGAGTATGGGGGGTACCTCGATTATCTTTTCGAGTATCGCCTTCGGAATGATCCTGAGTGTTAGTCGCTACATTGAAAAGACAACTTAGTTTGAGTTTTAAATGATAAAAACGAATTGAGCCAGCAACAACCACATAGAGTTATTATTTCCGGCGGCGGTACCGGTGGGCACGTTTTCCCGGCCATCGCCATTGCGGATGCTCTACGGGAACTGGAACCCAATATTGACATTTTGTTTGTCGGAGCGAAAGGAAAGATTGAGATGGAAAAAGTACCGAAAGCGGGCTATCCCATCAAAGGATTATGGATCAGTGGCTTTCAACGCAAGTTGAGTCTGCGTAATCTAATGTTTCCTTTCAAATTAGTGCATAGCTTATTTCGAGCGGCCCTGATCGTGCGCCGATTTCGCCCTCAGGTAGCGGTAGGCGTTGGTGGTTTTGCCAGCGGGCCGACTCTGGAAGTGGCGAGTCGCATGAGCATTCCGACACTATTGCAAGAGCAGAATTCTTATGCTGGTATCACCAATAAGTTACTCGCTAAGAAGGCCCATAAAATTTGTGTTGCTTACGATCGCATGGAGCGCTTTTTCCCAGCGGATAAATTGGTGTTGACCGGCAATCCCATTCGGGAAGAGATCCAAAATTTACGCGCTACCCGCGAGGAAGGATTAAAGCATTTTGGATTAGATGCGAATAAGCAAACGATTGTTTTGACCGGAGGAAGCTTGGGCGCCCGTTCGCTCAACGAAGCGATGGCAGCAAGCGCCTCATTACTGGAACAACACCCGGAAGTGCAAGTACTTTGGCAAGCGGGAAAGTTGTACATCGATACTTTCAAAGAAAGTGCTTGCGCCCAACTGCCCAATGTACAAATTGTGGCCTTCATCGATCGAATGGATTTGGCTTATGCCATGTCGGAAGTAATGATCAGCAGAGCTGGTGCTTCGACGATTTCAGAGCTAAGTGCAGCGGGGAAAACAGCCATCCTGGTGCCTTCGCCAAATGTGGCCGAAGACCATCAAACGAAAAATGCGATGGCCTTAGTCCAAAAGGATGCGGCAGTTTTAATCAAAGACAAGGAAGCATCTGCGCAGATGATCAGAGCAGCGCTTGAATTGATTGCTGAACCGACGCGTCGTGAAGTTTTAGAGCAAAATATTCGTCAATTAGCCCGAAAAGATGCGGCAAAGCACATTGCTCACGAAGTGTTGGGGCTGATTAGGTAGTAAGTAGACAGTTCGCTGTAAGTCCTTGTAAAAGAATGAGTTGTAAGGATGAGTGGAAAAATGAAATAAGTGGTAAAAGATAATTTATGAAAATTTTTAAATTAAAAAAATAATATATAAAAAATACGGCACATACTTTGTTTATGAAACTGATAGACAATTAATTACATACTTTAAATTAAGTTAATCATTGTCGTTTGAATTTGAGCATTGATAATTATTAAAAACCAAAACTTTGAATCTGCAAGCCATTCAAAAAGTCTATTTCATCGGAATCGGTGGAATTGGGATGAGCGCTCTGGCGCGATACTTTCGAGGGCTTGGATGCGAGATTCATGGATACGATAAAACTGAAACGACCCTCACCAAAACGTTGGTGGCGGAAGGCATGTACATCCATTACACAGATGATGTCAGCCTAATCCCCGAAAAAGTGGACCTAGTCGTTTATACGCCAGCGGTTCCTAAGGACCACGGGGAATTGAATTACTTTTTTGCTAGCAATATTCCGGTGAAGAAACGCTCCGAAGTATTGGGCTTGATCAGTCAAAATCGGCGCATGATTGCTGTAGCCGGTACGCACGGAAAGACGACGACGAGTACTATTTTGACCCACTTGTTGCGAGTGGCGGAGATAGATTGTACGGCTTTCCTGGGCGGGATTGCTCAAAACTATGCCTCCAACTTTGTTGCGGGACAAAGTGAATGGGTAGTAGCCGAAGCCGATGAGTATGATCGGTCTTTTTTGCAGCTGTATCCTGATTACGCGATCATTTTATCGATGGACGCCGATCACCTTGATATTTACGGTGATCATGATCAGATGGCTGAGGGGTTTACTCAGTTTGCGGCTCAAATCAAGCCCGGTGGAACGCTTTTCTTACGCGATGGGTTAAAGCTCTTGCGTCCGGCGGAAACCGAAAAAACCTTCGGATTAGAACGCGGTGAATACCGTGCGGAAAACATCCGAGTCGAAGATGGATACTTCGTTTTTGACTACGTGGATACCGAAGGTCGGATTGATGCATTACGCTTTACTTTACCCGGTCGGCACAATGTTGAAAATGCTACGGCGGCAATTGCCATCGCACGACAACTAAATGCTAGCCCAACGGCAATTCGAGAAGCTTTACAAAGCTTCCGGGGTATTAAGCGTCGATTTGAGCTGGTGTGTCGTACTGCGGAGACAGTCTTTATTGACGATTACGCGCATCATCCAACGGAATTGCAGGCAGCCATTGCGGCGGCTCGCGAGTTGCATCCCGGCAAGAAGATCAGTGGTGTTTTTCAACCGCACTTGTATAGCCGGACCCGCGATTTTGCCGACGGATTTGCCGCCGCCCTCGATGAACTGGACGAGCTGTTTCTGCTGGATATTTATCCGGCAAGAGAGCTTCCGATTGCTGGGGTAGATTCAGCAATGATTTTGCAACGTATGCAAAACCCGAATCGGCAGTTGGTCACCAAAGCGAATCTGATGTCGGTTTTACAACCTCGACGATTTGAGGTACTGCTGACACTCGGTGCTGGAGATATTGACACGATGGTGTCACCGATTAAAGAATGGATAACCAATGATAGATAGAAAATACATACATACAGCGAAACGCATTTTTTCCATCGGTGCTCTTTTTTTAATTGCTGCCCTGATCATCTCGGCGGTGGAGAAGAAAAAAGGTCGAGTGGCCGGTGAAAATATTATTGAAATACAAACGCTGCCGGATAGCAGCAGTTTGATCACTCGCAAAGACATTGAAGCAACGATTGAGCGAAGTTTTGGCCGGAATTTGCCAGGCATGCCCGTCGGAAGTATTAATGTGGAGCGAGTCGAAAGGGTACTCGAAAGCGATCCCTTTGTTTTGAATGCCGATGTATACATCGATAGCCGGAATCAAGTCAATATTGACATTGAGCAACGCTTACCCATTTTACGGGTCATCGACCAAAATGGGCTGAGTTATTACCTGGATGGCACCGGACAAAAGTTGCCATTATCTAAGCATTTTGCCGCTCGGGTATTGGTCGCCACGGGGCAGATTCCACCTTTCGATCGGGACTTTTTGACCCATAAAAAGAATCCACATCGCTTGCGCGATCTGTTCAAGTTGACTCAGCGGATTTTAAAAGATGAGCTCCTTGAACCAATGATTGAGCAAATCCACGTGGCGAAAGACGGTGATTATGTGATGATTCCAAAAGTAGGAGATCAGAAGATTATTCTCGGCAATCTGGACGATTTAGAAACTAAAATTTTATACCTAAAAAACTTTTATAAAGAAGCCCTACCGCATAAAGGGTGGAAAAAATATAAAACGATCAATCTCAAATTCCATGGTCAGGTAGTAGCCAGTAAGCGTTGATTATCAGCGTGAACAAATATGAGAAGACTACCAAAAAACTGTATACTATGATGGATAACTTAAAACAACAGCAGGATGTGACGGTCGCTCTCGATATTGGGACGACGAAAGTCTGCGCTATTGCCGGGCGCAAAAACGAACACGGCAAGCTCGAAATTCTCGGGGTCGGTAAAGTCGATTCCATCGGTGTATCCAGAGGGGTAGTATCGAATATCGAAAAAACGGTTAAAGCTATTTCGGAAGCAGTTCAAGCTGCCGAGCGTAATTCTGGCGTAAAGATCAAGGTGGTCAACGTCGGTATCGCGGGGCAGCACATCAAGAGTCTGCAACACCGAGGCATCTTGACCCGCGACAACGATATGACCGAAATCAGCCAACGCGATATCGATAAGTTGATCAACGATATGCATAAGCTGGTGCTGCCTCCGGGAGACAAAATCATCCACGTCATTCCTCAGGAATACACCGTAGATAACGAGCAAGGTATTACCGATCCTATCGGCATGTCTGGGGTACGCTTGGAAGCTAATTTCCACATTATTACCGGACAAATCACGGCATCAAACAACATCAGCCGTTGTGTTGAGCGCGTTGGATTGAAGGTGTCTGATGTAACACTGGAGCCGATTGCTTCTTCTTACGCGGTACTCAGCGAAGAAGAAAAAGAAGCGGGTGTGGCCTTGGTGGACATCGGTGGTGGTACGACGGATATCACGATCTTCCAGGAAGGTATCATTCGTCACACGGCAGTGGTTCCACTCGGTGGCAATGTCATCACCAGCGATATTCGTGAAGGATGTACGGTGATGCAACATCAAGCGGAGAAGCTGAAAGTAAAATTCGGCTCAGCGCTGGCGGAAGAAGTCTACGATAATCGCATCATTACTATTCCCGGCTTAAAAGGCCGCGAGCCTAAGGAAATTTCCGAGAAAAACCTCGCTTTGATTATTCAGGCACGAGTGGAGGAAATCCTCGACTACGTCGTTTGGGAGATTCGTCGCTCGGGTTATGAGCGTAAGCTCATCGGCGGTATTGTACTGACCGGTGGTGGTGCTTTATTGAACCATATCGAGAAGCTCGCGGAATTCCACACCGGCGTGAGCACCCGAATTGGTTTGCCGATCGAGCACTTGGCACACGGCTATCAAGAGCGTGTTTGTAGCCCGATTTACGCTACGGCGATTGGCTTATTACTCCGTGGTATCGAAAACGGTGGAGAGAATGTCTACGATGAAGAAGAAGACGAAGTCGTAGAAGAGACTTCGGAAGAAACAGAAAATATGGCTGAAACTGAGAATGGCAAGTGGTACGAGCAATTGTTCCGCAAAACCAAAGAGTGGTTTGAAGCCGAACCAGATACTGAATTTTAAAATTAAGAAAACCTGAAAAGATGGCCAGTTCCAAAAATGGCCAATCTGTCATAACCAAAAAGTTAGAGCTTGTTTAAAACAAAATTTAAACCTGCTTTAAATTACTTAACCTTTTCAAAAATCTACATTATGTTTTTCGACGTACCAAAAGAAGAAGGGTCAATAATAAAAGTCATAGGAGTTGGTGGAGGTGGTAGCAATGCTGTGACCCACATGTTTAATCAAGGCATCGTCGGTGTTGACTTTGCCATCTGTAATACAGATAATCAAGCGATGGAACTGAGCCCGGTTCCGGTCAGAATTCAGCTTGGGCCAGAGCTGACGGAAGGCCGTGGTGCTGGCTCAAAGCCTAATGTTGGCCGTCAGGCTTGCATTGAATCCATCGAAGACGTCAAACAATTCTTGGCAGACGATACAAAAATGCTCTTTGTCACCGCCGGTATGGGTGGTGGAACAGGGACTGGTGCGGCGCCCATCATCGCCAAAGCAGCCCAGGAGATGAATATCCTGACCGTGGGTATTGTCACTCTGCCATTTACTTTTGAAGGACGTCGTCGGAGTTCGCAAGGGCACGAAGGCCTCGAAGAACTCAAGAAAAATGTCGATACGTTGATTATCATTTCCAACGATAAACTACGCCAGATTCACGGTAATTTAAGTCTGTCCGATGCTTTTGCGGAGGCGGATAATATCCTAACGACTGCTGCGAAAGGTATTGCCGAGATTATCACTGTGGCGGGTTATGTCAACGTGGATTTCGAGGATGTTAATACGGTAATGCGTGATAGCGGTGTAGCGATTATGGGTACAGCTATGGCGGAAGGCGATGATCGCGCCAAACGAGCTGTGGATGATGCTCTGAATTCTCCACTGCTAGAAGATAATGACATCCGTGGAGCACAACACATCTTGCTGAATATTGCCTCTGGAAGTCGTGAAGTGACAATGGATGAAATCTTTGAGATCACTGAGTTTGTACAGGAAGAAGCGGGTTACGGTACGGATTTGATTTGGGGTAACTGCTTTGATGAGGCCCTGGGGGATAAAATCGCCGTAACGGTAATTGCTACTGGTTTTGAACGCCAGCACGGTAACCGCGTAGACCTCGAAACGAAAGATGAAAAGGTGGTGGTTTCACTGGATGATGACCAGCCTGGAAAAAAAAATGGTATTCAGGACTTAGGACATATTGAAACTGAGAATACACGAAATACAATTGAATTTGAAGACGTGCGAGACTCGATTGCGAAGTACCAGAAAGGACGCTATTCTTACGACGAACCTTATATCAAAAATGAAGATAAGGAGCGCTTGGAAGAAGAACGTCGCCGACGGATGGCCAACGAGCGGCAACGCCGTGAGCGCCTGCGCAACGTCACTGTCAAGCTGAATAATCCAAAAAATATAGTAGAACTTGAAAATGAGCCGGCTTACTTGCGTCGCAACGTTCGCTTGGACGCCATTCCTCACTCTTCTGATACCAGTGATCGCTCTAAATGGACGATCTCCGATGATGAAGATCCAGAATTGCGTGGCAACTCATTTTTGCACGATAATGTAGATTAAACTTTTCTTTTTTGGAGGTTAAGTTAATCAGATTGCCCGGGTCAATGCACTGCATTGGCCCGGCTTTTTATGTAGGGGCTCATCTAGCTTTGGCACTTATAATTTGTAATCCGTCACTTATTATTTTTTACTGGCGCGGCATACTCAGGTAGTCTATATTGGGATCAAGTGTCCTGACAAGCTGTTTGGAAAAGCAGTTTTGCCAAGTGCATGGAAAAGCAAAATATGTGTAATCTGGAATGAATCACCATCCGGCGTTGACCGAGATGGTGATTTGCTTTTACGGCATATAGCAACGGATTAAAGGGAATTCAAAAATTGAAATTATTCTCCCTCTTCAGACAGATTTGATAATTGCAGATCTTTCGATCCCTAATATTCCAACCTCCGCTCAGATGACTCGTCTTTGGATAAAAACAACTACAGATGAAGATCACTTTCAGCACTATTTTAACCTTACTACTCGCTACAATTGGCACTAGCCAAGATCGCTTATCCAAAGTTTTTATGCCATGGGAACACTACACTTTGGCCAATGGCTTGGAAGTTATCCTCCAGCCCGATGCGACTCAAACTGATGTCGCTGTCGAGTTCTGGCTCAAAGCGGGGATTAGCCACGAAAGCCCGGAGCAGTTTGGGCTGGCGCACTTTTATGAACACGTTACCCCTTGGTCGCCTATGGATAGTGTGGATCGCGCGCAATTGCACGCCCGGATGACAGGAAGCAATGCCCAAGTCCGCAAAGACTACTCGCGTTATTTTGTGCAGGTAGAAGCGACAGCATTGCCTTTGGCTTTACGGCAAACCGCGGGACGCTTACTTGCTGGCGCGGCGCGTATTAGCTCAAGAAAAGTGGAGTATGAGCGTAAACGAGTCTTAGCTGAGATTGATCGGAATGCTAATAATCCTCGTTGGAGTGTAGATGGTGGAGGGATGATTGAAAAAAGTACTTTTGGGGTGGCGCATCCTTATGGGCACAGTGGTTACGGGCGACGCCAAAATAATGAGCATTTTACCTTAGAGGATTGCCGAGCATGGCACAAAAAATATGTATTTGCGGATCGAGTGGTGCTCTTTGTGGTAGGAAAATTTGATTCCGGGGAAGTGAAAGGATTAATTGAGCGGGAATTCAAAGATATTCCATCTTCAAAATTTCAACCGGCTACCATCACGCATCCGACTGCTAAGCATCAGCAAGATAAGTTGTCCCGTCTAGCACCTTCGGCTATAGATCCCGATAATACAATGGTTTGGACCTGGGCAGTACCGGCGTTTGGGACAGAGGAGGGAACGGCCTTATTCCTTTTGGGGCATATTCTTCAAAAGCGGCTTGAAGCCAAACCGGATTGGCCCGCTTCGGTAGAGAAAATCAATGTGCTGAGCATGCTTGATCTTTATCGAACCGCCGGGAAATTTGGCACCTATATCACTTTCGCAGAAAAAGGCGATAGTATAAAAATAGAACAACTTTGGCAACAAACGATTGATGAGCTGTCGCAAAATAGAATCACGGCTAAAGAACTGGAAGCGGCCAAACAAAAAGAGATTGAGCGCGTCAGCGAGCAATTAAACACGCTAGGATTTCAAAGTAGCCGGGTTGAGCTGTTAGGGGAGGGGCTACTGTTTACGGGGCAAGCGGATTTCTATTATCAACGCTTACAGCGACAGATGGATCTGGAAAAGGAAGATATTGATCGAGTCGTGGAAAAGTGGTTAAGGATATCGCCTTTTAGAATTCTGTTTATTTCCCAAATTTGATTCAGGTACAAAAAAAGCGCGAAGCTAACTGGCTCCGCGCTTTTTCGTTATGATAAGATCATTTTATCGTTTGATAAACGAACGAATGTAATGGTCATTTTTTAATTCTTGGACGAGCTCCCGTGCATTGGCAAATTCGCCGAAGCGGCCCACTACAACGGAGTAAGTAGCTTCATCTCCAACGCTGATCAGTTCTGCATTGTACCCTAAGCTTTGCAGCTTATTCAAACGGGATTCGGCATTACTATAATCACGAAATACCCCGGCAATGACTTTGAATTCACCTCCATCAGCATTTGATGTGACTGGGCTAGGAGAAGGAGTAGCTTCCTCATTATCACTTGTAGGGCTGCTGGCAGTACTAGATTCGCTGCTCGCGGGAATATCCGGCATGGAATCATCGCGTACAAACTTGATGTTAATCTCTTGATTCATGCTAGTGATTTTTACCTCGGTACGACGGTTGTATTGGTGCTCTAATTCGCTGCAATCGACATCGTCTCCACAGTTGTTGCGCAATTGATCCTCACCGTAACCAACCGCGGTCATGCGATTGCGTTCTACACCACGTGAAGCGAGATAGTCTACCGAATTCTCAGCACGGCGCTGGGATAGTTTGCGGTTGTAGCGATTTTCACCACGCGAATCCGTGTGTGAAGACAACTCAATCTCAATGTCTGGGTACTTCACCAAGAAAGCCGCCAAAGCATCAAGGTCAATGCGAGCATCTGGGCGAATTGAAGCGTCATTGAAATTGTAGTAAATATTAGGTAGTTGGAAAACGGTTCCTTCCTTAATCGTTGAAGGGAAAGTCACTTCACCGTCGGTTATCGAGCCGGCATCACTGCCGAAATCTTCATTTTCACCGTCGGTCGTACCATCCGCTTCAGAAGTTCCATTGGTGCCATCTGATGGATTACTACCATCCGCCATATCGTTATTCGCATTCGGATCAACGGGAGAGAGACTGACGAAGATTTCACCTGTTTCGTTGGCGGTATTCACTACGATTTGCTGAGACTCGAAGCCCGGCTTTTCAATGAGGAAAACATAACTACCCGGTACCAAATTCACGGGGAATTTACCGAAACTATCTGTCAAACCATTTTTACTATTACCTTCCAAAGGCAAGCGAAGTAAGATCTCACTGTTATTATTCGATTCTTCGGTAATGGCGTTGATCGCATTCGAAAGTGCTAGATTATTCAAATCTGCGTAGGTCAGTTGTGCACTGTCGATCATGCTACCCGTAGACAAATCTGAAACCAGGAAAATTAATTTGCGTGGCTCAAGATTAGTCGCCGGCTCGGTTCCCAGCAATCGATCTAAGCCATCATAAACGTAAAAGCTATAGATATCATCACCGCCGAGGCCGCCTTCACGACTGGACGAGAAGTAGCCATTTTTCTTATCCCGATCTATAATAAACCCAAAGTCATCCTGCTCGGAATTAAAAGGCGTACCCAAATTTTCGGGACTGTCCCAAGTACCTCCTAGGTTTTGAGCCGAAAATAAGTCCATTCCACCATAGCCAGCGTGGCCGGTGGAAGCAAAATAAATAGAGCCGTCAGCGTGGATGAATGGGAAGACCTCATCTCCTTCGGTGTTGATTGTTGCACCGAGGTTCTCTGGTGCAGACCAAAGTCCTCCACGGCGATAAGCTACCCAGATGTCCATGCCGCCAAAGCCACCGGGGCGATCTGAAGCAAAATACAAAGCATCACCATCTACACTAATAGCCGGATGGCAGGTATTGCTTTCATCATCGTTGAAAGGCAATTCTTCCACATTTTTCCAGGTGCTGTCGATCCGCTCGGCAGTATAGATTTTGAGCTTGACGATGCCATCTTTTGCTCGCTTCTTTTTCCCCTTTTTAAGATTATTCCGGGTGAAAAAGATGTTATTAGCGGTACGATCAAACGTCAGCGGCCCCTCGTGTACTGTGGATAATAACTCCAGAGCGAAGGGTTCAGGTTTGCGGAGCAAGCCGTTATCTTGTCGCTGAGCCCGATAAATGGACATGATATTCTGATTGATGCGCTTATCGCGCACTTTGTACTTTCGACTAAACGGTTTGGTGGAAATAAAAACGATCCCGTCTTCTAGAAAAGCCGGGCTATATTCCAGTTTATCCGAATTGATGGTCGCTTCGTTGGTGAGAAACACCTTCTTATCAGCGCTTCCGGGCTGAGCCTGGAGGGAACCGATAAAGAAGAAGCTACACAGAATGGTGAAAAAGGTAGAAAACTTCATTCGAAATCGTTTTGTGACATTACCATCTCTAGAAATGTTTTTTCAGAACTGGTAATTATTCAGCATGGGATAATTAACGCTTTATTAATAGTATTCTGAGTTCTAAAAGAAAAACCGAGGATTTGCCATATCTCCTCTCTCTTTTATGAAATCATAACGCAAAAGCACCTCAATACTACCACTACTTTGATCTTGAATTTGCGATAATGGATAATCATAGGCTGCTCCAATGGCGACGTTGTTAATTTGATACAAAGCCAGTAAGTCAATAGATTCACCGGAGCCATCACCACCCAGGCGATAAGAAAGTCCCGCAGTGAAAGTATTGTCAAAAATCATGCTTAAGTTCAGGTCCGCATCAAAGGGGGCATTGGGTACAAACTTAGCCAGCAGAGCTGGTTTGAGCTGCATATTGTCCGATACAGGAATGAGTGTACCTGCCGTCAGATAATAGTGAGCTGATAGTTTTGCAACCTCATCTACCAGAGTGTTTGGGTTGATCCCCAGTTCACTTGGGAAAAAGTGAGGAACCGAAATGCCAAGATAGAGCTGGCGTAGCTGTAAGTAAACTCCTACACCAAAGTTGCCAGTGTAGCGATCTTCCGTTCCATCGTACAAGATGGATTCATCCCCTTGTTCCCGAATTTCTACGGATGGATCAGAAAAGTCAAAACCAAAGTAACGCATGCTCCCTTGTAAGCCAAAGCGGACCGAGGATTCATCGTCGATGGCAATATTGTATGAATAGGCCATGGTAGCATTCCATTGGTTTTCGATACCGATAGTTTGATTCGCTACGGTCAGTCCGAAGCCCACTCGATTACCAAACAGTGGTGTATTATAACTTAATAGTTTAGTCTCCGGAGCACCATCGAAGCCAATCCACTGATTGCGATAAAGCAAGGTGAAGGACCCCATGCCTCGAGCACCAGCGTAGGCTGGATTGATGGCCAATTGATTATACATGAATTGAGTGAACTGCCCTTCCTGTTGAGCCCAGACCATCGCAGCCAATCCGACGAATAGGATAGTTAATATATGCTTACGTTTCATATTCTATTTGATTTAAATACGTACAAAAATTGATCCTTATCGGAAAATTGTGATATATCCTTTCTGAACATCAGCATTTGAGTCCAGTTTGAAGACGAAAAAGTAAGTGCCATCCGGCAAATCCTTTCCATCGAAGGTCCCTTCCCAATTGTTTTGATAAGGCGCAGCAGTGAAAACTTCGTCACCCCACTGGTTGTAAATCGTAATTTCGTTATTCGGATAGGCGCCACTGATCAAGCAATTGATCACGAGGGCATCGTTAATATCATCTTGATTCGGTGTGATCACCGTCGGAATAATACAGTCACTGTCGTCGGTAACGTTGAGATTGACAACGGCATTATCGCAAAGTACGGCACCGCAATCGTAGCAAATTTGGTAAATGAACTGATCGAGTCCTACAAAACCGTTATTAGGGATGTATTCGAAAGTACCATCCTCATTCATGACCAAATCACCGTTAGCTGGACCAGAAATGATACTGGCTATGATACCAATGTTGGTAGTAAAAGTATCATTGTCAACGACACTACCGCTAAAGCTTTGCTCGTAATCAACATCAAACGTATCCGCCACAGCAAGTGGGGCGTCGTGTACAGTAAGGACAATGGACGCTTCGGAAGAAATGCATTCATCCACTTCTACCGAGTAGTTGAAAATGTAAGTTCCTGCTTCGGTAGGGGTGATGGTAATTTGATTATCCTCTGTATTGGCAGGTAAACCTGCACCACTGGCCGGAATGGCCTCCCAGTTATAGAACTCAGGAGCTGGAACATACTCGGTACCATTTAAAACACAGCTCGTCCCCAGGCAAATATCTTGACTACAATCCAGATCAATTTGTGGATCAGGAAGGTTAACGACAGTAACTGCAACCGAAGCGCTCGCTTCACAACCGTTATCAAATAGAATGTCTACAGTATAAATACCGGTGTTGGCTGCCGTTGGATTTTCAATGACGGGGTTCTCTTCGTCAGAAGTATAGTCATCTGGGCCAGTCCAGGAGTAGGTACTCACATTTGCACCGGCGCCAACCTCCGCAAAGAGTTCGATATTTTCACCATCACAAAGTGGAGAATTAGAAGTAGCTGATACCTCTGGCGCAGGATCAACCCACAGCTCGGTAGTTCCGGTGGTTGTACATCCACTGGCAAAGGTAACCGTGACGCTGTATAAGCCAGCATCAGCTTCGGTGATGTCTGCTCGGAAAGGCGCACTTTGACTAGATGTCCAATCACCATTTACCTGCTCCCAGTCAAATTCTGCACCGGTAGCGGAGATATCCGTGGTAAATTGAACCGTCTCTCCGGCACAAACCGTATCGTTGGGTGAAACGAATACGCTTGCGATGCCGAGTGGCTCCACCGTGATATCAAAACTGCAGACATTGAAGTTACCGTTGATGTCAAAAGCGGTGTAGGTTACAGTTGTTGTACCAATTGGGAAGCTGCCACCGGAAGCGGGGCCTGCCGTTAGATCAACACTACTAATGCCACAATTATCTGTGGCAGTTGGTAAGTTATATTCTACCGCTACGCTATCACAGCTATTATTTGGAGAAACAGAAACAATCAATCCTCCTTCATCAAAATTAATGGTGCCGTCCGCATCAATATTTGCGTTGACCGGGCAATCAAACACCGGAGCAAATTGATCTTGCACTGTGACTTCGAAAGTACAGGTCGCAGAGTTACCAAAATCATCCGTGGCCGTGTAAGATACCTCAGTAGTTCCAACGGGGAAGAAACTACCCGGCGCGATGTTCGAGCTCAAATCAACATTATTATCACAATCGTCTGAAACCGTTGGCGTGGGCCAGGTGACCAAAGCACCACAATCAGTAGTCAGCGATGGGACATTGATATCATTCGGGCAATTAACGATCGGCGACACATTATCTTCTACTGTAACGACAAATGAACAAGTGGTATCGTTGCCCGCAGGATCAACGGCGATATAAACAACCGTAGTCGATCCCAGTGGGAAAATTTCACCAGGGCTATGCGTACTGCTGACACTCACTGGAGGACAATCGCTGAATGTTGGTGGATTCCAGCTTACTACAGATTGGCAATCTGTGCCCGCTGGTACCGTGATATCGTCGGGGCAATTCAGCGGAATTGGAGCCAACGTATCCAGGACTGTTACATTAAAGGTGCAGCTTACACTATTTCCTGCGGCATCCGTAGCCGTACATTCTACACTTGTGGTACCAATTGAGAAAGTATCACCGGGGTCAGCGGTACAAGTAACCGTCGTACCGGTGCAGTTATCTGTGGCGCTGGCTGGCGTCCAGGTGACGCTGGTTTCGCATTCGCCAGCACCGAGATAAGCGGTGATATCACTAGGGCAATCCAAGGTTGGAGGTGTATTGTCCGTAACGGTAATGTCAAAGCTACAGGTACCGAAATTATTTGCGGCGTCGAAGGCAACGTAAGTAACCGTGGTGGTGCCAAGCGGGAAAGTATCTCCCGGCGCATGACTTGGAATAACTTGGAAGATACCACAATTGTCTGCCGGGATAGGAATCGCCCAGCTCACTTCTGCACGGCAATCATCGGTATTGACCTCAACGCTTAAATTAAGCGGACAATTTGACCACGTTGGCGCTTCTGTATCGTTCACCGTAACGGTGAAACTACAATTATCGGTGTTGCCAAAAATGTCTTCTATAAAATATTCAACGGTCGTTGTACCTAAATTAAAGAGCGTACCACTCGCATCGTTTTCCCCATTTCCACTGGTAGGCGCGCTCAACGTATAATATAAGGTATCAATGTTGGCGGTTGGAATGAGTAACACTGGTGCGATACCGTTGACTACTGCACCACAGACGCCAAGGTCGTTGTCTACCGTTTGATCGGCAGGACAGCCAATAAGCTGAGTTGTTACAGGATTGATCGTTACATCGAAGCTGCAATCTTGGGTATTCCCTACGGTATCCGTTACGGTGTAAGTTACCGTGGTGGTGCCTTGAGGGAAACTCGTACCGCTCGCATCGTTATTCCCACTACCTAAGCCACCACTAAGCGTATAAGTCAAACTTGCAATTTCACAGTTATCCGTAGCGGTAGGAGTGAGGTTAAAAATCATGGTATCCGTGACACTGGCCGGAACGAAGATGACGGTATCATTCGGACAAGTGAGCTCTGGCACTTGGTTATCGTTCACTTGCACCATTACTGAGCAAGTATTGGTATTGCCATTATCGTCGATTACGGTATAAGTCAAAGTACTGAAGCCGACGTTGAATACGGTATTCGTTGCATCGTTATTGCCACTGCCGGTGGTCGCGCCAGTGATGGTATAAGTCACTGAGGCCACGCCACAATTATCACTGGTCAGCGGCGCGAGATTATTGGTAACGAGAATACTACACTGGCCATCTTCGGCATCAAAAGCATCGAGGCCCGGGCAGTTAATCGTGGGAATTTCATTATCGGTAACGGTGACTGTTTGGGTACAAGTGGCGGAATTGCCTTGAGCATCAGACACCGTCCAAGTCACAGTGGTAGTCCCTAAAGGGAATTGTGTGGGTGCATCATTGGTAGTCGATGTCACGCCACAATTATCAGTAGCAGTAGGCGTGCCTAAACTGACGGTCGCATCACAGCTGCCGGGATCAGTATTTACCGAAATATCGCCTGGGCAATTAGTAATAACTGGTGCTTCATTGTCCGTGACGGTGACCGTTTGAGTACAAGTGGCTACATTACCGTTATCGTCGGTCACGGTCCAAGTTACAGTGGTAGGCCCTACTGAAAAGTTAGTTGGAGCATCGTTAGTAATTGAGGCAATACCACAATTATCAGTGGCATCGAGCGTGCCCAAGGCAGGTGAAGCCGTGCAAGTACCGGCATCGGTACTTACTGAAAGATCACCCGGGCAAACATTAATCACAGGTAATTCAGTATCAACTACAGTGATCAAAAATTCACAAACGGTTGAATTTCCAGCAATGTCAATTGCGGTGTAAGAAACGGGTGTTGGGCCGACGGGAAAAGTACCCGGCATGGCAGTAGCAATAACCGTATCAATGCCACAATCATCGGTAAAAGTTGGAATGATCCAGCCTACAGTAGCCTCACATGCCCCGGGGTCAGTATTAACAGTTAAATCGTTGGGGCAGCTATTGGTCTGAGTGGGTGGATTAGTATCGTTGACGTTTAGCACATTATCGGCAAAAACATATTGGTCGCTGGTTAGGATCGAACCCATTTGGGCAATTTCGATTTGTAGCGTTGGTAAGCTAACGAAATCAACTAATGGGGTTTGAATACCACTATCTAAAACGTATTGGATCGTGTAAATAGGATCACCATCAGGAACTGTAATACCTTCCGGGGTAGTAGGCGGTGTGGCCCAAACAATAACCAAAAGTCCCTCATCGGTAAATGTTGGATTAGGTGGGAAACTTGGTAGAAATGACGTATTGCTAATATAATCTATTACGGCAGTATCCCATTGAATGGTAAACTGCATACTTGTTACACTATCAAAATTGGTCACAATGATATCAATGGTGATGGTATCAGAAGTACAATCGTAATTAATCACCGGGGTAAAAGTCAAAAGCCCACTATCCGTTGTAGAGGTATCCTGCACCTCTACGGTAAAATTACAATTGGTCATATTTCCAGCATCATCGGTAGCGGTGTAAGTCACCGTAGTGATACCTTCATTAAAGACGGTGCCGCTAGCATCATTTGAGCCGCTACCCGTGGTAGCGTCCATCAGGGTGTAACTCACATTATTTAAGCCACAGTTATCAAAAGCTGTGGGGGTGAGGCCTCCAACTGCACCTGTGCCGGTGAAAATAACGGTATCAGCAGGACAAGCGAGGTTAGGAGCAATATTATCTTCTATACTAATTGTAGTCGGTGCAAAAATGACATCGGTGCCAATATTTAGTGGCCCCGACAGAGCGCTGGTGACTTCTATGGAGAAACCCGACAAGTCAATAAATTCGAAGTCGAACGAACTCCCTGCATTACCTACGACATCAAAAGTGAAGGTAAAAAGGGTATCACCATCGCTGAGGCTCAGACCATTGAGATCGAAAGAGGCCCAGGAAAAAGAATAGATACCACTATTGACTTGTGAAGTATTAGGTACAAAAAAGTCAGTAAGTGGCAGATTATTGGTCACATTCTGAAAATCCAGTACACTGGCATCCCAACTCATCGCAAATTGCATACTCGCAATATTGCTAAAGTTCTCCACCACTACATCGACTTGCGCGGTGCTACTGTTACAGCCTAAGGGACTATCAGAAAGCGCACTAATCGTTACTTGTGCCTGCAGACCAGTCCAGCAAAACAATAACGATATGTAAATGGAAGTAATAAATTTTGACATAACTCTTTAATTGGATAGATAATTTTTGGAACAGTATGGACAAATCTGGTTATCTCCGAGCAGTACGGAATCAAACAGCATTTCACTCCTGTTCCAGCTCACAACCTGTCGGTTGGAACGGTGTTCAAGTGTACAGCTCAAATCATGAATCGAAGCTGGAGTGGATGCTACTGTTTTCAGGATTTTCATCGTCGGAATAGTCGTAATACCTCAAATATCAATTTCAAGTCTTCACTTTCAGAACACTTGGAAATAAAATGAGCCAAAGAGTAATCCTTTCGAATTACTCCTTGGCTATTAGGTATTTTCAAAGCAGTTTATTCAACTGCAATCATCTTCTTAGTCGCTGAATCGGTAGGCGTGTCCAATTGATAATACAGTACACCTTGGCTAGATAGTTCACCACGGTTGATCGTCACTTGGTTATAACCCGCCGCAAAATCACCTTCGATGACTTTGAGTACGCGGCCAGTAATATCCGAAATGGTCAACTTAGCGCTGGTAGCGGTCGGTAGTGTGAAGCTAATCACAGTCTCATCCAAGAATGGGTTAGGTTGGTTCTGGAAGAGAGCGAAGCCGTTAGACTGCGCAACTGTGCTTTCGCTTTGTAGGTATTCCAGTTGAATATCCATTGCTAATCCATCTTGCTTGTAAGCCCCAGCGATAAGTTCGCTTTGATTGCTGACGTTAAATAGATTTTGCAAGCTGCTGATATCTTCACGCGCACTGAATTGCAGGCTGAAGATAACGGCATCATCTTCCAACTGAGCGGCTTCGGTATTGTACCATAACATTACCAATTGTCCTTGATCTTCGAACGTCTGTCCCACGTTTTGCTCGCCAAATGCATGTAGTTGACCTTTGTCAACACCGACAAAATCAATTTGCGTAGCATCGAAATTTAGTAACCACTGGTAAGCAACAATATCGCGGAAATCTTTCGCAAGGAAGTCAATCTGAACGGTTTCACCAGCTTTCACGCTACGATCTTGTAAGCGGAAAGTCAGCGTTTCGTCCGAACGATCATCTGCATCGTCGCCAAACATAGTTGGATCTACTGGTCCAACAACGTTACCGACTTTCACTGCGATGAAATCATTCATCAATGAATCCTGGTTCAAGCTGAGAATTTCCTTCGTCTCATCGAATGCTGGAACATCGTCTAAGTCCGTAGGAGCAAACATAAATTCAGCCGGAACAAAGCGCCAAGAGGTGTTACCCGGAGGCGTTACCGTACCAAGGCTAGCCAGCAACTGGTGCAAGCGAACCACGTCGAAGGTCGTAATCTTAGAATCTGGGAAAGCATTCGCTGCAATCTTCTTGTAATCAGAATCCAAAGTATCCAAACCTACGATGTGCGATTGGATCGTAAATAAATCAAAGGCCGTTACACCGTTCGTCCAGTTGATATCTTTGAACGGTGTGATTTCGTAGTTACTTCCACCACCAACGGGGGAGAAGCTGAATGCACCGTCAACATCAGTAGTTTGTGTACCAAAGATGGTGTTGTTACTTGTATTTTCTAGCGTAACATCAACTAAGGCCACTTCCAGACCATCTTCTGTGTAAATGGTACCGGCTACCTCTAACATGGCTGGGTTGTTGATCGCTACTGCACCAACTTCAAGGCAAGGCACCAGGTTGAAGAAGGTACCATTGTAATCGTGAATGACTTCCACACTCTGGCTAGGACTGCTCGTGATATTGATCAACGAGAAGTCACCGACATCACCAGTCAGCAGTACTTCAAAGTTGAAGATCAATGAACCGTCAGGCAAAGTAACCGGAGTTGGAGGAATTTGATCGTTGAACCAAGAGATAGAAATTGTATCACCGTTATTCCCATCGAGGTTAGCGGTGAAACTACTACCTGGCAAGCTGACACCACTTACGCCAGTAAACTCTGCCGCAGAGCTATCATCGATCACTGCGATGAATTGGAAAGACTGTACGTTGATGAAACTATCAACTACAACTGGAACAGAAACTACCGTACCGGAGGCACCGGCAGTTGTACCTGCATCAAAACAAGTTTCAGGTAAACGTACTGTAGCGGTAGCATCACAACTAGCAGTATTGCCAGAAGAATCAGAAACGGTCAAAGTAACATCAATACTGTTTCCAACATCTCCTAAACCAAAGCTACTTGGTGAAACACTATAAGAAAATAACACTGGGTCACAGTCATCAAAACTACCATTATCTACCTGGTTGGCAGAGATAGTTGCGGTACCGTCTGCTAGGAGTGTCACACTAACATCCTGGCAAAGTGCCGTTGGGTCATTATTATCCTGAACAACGACAAAAGTGTTACAAGTTGAAGAGTTGCCTGCTTCATCGGTTACGGTCAAGGTCACTGGCCATTGTGTAACACCGTCTGCATTATCACAATCAAAAGTACTTGGGCTAACACTGAAGGTCAGATCAGAAGGATCTGAGCAGTTATCCAAGCTATTATTATTCACTAAGGCTGGTGTAATATTCAAGATGCCAGATGAAGGCAATCCAAGTGTCAAACCATTCTGGCAAGAAGCAATTGGTGCGACTTGATCCGCAACGGTGAAGGACACTTGCCATGAATCAGAATTACCGCAAGGATCAGTAGCTGTGAAAGTTACAGTGTGAGCACCTACAGGGTAATCACCACTTGCATTTGCACCGTTGGTGAAAGCATGTGGAGAATCGTTCGTAATCGTCAAGGCAGAGTATGGCGCACAATCATCAAGATCCAATAGTGCTAAGCTTACAGAAGCCGTACAGCTGGTTGGATCAGTACTAATGGTGCCACTTGGGGCCTCAGCGTTGAATGATGGGTTGGTTGGTGCATCGGTATCTTCTACCGTAATCACTTGCGAAAGAGTGGTGGTATTGCCACTGTCATCTGAAGCAGACCAGCTACGAGTAATCGTGTAGTTGTAGTTGCCACAGTTATTTTCATTACCAGTTTGAGTAGATACTTCACTTGGAGTAATCACTGGCACGTCGCAATTATCTGTAGCATTTACACCACCGATAACGTTGATACCCGGTGCAGCCGGGATATTATCACAATCTACCGTTACGTTCGAGGGAACACCGGTAATAGATGGTGCAATATTATCAACCACAGTTACGGTCGACATGCAAGTGGCACTATTGCCAGCTTCATCCGTTACCGTAAGGGTGATCATATTTTCACCAATATCGTCACAATCGAAATTAGACTGAGATAAATCAAATACTAAGTCGGCAGGATCTGTACAATTATCGGAAGCCATGCTTTGAGTAGTGGATACAAAACCATCAGCATCAACATTAGTAAAGTCCCAATATGTAACACTGAAATCTCCACTGAAACCAGGTGAGAAGTTTGAAATAGTCACTACACCAGGTCCGAAAGTATTATCAGCGGTATTCACTCGGAAAGCGAATTCGTCACCCATGTTTACGGGAACGCTGGTCGTACCGCTTTGGCCATTGGCATTAGCAAGTACTACGAAACTACCATTTAATACGTAACCAAATTGGTCAAAAGTTGGATCATCAATTGTGGTGTAATCCCAGTCGAATGACAAGGTGGTCGTCATTGGAATAGTAATCGTTAAATCCGTAGTACCCGTTGGGCCACCAAAAATGGTGTTCCCTTCCGTATCACCACCCGTGATAGTGACGGTAGATACGGCCATCAAGTCGCCCGTACCAATCATCGCATTACCACTAGCATCAAGTTCTACTTCGATATCCTGACAAGCAAAATCTGGTGGCGTAGTATCATCAGCTACAATAACTTGTTGTAGTTGTGAAGAACTATTACCATTTCCATCGTCGTAAATCCAGGTAATAGTCGAAGTACCAACTGGGAATTCGTAAGACGTGACTTCGTTAGAAGCCGTTTGAGTACAAATATCTAAAGACCAGCCTGTGATTGAACCAAGGTCTCCTGCGGCATTATCAGACACAAACAGAGTCCAGGTACCATTTGGATTCTCACCGTTGAATGCACTAAGTGGAACGTTAGGCTGGAAATCACCATCAATTGCTGGAGCATTATTGCAAGTATTTTCAAAATCAGTAGCACTATTGGCAGCATCATCGTCAAAAGTCACGTCCAAATCATTACCTGCACAACCAAAGGTAGAAGCTGGAACACCGGGGCGATCGAACAATTCGATAACGGTACCATTTGGTGATGTCAAAGTAGCTTGCAGGTCACCAACCCAAGTATGGGTGATTTCCAAATTCATATCAACATCGTCAATAATTGGATCCATGCCGCTAATGGTCAGGGTACTAGTTACACCACCAGCAGAGTTATCCGGCAGAGCTTGTGGTACATCGGTAGAGGTTTGTGTCGCTTGTGGGGTACAAGGACCACCGCCGCCACCGCAGTTCATATTAACTATTGTCGCCGCTGTAGCAGGGAAAGGCTCACCACAAATCAGGTTGCCACAAGCATCCAATGCGGTTGGGGCATCGACAATGATAGGACCACAATCGGTATTGATGGTTGGCAAAACAGCGCCCGCAACACTTGGCTGTGGTGCATCATTCTCGACAATAGTTACGGTGAAGGTACAATCATCGCTTTGTCCAAGAGAGTTATTATCGGTAATCGTAATCGTCACATTGTAAGTTTCTCCATCCACAGGAGTGCTCAACGTACTAAGTAGTGTACCAGGAGCAGGACTTTGAGTTACGGTATAACCGTTACCACAATTATCACTGTAAGAAGCTAAAGCACGGAAATCAGGAACCATTTCGTTGGCAGCATTACAGCTGCTGATTTCTTGATTCGTCGCACCCGGACAGGTTACCGTAGGTGCTTCCGTATCGATTACAGTAACTTCAAAAGTACAAGCCGATACATTACCAGCTACATCAGTGAATGTGTAACTAACGACGTTCACACCGACTGGCAGTACTGCAGTACTTGGATTAGAAAATGGATTGGTAATCGCAATGATATTTCCCTTTTCATCTTCTGCTTCAGCCGTAGCGGCAACTACACCCGGGCAGTTGTCAGAAGCAGTTGGAGGTGTCCAGCTAGCTGTGTTGAAACAGTTACCGCCAGCATTATTAATACTGAAATCAGTTGGACAGCCGCTAATCACCGGCTGTTCATCATCCGTTACGGTGACCGTGAAACTACAGCTGGTATTCGTATTTGAAGAAGGATCAATGGCGGTATAGGTTACCGTTGTTGTTCCTACATTAAAGGCTTGAGTTGCTGACGTACCGCCAGTTGCAGGTGTTACACCGACAGTTCCAGTGGTCGCACCAGTCATTTCATAGCTAAGAGTTGATACTGAGCAGTTGTCACTAAAAGTAGGATGTGTCCAGGTGTAATCACCAGCACAATCGCCAGTGCCACCTACGCTCGTTGTGGTAGAACCGTTTGAAGGGCAGTTGGTGACACTAGGTGCTTCGGTATCTTGCACGGTGATGTCAGCCATACAGTCATCGGTGTTGCCACCATCGTCAGTGATGGTAACCGTTACGGTGACTGGACTTCCCGTATCGCTACAATCAAAACTAGTTTGACTAACCGCAACGGTAAAGTCACAGTTATCTGTAGTACCTGCGGATAAATTGCTAATATCCGAAGTGGTTAAAGTATAATTACCCGTTGCATCTAGGGTGACTGTGATATCATTACAGCTTGCTACAGGCGCATCATTATCTTGGATAGTAACGGTCGTGGTACAAGTGGCCGTTTGACCATTACCATCGTCTACCGTTAAGGTCACTGTATTTGGACCAATATCCGTACAATCAAAATCAGTAACATCCAATGACAGATTAAGGCTACTACATGAACCAACGGTACTACCGTCATCAATGTCGCCAGTGGTGATAGAAGCATTACCACTACCATCCAAAGCGAGATCAAATGGTGCGACACACATCGCGACTGGTGCTTCGTCCAGCACAGTAACCTCTGTGAGGCAGAAAGCCGTTAGGGTATTATTGTCTTCAACCGTGACCGTAACTTGAACGGGCGTACCAATGTCGGTACAATCGAACATGTCCGGTGCTACTGTGACACTAGCAATACCAGAACAAGCTGAGCTACCCGCCGATAGCGTATTAATATCGGCCATGGTCAGGGTATAATTGCCGGTATTATCAAGGTTGATAGTAATAGGCGTACACTGCGCGAAAGGACCGCCATCTATAATGAAGACGTTGATATTACAAACATCGCTACCATCACTATCCGTTGCAGTAACGGTGATAGAGCGAGGATTGAAAGGATCAATATCCGCACAGGTAAAAGATGAAGGTGATGCCGAATAGGTAATTGTTTCATTACCATCGGGATCAACGGCAGTAACGCCAAGCAAAGCAGGAATGTTAGTGCTGTTGAGCACGATTCCACCATCACCGGCAGGGAGTTGTAGTGCCGGAAAACCGGGACAGACCGTAAAGGTCGGTGCTGTCTGGGCTTGTAACTGTAACAAGCCCACGAAAAGCAAGAGACAGGCTACAGAAGCCCTAAGCACAGTTCTTCGTTCGTACCAAATGGAACGTACAGAACGAATAGCACTACTGTTCAGGGATGTAATTGTAGAAACCATAATTCTGTTTTTGGATGTTAAATAAAATCAAATCTTATTAGATGATTACAAATATAATAAAATGCTCTAAGGCACTGTATTATATGCGTCAGACCAAAATGTTTAGAGATTCTAATAGATAAATTGTCGACCGTTAAGAGATGATTGGATTGCACCTATTGATTATCATAAACCGATCTGTTATTTTTCCATTTGTCATCAGACAAGGCCAGAAAAATAAAATAGGCTTCTGAATCAAGCATTTACAACCTGTTTCATCCAAAACTGCAAACAACTTCAGAAATTTGTTTTGACCAAAATTTAAAAGTGATACACCTTCAAACTTAGGCCATGTTTTGGAAAACATTTGCCTTGCTTTGAAATCAGTTTTGACTCAGCAAAGTTCTTAGTTTAGAGATTCTAATAGATAGGTGACTGATGGGCTTCAGCGAACTGATAGCCTCATTGATAGCTAAAAAGTTGTGTGATTCTCAAATGTAGTGTGTAGAACGTGATAAAGCGCGGAAGGCTTAGCTATCAGAAAGCGTACGTTGCTTTAAATCGGGATTAAAGGTAGTAAATAATTTTAAATTGCGCTCAAAAAAGTATTTAATTTTTGTATTAAGAGAGTTTTTAATATTATTGTTAGCATTATTGTTTGCACGTCAAAAAACCAACTATCCATGCCCTTCCCAAGTGACGCTCCCTACCAGATGAGTACCAATTCGAATACGATTACGCTCAGTCTAACTTTTTCTGGACAAACGCAAAGCACAACCCGACAAATTACCGAGTGTCGGGAGTATCTGCTTAGTCGGTATAATTGGAGCGGGATTGTCAATATGATGACACAGGTATACGAGGCGCACGATGAGGTGTATCCGTGGCCGACAGGATTAAGAGGTACGCTGACGGACAACGTTTTGATTATTCCAGATCGCGGACTGGAGTTAATCTTGAGCTTGCAATTGCAGCAGGCGATCAAGCAGCGGCCATTAACGACGGGTAATCTGACTGACACTTTGAGAAAGGCCGATGGTAAAGCAGGGCCGGGCTTTTGCCGATCGATTTTGAAGGAAGAGCGCCTTGATTTGATGAATGAAACGAGCAATAAACGCTTTACTGATACTGAGGGGAATAAACTGCGCCTGCCCAAATCCAAAGATACCCCCGAAACCCATTATCAGTTTCTACGGTCGCTGGTACAGGCGCGCCACGGTTTGTGGAGTGATCAGGCTGGCGTTATGAATCTCGTTGGTCTACGCCGGGTCATCGATGCGGCCCGAAAAACAGCCTACAATGATACCGTGGCCGTTTGCTGGCAAGATGCTCAGGGGCAGAAGCATTGTGAATTGCATATTGCTACTACCGAACCCGGTAATCGTAAGAGTAGCCGTGAATTATTGCCCCAAACACTTACCGTAGTGCCGGGCTTCCACAATGTTCGCCAACCCGGTGGTCGGACCCACAATGTCATGAAAGAAGGCTCCGATCAGGCGGTCAAACGTGGGTTTAACGACGAGAAACCAACATGGTGTCCCGGTGATTCTACCATGAATTTTCACCAAGGCGGAAATAATTTTACATACCCGGGCCGTCCTGGAAGAATTCCGGCAAACACCCCATTCAGCCAGTTTTGGAAATGGCGTCGCACCTGGCTGATGAAATATGGCGTCGATAGCAAAATTCAACAGGGATTAGCTGCGTCCGATAGCGATCGTAAAACCTATTTTGAGATCAATAAGGTGTTATCCGAAATTTATTTGATTTTAAGCCGGCACGGCCAGCGGGCACAAAATGCCGCTTATTCCAATCTGGAAGCCTTATCCAAACATCCACCGATTAAGAATTTGGGCTTGCAAGATGGTAAAATCACTGTACAACAAGCTGGTCAAGCCAAGCGAGTGATTGATGTGGATCATGTCCGTCGACGAACGGTTCGAATTTGGTTTGATGGTCGGCGCAATAAAGCCACTAAGCGGAAAATATATCAGATTCTGGAAGCCATTAGTGATTACAGCCCCGAGCAGATCAAAAGCTGGCGGAATTTTACCGAGGCACAAGTGATCGGAGTGATCAAGGATGAGCACATTAATAATATTGTCAATCTTCAAATTGCACACGTCCCTACCATTTCCAAAGGAGTAGATGGCATCGCCGGTAATGATTCCTACGCGATGGTCATGGGATTATGGCCGACCGTGACTCAAGCCAAGACAGATAAAACACGGATTGATACCTTATTTGAGGCATTATCCAATCTGCCTCTACGCCCCGGTCTTACTAAGGCCTTGAAAACGCTCTCGATTAATACTTTGGTGAATCGTACAAATGTGTTGGAAAAAACCAAGCATCTTCCCGAGCGCGATTTAGATATAATAGAAAATGTGACCGTTGGTAATTACTCGGCGGGCTGTCAGGTTTTCTACGATACTGAGGTCTTTTACAAATTTTGGTCAGACTTGCTCAATCGCTCCGCGGAGGTTGGGCAACTGCGATGGTACTACACTTTGGTTGATTCCACCCATTTTAGCAAAGCAGAGGACCGCCACCTATAGCAGCGATCCTCAAAAAGGGCACAAGTCTTTTCTTTGTCAGTTACTAAACTATTTCCAAAGCAAATGATGCTTCATCGGAACTGTCGTAGCCTTGAATGCGGGAACGCCCATTGGTATGCTTCGCCCAAACATAGAGGTCAAGGGTGAAGGTGCACTTCGTGCCGACCGCATTATTACCAAGCATGGCGGCAAAACTGGCACTCGCCGATTGAGCGGGTAAGCCCAGGTTTTTGGTCGGCGGTTGGTTAGTTGTACCAGTGTCGAGAACGATATCGGAGCCGTTCAATCCGCGGAAGTAATCCAGACGATAACGCAGCATGAAATCATTGCGATGGTAGGCCCGGAAGCCAGCACTAAATTGACTATTTGCCGGACCACTGGTAAATTGGCAATCCGCAGTATTGGCGATTCCATTTTTACGTAAATCCACGATATCGCCGTAGCATTTGACATTATCAAAATGTAGCAGGTGAATGAGGCTATTATGTTCAACCGTCTCGGTACGATTTGCATCTTTCCACCATAGATAATGAAACTGCTCGGGCTGACCCGGGCCCGGAGCGGCCTGTGGACGGATTAACTCACCGTTGGCGTTGAAGAGTTCTAATTTCAATAGATACTTACCGTTCAGTTTTTGCGTCGTATCCAAACGATAGTGGTATTGATTGCTTAACCAACGATTATTAGCGTCAACGTAAGGAATGCGGAAAAGCCCTTCGGTGCCATTCACGGTTTGTGGGCCAAGTGCTTCGGCCTCAATCTGTGGAGGGAAGGTACCTGCCACAAATTTTCGCCAACTGACACCGCTGACCAGCATTTCTGGTGTCGCTCCGGCTTGTGGATTACCACTGGCATTCGCCGCCACCAGGCTAAATCGATAATATCTGGCGCTGGTGTTTCGCATATCCGGATCAATGTACAGTAGCAGGTCCAGAGTGCCACCGAGTGGACAATCCGTGCTATAGTTTTGATCCATTAACCCCACATTAGCTGGGAGAGGTTGGTTTAATCCGTTATTGCTGTTTTGTTTTGGACTGTGCAATCGGTAAGTATCTGTGGTGCCGATATTTTGTAGCATCACGAATGGCTGTCCCTGACCATCGACCGGTGGATCGGGTTGATTGCAGGTTTCGGCTTGTGGATTAAAAGTTTTTAGCTCCGCGAGTTCGCTGGGGCTGAAATAATCCTGAGCGGCTTCACCGTCATAGACATAGACATATTGCCCACCAATCCATTGTTTGATCTTATAGGTATAACTGACGGTGCAGTTAACCCGAGTGAGGAATAAGGGGAAGCAGTAGGTAAAGCTACCATCTGGGCCAAGCTGGGTTTCTCCGACTTTGAAGGTGGTGCATTCTCGATTGCGACACAGGATAGGGATCAGGTGTGGTCGTGCAATCAAGAAATCGTACTGCGCCTGCTGATTATTCAGTTGTTGCAGGCTGCGCAATTCCCGCACTACCCGATCATCCACCACCTGCCGGCGGGCAGGCTCCAGGTTGGCCTCTTGAAGCTTGATTGCTTTAGCCTGAAGACGGCGGATTGGTGGAACGAAGGGAGGTGGATCGGGCAGTGGAATGGGAATGCGCTCGATCAGTTCAGGGATTAAATCAGGGAGTCGGGGAATAAGGATCCAGGGATCACAGCAACAAATGCGGCGATAAACTTCGACGATGCCGTAGCACATCGGTTCGCATTTGATTTGGATATTCGGTATTTGAAGTGGCCGTGGAGCTATCTCTGTAATTGGAAATACATCCGGTATAGGCCAAGGTCTGGGAAAACCGGGGGTAATGATGATGCGACATTTTCGGGCATTCCCGGACACGCAACTGCGGAGTGGAATCCAATCGCGCCAGCGCAAATCGGGTAATTCAATTCGCCCGGCGGCGCGCCAGGTTTCCAGTGCAGTGGCCGCCCGGTACTGGAGCAATTGTTGTCGCTCTAGTTCCTGAGGTTGCTCTACATCCGGGCCAAGTGCGATATTGGCCTCCAGCTTTTGCAGTTCAGCGGGGATATTGATTTGGCCTTTTGTGATCTTGGCCAGCTTTTTTGTCGCTCGACCACTATTGTCGAGCAGATAAAGGGCGACTGGGGGAGCAGAAGATTCGGGCTCCAATCCCAAAAAATTGACGGCTAGTTTAATGCCTTTAGCTTCATTGGGTTGCTTTTTCATTATTCAGGTTTTTGAAGTAAAAAAATGGGGTGACCATAGTGGGCGATCTGAGGTATGGACATAGCTCGCCCGGGCCAAGTGAAGACCTTTCAATTGGCAAAAAGGGGAGGACTACTTAAGTGCTGTAATTATTGGCTGGCTACGTACAATGTTTGCTGACTGTGATAAACACAGATGCGTTGATTAACATTGCTGAACCGACCGACTTCGGTATAGCTACCATCATTTTCCCTTTTCATAATAATGACATCGGTCATCGTGGTGGTAGCAAAATGATTGGCTGCCGGAAAATCGTCGAGTGGCGTTAACTGACGGATATTGAGATGTGGATTGATATTCCCACGTTGTGCAGTGAGTAAACCATTCGTGTTATCCTGGCAGAAAAACTCACCATCCTGTAGATTCAAACCCACCACGACATTAATGCCAGAAGGGGAGGGGACGACACTGACGTTATCTTTTTCGGTCAAAAGTCCAATCGTATCCGTGATCACGATATTCGATTTTTTCTGAGAAATCGGTACTGGATTAAGAGCAAAGTTTTGGATCGGTGAATTAGCCGTCTGCCCCAGGGCCGGGATAACGTAGTGTCGGGCAACATCGGCTTCAGCGATTTGAATACTTTGTAGGTTTTGTAAAATAAATTCTGGAGTGATTGTCGGCTGACAGGCGCTGAGGCCGAGCAAGACAATGATAAAGGTAGAGAGCCTAGTGGTCATCTTTAACGTTTTTTGAAAATTAAGACTTGTGATTACACTTTCAAAAGTGACGCTTAATTGATCGTATTGCAAATCAAAGAAATATATTTTTTAGATTTTAAAAACTAATTTTTCTATCTTTAAATATTGAAAATGAGTAGTTTATAAAATATAGAATTGGAAGTCAAAATGCAAAAAGATGCCTTGCATGAACTCATTCACAAGCTGTCGCCGACGGAAAAGCGTTACTTCCGCCGCTTCACCGCATTGCACGGTCGTAAGGGGAAGGCTTATCTCGATTTATTTGATCTACTCGAGAAGCAGCCTGTTTACGATGAAATCAAACTAAAAGCAGCTTTGCACCGGACAACCTTTGTGGACCATCTGGCGTCTGGCAAAAACTATCTTTACCAACAGTTACTGAAAAGTTTGCGGCTGTATCACGGTGAGCAGCGCGCTTTGTTTCGGGTTTATGGTTTGCTGGAGGACGTTCACATCTTATTGGAAAAAAACCTCGTTCGGCAAGCCGCCAAGCGTATCCAAAAAGCGTTGAAACTGGCCAAGGCCTATCATCTGGATAGTTTGCATCTTGAACTTTTACTTCTGGATCGACAGCTCATTCGAAGCTTTGAGCAAAAGCAAGCCGCCCGATCAATTGAAAAAAATCAAGTCGCCACCCAAAAGAATTTACAACAAATCCAGGGGCAGGTAGCAATGATTGATTTGTATGATCAGATTTTTCTAGCTATCCGTGATCGCATGCAAATTGACGACCCGGAGGGGCAGCTGGGGCAGCAACTTGATCAACTCTCTCTTTCCCTGGATCCTACCGAAATGAGTTTCACCTCCCGCATGTCCTATCATCTGAGTTTAGCCAATTACGCGATGAGTATGCGCCGCGATCTGGAGCAAGCACAGTCCCACATGCACGCCATTCTACAACTCTTTGAGGCTGAGCCGCACTTGGTTGATGAGTACCCGAATCGCTATATCAATGTGGTGAACAATTATTTAAACCTCCATTACTTACAACACAACTTTACACCTTTTGCTATTTGGATACCACGCTTGGAAGCCGTTCGACCTCGGACCGAGTACTTAAAAATCAAACTCTTTCAAACCCTTTACAGCCTTAAACTCATTGAATGCCTCGGTTTGCGACAATACCAAAAAGCCTTGGTGATGCTGCCCGAAATTATTCGGCAATTGAAACGCTATCAGAAGAAAATACACAAGGCTTTTCAGCTGGAATTTTATCAAAATATTGCCCTCGTGTATTTTCACCTAAAGGAATTTACTGAGGCTTTAGATTGGTTGAATCGGGTTGTCCAGGCCAGCAAACAGGACATTCGGCAGGATATTACTGATTTGTGCCGTTGCCTACAGTTGATTGTGCATTTTGAATTGGAGCACGAGGATCTGGTACAATCATTAGCACGTTCTATTCTTCGGCATCGTGACAGCCGGGTGGGAATAGCAGCCTATCAATGGCTGGCTCGTAAACTTGGGAAAATCATTTTATTACCACCGCGTGAACGTTCGGCCCAAGTTCGTCAGCTAGCAGCCGAACCTGCGGAGCTAGAACTACCTACAGCAATCAAGCATTGGCTGGCTGATAGATTAAAATAAGCTTTTGTGCAGGTAGCGACTAATCCCTCATTAGACAATCCGTATTTTCTTGCTACATTGTTTGATCTAAATTTTGGACAGATGAGATGCTATCTTTTATGGCTATTAATCGCAGTGTCATCGGTAGGCTGGGCGCAAGATCGTCTCAATGTGGAGCTGTTTGGTCAGTTTCATCGTGGTGATCAGCGCTACTCTGGCTGCTGGGCGTACGTGGCAGAAGACGGACGAGAATATGCCTTGCTGGGTACCCGAACCGGAACGGCCATTTATACCATTGATAATGTCGTTGAAGAATTAGACTTTGTGAGTGGACCAGCGTCCAACTGGCGAGAAATCACCGTGATTGGCCACCATGCCTTTGTCACGACCGAAGGGATTACAGATACAACGGGGATGCAGATTCTGGATTTACAGTTTTTACCAGAACGAGTCGAGTTGGTGACCACTTATACTGAAACCTTCAATCGCGGACATATCATTCAGCGCGATATTTATACTGAGGCACCTTACGTTTATATCAACGGCACGACAACGACCGCTGGGGTGCACATCCTGGACGTTTCCAATCCACAACAACCACAGGAGATCGGACTCTATGCGCCGGGCTATTATATCCATGATTGTCATGTCAAAGGCGACTTACTTTTTGCGGCTGCGATTAACGAGGGGGTGATGGATGTGGTGGATATTAGCGATAAAACCAATCCGGTCTTATTGGCAAAGATCAACACGACGGGGGGGGATACGCACAGCTCGTGGTTGTCCGAAGATAACCGTTACTTGTTTATGTGCCCGGAGAAAGACGGTCTGCCCGCTCGAATCTATCGCGTGGATGAGCTGGATAATATTGATGAGGTGGCGACCTATTCCGCTAATTTTGAGAGCTTGGTCCATAATCCTTATATCCGAGGTGATTTTGCCTTTATTTCGCACAACACCGAAGGCCTGCGGGTGGTGGATATTGCCGATCCAGAGCTACCTTTAGAAGTCGGCTACTACGATACCTTCGACGGGCCGAGTGGTGGATTCAGTGGATTGTGGTCGGCCTGCCCTTATTATCCTTCGGGCAAGATCATTGGCGGTAATCGAGAAGATGGTCTCTACGTTTGGACCTTCAATAATACCCGAGCGGCCCGCTTGTATCTCAGTGTACAGGATAGCCTGACCGACGAATTAATCACCAATGCGGAAGTTTTTATACAAACTTTAGCGGAGGCCCTACCGGCCGATCCAGACGGACGTTTTCGTTGGGTTGACTTTGCTCAGGATTTGCGTTTAGAAGTGACTGCGCCGGGTTACTTTGCCCAAGTAGCAGAGGTTGAAGTAGCGGAAGGTGCTATGGATACCCTTATCGTTAAGCTGCTTCGGGATGCTCCAGCTATTCCTCAAGATCAATTCGACTGCACGCCGCTCAGTTTGTATCCTAATCCTTCCTTGGATCGCGTCACCCTCAGCCTGAGCCCTTTTAGCGACGCACACCAGCTAAATATCTATACCGCCAGTGGCGCGCTCCGCGCCCAATACGCCGTAGCCGGCAAGGCTCGTCAGGATTTGTATAAGAATCAGGTCGGCGGTACGGGGTACTATTATCTCGCTCTCCTTAATCAGAATGGTGATGAGATAGGATGTGGGGTAGTGGTGTGGGAGTAGGCTTTTCTCCTTGTCTTTCTTAAGTTTTCTCCTCATTTATAAGTAGAAGAAAATACATAGTGAATAGGATGTGAAAAAGTTTTTTTTGACATGTTTTTATGTTGTTGAAAAAAGTAGGTGTTTTAGTTTTTTTAATTGCTTTGTGGAATTAGATTAGAGCACTGATTTAAAAATAAAATAACTACTTATGAATCGACAACGTTTGCTTCTGGTTTGTCTTTACACATTACTCCACATAGTTTTTTACCAAGATGGAGTAGCCCAAAATACTCAGATTAATAAGATTGGTATCCTGCCTGTAAAATATGAATCCTCTAGCCAAGCGGATGCCGCTCGTCAGGTTACGGATTTGTTATATGATGAATTCGTTTCAGGCAAACGAGCAGGAGTGATCAATCGCGAGTTTTTTTCTGACTTGCAAAACGAAAAAGAACTAAGTTCTTCGATTGATTTTTTGAATGGAGAGCTATTAGATAAAACACGTTCCGAAGGTGCCAAATTTTTGTTAATTGGAAAGATAACTTCGTATAATATTGAGCAAACAAAGCATGGAAATTATTCCTGTCAACTTGCGGTTGGATTACGAGTGATAAATGTAGAAACCGGGCGGACTGAATATTCTAGCACTTTAAAAAATAACAGCAATTTTATTACTGATTTAGTAAAGAATAAGGCTAGTGATACAAAAGGAAGGGCTACATCACTGGCGGTTAATGAATTGAAAAAAGGATTAAAGAAATTTTTAAATAAGCATTTTCCTTACGAAGGAAATATCCTGGAGATTCATAAAGAACGAAAAGGGAAAGCGAAAGAAGTGTTGGTGTCTATAGGTTCTAATGATGGCGTAACAACTAATGATAAATATGTCATTTTAACAAGGAAAGAAAAAACGATCCAAAATGAGATGGTAGTTTTTGACTCCAAGGTAGGCGAAGGCGTGATTAAAGAAATTAATGCAGGTGGAGTTTCAACCCTTTCTATTAAAAAAGGAGGAGAAACTATCCTCACATCATTTAATTCAGGAGTCAGCTTAATAATAAAACCTAAATTATAGGTAATGATGAAAATAGCGTCCTATTTTATTTGCCTACTATTAATCGGAAGCTGTGCAGTATCTAAGCCAGATACGATATCTGCCGAAATACAATATGTTTCTGATCTTAGTGACTTCAATACAGGAACATTCATCGTGCTTGGGTATGGTGATAAAATGAGATCTGCTCAGATTGATGCTGAAAAGCGTTTATTTAATAAGCTACTGTTTAAAGGCATACCAGGTCTACGACTTGGCCGACCATTTATTAAAAATGTGAACCAAACCCAAGAAAAGTATAGTGCTTATTTCGACTTGTTTTTTAGAGATGAAAAATATCGTGATTTCATTATTAGCACTGAACAAATTAAAGAACTTTCCCAAAAAGAGGATGCTTATAACAAACAGAAATTCGCATCAATTACAATCAAAGTTGATTTGGAAAGTTTACGTCGTGAAATTGAAAATGAAATTCCATCACAAAAATTTGGATTATAGTCATGAAGTTAAATAAAATATTTTCTGTTCTCCCATTTTTACTGATATGTACTCAGCTGCTTGCTCAACATGGTGAAGGAAAACGCGCAACTATTATGGTAGTTCCATGGACCTCTCAGGAAGAGAATATTGTGGAAAAGATTGATGCCGATTTTAACTACAGAGCAGTGGTTAATGAAATCAGGAGAGCGTTTGATTTGAAAGGATTTACGACAATTGATTTTATGGAGCGACTTAGCAATGTAAATGTTAATAACCAGCTAGGACGTGAAAATTGGCGAGATGTTTTCAAAACAATAGTAGAAAACTCGCCTGCTGATATTTTCGTTGAAGCTGAGATTAATATCCTCGAAGGACAACGATATGGGAATAAATTAAATATTCTACTAGATGCTAAGGATAAATTCACTTCACAATCTTTGGCTAATTCAGGTGTATTGGCTTCTCCTATGGTCGATACACAAGATTATGCAATGTTAGTTAAAAAAGCGCTGGAAAAAGACCAAGCCCTAGATGATTTTTTGGTTTTAATGGGAGAAAAATTTTCTAAAATACGAATATCTGGCCGACCTATAACTCTTCGTGTAGAAGTTCATCAAGAGTGTGAATATGATCTGCATTCTGAAATTGGAGATGATTATGATCTGTTGCAGGATAAAATTATTGATTGGGTTAAAGAAAAAAGCACCTCTTGGAATACAGAAGGATTAATTGAGAATGGAGGGTATCATGTTGCTGCACAAGTTCCATCACTTCTTGAATTTGATTTAATTGAAATTCCGTTGAAAAACAAAGACGGTGACCGATATGATGCAAATGCTTTCTCAAGGGAAGCCAGAAAGGCAATTATGCGATTAGGAAAAGAATCGGAAAAAGCTGGGGTGTTTAAAGTGAGGCCTACCATCAGAGGGAATAGTATTATTTTAGTTATTATGGAATGAATATCTAGACAAAACGAAAATGAAGCGACTAAGCTATAAATACTACTGTACATTTTTTGTAATTTTATTTGTATTGACCAATGCTTTTTCGCAGCATATTGATGCTAATAAATGGCTAAGTATTGGGGTACACGTTTCAGAGCCTCACCACATTTTGGAACCTCATCATTTGACTAAAATTGAGCGAAGGATTATTTCGATAATCAACCGACATGGTTCAAAAATAAATGTAAGCGCGGCGAATATCGTTCACGAAGATTCTATTGACTTTACATTATTGACAAAAGGAATTATCTGCCTACCACAAATAGAAGTGTATTCAATAGAAGAAGTAGATGTTGGTCTTAAAAAAGTGACAGTAGTGGAAGTTGAATTTAGTATACTAGTAAAGGACGTTAGGCAGGGTAATATTTATTCTGAGACGAGTATGACTATAGTAGCAAGTGGAGAGAATACAAAAAAAGCTTTAACAGATTTTATTCGTCAAATTAGAGTAGGTGATCGGCGATGGGAAAAATTTGTTAAAGAAACGCGAGATGCTGTATTAAGCTATTATAATGAAAATTGTCAATTTTTGATGGAAGAGGCTGGCCGTATGAAGAGTGTGAATCATTATGAAGATGCATGGTTAATCTTACTTCCTATTCCTACTGGAACGGAGTGTTATGATAGTGTACGAGGAATGACAATTACCATATATAGAGATTATATTAAAGAAATTTGTGATCAGAAATTGTTACAAGCGGAAGCTATGATTGCAAATCAAGAGTACGCAGAAGCACTAAGAATTCTTGCAGAAATAATAGGACCAACGAATGATTGCAAGGAAAAGATTAGTACACAAATTGAGATAATAAAAGAAGAGGTGGAATTAGATGAAAAGGCTGAATACCAAAAGTTTTGGCGAAAATGGGACGATGAAATAGAACTTAGAAAGCTTCAAATGGAGAATATTGAAAAGGTTTCTGTCAATTATCTCCAAACTCAATATCCTCAAGAATCGTGGTTCTTTTTTACAGAAGATAACTAATAACTATAGACAACTCTAAAGCCATAGGCGCTGCTGGGATCATTCTTGTTGTAGCGGCTTCGAGAATTAATACTAACGTGGCTATTTATATTCTGCCAGGAGCCGCCTTTTACAATCTTGTACGTACAATTACTAGTTTGGACTTGTTGTGAACAATCTTCAACAATTTCTGCGGCATTACCAAGAAGATCGTAGATACCTAATGAATTAGGACGCTTTTGTGATACAGGCATTAAATCATTAGAATTCTCATTAGACCAGGCACAATCATTGAGGGAAGTGTGCTTATCTGGGTATGGTATCGATTTGGTACCACTTCTTGCGGCAAATTCCCATTCCACTTCAGAGGGAAGTCTGAAAGCTTTGCCTTCTCGCTTTTCTAGTAATTCAAGAAACTTCAATATGTCTTTATAGCTGATACCTGTTTTTGGGATTGAAGGTCGAAAACTCCTTGGTGGCTCTTCACCAGAGTGCATAATCGAATACCACTCCCCACGTGTCGTTTCATGCTCCGCAATGTAAAAATCCTTTATCTCGAATATTTTACCATCTCGGTTATAAGTACCACCTTTTACAAAGACCATCTTGGGGAAGATAGAGGTTGGTTTTGGAGGAAGGGAAGTAGTCTCCGTAGGATTTAGTTGTGAGGGATTGTTGGGTTTAGTTGTATTGTCAATGGATTTTGGTTTTTCGTCTTTAGTAGGTTGGGAGTCGGAAGCAAGGGATGAGTCACTTTTGACCTCAAAAAAGTCAAGTTGTATGATTACCTCAGAAGGTAGAATGATCGTTTTTATAAGCCATGTTAGGCACAGAAGCATGATGACAATAGAAACTATTGTCATCCAGTTTAGACGCTTCCTTTGGCGCTGTTGAGGGATTGGTACATCTTTATCCTTTTGGGGGGCTTTCGTTTCAAGTATTTCTACAGTATCCAGAATATGCTCAATTAGATCGACGGAATATGTTTGATAAGCATCAAAGGTGATTTTATGACTCTGTCGCTGCTTTTCCAGGGTATAGAACCGATTTGATAGCTGTGAAATTTGTTTTCGGAAAGGAGCTGGAAAACTATTTTGGTTTTCAACGAGTATGTCAACCGCCTTTTGGGTTTGTCCTTGCTGGATCAATTCTTTTACCAACTGTAGATTCGATGCGGACATACATGTAAGTTTTCGTTAGGAGCAATGATAATAAATGTAATGTACTTTTTGTAAATATTTTGTTTAATGTTAGTTTTTAGCAAGTGCTTACCATCGTGATTTCAAATTTTTGAGTAGCATCTTTTGTGTTATCGTAAGATGAAATGGTGTATTAATAATGCTACATTTTACTCAGTTACAATTTTCTCAATTTGTAAAATATAAAAAATCAATTCCCCATTTCTGCAATCTCTTATTCGAAAGTAATCACTAAAGAGCCTGGAATAGATCGATAGGAGAGATTAAGTTTGGTTGTTGTGAAAAATTAAAAACAAATAATTCGTGGTTTTGTAATACTTTGCTATTTTTAGTGGCAAATGAAACGAAAGTCCATATGAAGTTAGGTGTGTTGAGGGAAGCACAAGACCGGCGGGTAGCACTAGTGCCGGCAGCTTTGGGAAAACTGAATCTTCCACTCCTGCTGGAAAGCGGAGCGGGAGAAGCTGCAGGTTTCCCGGATACTGCCTACGGTGATCAAACCACGATCAGCAGCCGGGCCGAAGTCTTGACCCAGGCTGATCTCATTCTTACTATTGCACCTCTTCCCGAGGCCGATCTGGCGCAGTTACGACCTAATACGGTCCTCGTTGCCTTGTTCGAACCTTTCAACCAACCCGAGATAGCTGATACGCTCAACCAGCATCAAGTTCGAGCCTTTAGCCTCGATATGATTCCGCGAACCACACTGGCTCAATCCATGGATGTGTTATCTTCGATGGCCTCTATTGCTGGCTACAAAGCGGCACTCACTGCGGCTAGCTACTTACCGCGTTATTTTCCAATGATGATCACCGCGGCGGGCAGTATTCGCCCGGCTAAAGTGGTCGTGCTCGGTGCGGGCGTTGCGGGTTTGCAAGCTATTGCGACCGCCAAACGATTGGGCGCTGTGGTTGAAGCTTTCGATGTACGCCAAGCGGCCAAGCAGGAAGTGGAAAGCCTTGGTGCAAAATTTATCGAAGTGGAAGGCGCGGTCGACCAATCGGATGCTGGCGGCTACGCCGTAGAGCAAAGCGAAGATTTTATTAAGCGGCAACAGGCTGAAGTTCAGGCCCGAGCTGGCAAAGCCGACGTGATTATCACGACGGCGCAGGTCCGGGGACGTAAAGCACCTTTGCTTTTGCCTCGCGCTACGGTGGAGCAAATGCGACCCGGTTCGGTAGTGGTGGATCTGGCCGCTTCCTCCGGTGGTAATTGTGAACTGACTAAGGACAAGGAGCAGGTATGGCATCAAGGTGTTTTGATTATTGGGGATTCAGCTTTGGCAGCATCCATGCCCCAAGATGCTAGCACCCTTTTTAGCAATAATGCGGTGAACTTTCTCAAATTGCTGATCGATGATTCTGGCAATTTAACTATTGATATGGAAAACGAAATCGTTCGCTCGGCGCTGATTACTACTTCACCAGAATCTACAAATCCCTAAGCGTATGGAAGAGGTTATGCAGTTTTTTAACCAGCATCTGCTGATGATTTATTTGTTGCTGTTTACAGTGATTCTGGGCTTTGAAGTGATTTCAAAAGTACCAACGGTACTACATACACCTTTAATGTCGGGTGCAAACGCAATTAGCGGAGTGGTGATCATTGGTGCGGTTTTGCTTATTCGGCAAGCGCAACCGGATGACTACTTTACCTTGAGCATTGGTACTCTGGGCATTATCCTGGGAATGATCAACGTGGTTGGTGGTTTCGTGGTGACGGATAGAATGTTGGAAATGTTTAAAAAGAAAAAATCCAAATCCTCATGAGTGCTACTTTTACACTCAATCTAGCGTATTTAGTGGGGGCTCTGGCCTTCGTGATTGGCCTGCGGCGGCTTAGCTCGCCGGATACGGCGCGGCGTGGGAATCTGCTTGCTGGATTTGGTATGGGACTCGCAATATTGGCCACTTTGGTTTATCCAACCGAGGGCGCACCAAATAATTTTGGCTGGATTCTCGGCGGGATGGCCGTTGGCGGTATCCTGGGATGGCTGTTTGCCACACGGGTGCAGATGACTGCTATGCCACAATTAGTATCGATTTTTAATGGTTTTGGCGGAGCCTGCGCAGTGGCCTTGGCCACGGTGGAGTTGTCTCATTTTTATACTGGTGAAGCTAGTATGGGAGGGGGGCAGCTACTCGTGGTGTTATTTACTTTGTTGATTGGTGCGGTCGCTTTTACGGGAAGCTTATTAGCTTATTTAAAGCTGGATGGCAAGGTGAATGATCGAAACGTGACGCTTCCTGGGCATAGTATGATCAACATTGTGTTTTTAGTAGTGATTTTAGGCCTCCTGGGCTGGGTCTTCTGGCAAGGTGCCAGTGGAGGGATGCTCTGGGCGATGATCTTGCTGGTCGTGACTTTGATCTATGGTTTCTCCTTTGTGGCTCCCATCGGTGGGGCCGATATGCCAGTAGTCATTTCATTACTGAATGCTTTTACCGGGCTTTCGGCCGCAACGGCTGGACTGATTTACAATAATCAAATCATGTTGGTTGGCGGTATTTTGGTTGGTGCCTCTGGGACCATTTTGACGGTGCTGATGTGCCGGGCGATGAATCGATCCTTGCTCAATGTCATTATCGGCGGCTTTGGTGGTGGTGGCGCTGCGGCTAAAGGAGCTGATGGTGAGCAAGTGGCTAAAGAAGTGACAAGTACGGATGCTGCGATTCAGTTAAAATATTCCGACTCTGTTGTGGTAGTGCCAGGATATGGGCTAGCAGTAGCTCAAGCACAGAAAGTGTGTAAAGAATTGGATGACTTACTCAGCGAAGAAGGCGTGGAGGTAAAATATGCAATTCATCCCGTTGCCGGGCGAATGCCCGGGCACATGAATGTCCTTTTGGCGGAAGCCGATGTCCCTTATCCCAAATTGATCGATCTGGATGACGCCAATGGTCTTTTCTCCAGTACCGATGTAGTGATTGTGGTGGGGGCTAATGATGTGGTCAATCCAGCCGCCCTAGATGAACCGGCCAGCCCAATTTATGGTATGCCCGTTCTCGAAGTATGGGAGGCTAAAAATATTATCGTCCTAAAACGAAGCATGAGCCCCGGCTACGCCGGCATCCAGAATCAACTCTTCTTCCACCCCAAAACCCGGATGTTGTTTGGTGATGCCAAGGCAAGCATCCAGGCTTTAGTACAAGGGGTGAAAGCAGGTTGATGATGGGATTATCTCTTCTTCCCGTTCATGGGGATTTTATAACTTAAACTGATAAATGTGTTATTGGCAAATGGCGATTTGATGTGATTCAATTTGCGGAAGCGGAAAGAGAGTACGCCGACATCCATGCCAATCCACCATCCGGCAAGACGACCGAATCCGGCCGCTCTTGGATCAAGCCGATGCTCTTTAATTTCTTCGGGATTAAAATCAATTAGTTGATCGTAGGCCGCATTGGCCGCTTCGGGATCATCAAAGCTTTGCTTGCGCATATTGGAGATCCCGATCGAGTAGCCGGCCAGCAGAGAAAAATAAGAGGTCCCGCTCGATTCTTCTCGGATCATACCAAATAGTGCCAGTATGGCTGGGCTAATGTCGCCTCCCAAATCAAAATAGCTCATAAAGGCCCGATAACTTCCCCGACCAAATGTTTTCTGAGGATTGATCGCCTTTGATTTTGAATCCGGTTTACGCAGCTCGCTGGCGTGTCCGATTCTCCCGCCTTCCATATTTAGTCCTAAATAAAACCAACCTGCTTTTGAGGTCATTTCTGCGCCGTAGAGAATGCCGACTGGACTGAAGCGATCGTTTCGAATTGTACTAACCGATATTTTTGGACCAATCCCGAAAAAGGGGCCGATGTCCTGTATGCCGACTTTTGTAGGTTGCACTTTGACGGTACCGGAGCTGACGGTAGTGGTTTCCGTGACGCGCGTTCGATACGATCCGGTACCACGGTAGTAAGTCCGAGAGCTACTTTTACTACTGTAGTTTTGGATGCTGACTTGGGTACCGTTGACGTAGATCATTTTTGGATCGAGTTTTTGCTTCATCGCATCCAGGCGGAAAATTAAGCTCGGCATGAAATTCACCATGCGCATTGGATCACTCACATCTCCGCTATAGAATCCGAGCGTTGTATTAAGTGTGAGTTCTACCGTCACGGTAGGTAAGCGCAATCGAAATCCCGGTCGGAGCGCCATGTAGGCGTAGATGTCTCGATCTCGATCGTCAAAATCTTTTTCCCAAAAAGCGAAGGAACCAAAATTGAATCCCAATACCGGATGGAATCGTGCCACCTTGGTAGCCGTGGCTTGCCCCCCTAATCGCAGTTTTGACAATGGAAAAAGACCTCCAATCGACCATTCTCGACCAATGTGGGTGCTGCCAAAGGTTTCGGGCTTTTCCAGATCAATATTATCGAAGCTATTGGGATCAATACCTCGCGAGGGATTAATCCCCACTCGGCCCATCATCCAGCGGAATTCAAAACCATCCACCACCAAATTAATCCCATACCAGGGATTGTCGGCTCCGCTATAGCCCCCGAAAACCGGGCGAGAAATTTCCAAACCAATGCCGCCGTGGTGTGCATCTAGCTTGCGTTGATTATCTTGATAGGATTGCCCGGTAAGTTGGACACATAAAAAAAGCCCGAATAACAGTAGGCCAAAAGACTGTCGATTGCTCATTGGGATACATTTTTGTTAGTACAAAAATGTGGCACCATTGACTAGCTGAGCAATACTACTTTCGGCCTATTTTGTACAACATTACTCCTCAAACCATCGCTCAACAAAAGGAATCCACTCGTAGTCTGGAATGGTTGAATTCATATAAACATCTGGTTGTAAGCCGATACCGTCGATAGCCATGTCGGGGATACGTAGACTACGGGATACAGAATACCAAAGCCGCATTTGCCCACAGGGGAATTCTGCGGGGCGCATATTAGAAATATCTAATGCACCAAAAGTTCGATGGCCGAATAGTTTGACCTTTTTGCTTTGCTTGGCCGCCAGGAGGAACTGTTCAGTTGTACTGGCACAACTTTCATTCACCAGAATCGCTACTTGCCGGGGATAAGTATAGACAGAATCGTAGGAGGTAGTATCGACCGTTGTGCCATCAACATTAACAAATTCATCCGTTTGACTTTGGAGGATTGCATAATAACGAGCCATCATTTCACGCGTCTCGGCGGCAAAGGTCGAATCTTTGCTAAAGTCCAGCATGTGCTGATTATTTCGTGGTGTAGAACGGAAGGTCATCCCCATCGTATAAATCGGATTGGTGTACAAGTAGGGGATAATTTCTTTATAACTGATATCGCTCCCACCACCATTGTAACGAAGATCAATAATAAGATTTGGCGTACTGCGTAGCAGTTTTTGATTAGCGAAAATAACGCTATCAATCTTGGGTTTTTCAGTGTGGTTGAAATCGGGAATCCGTAATAACAAAGTCTCTTCTGATACAGGCTCCAAGAAAGGATCACGCGATTTGATCACCCTGAAGTAATATTGTATCATTGGACTGCTGAGGAATTGGGGAGCCACTCGTTCCCAAAAAAAGTCGCCCGTTTGCAGATAGTTATTGCTGAAGAGCTGAGTGGAGAGTTCACGCTTGCTGTGATCGCGCATGTAATAATTGGATTGGAAGGATCCATCCTTATTAGGCTGGAGTAATTCCAGTTTCACCTGGCCGGGCATCCAATAGATGCTATCCGCGTCGAGTAAAAAACCGACAAAACGGCGCTCGGTCTTACTTTTATCACGTACTACGGCCATTAGATAGCTACCATTTTTCCAAATCCCTTCAACACTAGGTTTTTTGGAGAGGCCGTTCATGTAATGCTCAACTTCAGCTGAAGACATCACATATTGCTCGGTATCGGCATACTGCGCCCGAATTGCTGCGACATCAGCCTGTGACGATTGGTTCGATCCACCGTTACCAGGTGCCATGTATTCGATACCAAAGTGGCCTTTGCGAAAAAACTTTAGCCAGTCGGTTAGAATGGAATTGCATTCTTCGGTAGAGGCGACCTTAGCGCGAGCGTATATTGCGTCGTGATGTGACTGATAAGCTGCTTCGCCCTTCAAACTAATACCGTATTGGTAACCCGCATCATTTTCAGTGAAAGTTTTTATCATCCAGTCCAATTGATCCAGACAGTTACAATCATCTTGGGCCCATAGACTGGAACTCAGGACGATCAAAGTGGTGATAAAGGAGAGCGTTTTCATCGTTGTCTAATGTTTTTGTTTGATCTAAAATAAGGAAAAAGTGAGCAAGGGGAGGAGATCAGATGAGTGGGATGCCGATGATCTTTAGTGGGCGGAATTGGAATAGATCTGTTTGGAAATAAACTGGCCCGGATTAGTTTAGTTGGGGTAAGATTAAAACTAGTTATCTATAAGTCCGGATATTAATCAATATTCATTATTCCAATATTGGATATTGATTATTAATAACCTTTATCAATAGGTAGGATTATTCCATTTATATTCTCCCGGACCCCCTAAAAGCCAAAATGCTAATATCCTTGTAGGTCAGTTTAGATAAAATTAATCATTTGGATCATCCAGCAAGTCAGGCCGACGTGCCTTGGTGCGTTCCAGTGATTTTTCGTAGCGCCAGGAATCAATCTTGCCATCATCACCGGAGAGTAGAATGTCGGGGACTTTCCAACCCCTAAACTCTGCGGGACGGGTATACACCGGAGGCGCCAAAAGCTCATCCTGAAAAGAATCGAATAAAGCAGAAGTCTCATCATTGAGTACGCCGGGGAGGAGTCGACCGAGAGCATCTACCAGAACGGCGGCAGGTAGTTCACCGCCCGACAGCACAAAGTCGCCGATACTGATTTCGCGCGTAATAAAATGCTCGCGCACCCGCTCATCAATACCTTTGTAGTGCCCGCACAAGATCATCAAATTTCCCTTGAGCGAAAGCGCATTGGCAATGCTCTGATTGAGGCATTCCCCGTCGGGACTCATATAGATGATTTCATCGTAGCTGCGCTGGGCCTGGAGCGCTTCAATGCAATTGACAATGGGTTCGATACGCATCACCAATCCCGCGCCGCCACCGTATTGGTAGTCGTCGAGCTGCTTATTTTTACCCAGGCCATAGTCGCGCAGATTATGGATGTCAACCGTCAAAAGCCCTTTATTTTGGGCTCTTTTCATAATCGAGTGCTGCAAGGGGCTATGTAAAAGCTCTGGTAATACGCTGAGAATGTCGATATGCATACTCTAAAATTTATTCTACCTTCCAATTCGTTCCAGTCAATAGTGGACACAAAGATACGTTTCTCAAACAGATTCCTTTTCGCCTTTTCAAAAATGATTGTATCTTTCTTTTTTATTGTTCGTAATAATTTCCAAATAAGCGCTTAGCTTTCAATTTTGCGAATTACACCCAATTAACCTGATAAATGTTACCAATCACCAAGAACTTTCTGACCAGTCGTCGCAATCGTCCAGCTTTACGCAATCGCAGCTGGTACACCATCCGCAAGCTCAAAGGCGTGGTGGTGCATTGGACCGCTAATACTGGAAAAGGAGCCGATGCGGATGCCAATCGTCGATATTTCAATACCACGGATCGTTACGCTTCGGCGCATTACATTGTCGATGATCATTCCATTGTTCAATGTTTACCGGATCACGAAGTGGGCTATCATGTCGGTGGGCGTTTTTATCGTCCGGTCGGAGAAGCGATTCGCGAGGATAATTTGACGCCGAATTATTTTTTGATTGGAATTGAAATGTGTGTGAATGAAGATGGAGATTGGAATAAAACGTATCAACACTCGGTGGAGCTGACCCAGCATTTGTTGACGAAATATAATTTCACCATCAAGGAATTGTATCGCCATTACGATATCACGGGAAAACTATGCCCGCAAATGATGATTGAAGAGGCGGATTGGCAAAGCTTCCGCAATGATGTTAACCGGGGACTGACTTTTTCTCTGGAGAATCCCATCAAGCAAGGCCGGGTAAATACTTCCGAATTGAATGTCCGTGAGGGCAACGGGATCCAATACAAGGTCATTGATCAGGTCAATCAGGACGACAAGGTTTCCATTTACGAAGAACTGGGTAATTGGCTACGAATCGGGGATAAACGCTGGGTACACAAACATTACGTGGAAATTACTTTCACGCGACAGCAAGGCGTCGTCACTGATCCCACGGGCTTGAATGTGCGTTCTGGTCCTGGCGTTTCGCACGGAGTAGTGGATGTCCTTGAAGATGGCAGCAACGTCGAAGTCCTCGACGAGCAAGGCCGCTGGTACCAAATCGGACATCAACGCTGGGTTTACTCTCCTTTGGTGAAAATCGTGGAGGTGAAAAATGGCCGCGTAGTATTTGCTCGCTTTCTCAACGTCCGTTCGGGGCCCGGCACCAACTTCCCTCGGGTCAAGCAGCTCGCTCGCGATACCTTGGTCAAGGTCTACGAGGAGCAAGGCCGCTGGTTGCGAATCGATAAGGACGAATGGGTGTTTGGGGTGTATATCGATATTTTGAGTTAGTCCATTCTAATTTGGGTTAATCACTCATTGCTTTGAGCTGTTCCAGTAAGGTCTGCGCTTTTTCACCGGGCCATTGCTGCTGATCCACGATTTTCTGAACAAGGGTCTGCGCTTCTGCTAATTGGCCATTATGTACGTAGGCCAGGGCAATAAACCATTGACTTTCAATCGCAAATTGATCACTTCGCTGAATCACCTGCTGGAAATGCGGAATCGCCGGTGCGACTTGCTCTCCTTGATACAGATAACCTAGCCCCAGGAAAAATAAATCTGCGGATCGAGCGACGCCCTCCGTATTGAGGCGTTCGCCCAGCTCAATCACTCGATCGTACTGCTTTAGATTATAGGCATCGGCCATCTGTATGCGCAAGGCTTCTTCCGTTGCTAACTCACCTCTAGAAACTAAAGTATTAGGAAACGGCGCTTCTTGCAAATAAGTATTAGCTAGTTGTTGTGGATTGATCTGGCGTGGCCAGAAAAAGACGGTAACTAACAGCGCTAATAAACAAGCCGCCAGCAGGAAGCGCCACCGGGTCGATATGGTTTTGGTCGAGTTGGTAGCGGGAGACTGACGAAATACCTGATGTTCGGTTTTTAGTTGTTGCTCCCAGTGCTGGCGGTACTCATTTTGTATAGTGCGACGAATTAGTTCACTAGCAACAGTTTCAGCATCCTCGGGGCTGAGTTGTCCATCCTTAAATCGTTGATATTTGTCGGGCATGGTAGTTAGTTTAGGATTGTTGTTTAAATAGTTCTCTTAGCTTTTCCAAACAGCGTTGTTTTTGCTTGCGTACCGCTACGGCGGAGCGAGAAAGCTGGTCGGCTATTTCATTGAAAGGCATTTCATTGTAATAATATAGATGTAAAACTTGTCGACAACGATCGAGGAGGGCGCTCCAGGCCCGTTGAAAATTGTCGAGATTTTCGGGACTTGGACCCTCTTCGTCCTCAATCAAATCAAATTGTTCGGGCAAGGCATCGGGGCGTGGTTTTTTGATCCACTTCAGATAATGCTGGCTTGCCATTTGGGTGAATAAAAAACGAAGATTGCCGTAATGAATTTTACCGCTGACCATTCTCTGATGAAAGTCAAGCAAGGCATCCATGGTGACATCATAGGCATCTTCGGGACTAGCTTTATATTTTTTGATCAGATATTGACGACAAAGGGAGAAATGATGCAAAAAGATCGTTTCAAACCGTTGATTATTTCCTTGCTGCACCTCCTGCACCAATTCCTGAAATTGCGGTTCACTTAGGCCAAAGTTATTTTCCATACGCTGCTGCATTTTTTGCCATTCGGCTTGAGCAAGTTTACGAAATTCTTGCCAAAGCAACTGTAGTGACCAGAGCTTCTGCGCATGATGGGTGCAGCGGAATTGATGAACAATTTGCTGATATAACCAGTGGGCATCACCCGAAGTGAGCTGAAAGCTGGAAATGAGCTGTTCCGTCATCTCGTCTCGGTATAATCGATCAAAATGATCAATGGTGAGTTGATGGAGCGAGGTGGTTGCAGTACTGGGAAAGAAACGTGTCATAATAATTGCCTTGTCGATTTACGCAGCTCGTCGAAGCTGTTACTACTCAGAAAGAAACATCCTTTACTTAATAGAAGCGTAGAAATTGGCGGTTGTGACAAATAGGGGCAAAAAAAATTCTTTTCGTAAAAAAGTTCATTCAAAAGTCACACTGAACTCTTCTGCCGATTATATCAATAAACAGCTTTCCTACCTGCTCAATATCCGGTGAGGTTGTAGCCGGAGAATATAGGTAAGGGTTTAACAAACAGTATTTTATAAAATCTAAAAAACTTATTAACGATGAAAAAAATGTGGTTAATGAGCCTGGCCGTGCTATGCGTCATGGCGGCTTGCAACAAGGAAGAAAATTTACAACCAGGATCGGAATTACCGCCCGACTCCATTACGCAAATTTCGGAATCTGAACCTGCTGCTGACCGCAGTACTTGTGATCCATTGGACGGCGTCGTCCTAGATGGTGATATGCTCAGCTTTGAATCTAACGAGCACGTTGAACAAGTATTAGAATGCTTGGAGCAAGCTTATGAAAATCATCAGGATGCTTTTGAAGCGCAGTATGGCGATCTCAGCGATGATGAAATGGAGTTGATTGAAGAAGAAATTGGCTTCGATGATTACTTGCCATTACGAGATTTCGAAAACGCACTTGGCTTTGCATCCCTGCGTAACAAAATTGAGATCGAGGAAGAAGCTTGGTTGAATAATGAGGAGCCAGATTGGGACAATGACCCGGACGATCATTTTGTGGTAGATGAAGTGACCCGCACGATTTTTAGCGAAAATGGGCAGTTGATGGTCGCCGGAGAACTAGTCGATGTCAGTACGTTAGAAGAATTGCAAGAAGGCAGCGCAGATAGTCGTAGCAATGGTTGTAAGACGGGCAAAAGTAAATCTCAAAATATTAATTATGCGTCGGGTTACCGAATGAGAAAAAGAATAGCGATCCGCAGCTACCCTTGGCATACTTATGTGAAAGCCAGAACGATTTCTTACAAAAGAAAACGTGGCCGCTGGAAAAGACATCGTCGTCGCATCTGTGCCCAGGCTGGAGGTTATGTATGGGAAGTAGATTGTACGAATAAAACGTATTTCAACTATCCCCCTGAAAAGTGTAAAAAACGAAAGAGTGTACTGTGGCGACAAAAGCTTTTCCGCGCTCGAACTAAAAAGAATCAAATCGGAAGTGTCCATAAAGCACCATCGTATACCTCGCCGGTATTGTTGCTTACTTGGTAAAACTTTGAACCCTCATCTTTTGCAAAGCATGGCAGTATGTTCAAGATGCATGATTAACAAAAAACGTGGTCTGGAGCAAATCCAGACCACGTTGATCAAACTTTATTTAGATCTCTTAGTGCTCAACAATTTTCGCAGGATGAAACAATAAAAAGGACTCAAAAGATTACATCGCTTCTGCTTTATGATTAATAAATCAATGAGTCGCCTGCCATAACCTAACGCCTTTCGCTAATAAGAAATAAGAACATCAATTCAATAATTATTTAAACCTTAAATCTTATTACCATGAAAAAAATGTGGTTAATGAGCCTGGCCGTGCTATGCGTCATGGTGGCTTGCAACAAAGAAGAACTCTCAACAGCAACAGAGGAACCATCCTCCGGGAAGGTTGAGCAAATTCATGAACCAGAAAGTAGTGGCGATCGCACGACTTGTGATCCTTTTGCCGGATTCGTCGTCGATGGTGACCTCCTCAATTTTGAATCTGCTGAAGCCGTGGAGCAGGTATTGCTCTGCCTCGAAGATGCTTATGATGCTCATCAAGATGCTTTCGAGGCTGAATACGGCGATCTCAGTGATGAAGAAATTGAACTGATCGAAGAAGAAATCGGCTTCGATGATTACTTACCCTTACGTGAATTTGAAAACACGTTGGGCTTTGCTTCTCTCCGCAGCAAAATCGAAATCGAAGAAGAAGCTTGGCTCGACAATGAAGAATTGGACCTGGACAATAATCCCGACGATCACTTCATCGTGGATGATGTAACGCGTACCATCTTCAACGAAAGTGGTCAACTGATGATCGCTGGAGAATTGGTAGATGTCAATACACTCGCTGAGTTAAACGGCGAAGAGGGAGCCGACAGCCGTAGTAGTACTTGTAAAACACACAAAAGTAAATCCGCCTATGTCAACTATGCTACTAATCGTTTGATGAAGAAAAAAGTAGCGATTAGAAGCTATGCTTGGGGGACTTATGTGAAAGCCAAGACCAAATCTTACAAGAAAAAGCGTCGACGGTGGAGAAAATATCGCCGAAATATCTGTGCTCAAGCCGACGGCTATTTATGGAATGCAGAATGTGAAAACCAAACCTACTTCAATTATCCACTCGCAAAATGTAAGAAACGGAAGAGTATTCTTTGGCGCGGTAAGTTTAATGCTTCTCGCACCAAGAAGAACAAGATTAAAGGCTATCACAAAGTAGACTCTCATCTATCTACCTTATGGCTATCCTGGTAAGAAAAGAAATCTAGTTCATACCTCTAAGGCAGTTGGGTGGCTCAGCTTCCGACTGCCTTTAACCAATATCAGCGACGTGATGTCCCTAATGCAAATTGGACAGATGGTAGAGAATCACATTTTAATTTGATCCCATCCAATGATCATAATCTGACCTTTGAAGTAAAATGAGTGGGAATCATCATAACCAGCATTCACATTTTTGATCTTAATAATGACTTACCCCATGAACAATAAACTTATTGATGCTCGAAAGTTGCTCCCAGGTATTTACTAATACGACGCAACTATAGAAAAAGAGCTGCAAACCTTGCGTCTAGTGATTCAATAATTGATCTCAACGCCGGTGTAGAGGCATCTCAATCCGGTGCCCCTGGATACTGGTCTCCAAATCAGTAAGCCACTTGCGTGAACTATAATTGCCCTTTAAATTTGGAAACGGCTGGTGCGTCAAATGACGTGCTGGCCGTTATTTTTAATAGGAAAAATGACGTTTTGAAAAAAGACTGTTTTGAGGAAAGTCGTTTAGAAAAGTTTTATGAAATGATGCATTGAGGTACATGGAGAAAGTAATAATGCTCTCTATGAACCTCAACTGATTTTAGTGACTAAGGCCGACGACTATCGGCCTTTTTGCACAATTACACGTTTAGTAATGACTTTTTTCCCCTCTCTTTGGATGCGAAGAAAATATAGACCATCTTCGAGGGTTTCAACGGTAAAAGTATATACTTGCTCGTTCGACCTCTGGGAGCCAATTTGTTCGACAACTCCCAGGGAATTAATCAATTGAATGCTAACGGATTCCCCCTCAAATACGGATACATCTACAACCAGCTCATCTTGTACTGGATTGGGATAAACTAATACTTCCTCATTTCTCAGGCGTTGCTGTCTCGGTTGAACACTATTTTCAAAGGGTAGGTCAACCAAACCTGCGCAGAGTTGACTCCAGTTTTCGTCAAAGGTATTGACGGAGAAATGATAGGTGCCATTCTGGGGTAGATGATCAATCACCAAGGGATTGTCACAATCGTCTACACAAGCAAAAAAGGTATTCCAATTTGGATCAAACAGTTTGATAATTAAATGAGCTGCATTTAAGCCTTCTCCCTCGACGATGACGCTATTGCCTTCGATGCGATAGGCTAATTCACAGGGTAATGCGATGTCATCAATCGGAGGATCATCATCACCACAGGTGGGAACCAGTTGCCCCGCAGAAGTGACTTTCATCGCGGTCAGGTTCTGCTGATTGCCATCCACGATATTTTCTAAAAATAACGCACCACCATCTGAGGTTTCCAATAGAGCCTTAAATGATCGACTTTCTTCCAGGCGATTGGTCCAGATGTGATTACCTTCCGGGTCTACCTTTCCAAAAATGTAATCTTTTTCAATGTCAAGGCTGCCGTTCGTTTGAAAACCTGTGATTAAGCCACCATCTTCTGTAGGAATAATGCCTTCGTAGACAATGGCAAAAGGATAATTGGTCCCCAATTCAAAAGAAAAGAGGGTGTTCAAATTAATAGCATACACTTCTTCACCAGTTGCCACATCGACTTTCTCCAAAAAGGCTCTCAGGTTATTGCGGTTGGCCGCATAGATGAAGTTCCCATCTTTACTCACCTTAATATCTCCTAATCTATTAGATGGTAAATCTGCGGCGTGTTGTTGAGACCAGAGCGCATCTCCCTCCTCGGATAAACCAATAAAAACTAAATTGCCATTACCTCTACCATTGAGTACATAACCACCATTTACTTTAAATAAATCTTGTGGATAAAACTCGCCATTGGGACCCTCAAATCCAGATGAAAGATTTAATTCTTCACCGTCTTCAGATAATTTTACTACAAAGGGGATAAAGTCTGCTGATCCAGATCCACTATCAAAGGCAATAGCAGTACCAGATATAAAATACCCATCAACCAATTCAAACCATCGAACTCCCAGAAAATCCACCACCGGATCATTTGCACTAAATAGAATATCTGTACTCCAAAGGACAGAGGCATCATCAGTATCCAATCGGGTTACTGAAAGATTTGGGGCATTATCCTCGATCGTAATGGGAGAAAACTCAGGTCCTTCAATGGCTGTATCGTCGAGTCCTACGAAATCACCATTGAGATCAATTTCGCTGTTAACGACGTATAAGGTATTATTGGCAAAGCTGAAGCTACTGCCGGTGAACGTGTAACCATCTGTTGTTTCCGATGCACTATCAAATCCAACCGAACCCGTAACACTATTCATAAAACTTCCCGCGGGCTTAAGAAAACCACATCCTTCACCTGGTGGCGGCGGAACATCATTAAATATTTGTACTGCATTGCCGCCGGTATTGTTATTCTCATTACTCTCCTCGATGACGTCATTGGCATCAACTTTCAAGAGTAAGTAATAGGGGCCAACGGGGGTATTGGCGGGGATACTAGCAGAAGCCGGGATATCACTTATGGTACCAACTGGTGTAAATCCCGTGATCACTTCGCCTACTAGTAAGTCCAGATTATCAAGGTTAGGATCTTCGCTGAGATAAATCCCAATCTGATAGTCACCCACGGCAAGTGCATTGCCGCTATTAATCAAATCAAAAGTTAGTTCCGTGACGGTACCCAGAGGAATGAAAAAATCAGAATTAATATTGGCTAGCTTCAAGTCAGGTAATAAATCTACTGGAGGGAGGTCATCAGTATTGGCCTCATCATCCTCATTGACAGTCGGAGGCGTTCCGTTACCTGGTGTACTGTCGGTATCTGCTTCATTCGCAGCACTAACCTGAGCGTAGGCAGTGGGTTGATTTGGCACCAACAAGAAGTAGTTCACTTCTAAGGTGGCTTGTTGGCCAGCACCCAGTGCGTCAATCACCCATTCTTGTGCACCATAAGGGGTGAAAGTCCCCATACTGCTGGTATATTCATTACCACCTGCGTAAACTACGCCATTGGGTTTTGGAAATTCAACGCGGATATCCGTCGCGGTTTGCGGCCCATCATTATTTAGCGTCAAAGTCAGTGTATAAGTCGTCCATTGAGCGGGAGGATTCCCGGATGTTGGATCGAAGGATAAGCTCAAATCAATTTCGGTAACCGCATTTTGGGGATCGGCATCTGCTTTTCCTACTGCCTGATACATAAAAAAGACAATCAAAAAAGGGACTACCTGAACAAGGGCGTTTTGCAATGACATGTGATATGAGTATAAAGGGTTAAGCTAATGTCCTTCAACTAAAGGGCATTAATACATTGTAAGATGATTGAGCTTGTATTTTGGTGATCTTATTTGACAGTGAAAAAGGTCAGTCACCGACTATATAATCATAGCTTAGCCTCTAAAATAGGGAAACTACCTGAGAATTTTATTCATTTTTGAATAGACCTGGTATTCCGTATTTGATTATCAAATACACAACTTCATAGGGGCAGGGTTAGGGTTTTACGTATAAATGGTCCATTCCAGTATCGCCTTGGGGACTTTAGGTTTATTATATTTTTGGGTGGTATGAAATAACTACAATTGCCATCTTGGTAGGGGCTGAAAATATTTTTTTTACTTTTTGTCACAACCCTTTATCAAAAATGCTTTTATAAGTAGAAGCTTCTTCTAAATATCAGAATAAAATAAAGTAGTTACAGTAACGCTATTCCCTCCACGGAGGAATTGCCTTGTCGTCTTCGCCTTAAAATAATTTTTTCAATTTAACTAAAGGGTAATTAATCATGGAAGCAAAGACTTCAAAGATCTTGCTGTGCCTTTGCGCAGCCCTCATCACGTTTTCTTTTTTTACAAAATTACAAGCGCAGAGTGCTTATGATCCCCACGAATTCTTGATCTACTTCGAGCCGGGGACCAGCACTAATGACATTGCTCTCCTGAAACAATTTTACAACGCAACGGAGAACTATTCTATCAGCCCCTCTTCTTATTCTGGAATACATTTATGGAAGGTAACCAGTTTTCCGACTGGTAATAATTCTTTAAACGATATCAATGAAGTGATTCAAGATGCTCGTACGCGCGCCGAAGTGAATAGCGCTGGTTTGAATTACAAAACCACCATGGTGACTTTCGAGATGCCGGGAATACCTCCTCAGGTGATTGATCCTGATTATTACTGCAGTGATATTTTTTCATTGTCTTGTAGTAATGGAAGCAAAACCATTCGTTTGGGGATTCTTGATACCGGCATTGCTCATTATATCGATACCAGTAATAATGTGCAATTCCATAATCCATTGCTTTTTAATCCCTATTTTGATGTGTCGGATCTCGGATACGATTACGTTGACAACGATCCTTTCCCTAGAGATCACAACGGACACGGTTCTCACATTGCCGGGATTATTGCTGGGAAAGCATCGGAATTGTCGACCTTCAACCTTGAATTACGCAGCTACCGCACACATAATTCATCTGGATATGGAGATGTTTACGATATCGTTCGCGCGGTTGATGATGCCATTCGCGAAGGAATGCATATCCTTAATATGAGCTTTTCTTATCAAGCGCCAATTCCTGAATTCAATGATACTGAACCATTAGAGGTAGCGATTGAGAATGCTGCGATTAATGAAATTCTCATTCTCGCCTCAGCGGGCAATAGCAACTATGATAATGATCAGGGGGGTATGGCTTTCTATCCGGCTTCATTTGATGCACCTAATATCATTTCTATAGCTTCTGTAAAATGTGGTACGGAGTTATCCCAGTTCAGTAACTACGGTGGGACCAGTGTAGATGTCGCTACTTTAGGGGAAGACGTTATTTCTCCTGACGCCAACGGTGTCTTTGTTGGAAAGAGCGGAACTTCCCAATCCACGGCCTTTACTTCAGCCATAGCAGCAATGCTGGCTTCGAACTTAGTAGATATGAGCTATGAGGACGTAAAATGTGCTATTTTGGCAACCGTGGAGCCGTACAGTGGCTTGTATGGGAAAATCTACACTGGCGGGGTGGTCAACGCTAATGGCGCACTTCATTTCTTATTAAATGATGATTGTGCTGGAAGTCCGAAATCTGAAGAGGCCCCATCATCTATCCTGGCACCGGAGGTCGACCGACTGGATATCTTTCCAAATCCAGTCCACGATAGGGTACACCTTACTTTTGAAAATGAGGTTGCAGGGCCTGTCACACTTGAGTTTTTCAATACCTCTGGTCAACTCCTGGAGCAGGTCACCGAGCGAATGCCGGCCGGCGAACAAAACTATCAATGGGATGCAACCGCTAGTGCAGCCACAGGAATGATTCTGGTTCGTATCCAGCAAAACGGTAAAATTCTTAACGGTAAGTTCTATCGACTACCTTGATTTTCTTAACTTCCATCCATCAGAGGGCAGAATAGCTTTCCGATGGATGGATGTACTAACATTTGACGATCTAATGTGGTTTGATCTATCTCATTACCATTACCCCATAAGCTCGAGGCATGCGTTATCTCCTATTCCTAGTCGGATTAATGATTGGGTACCTGGCCACGGCCCAAACATCTATCGATCAACGTTTTCAACGAACCATAGAAAAAGCAGACAGTCTTCGTCGCGCTGAGCAATTTGAGGCAGCTCGGGATATCCTCTTAGCCTTACGAGAGGCACCGGATTTTTCCCAAGCCAGTTGCCTGGCCTTAGGTAATTGGTATCATAAATTAGGGGTCGTTCAATATTATCGTTACGCGAACGAAGCTGCACTTGCTTACTGGCGTGATAGTGCACTGGTGACGCGTCAAGCTTGTGCTGAAACCCCACCGGCCGATATTGCCAATTCTTATTATGCGGTCGCGCTGGCCTACCGTGATTTGTACCGTACCTCCGAAGAGCGGGAAGCGATTTTACAATCCGTACAGATTCTCGAGCAGTTGGAGGCCCCCGACCCGCTCGATATTGCTTATAAGTATCAACAGGTCGGTCAGCTATTCAACCGTACCGGGGATGTGAGCCGCTCTTTGTTTTACCTCGAGGCCGCCCAGCGGTTTTACGATCAAGCAGAGAAAGACGCTTCGCCCCGCCAATTAGCCGATTTGTACAATGAATTTGGCTTGGTGTATACAGCGCGGGGTCGCTATAACGTGGCCATTGATTATTTGCAAAAGGCCGCTACGATCCACGAAGCAGCTAATGAATTGGCAGCTTTGGCGGTACGTTTACAAAATATCAGCAAAGCTCACTTTTTTGCGGGGCGTTACGCTGAAGCCGAGCAAACTATCCGACGTGCTTTCGCGATCAACGAGCAGCGTGGCGCATTGCGCATGTTGGTCATCAATTACCAAAGCCTGGGAAATATTGTTAAACGGCGCGGGCAGCTAGCCGAAGCTATGGCGCATTTTCAAGCTGCCCTACAGATTGCCAAGACACAAAACTGGCCCCGGGAACAGGCCGCTATGTTCGAAAATATTGGGGATGTACAAATTCTGGAAGGGCAAATTGATGCGGCATTGGATAGCTATCAGGAAGCGATCATTAGCCTGGTGCCAGGATTCACAGAGCGTGATCCAGCGCAAAATCCTGAGGTAGAGCAATCTGTGCCTCTGAAGTTAGCGGATTTGCTGCGGGTACTGCGCCTGAAAGGAGAGGCGTACTTCGCACGTTATCAAAGCCACCAGGCCCCGCAGGATTTACGCATGGCTTACGAAACCTTTCGGGTGATGGACGACTATTTGGTCGGTCAGCGACAAGGATTTCAGGTTTCTGGTTCCAAGTTTCTCCAGCTCGACAAGAGCAAAGAAAATTACGAGCGTGCCATTCAGGTGGCTCTGGCTTGGTACGAAGCGGAGGGGAAAGCCGAAGCCTTGGAACAGGCGTACAATTTCGCCGCCAAAAACAAGGCGATTGTGCTGCTGGAAGATTTGCAGGACCTAAAAGCTAAAATCCAGGGCGTTCCTCCCGAGGTACTCGCGGAAGAGAATGCACTGCGGGAACAGTATAGTCATCTGGAACGTCAGCTGGCACGAACAACTCAAGATAGTTTGCGGCGTAGTCTTTCGGGTGAACTCTTCAGCTGCCGGCGCAGCTACGAAGATTTGATTGCTCGCATGGAACAAAATTATCCAGATTACTATGCACTCAAATACGCGCTTCCTCAAACAAGTGATTTGCAAAGCGTTTTGGATCAATTGCCCGCTGATCGGGCCGTCATCGAATACTTTGTGGGAGAGGATCAGATTTATACGTTCATTTTGCATCAGGGCGAGTTGCAGTATCATGTCGTTGATCGACCCGGAGATTTGGCGGAGCGTTGCGAACGATTGTATGCTGCTTCCCAGGGGACTCAGCCCAAAGCCATTGAGCGTGAATTGATGAGTGATTTATTATTAAAAAAAGTGTTAGAAACGATTGGTGAAAATGTCACTCGACTCACCTTTATCCCCGATGGCCCGCTTCTGAAGTTGTCCTTTGATTTTTTACCGCATCCCACGCAACCGCAGCGCTTCCTGATTGAAGATTACGCGGTAAGTTTAGCCTATTCTCAGCAATTGCTTTTTGCACCGGAGGGTAATTCCTCCTCTGATCTGGTCGATTTTGGTGGGTTTGGATTAGAATATGATGATTTTACTTTAGAAGGGTTACCGGATTATTTCCCGATTGAACCACCTCAAGATATTGCGATAAGATCGATTGGTAAGCTCATTTACTCTGATGATGAAGTCCAGGAAATTGCTGAGATGTTGGGGGGATCTCAATGGATTAACAACGAGGCCCTAAAGTCGACTTTTCTCAGTGAGGCCAATCGTTTTCGCATTTTACACTTTGCAATGCATAGTTTGTTGGACCCCGAGCAGCCTTTAAATTCTTGCTTAGTTTTTTCGCGTCCAACCTCTGATGCAGACTTTTTACTTTACGCTTCAGAATTGTACAACCTACAGCTCCCCGCCGAGTTAGTTGTGCTCAGTGCCTGTAATACAGGCACTGGCCAAATTGCGGAAGGGGAGGGGATTCGGAGTTTGGCTCGTGCCTTTGCCTACGCCGGCGCGCCTAGCCTGGTGGCTAGTCTGTGGAGCGCGCCCGATTATTCCACCAAAAATATTTTACTCCATTTTTATCAGGCCTTGCAGGAAGGACACCCCAAAGATGTTGCGCTGCAAATGGCCAAGCAAGCTTACTTGCACGAAGCCGCACCGAGCTATCAGACGCCTCAATATTGGGCCCACTTGCAGGTGATTGGAGATACTGGCGGAGTAGCCTTGAATCAGAAAGGTATGCCTTACTGGCAATGGGGATTGGTTGGATTGTTGTTGCTAGGATTAATTTTACTTTGGCGTAGAAAAGGATAGCATCTAGGCCTTTTGCTCCTGGAACTGTTTTAAGAATGCCATCGATTGTTGTTGGACTTTACGTCGTAAGAAGGAGGTCCAGCCTAAGAGCTTACCCGTCAAACCTAGGGCCATACCCGCCCAGCGTGGGAAACTAAAATCGTCGATATGACGAATGATCAAGCCATCCTTAAATTGAAATCGAGCTTGGATAATATTATGTACCGGTCGCTTGGTTTTTGAAAACAAGTACCGAGCTTCCCAACGCGCGGTGACTTCGTCACCGGCCATTTGAATATCTCCAAAACTAATGTCCAATTGTCCCTTGGCTCGGCCGATGAGCATGCGCCACATATCTCCGGCAGCGGCACCATGAAGATCAGTAAAGACCGGATCAGAAAAATGAATGTCGGGATGATAGAGTTGAGCCATGGCCTCCGCATCCTGTTGTTGGAACGCGGTATAAAAAGCCTCGACGATTTGGGTGGGTGTTTGCATGAAATCGGTATTTACGCCCTTCGCATCTTCGGGAAGCAAAGAGGGTTCACTTCCTGAAGATACAAAGTTTGTAAAACATGGTGGTGACTAATTGATGCTCAACAGCTCCACGTCGAAGATCAAAGTTGAAAATGGCTTGATCACATTCCCCATCTGCTGACTACCATAGGCCAGATTATGTGGAACATACAAGCGCCATTTTGATCCCACGGGCATCAATTGCAATGCTTCTTGCCAGCCTTTGATGACGCCATTGACGGGGAAAGAAGCTGGTTCGTTGCGGGTCACTGAGCTATCGAAAACGGTACCGTCGATCAACGTACCGTGATAATGTGTGGTTACCTTATCGGTGGCTTTAGGTTTTGGACCGAGACCACGTTGTAAAATTTCGTATTGGAGGCCACTTTCGAGGGTAGTGACTTCGCTGCGTTTACCGTTTTCGGCCAGGAATTTTTCAGCGGCTTCGATAGCCGGGCCATAAGCTTTAGCAGCGGCTTGGCTCAGGTGCTCCTGGATCAAGGCATTTGCTTGGTTGATGTCAACTTCCGCCTGCCCTTTGACCACGTCGGCCAATCCTTTGGCGAGGTCTTCCGCTACAAATTCATTAATCCCCTGGTTCGCCAGGTTGCTACCCAGGACGACGCCCAGGCTATAGCTAAATTTATCCATTAGTGTCTGGATTTGGTGATGAAAGCCGCAAAGGTAAGTTATTTTAACTAAGTTGAAGGGTATGCTATGAACAATGGGGCTTACTTCGGTGGGTTTTTATCGCGGCGGCTGAGCGCCTTTTCGTAGAGCTGCACGTAGCGCATCGCCAATTCACAATCTTGTTGGATCATTTCTATCTCCTCGGGACTCATACCAAGCGTCGGGCCGTCCTGCTCAAGCCAGTCGAGTAAGGCTTGCAGCCGTAGCTGTAATTTCGGATCGCCGGGAGGGGGCATAGGCTAGTTTTAGTAGATAAATAGATCATCAGGAACAAGGAGACAGGCAATGAGATACTAAGCAAGGAGTATGCCGGGTTGGAGTGGCACAAGCAAGAGCAATTTGTATTGAATGGATTTTGTGGAATGCAGGAATAGTGTTAATATTGGTAAGTCATTTTCGAAGAGAAATCGTGTTGTATATCGTTTAAAGAATAGACTTGTGTCTAGTGTACAAGCTAAAGTTTTTGCTTAGTTTTAAGCATTACCTAGATTGATTGACAAAATACAACCGATCTCATGCACAGAAATGAACTCGCCAGTTTACTGCGCCCGATGATTGAGCAGGGCAAAACCAAGGAAGTGTTAGAAGCTTTGTCTCAGTTCGTTCGTGGCGTTGATCGCTACGCTGAAAATGACCTCCTCCTCCAAACCTCTGCCTTCAACCGTAATGTCAATGATTTTCGTAGTGGTCTGATCACGAAAGGGGACTATGATATTGCTATGGCTAGATTGAACTACGCCATTACCCATATCATGGATCGCTTACCGGATTTGGGGAATGAACCGGGTAATTTAAATATAACCCAAACCGTACAAGCTTCTATAAGCGAAGCACAAAAGGGAGTAGAGAAAGAGGAAAAGAAAAAACGCAAGATTTTATTTTTAGCAGCCAATCCCGATGATACTGGCAGAATAGATCTTGATAGAGAATATCGAAAAGTGAAAGATGAACTGATGTCTTCTACAAAGCGAGATAACTTCGAGCTTATTTCTGAACCTGCAATCCAAGTAAAAACGATGACCATGGCGATGCAGGTACATCACCCCAATATCGTTCATTTTTCTGGGCATGGTGAGGGAGAAAAAGGGCTAGCTCTTCAAGATGAAAGCGGACAAAAAGTACTTTTTCCAACGAAAGGATTAGATCGATTATTCAGGATTTTTAAAAAAAATGTCGAATGTGTAGTGCTCAATGCCTGTTATTCTAAAGAACAAGCAGAGACAATAAGTATGCATGGAATATATGTCGTTGGGATGAAAACGGCGATTCAAAATAATGCCGGAGTAGATTTTTCTGTTGGTTTTTATCAAAGTCTTGGAGAAGGTAATGATTATGAGTTTGCGTTTGAAATTGGAATGATAACTATTTCCCATCATCTGAGAGATTCAAACGCTCCTGAGCTATGGTATGACGGAAAGATTATTAGTTCATGATTTTTGCCTTCTTATAACCCGTTTTTATATCAGCCAATATGTACTTTTTCATCAGCACCATAACCATTGTGGGCCTTTTTATTACGTTCAGGATGTTATTTGTAAAAACAAATAATTATAAATTTCAAATTCCTGTAGGAAAAGTACCGCTTTCCGCTTTAGTGTTAGGTTTGTCATTGGTATTGATTGCTGCTTATTATTTTATTGTCGATTTCTTTTTTTTAGACATTGATACAGCAGAATCTTTTAAAGGGGTGTTTGTAGAATTGTTTGGTGCCTTGTTTGATGTGCTGATTTTAGTGTTGTTGTTTAATTATATGGAGAATAAAGGCGAAAAAAAACGTGAATTAATTAGATTGAAAAAAGAATTAGATTTATTGAGAGGCGGGAGAGAAGAAGACACAGGGGTGAAAGTTGCTAATATTATTTCAGAGATAATAAAATTAAGCTCAATCGATGAAAAGTTAGATCTTCATGATTTGCATGTAGGGAAAGTCGGATACAGCAGTTTAATTATTAAAGCAATAAATAATAATGTAGAAATTGGCAGTTTTGCGAATTTGCAATTATCAGGTGCAATAATAAAAGACGCGAAATTAGAGAATATGAATTTTCAATCATCTGAGTTGATAAGTATTGAATTTGTTAATTCTAGGATGAAACATATTTGTTTTAATCAAGCAAATATGTCGGGTGTTCAATTTGTTGATTCAAATTTAGAGGAAGCAAGTATCGTCGAAGCAGAAACAACCGCTGGTGTATTTAAAAATGTTAATCTGGTTTCTAGTGATTTTGAACATGCCATACTAGTGCGTTCAAAATTTGAGGGGAATAATAATATTAGTAAGGTTAATTTTTATAAATCTGATCTTTCTTTTGTCGAATTTAATGGACAAAAAATAGATCACAGTATTTTTGACGAAGCTGTTTTTAAAAAAGTAAAGTTTAACGGTACATATTTTTTAAACTGCACTTTTGTTAATGCTGATTTTAGCCAAGCGAATTTATCAAATTGTATTTTTGATAAGGCAGATTTCACCGGAGCTACGTTTGATGATGCTAAGGTGGATAGCTTAGAATGGATAAAGGAATTGAAGAAACATAATGTTGTAGGCGTTAATGATATTAGTAAAGAATATTATATTGACTCGACTATTCATACAGATAATGAAGGAACCCCTTTTTATTTAATTCGTCGAATGGATAATTCAACGATAGGTTTAGAACTGGAAGGCGAGTTTAAGAAAATGCTCTTTATGTTTTCGAATCCCAAAAATACTGGTAGATTAGGCTTAATACAAGAACTCAGAGAGGTTAAAAATGCTCTAAGTGTATCTAATGAAGCTTACGAAGATTTTTTTGAAATAGAGGCTGGAATACAAATTGATAAATTTTCTGAAGCGATTATATATCATGAGCCCACAATTTTACATATATCTGGTCATGGATCTAAAAATGTGATCATATTAGAGGGACAACTTGACACTGGAGCAGAACTACCACATAGAACTGTAGAAAAGCTAATGATTCGACTTAAAAGCAGAGGTGCTCAACCAGAGTTCATATTTCTTAATATTTCACACACTAATGATCTTGCTAAATCGCTTAGCGAAAATGACTTATATGCTTTGGGTTGGGAGATGGAAGTATTTGATGAATTGGCAATGTCTTTTGCTGTTAGATTTTATGAATATCTTGATAAGAGCTGGGATTATACTTTAGCTTTTGAACAAGCCATCGCTAACTCTCCTCAAGAAGAACTTCAATATTCCCCTCCCGAGCTTTATTTTAATGGTCAAAGAATTTTACCAACTAATCCTTCTACAGCTTAATCATTTCTAAACTTTTTCATTTATCTGGGTATTACCTAAACATTACCCCATACTGACTACCCCACGCAACCATTCTCCCCAGATCACGTTACAAATCCTAAGGATTGATATACGAATCAGTGTCAGATATTTCGTTGATAATGGAATATCACTGGAAATGGCGTCTCTATAGGCCTCATTCCTCATTGAATCACGGTTTAAATACACACATACAATGAACACCTTAAACAAGTGCCTCGCACTAGCTCTCATCTTCTGTTTGTCACTCCCCTCAATTCTAAATGCTCAAAGCAAAGCCTTTTACGGCAACGAAGTAGCGATTAGCTCGCGCTCTGATTATGATGCTCAATTTGCTGATTTTCAGGTGTTTGAGATTGATGCTGCGGCCCTGGCGGCCCACCTCAACGAGCCCCGTACCGCCAGCCGCGTACAGCTCCAATTGGGACGAAGCTTTGACTGGGACCTCGTGCTCTTCGAGAATGATCTGCGTGGTAGTGATTACCAAATGCGCATTGCTAGCGAACGAGGCGTCGAGATCGCTCCGCCGCGCGAAAATATCACCTTCGCCGGTCATCCGGCCGATGGCTCAGGTGAAGTGCGGCTGACTATCAGCGACGGCTTCATTTTTGGCTACGTGGAGCAAAACGAGGAGCGCTTCTTCATCGAACCTGCTCGCCGCTTTGATCGCTCCGCTACCAACAATCAATTTATTGTTTATTCGACCGGTGATGTTTTGCCCAGAGAATCGGTCAAGTGCGGGGTCACGGATATGCACAAAGTGGAGGTCAATCGTGTCGAACTCGATGAGAACGACGGTAGTCGAGTGGCCTGCAAGGAACTACAACTGGCAATTGCCTCGGATTTGTCGATGTATACCAAATTCAATAGCGATGCGCCTGCTCTCGAAGCTTATGCCTTCGGCGTGATGAATGGCGTGGAGACAGATTATACCGGGCAATTTAACGATGATGTTGATTTTATCGTCGTTGAGTTTTTTGTGTCGACTTCCTCTGGCACTGATCCAGTGAGTTCTGCCACTACTAATTCCTCGACGGTCCTATGCGACTTTCGTAACTGGGGTAATGCTGGTGGTTTCACTAATTCGCATGATCTGGGGCAATTTTGGACGGATCGGGATTTTGATGGCACCACGATCGGTGTGGCTTATACCGGCGGTTTGTGTAGTACCGCCTTTGCCAGCGGGTGTAGTGGATTGGGAGACAATGGTTACCACATCCTGCAGGATTTTGAAAGTACCAATGCTTGCGAAACGCAGGCCTTGGTTTCCCATGAGATCGGGCACAATTTTGATGCGAGTCACGATAATTCGGGTGACCCTTATATTATGGCGCCTTCGGTACAATGTATCACGGATTGGTCTTCGGCTTCTCAAACCTCTATTAATAGTCATTTGGGAAGCATTGGTTGCTTATCCACCTGTACGAATACCTACGGTGCACCGGTCGCTCAGTTTGTGGCCAATTCGACCGTTGCTTGCAACGGCACCGCGATTACCTTTACCGATTTGTCTTCCAATGTGCCTTCTTCCTGGAACTGGACGTTTACGGGCGGTTCACCGTCTTCTTCTACCAGCCAAAACCCTACAGTAAGTTACAGTACAAATGGTACCTACGAGGTGAGCCTGACGGCGACAAATTCTATGGGCAGTGATTCGGAAACGAAAACCGGCTATATCACCGTCGTCAATGCGGTTGATGCCGCCACGACGCCCAATGATGCTTCATCGGGCACCGGAGGGATTTTTGGTGTACGACTAAATGGAATGTTAGTCTTCTCCGATGGGACTTCAACCGAAGGCACCTACGAAGATTTCACCTGTGGGAGTTTAGCAAAATTAGAAGTTAGCACGACCTACGATTTGTACGCTAATGTTGGACCTCGTGTGGGGTGTGGATCGGGGACCTTTGAAGCGGTTCGTGCCTATATTGATTATAATGGAGATGGCGATTTCGCGGATACGGATGAATCGATCGGGACAACATTATCTTCGGCCTATTGTGGGGAAATTGCGCCGATTAGTTTTACGACGCCGGCTTCGCCTTCGACCAATGAATTACTCCGCATGCGTCTTATCTCAGAAAATGCTTTTTTCTCGGATGACCCTAATTACGATCCGTCACAAGGGCAAGTTGAAGACTTTACGGTATTTTTTGAAGTGGCCTTGCCGGTAGAGTTAGTCCGATTTGAAGGGCAACTAAAAGGCGAGCAAGTCGCTTTACAATGGGCCACCGCTACAGAGCAAAACAATGACTTTTTCACCCTGGAGCGTTCCACCGATGGTGAGCAGTTTTTTGCCATTGCGGAAATCGATGGAGCCGGAGATTCTTTTGTACCTTTGGACTATCAATATTGGGATACAAAGCCCCAGCTCGGTCTGAATTACTATCGCTTACGACAAACTGATTTTGATGGCTCATCTACTTTGAGTGACATCGTCGTGATTGATTATCAACCCAAGAGTAGGGTAGTGGTACAACCCAATCCTTTCAGTTCGGCAGGATTTCAATTGAGCTATCTGAGTCAAACGGAGGTCGCGATCGATATCGAGGTGATTGACATCACTGGCCGTGTCGTATATCGTGCAATCGAGGCCGTTGGTGAAGGCATGAATAACTTCCAGTTGGCAACAAATGCCTGGAGCCCCGGTGTTTACATTTTGCGTCTCCGACAGGGCGAATGGGAAACGAATCAAAGACTTTTGAAACAATAGTGACCTTGGCAATCTGCCAGTCACTTGGGTAGTACAATTAATTGACTGGCATGATTGCTAATCGTAAGATAATCCATATCGACATGGATGCGTTTTACGCCTCCGTCGAACAGCGCGACTTTCCCGAATTGCGCGGCAAGCCTATTGCGGTGGGGGGAAGTGGTAAGCGAGGCGTAGTAGCGGCGGCCAGTTATGAAGCTCGCCGCTACGGCGTCCGCTCGGCTATGCCGAGTGTTACTGCCCAACGACTTTGCCCGGATCTCATCTTTGTGAAATCGCGTTTTGACCGCTACCGGGAATTGTCCCACCAAATTCGCGAGATTTTCTTTAGCTATACGGAACTAGTAGAGCCACTTTCTTTGGACGAGGCCTATCTCGATATTACTGAACCCAAACGCGGCCCCCGCTCCGCTACCCTCATCGCCGAAGCCATTCGCCAAGAAATCTGGGAAGCGACCCAGTTGACCGCTTCGGCCGGTGTGTCTTTCAATAAATTCCTCGCCAAGATCGCCTCGGATATCAACAAACCCAACGGAATGAAGGTCATTACTCCCGCGGAGGCACTCCCATTTTTAGAGCAATTGCCCATTGAGAAGTTTCACGGCATTGGCAAGGTGACGGCTAAGCGTATGCACCAGATGCGCATTTTCACTGGCGCAGACTTAAAAAAACTCTCCGAAATTGATCTGGTACAGCGTTTTGGAAAGGTGGGACGTTTCTACTATAAGATTGTACGTGCCGAAGACGATCGGCAAGTCAAACCGGACCGTATCCGTAAGTCCATTGGCGCTGAGCGCACTTTTTTTGAAGATATTCGTGAGACCGCGGAAATGAAAGAACGCCTTAACTACGTGAGTAAAAAGGTGTTCGAGTATATGAAAAATAGCGACAACTTCGGTCGAACGGTTACGGTGAAGATTAAAACGCCAGAATTTCAGATTTTAACCCGCAGTCGCACCTTTTCCAGTGAAATTCGACAGTTCGAACAACTACTAAATGTTGTTTATGAACTATTAGAAAGTAATCGAGATCAATTTGAGGCGGTGCGTTTGCTTGGTGTCTCCGTATCCAACCTCAGCAAAGAGGTGGCTCAGGGCGGTGTTCAGCTGGAAATTGATTTCCCGGAGTTACCTTAGAATGGTTACGCGACAGGTGGATGGTAAAATATTGGAAGTCTATGAAAAGCTAAAATTCTATCTTTTGTTTCTCTTCTTTTCCAGTTTTGTTTCAAGTCATTGATTTGCCCAAGGGTTTATTCTTCTTCACACTGTGACGGATCATCCGAGGAGTGGATTTATGGATATTAAATAAAAGTAGATGTTTTTGTATTAAAAAACGCTCATTTTTTTCCGCTGCGGAGCACTTCCTTTGTATAAAGTAATAGTTAAACATTGATAACCAGTTTTATCTCAGACTAATAAAAGCTATTCATTATGAAAAATTCGAAAAAACTGCTATTCAGCTTAATGCTCACTTGCCTTGGATTTGGTTTTCTACAAGCGCAGGACATCATCCACAAAAAAGATAAGTCTACTCTCGAAGTCAAGATTCTGGAAGTTGGCCTTGATGAGGTGAAATACGTGGATTTTAATGATCAGGACGGGATTGTATATGTCGTCGACAAGGGATTGATTTCCAAGATTCAATTTGAAAATGGTAAGGAGGAATTCTACACCGATGATTTCGAAAACCCGGTCCTCTACGCTGAGCAAAGAGACATGGCTTTAAAGCTGGATTTCCTCAGCCCACTATTTGGATTCACAGAAATTGGTTTTGAAAAAGCGCTAAAGCCGGGCCAAACGGTGGAGTTTAACGTTGGCTTTATCGGACTGGGCACCAACAGTACCGCCAATGATAGTCGTGGTGCATACCTTAGTGGAGGCTATAAATTTTTCTATAAGCCACTATTTTTCAACCGTGGACAGCGTTACGACCACATCTTGAAAGGTAAGTATATCAAGCCTGAGATTGCGATCTCTGCTTTTCGTCACGATGAATCGTTGTTTGATAGTAATGGTAATCGAGAGACCACCGTCATGGGCGCCATTTTACTCAACTTTGGACAACAGCGCGTCTTCTCGGACATCTTTATGGTGGACTACCATGTAGGCTTTGGCTATGCTTTTGGTGGAGATAATGCGATCGAGCAAGGATTTGCTTTCAATAGCTTTGGTGACTCGGGCGCTAATTTCGCCGTCAGTGCAGGCTTGCGCATCGGTATTTTGCTGAAGTAAGCGCGATATCCTTCGGAAAGTACTATTTTTGGAGCATGGTTCATACCCTCGTAATTTTCGACATTGACGGTACCTTGCTCCATTCTAATCGTGTGGATAGCGAATGTTTTGCGGAAGCTTACGCCGCCTGTTTTGGCCGCGAATTTCCCACGATCGATTGGCATCAATATCCACACGTCACCGACACCACGATTTTCGATACTGTGATTCGTCAGCACTTCAATCGGCCCGCGAATCCCGATGATATACAGCGACAGCAAGACTATTTTGTCCAATTGCTACAAGACCGGCGGGCGGCGGCCCCCCACGATTTTCGGGAAGTGCCCGCCGCTCGCCGCACGGTCTTGGATTTGCTCAATCATCCCGGCTACCAGGTCGGGATTGCTACGGGCGGTTGGCGCCGCCCGGCCATGCTTAAGTTGCGCCACGTCGATATTCCCACCGAAGCCATGTTCATGAACTTTGCCGATGGCTGTATTACCCGCGAAGCCATCATCGAAGGTGTCTTTGCCCAATATCCTGATCCGCTTCCCCCACGGATCGTCTACGTTGGTGATGCCCTCTGGGACGTTAAAACGACCCGTCGCATGCAGCTCAATTTTGTGGGCATCCGTCTGCGCGGGGATGTGGAGACGCTCCAAACGGCCGGTGCCAGCCATGTCCTCCAGGATTACCGTGATTTTGCAGCTTTTGAGCGAGCCCTGGCCGAAGCCACCCCGCCGCGATAGCCCGTATCCATTGGCTTTCATAAAAATCTTCAGATTGGTGAACTAATTTTTAAGAAAATCTCTTTTACTCTTGTTGCTTTTAATGAAAATGATTGTATATTTGCATCGCCTTTGGAAAAAGGCACCCAATCAGATGACCTGGTAGCTCAGTTGGTAGAGCATTTGACTTTTAATCAAAGGGTCCCGGGTTCGAGCCCCGGCCAGGTCACCGATCATCTCAGGGGAATTCGTGGACAACGCGAATTCCCCTTTGTTTTTGGGCTTTTCCGCATTCAAACCACTAGTTTAAAGTAGAGTCTGTAATTAATTGAAAAGGAGACAGTGAGCTTTGTTTTTAACGTGATTTTTTAATCTATCGCTCCTGGAAAAAATTAAATAATCCCATTATACAAATTGAAGCCGAGATCTCTCACATTTACTGATTCGCTTACTTCAGAACATAAGGCTCCGAAGAAATCATCGCCAAAATCTAAATTATTTAGATACCACTTTTTTCCTTGGTCGATAAAAAAATCTTGGCTGGGATCCAACTCAATTTGATTGAGAGCGGATAAGTTTATTCCTATAGCTTTAATGATGCTTTCTTTTCTGGTCCAGTACCAATAGAATTGTCGAATGGATGAAGGTGCCTTATTGATGTCTATCCATTCCTTCGCTGTAAACCATGGCTTGAAATTTTCGAGAGGCTTTGGCTCTTCTTTTTCCACATCAATCCCTATTGTTCCTTTTGTTGATAAAGCACATACCACCAGGTTTTTAGAATGAGAAATATTGAAATAAACATCTTCCAATAAAGGTTTCCCATTCTTTTGATAAGTGATACGCCCTAGTTGGTTTCCCATACCAAGTTCTTCCAAGCCCTTTTTTAAAAGTAATCGCCCAAACAAAAAGTTACGCGCATCTTGTGCAAACCTATATCGACGAGCTCGTTCATGCATCTCTTTAGGCAGTTCTTTGAGTAAGTTTTCAAACTCTTTTTCTTGTAAAATCCGATTAGAATTAGCCTTGTAAATGTAAATCATAGGTCAAATAAAAAATTAAAATGCGATACTATTAGCTCCTATCAAAGATCTTTCGTTTTTTGTGGTACTATTGGAACAAAAATATTACCACCTGTTTAATTTAGGTGTTTTACAAACATGGTAACTAAGGAGCTCATAATAGAAACGGCAACAAAATTATTTACACAGAATGGTGTGAAGGCGATCACTATTGATAAGATAGTTAAAGAACTACATACTTCTAAAAGGACGCTTTACAATCATTTTAAGGATAAAGTTTATTTGCTCCGAGCTTGCCTTGACGTATACAATACTAAAGTCAAAGCAGAAAATGAGGAAATTATAAAGTCTTCTGACAATGTCATAGAGGCAATGGGCTATCTGCACCAAAAAATTGTTCACCGCACGTATCAAGTAAATCCAAATTTTTTTAGTGATATCCTTCATTATTACCCGGGATTGCTCCATGAATCTTACAGGAATTCAGGAAATTTTGCACACCAGCAGTTGGTCTATTTAGCCGAATGGGGAATCAAGGATGGAATTTTTCAAAAGGATATGGATGTGGAGGTAGTGGGAAAAACGGTTTTAGCCATGCTAAAGCTTCTGAAAGATAATAATCAATTTCCAGTCTCGGAGTTCAGCAAAGAACGATTGACCTTTGGAATTTTAGTGCCTTACTTGAGAGGCCTTTGTACTACTAAAGGTATTGAATTATTGAAAATACAAGAAGAACTTTTTAGGGTCTCAATTTAGAAAACCGATTAAAAATCATTCATGAATATAAATAGCTCTCTACAAAAAACGCCCATTGCAGTAATCGGCCTTTCTGCAATGTTTGCGGATGCCCGAAATATCGAAGAATTTTGGACAAACATTATTCAGGCAAAAGACAGCATCAAAGAGGTTCCCGCAAATCGATGGCCAATTGAAGATTATTATGATGCTGATATGTTCGCACCCGATAAAACCTATTGCAAGCGTGGTGGATTCCTTCCAGAAATTGATTTCAATCCTTTGGAATTTGGCTTGCCACCGAATATCCTTGAAGTTACTGACGCCAGTCAGCTCCTTGGTTTGGTCGCTGCACGTGATGCCTTAATAGATGCCGGATACGGAAAGAATTCCTCCAAATTCACTAAAGAGCTGAAAGAAAAAACGGGCGTTTTATTAGGTGTAGGTGGTGGACAAAAACTCATTACCCCCCTCATTGCCCGTTTGCAATACCCCATCTGGGAAAGAGCTTTGAGAGCAAGTGGAGTATCAGAAGAAGATATCCCTTACATCGTTGATAAAATGAAAAAAGCCTATGTAAGCTGGAATGAAAACTCGTTTCCAGGTTTGCTGGGAAATGTTATTGCTGGGCGGATCACAAACCGCTTTGACCTGGGAGGAATCAATAGTGTGGTCGATGCAGCTTGTGCGGCTTCTCTGAGTGCCATCAAAATGTCTCTAAGTGAATTAATAGAAGGCCGATGTGATATGATGCTTACAGGCGGGGTGGATACTGACAATTCTCCGTTTATGTTTATGTCCTTTAGTAAAACGCCGGCTTTCTCAAAATCAGGAAATATCAGCCCTTTTAGTGATACAGCAGATGGTATGTTGATTGGTGAAGGACTGGGTATGTTAGTCTTAAAACGACTGGAAGATGCCGAACGGGATGGAGATCGGATTTATTCAGTTATAACAGGAGTTGGGACTTCAAGTGATGGACGTTTTAAGTCGGTATATGCACCTAGGCCTTCTGGCCAGGCATTGGCCATGAATCGTGCCTACGAAGATGCGGGTTATGCACCTTCAACAGTTGGACTAATAGAGGCTCATGGTACAGGTACGGGGGCTGGAGACCCTACCGAATTTACTTCCATGCAAATGGTTTTTGGAGCAAGTAATCCGCAAAGACAACACATTGCATTGGGGTCTGTAAAATCCCAAATTGGACATACCAAAGCTGCCGCAGGTGCGGCAGGAATGATAAAAGCGGTTTTAAGCTTACATCATAAGGTATTGCCTCCAACAATTAACGTTGTACAACCCAACTCCAAATTCGATATTAAAAATTCAGCCTTTTATGTAAATACTGAATGTCGACCGTGGCTTAAAAACGGGCATCCTCGACGGGCCGGCGTTAGTGCTTTTGGATTTGGAGGTATTAATGTCCACATAACCATGGAAGAATACCAAGGGAATAATAATCCTTTGGATTACCGCTTACACGAACCCTTTAAAACAATATTGCTCCAGGCAGCAAGTCCATCTGAATTGCTCCAACTTTGTCAGGCAAATCTGGAAAAGTTGCAAGGATCAGACAAAGTATCCGCTTTTCAAAATATGGTTATAGCATCCGAGGATATCCTGCCTGCCCAATCAGATGCTCGTATAGGTTTTGTCGCAAAAGATGTAGCAGATTGTATTGAAATGCTGAACATTTCTATTCAAAACCTTCAAACCAATACCGAAGAATGGAGTCATCCGAAAGGCATTCATTATCGCCCAAGTGGTTTGGATTTAGGTGCTCAAAAAGTAGTGGCATTATTCGCGGGACAAGGTTCTCAATACGTGGGGATGGGTAAGGAATTGGCAAACGCTTTCCCGGAAGTTGCGCAGACTTTTGAAAAAGCAGATACTTTATTTCAGCAAAAAGGGGAATCGCCTTTATCCCAAATCATATTCCCAATTCCTGCTTTTTCAAACGAAGAACAGCAAGCTAATCATCGTAACTTAACGAACACCCAGTATGCCCAACCTGCTATAGGTACCCTGAGCATGGGACAATTTAAAGTTTTGCAGAAATCGGGTTTTCAACCTCACTTCACAGCAGGACATAGTTTTGGTGAGTTGACAGCTCTTTGGGCAGCCGGTGCATTTAATGAAGATACTTTCTTGGCTTTAGCGAAAGAAAGAGGCAATGCAATGGCGCTCACTAATCCCGGAGAAGATACAGGGACGATGCTCGCAGTAAAAGCATCACAGGAAATAGTGCAACAGGCTATTGCGCATATGCAAGGCGTTCAGATTGCCAACGTGAATTCAAATAATCAGGTAGTTTTAGGAGGAAGTACTACCGCTATCAAAGCAGCAGAAGAGAAATTGAGGGGGGATGGATTTTCGGTTGTGTTATTACCTGTTTCTGCCGCTTTTCATACGGCATTTGTCAAACACGCTCAGTTGCCGTTTTCTAATTTCGTAGCTAAACAAGATTTCAATCGACCACAGATTCCTGTTTATTCCAATACCACCGGACAAGCTTATCCTGAAGACTTGAACAACTTGAGATCTATTTTAGAAGGTCAGATTTTAAAGCCGGTATTATTTAAAAATCAGATTGAGAATATTCATCAGGCTGGTGGCCGTGTATTTGTGGAGTTTGGTCCTAAAGGTGTCTTAACAAACTTGGTCAAAAACATTTTGAAAGATAAGGAACACATCGCGATTGCCGTTAATGCTAATGCAAAAAAAGATAGTGATTTGCAATTCCGGGATGCCATTTTACAATTGCGGATTTTAGGTTTGCCACTTTCTAATATCGATCCCTATAAAAGAAATTTACCGCCACTTCCCGCAAAAACAAAACTCAATGTTCAATTAAGTGGAAACAATTATGTTTCGGCTCCAACTCAAAAAGCATATCAAGATGTTTTGAATGATGGCTTTCAAATATCTGGAGGCCAGAGCAAAATAGTTGAGAAAGTAGTGATCCAGGAAAAGATCATAGAGGTTCCGGTGGGAAACAATAATAATATTCAAACTGAAAATGAAGAAGAAATGATGAATAAAGAAATCCTTCAATTGCTGCAGGCGACACTGGAGTCATTTAAATCTAATCAAACAAAATCACTCGAAATATTTGAGCGATTTATGAGTGATCAAAATCAACAGGCACAACAACTTTTACAAATATTATCCAATCAAATAGATAATAACCAAAACCCCGTATCAACGAGTAGCGGTCAAGTAAAAAATAGTATTGCTAATAATTTACCTCCTATTGTTCCGGAAACACCTTTGACGGCTAACGGCAGCAATGACAATGCTCCTTTAAAAGTAATGGTAAAACCTGTAACCCAAGCAGTTCCTGAAAAGTCAACACCCGAAGTGGCTATTGTACAAACGCCAGCTAACAATGGAATGGACACTAGCCAATTAGAGCAAATACTTCTGGAAGTAGTTAGTGAAAAGACCGGTTATCCAGCGGAAATGTTGGAATTGACAATGGATATGGAAGCAGATCTGGGGATCGATTCCATCAAGCGAGTAGAAATATTTGGTGCTTTGACACAACAATATCCGGAGATGTCTGGCATCAACCCAAATGAATTAACGGAGCTGCGCACACTAGGAGAGATTGTTAATTATGTTGGTCAAAAAGGTGGATTTGCTATTGCTAACCAGGCGGTGAGTACTCCTACTACCAAAGCAGAAGTTCCTGTTGAAAATACGTCGGTGCCTCAAACTGAACCCACTCAATCCACTCCGACAAGTAGTGGGATGGACACTAATCAATTAGAAAAAGTATTACTCGAAGTAGTCAGCGAAAAGACGGGATATCCGGCGGAGATGTTGGAATTGACGATGGATATGGAAGCAGATCTGGGGATCGATTCTATCAAGCGAGTAGAGATATTTGGTGCTTTGACACAACAATATCCGGAGATGACTGGCATCAATCCAAATGAATTAACGGAGCTGCGCACACTAGGAGAGATTGTTAATTATGTTGGTCAAAAAGGTGGAGCGGCTATTGTCAATCAAGTGGTTGCTGCACCTGTGCAATCACCAACACCAACTCCCGTTGCACCAACACCAACGAATAATGGAATGACCACTAGCCAATTAGAGAAGATCCTTCTGGAAGTGGTTAGCGAAAAGACGGGATATCCAGCGGAGATGTTAGAATTGACGATGGATATGGAAGCGGACCTTGGGATCGATTCTATTAAACGAGTAGAAATATTTGGTGCTTTGACTCAACAATACCCGGAGATGTCTGACATCAACCCAAATGAATTAACGGAGTTGCGCACACTAGGGGAAATAGTAAAATACGTAAGTCATACTGGAAAAAAAAAACGCCTAGTATAACGCCCCCTGCAATTCAAACTACGGAAAAAGGCATGGTAAAAACTGGTGCCTTATATGGGGTAGAAAGGAAGGAGATCGGTTTAAAGTTTTTGCCTCAACCTGATTCTCTGGAATTTACTTTACCAGATACCCATCATGTTTTAATAACAAATGAAGGTTCAGAACTAACGCTACGTGTGCTCGCTCAATTAAAAGCAGAAGGGCATAAAGTCGTCGTTTTAAACCTTCCTACTGTTAATAATCCCATTACTGAGCATGCAGTAAATCTTTCCGAAAATTCTGATACAGCTGTTCAAAACGCTATTCAGTTGATTCGTTCCAAATATGGTAAAACGGGGAGTTTTATTCACCTGCATCCTCATTTCGAGTTCCAGAACGGAAATTTCACGCAACACTTCCAGGCAGAAAAGGGATTGGTGAAATCCTTGTTTTTTCTTGCAAAACATCTGCAAGCAGATTTGAATGAATTAGGTGAAAAACAACGGGCAAATTTCCTGACAGTCACTCGAATGGACGGAAAACTTGGACAAGGAAAAAGAGGAAATGTTTCTGTAATCGGAGGAGGAATTACTGGTTTGGTCAAATGTCTTAATTTGGAATGGTCACCGGTATTTTGCCGAGCCCTAGATATTCAACCAGAGCTTTCTGTTGACAAAATAGCGAGTCAGGTTCTTGCTGAACTTCATGATGTTAATGTTGGAATAGTGGAAGTAGCTGTTGATGAAAACGGTAGAAAAACGACTTGCGTGAAGCCAGTTAATGTACTTGAAAACCAAAAAATTAAAACCACTATTTCGAATGATGCTGTCTTTCTGGTCAGTGGTGGTGCAAGAGGAGTGACCGCCACTTGTGTTATTGAAATGGCGAAAACGTTTCAATGTAAATTTATCTTACTTGGACGCTCTTCTTTCGATTTTGAAGTTCCGACTTTTGCTAAAAACGAAAGCGATGAAGCTGCTTTGAAACGATTGATTATGAATGACTTGAAAGAACGGGGAGAAAAGCCTAGCCTGCAAGTCGTCAAAAGTATTTTTAAAGATATTATTGCCAAAAAGGAAATCGATGATACCATTTCTCAAATCAAAAAGCATGGAGGACAAGTCGCTTATCTAAAAGGTGATGTAACTAATTTAGGAAGTTTTAAATCCGAACTCGATAAAGTTACAGCTACTTTTGGTGTGGTCACAGGCATCATCCACGGAGCAGGCCGTTTGGCCGATAAATATATCCAGGACAAGTCTGAATCTGATTTTGAAAATGTACTTTCTGTAAAACTAGACGGCCTCCTGAGTTTATTGGGCGCTGTCCATTTAGACCAATTAGATCACTTAGTATTATTTTCTTCGGTAGCTGGATTTTATGGAAATGTTGGACAGACTGATTATGCTATTGCCAATGAAATTTTGAGTAAAGCAGCTCACCTTTTTAAAACCAATCATCCTAAAACCCATGTTTCAGCAATAAACTGGGGGGCTTGGGATAGCGGAATGGTAACTGGCGAATTAAAAGCACAATTCGAAGCGGCCGGTGTCACCTTAGTCAACAGCGAAGGTGGTGCAGCTATGTTGGTCAATGAATTCAATACCGATTATGCCAAACAGCCTCAAGTTATTATTGGTGGTACTTTGCCGACCGCTGTTAGCCACATCGGAGATTTACAAACACATCGAATTAAAAGACATTTAAAGTTAGAAAACAATCCATTTTTAATGCACCATGTCATACAAGGCAATGCTGTTTTACCAGTAGTCAATGCTGTTGGTTGGATGGCGCAAACTTGTGAAAGATTGTATCCTGATTTTGCAGTTTTCAAAGTAGAAAATACCAAACTGTTTAAAGGGATTGTATTTGATGGCAAGGAGAAAGAAAACTATGTAATCGAATTAAAAGAGCTAGAGAAAAATGCCAGGCAAATAGTTTTTGAAACCACAGTACTCAGCGAAGGCGGAAAACTACCGACCTATCATTACAGGGCTAAAGTGATTTTAGTCAATAAAAACGAAATGCCCGAAGCGCCAAAGTTTTCCCATCAAACCAGCGAAAATTACCAAGCTACGGATGGTGCTATTTTATATGAAGATGGTTCGCTTTTTCACGATAAATATTTTCAGGGGATAGAGCAAATTCTGGATTGTACAGAAAACAAGATTGTATTATCCTGCAAAGGACCCGAAGTTCCACTTTCAGAACAAGGGCAATTTCCGGTACAATCGGTTAATACCTTTTTTGCAGACATTCAATATCAAGGTATGGTCGTTTGGGTACAAAAATATAAGGATGGAGCGAAGAGTCTTCCGCTTCAAACGGATAGCGCCATCCTTTATAAGAATATCCCTTTCGGAAAACAATTATTGGTTAATGTAACCATCAAAGAAGCTACAGATTTTAAAATGGTAGCCGAGTGCACCGTTTATGATGAAGAAGGTACTGTTTATATGCAAACTAATGGTGCAACTGTTACCGTATCGAAACAATTGGTGTGGTAAAGAAAGCCCAAACTTGATTAAAAGAAAACAATGACAAAAATAGCCATTATAGGAACATCCGGTCTTTTCCCAGGCTCATCCTCCCCGGAAGAGTTTTGGAATAACCTAATGCATGAAAAAGACTTAACAGGTTTGGCAACGGAAGAGGATTTTGGTGTAAAACCTGAACACTTTTTTCAAACGGAAAAAGGAATAGTAGATCGTTGCTATTCACTGCGGGGCGGGTACATCCGTGAATTTCAATTTGATCCGAATGGCTACGAATTGCCAGCTGAATATTTGGCAAAACAAGATAAATTATACCAATGGTCGCTTTACGTTGCGAAAGAAGCCCTGCGGGAAAGTGGTTATTTGAACGATAAAAAAAGTTTGAAATCCTGCGGTTTGATTTTAGGCAATCTATCTTTTCCTACTGGCTCTTCGCATAAGTTGCTGTCATCTATTTACACTCAAACAACCGAAACGGCTGTTCAGCAATTGTTACAAGACGATCAATTTAAAATACCATCCTCAATTCAAGCTATTCCACAAAATGAAGTATTGGAAAATACACCTTCAGGCTTAGTCAATAAAGCACTCGGTCTTGGGGGGCGCCACTATGCTTTAGATGCTGCCTGTGCCACTTCTTTATACGCAATCAAGTTGGCCTGTGATGAGTTGGTAACCGGAAAATCTGATATGATGTTGGCTGGAGCTGTATGTGCCTCTGATCAATTGTTTATTCATATGGGATTTTCGATTTTTCATGCTTATGCACCATCCGACCAGAAGTTTGTTCCCTTGGATAAAAATTCATCCGGGCTAGTCTCTTCGGAAGGAGCAGGAATGGTAGTGCTGAAAAGATTAGAGGATGCAGAACGAGATGGTGACACTATCTTCGCCGTTATCGGAGGCATTGGTCTATCCAATGATGGGCGAGGTAAATTTTTGTTAAGCCCAAATCCCAAAGGACAACAACTGGCTTTTGAGCGAGCGTATCAGGGGGATGATGTCTCGCCAAAAAATACTTCTTATCTGGAATGCCACGCCACCGGGACCCCCCTTGGTGATACTACAGAAATGAATTCCATTGCTGACTTTTTTGCCAGGCACCAAACGACCCCATTATTGGGTTCGGTAAAATCTAACATGGGACATTTGCTTACTGCGGCAGGAATGACCGGATTACTAAAAGTGTTGCTGGCCATGCAAAAAGAAATGATTCCGGCTAATATCAATTTGGAAAACCCAGTGAAGGCAGACAATGATTGGATCGGGCCAAAACAAATGATTACCAAAGCGATGCCCTGGTCAACGTTTAAAAAGCAAGCGGGGATCAATTCTTTTGGTTTCGGTGGAACGAACGCGCACATGGTAGTCCAGAATTACATCAAAACTCAAAATAATTCTACTAGCAAAAAGCCTTTTAATTTGCAGCCAATGGCCATCGTTGGAATGGATGCGCATTTTGGAGCTTGCACAAATCTGGACGATTTTTATGCAACGATATATAATGGTAAACAACATTTTAAACCATTACCAAAAGGGCGATGGAAAGGATTTGAAGAAAATACAGATTTGTTGAAGCGTTATGGATTCGAAGATGGTAAAGCGCCCAAAGGAGCTTATATAGAAGATTTTGAAATTGATTTATTTCGATATAAAATTCAACCGAAAGAAGCCGAAACTTTAGAACCTCAGCAAGCGCTCATTTTAAAAGTTGCGGATAATGCTATTAAGGATGCAGGTTTGGAAGAGAGCCAAAATGTAGCGGTCTTAATCGCGATGGAATCGGAGTTGGCCATTCATCATTACCTCGCACGCTGGGATGTAAGCTGGCAATTAAAAGCGGCCTTAGACCAGAGCGATATCCTGCTAAATCCTGCCCAGGAAGCTGAGCTAGAGGAGCTTTGCAAAAATGGAATTTATTTTCGGGAAGGTGCTCAGACGCCCAGTCAGCATACGAGTTTTGTAGGTAATATCATGTCCAGCCGGATCGCCGCACTTTGGGATTTTTCAGGGGCAGCTTTTACGGTTTCTTGTGGCGACAACTCAGTGTTTAAAGCTCTGGAAATTGCGCAGAACATGTTGTCACTTGGAGAAGTTGAAGCAGTTGTAGTTGGAGGAGTCGATCTTTCGGGAGGGCTGGAAAATGTACTCTTAAGAAACCAAAAAGATAAAATTAATCCATCTCAAAAGCCTAGTCTTTCTTTTAATGAAAATGACCATGGGTGGTTAGTTGGGGAAGGGGCGGGGGCAATCGTTTTAAAGCAAAAAAATGCAGCCAAAAACGATAAAGTTTATGCCCTTATTGATGATATTGGAAAAACTCAAGCTACACCAAATGGTGCTTACCTTGAGTTGGCTGCTACAGGAATTCCGGTGCAAGATGAAGCCGAAAGGGATTTACTATTTGCCAATCAACCAACAGAGGCTATTGCTCTTGGAAGTGTCAAAGCAAATATCGGCCATACTTATGCAGCATCAGGAATTGCCAGCTTGATTAAAACGGCACTTTGCATTTACCATCGATTTATTCCTGGTATTCCCAATTGGAAAGCTTCCAAAGATCCTCACCATTTTGAAAATAGTAAATATTATTTTCCTGTAAAATCGCGACCCTGGGTCTTACAAAATGGGCAAACCAATCGTTGTGCAATGGTGAATGGATTGGAAGGTATTCAAATCCGATTGTCTGAATCCGAGCAGAAACCTACTTATCAAAACACTTTTCTTCAGAATAATATTCCTCAGCTTTTTCCTCTAAAGGGGAATAATGGAAAAGAATTAATCAAGCAACTTTCTGCCTTAGAAATTACTTTAGAAACAACTAATCCATTAGCAGAGATTGCACAACAGTTTTATGAAAAATTTCAAGAAAAGAAAAATGATCTATGCATCGTTTTGATTGCAAAAGACAGAACAGATTTAGCACAGGAAATCCATTTTTTCAAAAATAATATCATCCGTTCATTAGAAAAAAATCAAGTGTTAAAAACACCACGAGGAAGTTATTTTTCTCCCAACCCATTAGGTAAGAAAGGAAAAGTTGCTTTTGTCTATCCGGGGTCATCGACCGCTTACACGGGTTTGGGGCAAGACCTGTTTCAGTTGTTTCCTGCTTTGTATTCGCATTTTGAAAAAATACTGCCCAATCTCGATGAATTCATATGGCCAGATTATTTGTTTCCAAAACAAAAAAGCAGTTTGGAAATTGTTCCTAATATTTATGAAAATGCAATAGCCATGATGTCGGTGGGTGTTTTCTACTCGGCCAGCTTTACGCATATTTTACGGTCATTTTTTAAATTAAATCCTAACATCGCTTTTGGCTACAGTATGGGCGAATGCAGTAGTATGTGGTATTCATTTGGTGTTTGGAGTGCCGAAGAAGCTAAAGAATTTCAAGATTCCCCGATTTTCAAAAATCGCTTTGCTGGAAACCTGGAATTGTTAGCTGAACATTGGCGTATCACTATCGAAGAAGCCAAAGAACGCTGGATCAGCTTGGTTTTACTGGCGCCAAAAGAAAGGGTGAAATCATTGGTTGATAAAGAAAGCCAGGTCTACCTGACCTTTATAAATACCGAAAATGAAGTGGTTATTTCAGGAGATAAAAAGGCCTGTTTAGCCATTGCAGAACAATTAAATTGTCAATCTGTCACCATACCTTTTCAAAATGTAATCCATCATGATTTTTGTAAAAAAGAGACTGATGGATTATTGAAAATGCACAATTTTCCTTTACAGGAAATACCAGATATTGATTTTTATTCCAGTATTTCTCAAGCAAAAATTGAACTCAAGAGCAAGGCGATCGCGGAAAATTCTACCGCCGTTTGTACCCATCAAGTTGATTTTCCACAAACGGTAAAAGCAGTATCTGAAGCTGGCGCAACTATCTTTATTGAACTTGGTGCCAATGCAACTTGCACCAAATGGATTAATACCATTTTAAAAAACAAGGAACATCTTGCCGTTTCCATTAATCAAAAAGGAAGATCTGATATTCAGTCTTTGATAGCCTTATTCGCTCAATTGCTTAGCCACGGACTGTCTTTGGACTTATCAATGTTGTATCCTTCAGTGGACAAGACGTATCAACGAGCTCGGTTTTCAAAAAGGATCATACCGGGAGGCAAGCGCATTTTTAGTTCCATTTTAAAAGGTGAGCATCGAAACCGGTTTAAAAACATTCAGAAGCGGAGTGTAAAAAAAGAAATGGTGCTCTCTGGAGACGCGGGAACTTTTTCTGAACCATTGCCTTCCGTAAAAATAGTTAAAGAACCGCCTATTATCAATCCAATTTCCAATCATCCACCAATACCAAAATCTATTTCAGCAATGGAAACGAACATGATAGAAAAGACCAACGAAACTGTGGATTCAGTTAATCGAATAGGAGAGAATGGCTTAAGGTTACAAAATTTTGCATCTGGAGAGCAATTGAAGGGGAAAGAAATTATTTTCTCCAAGGAAGATCTGGAAGAGTTTGCCAATGGGAAAATCGCCAGGGTGTTCGGTCCTGAATATGCCCTTATCGACACTTATCCTCGCCGAGTGATGCTGCCGATGCATCCGTATTTACTAGTAAGCCGGGTGACGGGCCTGAATGGTAAACTCGGGGAATACAAGCCTTCCACTATGCAAACGGAATACGATATTCCCTACGATGCATGGTTTACCACGGATGGGCAAATTCCCTGGGCGGTATCTGTAGAGTCAGGACAATGTGATTTGTTATTGATTTCATATTTGGGTATTGACTTCCAAAACAAAGGCAATTTGGTGTATCGTTTGCTTGATTGTACGCTGACTTTTGTCGATGACTTACCCTTTGAAGGCCAAACGCTTCGTTATGATATTTCCATTAATTCATTTGTAAGAAATGGTGATAATTTACTATTCTTTTTCAGCTATCGATGTTATGTGGAAGATCGGTTGGTATTAAAAATGGATGGTGGTTGTGCGGGATTTTTTGGCGACGCTCAATTGGCAGAAGGGAACGGAGTGGTGTACACTGCGAGTGAAATTGAAGCAAGACAAAACGCGCCAAAAAAATACTTTACGCCTTTATTGAAAACGCATAAAACGGTTTTTTCAAAAGCAGATTTGCGGCATCTTATCAACGGAGATATAGAGAAATGTTTTGAAGATGAATCTTACTTTGCCAATGGCCGCAACCCTTCTTTGTGCTTACCACCGGAGAAAATCTTAATGATCGACCGGATTGTTTCTGTTGATTTGATCGGAGGACCCTATGGTTTGGGATACATTGTTGCAGAAAAAGATTTACACCCAGACGATTGGTACTTCCCCTGCCATTTCCGAGATGATGAAGTCCTGGCAGGATCTCTTCAGGCTGAAGGTGGCGGAAACCTGCTTCGGTTTTTCATGCTAATGCTTGGTTTGCAACGACTGACTAAAGATGCGCGCTATCAACCTGTTTTTGATTTACCACAAAAAGTCCGGTGCAGAAAACAGGTGACGCCAAAAGATACCAAGTTGGTGTATAAATTAGAAATTAAAGAGATCGGCTTAATCCCAAATCCATACGTCATTTGTGATTTAGAAATTATTTCAGATGATGTAGTGACGGTGCATTTTGAAAATCTTGGTTTACAATTACGGGAAAAAACCAATCCAAAGTATTTAGAAAAAACAAACGATGTAGCCATTTCTCCTCGTTCGGAAGGCGCTTTGATGAATGAAAAAGATATTACTACGTTTGCCCTGGATGATCTGTCGAAATGTTTCGGTCCTGATTTTTCGGTTTATGATGGCAGAACAGTTTCTCGTCAGCCGAATACTGATTTACAATTGATTTCAAGGGTGTTAAATATTGAAGGTAAGCGCGGAGATTTTTCAAAACCAGCCACGATCTTCGCGGAATACGATGTCCCGGTCAACGCTTGGTATTATGAGCAGAATTCAAATCACTCGATGCCTTATTCCGTGTTAATGGAAATCGCTTTGCAACCTTGTGGATTATTGGGGGCTTATTTAGGAAGTACCTTACAGTTTTCAGACCAAAACCTGTATTTCAGAAATTTGGATGGCGACGGAGAATTGTCTGATTTACCGGATGGAACAGATTTTCGAGGAAAAACGATTACCAATAAGTCCGTATTGGTTTCCTCTATTGCACTTGGCGGCACCATTTTACAAAACTACACTTTTGAGCTATCTATTGACGGACAAGTTTTTTATCATGGAAAATCATCCTTTGGTTTCTTTCCTGCTGATGCGCTGGCTGCACAGGTTGGTTTAGATAAAGGTGCAGAAGTGGCCCCTTGGTTTGAAACAGAACAATTGACCACTAAGGATTACATGCAAATTAAATTAGATTCTTTGTATGGTAAAATGAAATTATATAAAGCACCTGATGCAAAACCGCATTACCGTTTAGGAGAAAAGCAATTGAATTTACTGGACCAATTAAAAATTGCTAAAAATCAAGGGCAGTATGGGAAAGGCTATATTCATGCGACCAAGTTTATAAAACCGTATGACTGGTTTTTTACCTGCCATTTTTATCAAGACCCTGTGATGCCTGGCTCCCTTGGTGTGGAATCTATTGTACAAGCCATGCAGGTTTTTGCTTTACAACAAGATCTGGCAAAAGATTTTCAGTCGCCTAAGTTTGTACAATTAGCTAATCATAAAACTATTTGGAAGTATCGAGGGCAAATCTTAACCAATGTCCAAGAAATGCATTTGGAAGTACATATTAAAACAATTGAACAACGCGGAAATCAATTAGCGATTATTGCCGATGCCTATTTATGGAATGGAAAAATGCGCATTTATCAGGTGACCGATTTGGCTTTGGGAATTGAGGAAGCTTAGGTTATTTAAATTAAAAAAATTATCATGACTATACATTATCAAGGAACTCCGCAGCAACTATTTTGGAAAGGATCGCCCTATGACATTGTTTTTGATGCAGAAAGTATCCAGCAAAAATTAAAGGAAACCGATAAACCTTGCTATGTCATGAAGGATTTTCGGGGACGAATTGGTGTGAGTAATACGGGGGAATTGGTATCGGAAGGTAGAGGACTGCAAGTATTGGCAATTGCCAATCCGATGACTGCGAGCCAATTGGGGGATTCATCTTTCCGAGAAGATTATAATCTCGGTTTGGCGTATAAAACCGGAGCGATGGCCAATGGAATTGCCTCTGAAGAATTGGTGATTGCCATTGGAAAAGCCAACTTGTTGGGGTCTTTTGGAGCGGCGGGTTTAGTGCCCAGCCGGGTATTGCAGGCTATTGAAAGGATACAGGAAAACTTACCACATCAAACTTATGCTTTCAACCTCATTCATAGTCCGGTCGAAGCTGCACTTGAATCAGGAGCCGTAGCATTGTTTTTAGAAAAAGGAATCCGTGTGGTGGAAGCATCTGCTTTTTTGGCGTTGACAGAACATATTGTGCATTACCGAGTAGCCGGTTTGGACCAGGATGCTAATGGCAAAATTCAAATTAAGAATAAGGTGATTGCCAAGATTTCCAGAAAAGAAGTAGCGATTCACTTCATGCAACCGGCTCCAGAATCTTTCTTGAAGTCATTATTAGAAAAGGGAAAGATCACAGCTTTACAAGCGGAACTAGCAAGGAAAGTACCGATGGCGGATGATATCACAGTAGAGGCAGATTCAGGAGGACATACGGACAATCGACCGCTTGTTGCTTTGCTACCGATCATCATTCAATTGCGGGATGAATTGCAGTTGAAATACCAATTTGCTCAAAAAATACGGATTGGTGCCGCAGGAGGTATTTCTACCCCGGCATCTGCCTTGGCAGCATTCATGATGGGCGCTGCCTATGTAGTCACGGGATCCGTGAATCAGGCTTGCATAGAAGCGGGCACTTCGGAGCACGTTCGCAAGTTATTGCAAACGGTAGCCTCCACGGATGTAATGATGGCACCGGCCTCTGATATGTTTGAAATGGGGGTAGAATTACAGGTTTTGAAACGTGGAACACTCTTCGGTCCGCGCGCCAAAAAGTTGTATGATTACTATAAACAATATCAATCGATTGATGAGATTCCCCTTGATGAACGACTGAAAATAGAGCAGCAGATATTCAGAAAACCACTAGAACAAATCTGGCAGGATTGTATTGAATTTTTTGAAAAAAGAGATCCGGAGCAAATCGAGCGCGCCAAAGATAATCCTCACCGTAAAATGGCTTTGATCTTTAGATGGTATCTGGGGTTATCTTCCAACTGGGCAAATGCAGGAACCTCCGACCGGGCTGCTGATTACCAAATTTGGTGTGGCCCCTCCATGGGCGCTTTCAATGATTGGGTTAAAGGCAGCTTTCTGGAACCTTACCAAAACAGAAAGGTGGCTGAAGTGGCAGAGCAGATCATGCATGGAGCAGCTTACTTGTATCGAATTCAAACTTTGAAAATGCAGGGATTGACTTTTCCTTTAGAAATGGAACACTATCTACCTGTACAACAAATTGAGGCGGCAATAACTGATTAATACTTTTACCTCAAATATTAAAACCGATATACGCAAACTAAGCGGTTGGTAGGTAGATGTAACCACCAATGATCAATGGAAGATGGCGCGCCATCGCGGCCGATTTCTTTTCCGGTCAAAGCCATGAGCAAAGTCTTTAGCGCTAAGTTTGTGGCGATCTTAAAAGAAGCTTTGTTTAAACAAAAATATGCTAGTTGCCACCAGAGATCGCTAAACCTACCACAGGTAGGCAGGTTCGGCCTAAAGAAAAAATCCCAAACAAGCTCTAATTTAAGTATCACTGGTCGCCAAATAGCAGCATCTGATTTTTACATTCAATGACACCCAAAATCTAAAAGGTTGCTCCGGTGTACATGAAGGATCCCAGTTAATATTCCACATGAAATCATACGTTATTTCTTTAGCACTATTCCCACAAGGTGTCGGTAAGTCTAAAGCTATTTCCTTGGCTCTAGCAAGTAATTCATCTTGAATTGAGATGGTAAACAAAAGTGGTAAGGGAGGAGAACAAACATCGCAATTCGGGTTAGGATTCCCAGGGTTACACCATGTTCCGGGGTGAGGAACAACGCCTGGATAGTCGATTGTATAAAAAGTTTCTTCATATTCAATCATTCCTTCACAACCTATACTAGCTTGCCCGCAATTAGCTTGCTCATTTAATTCATCTACAAGTTCAGGAATTGTTTCAACCTCTTTTCGATCGTCACATCCATCTGATATTCTAGTTTTATCAAGATTAATAATTTCCTTGTCTTTATTACAAGAAAACATAAAGGAGGCAATTAAGATAAAAATAATCGTTTTTTTCATTTATCTAATGTTTTGTAAAATTATTATTGCAAAAAATAGTGTAGTCAATTGTTTAGGTATTACTTCACTAATATAAAATATTAGATTAGGTACTATGTATAAATCTGCAATACCTGTATGTTCTATCGTCTAATGGACGTTTCGGCAGTAATCTGCTCCATGTCCACTTCTCGCGCTTTCCGAAGACTCCTGTTAGAAACTGGTTTTATTAATTGAATAATCTGTTTTTTATACTGTGAGGCGCTGTAACACATCTTACAGGAAATTGACCTAAAAACAGCTTTATCACAAGCTTGCCATTCAAGCAACCAATAGCTGGGCCTATGCTTCTGAGTGCACTGTGTTAATATAGTGAGAATTTTTTAAATAACAATTTGTAGCGATATTTTTTCCTTTTGCCGACTTTAATGAAAGTACCTTGCCGTTCCTTAGCGCTTGAGTATCAACTGATTTCGGCAGCGCACAGCAGAGAAGCAGAGCATCCAAAAGACCAATAGCGCTCCCTCCCAAAGCCAACCCTAAGAAAAAACGCCTATAGTTTGTGATACCCGGAACTCCTTGCTATCTTAACTGAGTACATTTGATAGTATTAACCCCGCTAGGGGGAATTCGAAGGTTAAGACAGAGGTCAAAATAGTAAGCGCAGCGTACGCCATTTTTAGACGCTAAATGGGGTAGTGCGACTATGCCACCATAATAATACAGCGGCTTGCATTTCGGTTAAATTAAGCCAACCACAGCGTTATCTTTTTCGACCAGATATCGATTTCAAAATCTCTGCTTTCCGCGGACTCACTGATGCTACGCGGCATCACTCCGGTTTTGGAGCTTCATCTGATCAAAAAATATTTAGCTAAGTAGGCCCATTAAACTCAACTGCAAGCCTAAGACATTCATGTGCTACACACTTGATCGAACAAGGTGTTGATACACGCTTTTTCAATCGCTGTTAGGGCATCATTCAATAAAAACGACGATGATTTATACCCATATTACCCAAGCTGGCCTAGCTCAAATTGTGAATCCTTTAGATCGGTTGGAGGAATAGATATGGGAGATATACGCAATGAGTTGCGTATATCAAGACGTTCAGCACAATTAACGTAATGAATCTAAATTAAGTTTAAAAGATTTTAGTTCAAAAAATAAATAGACATGAATAGAATTGGTATAATTGATTTTTCGAATTTAAACGAGACCCCAAAAAAGGAATTAATATTTTTCGATAAATTAATAATTCCAAATTTATTTGAGAACATAAAAAATGCTTATGATCAAAATTTGAAACCAAAATCATTGTTAGCGGATTTAGAATATTTGATATCATCTAATTTGATTTCAGAGCCAAATTTCATTGAAGATCAGCATAAACATTTTTATAATGAATTATCAAACTCAATTTTTAATCCAAGAAATGAATACCCAGAATGGCTGAATTCAACACTTAAAGAAATGATTAGTAAAATGACTATAGATTATAGTACGTGGAAACTAGCATGTATACATCAATTTGAAACAGAGCAAGGGTTACATTTCTTTACTTCACTTTATCATGCTAATGCCCACGACCAGTTAGAGAGAACTAGGAAAAATAAAAATTATTATAACCTAAACTTTTTAATGCATTATCTCGAAAATGTTAATAACGAATCAGTTATTCCAATTATTCAGTCTTCAAATATTTTGTATTCTGAGAAAAATGAAAAATCAGGAGATATCATGAAGATAATATTACATCAAATTCCATCTCCTGACAAAAATACTTCTTTAGAAGAAATAATAGATTTCAAAAAGGACAATGAAGCAAAACATAAACTAAATGCATTAAGAATTTGGATGAATGAAGTTGCTACGAGTTCAAAAGACACATCATTACTTGATGAAAAAATCAAACATCTAGTTAATGACTATGATAAATATATGAAAATACAAAGAATAAAATTTAATGTAGGAATATTCGAGTTTCTTTTCATAACAACCGCTGAAACAATAGAAAATTTAGCAAAATTAAAACTGGGTAGCCTAGCTAAATCTTTCTATAAATTAAAGTATAATAAACTTTCATTACTAGAAAAAGAAATGAAAGCACCAGGTCGTGAGCTTGCATATATTTCGCATTCAAATGAAAAATTTAAAAATAAAAACAAATAACTATACTGAACAAAGTGTATGATGGCCATGCTTCCCATTCGGTCAGCACGTCACATACACAAACTGTCCTACACCATTAAATAATCATTGTAACTCTTCGATTCTTTCAAAGTATACATCCCAAATTTCCTTTTCCGTATTTCCAAACTGCTTTTTTCCCTTTTTTAAAATCAAAGTAGCTATCATTCGCTTTGGCACATTCTCATTTTGTACTAATCGAAATGAAATGGTCCATTTGTAGCTTTTTTCAAAAAGCTCTGGAGTGGATGAGTCTAAAATAGCAAGTTCAACATCTTCAAAAATTGAATTCTCTTTTAGCTGCTCTTGTATGAATTTCTCGGCTAAAAAGATCTTTTTCTCATTATTTTTGAAAAACAGAATAGAATCTTTAGGCGTAGAGAAATACTTGACCGCTGCTGTTTTAAAGCGATCGACGAATCGTTGATCCACGTCTTTAGACGACATTATTGCCATCAAACTCACAAAATCTTTCAGGTTTTGGATGCCCTTTCGCTCAAACAAAAATAATTGTTCTGGAGATACTTCGTCTGCTTCAAATTGGTTCTCCAGTTTTTGGTAGGATGCTTCATCAAGAATAGTGGCAGCTTGCCCATAAGCTATATGAGAAAGCAAAAGAAATAATAAAATATTTATAAAGGATAAGCTATTCATATTTCTTTATTTTATTCATTCAATATAAATCGTAATCGAAATATTTTTTCGTCTTTATACATAGAGTGAATGATCTTAATGTTTTTTAAACTATTGATTGGTAAAGTGAGTCGATCAATGAACTCTTCTTTGTTTAACATACTTACCCCTGCATTAGCATTTCCTTTTTCGACTTGAAAAATAATGGCATCATCTGCAATCATTTGCCCTAATTGATTTCTTCTTTTTTCCCAATCTTCAAAATTTGAAGTAGAAAATAGATGAATCATCAAAGCATAGTCATCCTTCTTTAGATAAATATCTTCATGATATTTTTGATTTTTTAAAGACCGAGTAATTGTATCTGAACGATAATATGGTGCATGAATGGCGAATGTAATTGATTCCTGATCCAAGTCCCATTTAAAACACTTTTTTGCATCTATTCTTTGTACAATTGGAGATTCTCCGTCTTGAAATATCTCGATTTCAAGAGTGTCGTTAAGTAATAATTCATAGGTGTCGGCATCTTGAAAACAAAATTGAATAGCTTTGCTTTTGTTGGTAAAAAAATATAACGAACCTAACAATAACCCAGTTGCTAAAGTGATCGAAATGCTTTTTTTGCCTAGGCTAAAGAAGCCTCTTTTTCTGCCCTCCGCTTCCTCTTTGACTTGTTCATGCAAGTTCTCGATTAGGTGATTCTTTTTGAAGGATTCCCAATCCGAAAAGTCTAAGAATTGGCATAACAAATCCAACATGTCTATCCTAGGCAACTTCTCATTTTTAGTTGCTTTTAGATGAGTGTAAAACCATTTTTCACTGATTCTGCTATTGACTTTTTCCTCTAAAAGTTTCTGGAAATTGGAGATTTCCTTCCCTCTAAAATCATGGATAGACCTTTTCCATTGGGGATAAGATTCCTGATATTTTGATAACAATTCTTCTTTTAATTGATAAAAGAATTCCAATTCATTCATGAAAACGAAGTTAAATATTTTCCTTCAGAGTTTTTTCTCCTGTTAAGCTCAAGAAACTCAAAGATAAGCTGATTTTGTGATGCAAGGGATTGATAATCAGTGTATTGAAGTGTGGGGTCGTTGATCGGATTAAGTTCTGTAAAGTCTTGTAAACCTTTGTAAGGTACTTTACAAGAGCTTTGCCAATAGTTTTTTTGATTCCTTCCTACCTCCTCCCGTAGCTTTATTTCAAAATTATTTTTACTAACTAAATAGTTCTACATCCATAAGTAGTTAGGACTTATAAACTTCCAAAGATGAAAAATTGCAAGTTTTTATTAGTGACCATTTTGGTGAACCTTCCTCTTTTTATTTGGGCACAGCGCGGCTACTCCTCGGCCTCTATGGGGATGAGTAAGCAGAAATCTGCACAAATGATCATTCCTCAACCAGATGAGATTATTGTAGAAGAATATTTCAATTATCATACTCATGATTTGCCATTGCCGGAGGGCGATTTAGCGGTAGGAGTGGATATCCGATGGGGCAATAAAATGGTTTCTCCAAGCAGCAATGAGGCTGTATTGCAAATCGGCTTGGCAACGGGAAAGAAAGAAGCTTATCTCAATTCTCCTCCAATCAATATCGCGCTGGTTATTGATAAAAGTGGTTCCATGGCCGCTGAAGGAAGGTTGGTCAAAACTAAAGAAGCAATGGCGGAGTTAGTAAAGCACCTAAGATCAAAAGATTTTATTTCCATAGTAGAGTTTGATCATGTAGCAAGAGTAGTGCTTCCCGCTCAAAAGGTAAAAGATTTAGATGCTATTCAAGCAGCTATTTCCAGTATTCAATTGGGAGGTTCAACCAATCTTCACGATGGTATCATGCTTGGCTTTCAAGAAGCTTTAAAAAATGACCGATCTAATATCTCTAGTCGGGTAATCGTTTTAACTGATGCTATTGCCAACACGGGAGTAATTGATCCTGAAAAAATGATTCAAAATAGTCAGGGGTACTCTGCCGAAAATTCTATCGATTTTGCCATGGTTGGTGTGGGAGTTGATTTTAATTATGAACTATCCAGACAATTGACACAACATGGCAAAAATCAAATTCACTTTATCAATGATCCAAATGATATCAAAAAGATCTTTGTTCATGAAGTGGAAGCTCTACTGTATCCTGCAGCCAAAGATCCGGTTCTAGAAATTGAATTTGGTGAAAACCTGGAAATAGTAGAGTTCTATGGTTACCAACCTACGATTGATGGAAATACTATTCGATTGAATTTAAATAATATCAATGCAGGATTAACTCAAGTGATTTTGACCAAATTCAGCGTTAAAAGCGGCAAAGAAAAAGGGACAAAAGTAAAAACTACTTTAAAATATTTTGATGTCCAAAAGAATAAAATAGTAACCCAGAATTTAAAAACGCAACTGAGTATTGATAACTCTTGGACGACTCATAATATGCTGAAACACCAAGGGGTTGAGAAAAATTATCGAATCGCCCAAATGGCACAGGACTTAAAAATTATGTCTGAATTTTATCAAAAAAATCAGCCGTTTGCCGCCAAAGGCCATTTGAGTTTGGCTATTGATACGTTGAAGAAGAAATATCCTAATCCGACGGATGTAGACTTTTTGAGGATGCTGAATATTTTGGAAAATTATATGGGTAGCTTGCAGGGGCTTTTAGCTAAAGAATAAACAAGTATTCGTGGCGCGATTATAATCGCGTCACGAGTTTTAGAACCTGTTTAAATTAGCTTTGTGAACAAATCGACAATGCTTCTAAAAAAATGGGGCTATGACCTTCAAGCAATATTGGAACTACCTCAACGGCAATAGAATTTCTAATACTAAATATAGTTTGGCGGCTTAACCACTCAACCCGTTTAGCTTATCAACGGCTACCATTGCTGCAGCACGTTCTATTATTGTTCGCCAGTTATTTCAGCGATAATCCTTCCTTTTTCAATTTTCCAGAAAGACAATAACTCAAATTCGATTTGTTGATTGTCATTTTCAATACTACAAACTATTTTTCCTTGATCAATACTTTTTAGCTTTTAAAAATTAGAATGATTCCAAAAAGGAACAACACGAAGATTAGTGACCAAATACTAAATAAAAGCCTCCACGAAATAATTCTAAATTCACTTGTTTTAAACTAGTTTTTTCTCTTTAATTGAAAGTATAATAGAGTTAAACTAAGCAAAATTAGAGCGATGCCAATTTGTAAGGGAAAGGGAATTTGAGTGGTTTCGGTTGGTAAGGGAGCGGGAACCTCTAATTTTTTAAGAAATTCTTTAGCACCCTGATTCTCCGGGTTTAACTGTAAAGACCTTTTATACATTGCTGCAGCCTCTTGAGTTTGACCATCTTTGAATAGGGCTTCTCCTAAACTATCATAGGCATTTGCATTATTGGGAAATAGCTGAATGGCAAATCGGAATAATTTTATGGCTACTTTGTTACGCCGATGTTCTAAAAAACTATACGCGTAAGAATTTATTTCACTAGCCTTAATCTTTTCTATGCCTTTTACGCGCTCTAAATTTTGTCGATACAATTTTTCAGCCACATCAAACTTATTCTCTAGAATTAAAGGCATTAGTTTTTCAAGCTGGGGTTGTAATACTGTCACGTCCTCATCTCCAAGTGCAGCATTTCCCAAGTTATTATAATAAAGAGGAATATGCATGGGCGTTTCATTGGTCAATGCAATGACCGTAATACCATCATTTAAAAAAATCGCAATGACAGAACGGTAGCCGGGCGTACTTCCTCCATGCATGATGACTTGTTTAGGATTCGGACTTTGTTTGCCATATGCCCAGGTGACCCATCCTCCTTCGGTTTGGTAATTGCCGTTATCTTTTAAATATAGATCTAAATCCTCCTTTGACAACAGCGTTCCTTTTTGAATTTCTTGTGAAAACTTCAGTAAATCGGGCGCATTACTGTAAATGGAACCAGCTCCCAAGGTATGAGATGAGTAACCAGGATCTGCTCTCACTAGTTCATCATACAAACGATCGTAACCGACTGCACTGTTTTCAATAATATGGTCAAAAACTCTGTGGCCCGTGGAATGCATATCAAGTGGATCAAACAATAGCGTCTGCATTGCTTCTCCATAGGGCTGTTTCATTATTCTTGAAATGATGATGCCCAATAGTGTGTAACCAACATTAGAGTAAGCGGCAGAGCTACCAGGCTCAAAAGCCAATTCCGTATTATTCAAAAGGGCGAGAAGGTCTTCCGGCGAATTCAGGCCATAAGCTACCTCTTCAGAGAGCACCGTGAAATCTCTTAACAACCCGCTCCGATGCTTAAGCAAATGCCTGACTGTTATCTGAGATATAAGATCTTCTTTTATTTCAGGAAAGAAGCTCGAAATTGGTTGGTCAAGGTTTAACTTCTGCTGCGATTTCAATATGAAAATGGCATAAGAAGTCATCATCTTGGTAATAGAAGCAATTTTGAATTTTGTCTCTAAATCATGGGGCACATTAAATTCATGGCTTGCCATACCACTGGTAAGGGTCAATAACTCTTCCCCTTCTTTTGACACCATGATGACTCCCTTGAAGGACAAGGAATCCACCATTTCTTGGGCTACCTTTTCAAGTGTAGTGATTCTTGTGTCCTGAGCCTGGAGAGAATTGGAAGTAAGTAAAACGATCAAAAAGAGAATCAAAGAGGATAAACATCGCATAGTGAAAATTTAGATTTAATTTCACAGGCCGCTTATATAAAGGTGATATACCTCTAAATGTATCCCAAATTGCATGAGCCAGTATTAATGGCTACAAGCTTCATTTCAAAATGAAAAAGAGTATTCCAAAAGACAAGGCGATTATCGCTGTAGAAGGTGTGGTACCGTAATTCCGGTAATAATGTCTAAGACGCGTGAAATGTAATCATAATTTTTCTAACTGCCAATCAAACGATGGTAAAAATGGCTCTTTTGATTTTTTGGGGTTGGCTGGTGTGTAGGCAAAATCAAATGTGCCATTTGCGGGTTGGGGGGGTACAATGACGTACAACGTGTTCGTGTGTGGTTTGCAGGCCAATTAATAATTTCCAAGCACGCCCTAACTATCCACCCAAACCCGAAAAGCAGCAAGCTTTGAACGACTGACCAAAAACTCAATTTTAGCCGGAGCGTTGGACAGTTCTAACTTCATGCGGGAATTAAAATAGGGATGCATTTTTTTGATTGCACCTATATTTACAATTTGCCCTCTATTGATTTGAAAAAATTGTTTGGTATCCAGGTTACTCATCAGTCCCTCTACGGTATTGGCGTAAATATGACGCTGTCCATCAAAGGTGTGAAGGAAGGTCATGCCGTCATCAGAATTCACATAAGCAACATCTGAAATGCTGATAAACTCGAAATGATTACCTCGTTTGACTAAGCAGCGCTGTTTTTTTGATTGGTTAATATTGTTGAAGAATGAATTGAATTGTTGAGTCAGTTCTGGATTATCTTGCGGCCGAAAATACTCAAACTTTTTGATGGCTTTGGTGAGGTCGTTTATATGAATTGGCTTGAGTAGGTAGTCAATGCTATTGACTTTGAACGCTTCGATCGCATACTGATCATAAGCCGTAGTGAAAATAATGGGAGCGTCTACTTTCACGTGTTGAAAAATTTCAAAACTCGATCCGTCGGATAGTTCAATATCTAAAAAAATCAAATCCGGAGCATTATTTTGTGTCAACCAGTTTACCGAATCTTCTACGCTTTCTAAATGGGCCAATACTGTGACTTCAGGTTTGGCCTTTAGAATAATACTTTGCAGGTATTCAAATGCATTGATCTCGTCTTCTATAATAAGAATATTCATAGGAATTATTTTATTTGCTGATGAGCGGAACTCCGACTTTAAAGGAATTTTTATCTTCTTCGACTAAAAGTGGTTGGTCTGAAAAAAAAGCAATTCTCTCTCGAATATTTTTAAGCCCCATACCTGTTGATTTTACCTGATGGATTCTTTTTTGAATATTATTTTCTATCCAGATATAATTCGCCTCTTTTTTTAGTTTGATTTGTAAGGGCTTTTTCTTGGAAACGATATTATGTTTTACGGCATTTTCGATTAATAACTGTAGGCATAATGGTAAAATATGCATCTCCGTTTGACCATTTTCTGGTAGCATAATTTGAATACCATCGTGGAATCTTTCTTTTAATAAATCAGTGTAGATTTTTACATTTTCCAATTCCGTTTTTATGGGAACTAACTGTTGCTCTTGATTGCTTACGGTGTATCGGTAAAATTTGGAAAGTTTGTCTAAGTAATTCATAGCCCTATCAGGATTGTTTGGGATGAGATTCATCAACGTATTCAAACTATTAAATAAAAAATGTGGGTTGATCTGATTACGTAAGTTTTCCAACTGACCCTGAATATGTGCTAGCTGAATTTGTTCCTTTTCCACAATAGCTTCTTTGTATTTTTTAAAAAAATAAATGGTATCATACAGCATTATTACTGCAAAGGAAAGGATGTACGTTGAGCTCAATCCCTGAAAAAGTGTAGGTTCAAATAAATCTTTGGTGCCTAACTGCTTGAATACGACCTGCAAAACCATAGTGACGGAAAAAGATAAGATGGGTACAGCCAGTACGATTATGATGGATTGAATGGTAAATCGTTTTAAAGTCTGACTAAATGCATTATACCTTTTTCTTAGCGAAATCATCAAGTACCGATTGAATCCCCAAAAAACGGTGGAGTATATTAAGGATTCAAAAAATTCTTGATGGATGTTTTTTAAATAGGTCGCTACATCTACTCCAAAAAAGATAAAAGGAATTAGCAGAGCAATAGTTGGAATTCCAATCAATAAAAGCCAGCGATCATCAAACGCAAGAAATTGTAAATTAGGTTTAAGCATATCTTGATTCCATAACTTTCGCCATTGATTAATGGTTCTGAATTCAATCTTTAGATGTCGATAAATATAAAGTAATTTTTCGGTAATGAACAGCATAGGATAGCGGCTTTTAACATTTTACGAATTGCTTGCCCAGCGCTTTAGGAAAATCAAATTAGTTGGATAGCCCTATTTTCTATGCTGCTCATTATTTACTAGCTCTAAGGGAATGTGCTAAAGATTTAAAACTGGAATCGGTATAAAAAGTCCGGGAAAAATCCAATTTGATCGACTTGGTCAATGTTATTGGTTAAGCGATTGTATTGGCGGGCAAACACATTTTTTCGATTCGTCACATTTTGAAAATCTAAAAAGAATTGGTGGAATACTTTTCGCTTACCACTATTTAGTTTTAGCCCTAATTTTATGTCCCATCGGAAGTAACTATCATATTGTTCACTAAATGCTAATTCTTCTTCTAGCACTTCGAATCCTGCAGCTCTGGACGCCTCTAAATCTACTGGAGTGTACCAACGACCGCCGGAGGTCGTTAATTTAGTATCGATGACAATGGCATTTCTTTTCGCTTTACCAATTTTAAATTCTTTCCCCGCCAGTACATTGAATACATAACCATTATCAAAGGGTGTACTACGTTCGACGTCATCACTACCGGTATATTTACTCTCGAAGATCGAAGCTGTAGCTAATGCATAGTATCCTTTACTGTAAAATTTCTCAATCGTAATTTCTACTCCTCGGTTAAACCCAGTGCCCTCATTTACTAAGGAAATTTTGTCATCTGAGAAGGCAAAGTCGGCGCCTTCTGTCAAAACGGAGTAGCTACTAGCGAAAGGGTCTACTGGTGCTCGGTCGATGTCTTGGTAATATAATTCTGTTTTAAGTCTCCAGTTCTTCGATAACTTTACATCATATCCAAGTACGTAGTGTTGTGAGCGGATGAAATCAAGATCGGAGTTGGTTCTTACGAGTTCTCCATTAATGTCTTCATTGAGGAAAAGCATCGGAAGTGGTGCATTTTGATTATGCATGCCATAGCCTAAAGTTACCTTATTCTTTTTATTGAACGAATATGCAACGGATGCTCTGGGTTCTAATACAAATTGCTCGTTGAGTGTCGAATATTGCCCGTGTAATCCTGCATTCAATTGTATCTTTTGGGACAATCGATATTTAGTTTGTACATAAGGTTGGATAAGGCTAAAACTTCCATTAAAATCATAAGCAGTAAACCAATCTGGCTCTCCATTATTATCGAGATCAGGCGCATCCTCTCTATCTCTAAGGAAAGCATCCGTTCCCATGTTTTCGACCAGCACACCTGCTCTTAACGTTTGCTTTGCATTGATTTTTGAATTGATGAAAGAGGAAAAGGTGAATCGGGTTTCACTATTATCTACTTCCGTAATCCGTAGTTTGGATTCTGATGCTGTGCCCAGGTCAAAATATCGATCTTGTTCAAAAGTGTTTCCTCTAAAACTACCTCCAATGACGGTTCGCCAATAGGTCTTGTCTCCGATAATGATGTTGTGTTTTAAACCAACCATGCCGAAACTTCCATTGACAAAACTATCCTCATCTTCTGCCGCGAAAAGATCATCTTCTTCAATCTCTGTGCCTAAGAAGTTGATATTGGAACGACCACCAATGCCAAACAAAGTAAATCTTCCTATTTTTGTTCTTCCCAAATCTACTTTGAAGGAAATATCCTGATAATCAGGAATGGCAGCGGTGGAACCGGCACCGACCAGTCCGATGAATGAATACCGACCGGCAACCAGGTATGATCCGCCATTTTTTCCAAGAGGGCCTTCTGCCATTGCTTCTAGTCCACTAAAGGCACCTAACTGGACGGTAAATTCGGAGCGATCTTTATTCCCATTTCGGAATGCGATATCAAAAACACCTGCATTGGCATTTCCGTACTCCGCAGGAAAGGCAGAGGTTAAAAAATCGGAGTTGCTCAGAACATTAGGATTGAGAGCACTTACCGGGCTTCCACTGGTACCAAAGGTGGAAAAATGGTTGGGGCTTGGTACCGGAATGCCTTCAATTCGCCACAAAACACCGGTTGGTGAATTTCCACGAATAACAATATCATTTCTACTATCATCGGGTGCGGAAACCCCCGCAAAATTTGAGGCTAATCTTGCTACATCGCTTCTTCCCCCTGAAAAACGATTCACTTCTTCTACCGAAAATTGACGTGCTGAGATAGATGCCATTTCATTCTGGGCTTGATCTTTAATCGTTTCGGCGGTGACTACTACTTCGTTGAGTTGTTCGATTGCTTCCTGAACCCCTACATCGAGTACCACATCTTTTCCAGAAGACACTTCTACATTGGGTAAAGTCATCGTTTCATAGCCGAGGTAACTAATCTGTACAACATTGCGACCTAACGGTACATTTTCTAATATAAAATATCCATCTACATCGGTAAGCGTACCTTTAGCTTCCTCTACATTTAATAATTGCACGGTAGCTCCGATTAACGGGAGTTCTGATTGTTGATCGGTAATTGTACCCTTGATAGTTCCACTTTGAGCATAAGAGGCCATTGACATTAGACAGATGCAGAGAGATAAAAGTACTTTTTTCATGATTTAAGGTGTATGTTATTTTTGTAAAAATTGACGATACAAATGTGTCCCAAATAGGGCATGATTAGAAGAGGAAAAAGGTGAGATGCAAAATAAGAGGGTTGAAATGCACGGATGGATTTCTCGGTAGTCTCTTTATATAAACTTTCAATGATTCCACAATTTCTACCTACCTTCAGAACGGGCATTGCAATATTCGAATATGAAATACTTCAAACCACTTTTCATTTTTGTCATTGGCAGTTTCATTATACTATGCAGTCCATCCTTTAATGAACTGTTTACTGACAATGTCATCATGCAGTTGCTCTTATTTGCCTTGGTCGTTTGCTGGCCTATTTGGAAAACTGGTAGATTATCTTACGTTGGCATTGGTTGGCCATGGGGGCTAGTTTGTATTGGCGTACTCACTTTAATTTTTAGTGGAGGATACGCTCTAAAGCACGATCGGAACAGATATTCTCTAGATATCCAATCAACACGCATTTAAAAAATACGACCGGATCAAGTCCCGATCTACCGGTATGACTGTAGTACTGTTTGGTCTTCCGATAAATAAAGGATAAATCAAGATGCAACTGCAAAATCCGGTAAAATTTATTGGCCGGAATGAATGAGTCGAGAGTAAGCTGATGAAATCATTTGGGTGGGGTGTTTTTAATGCCTTGCCTATATGGATATATGGAATTTTGAGCTGATTTTCATGTGTTTTTGGGCATTGGTTTGTCAACGGCCACTTTTGTTGTGCGGACATTATTCCTTTTCAATTGAATGAAATTCGAAATTCCATAGGTGTTTGTTGCGTTTTTGATTTGAACAATTTACTGAAAGATTGGGGATGTTCAAACCCTAATCCGTAAGCAATCTCGCTTATCGATAAATCTGTGGTTGATAATTTTATTTTTGCTTTTTCGATTAATTTATGATGAATATGTTGCTGCGTGGTTTGTCCTGTCAAACTCTTGAGCATGTTGCTCAAATAATCGGGTGTAAGATTCAAACTATCTGCTATGCTTTGAACTTTGGGCAGCCCCTTTTCCATTAAATCATCACCGGTAAAATAATCTTCTAGATGCGCTTCCAGCCGATCTAAAATTTGGTGATTGGATTTTTTTCGGGTTAGGAATTGTCGCTGATAAAACCGCTCTGAATAGTTGAGTAGTAACTCTAACTGACTGATGATTATTTGTTGACTGAACTGGTCAATGTTAGTCTGATACTCCGTCTTGATGTTTTGTAAAATGCCGTTGATAATAGTCTCTTCTTTTTCTGATAAAAAGAGGGCCTCCCTGACAGAATAATTCAAAAACGGATATTTTTTGATACTTGTTGCTAGCGCAGTTCCAAACAGAAAGTCGGGATGAATGGCTAAAATCCATCCTGACGGATTGTTATTTAAATCTTCCTCTATCAATTGTACTGTAACAACCTGTTCGGGCGAAAAAAATGTCATCAGCCCCTCATCAAAATCATAGGACTCCTGACCGTAGCGATACTTGCCGACTACGTCCCGTTTTATAGAAATCGAATAAAATTCCTGCACCCATTTTAATTCATTATTTTCGGGTGTTGGATTTATTTTGCTATAATCTATTAAACTAACTAGAGGATGTTCTGGCGAAGCTATATTGTTAAATCGATGTAGGTCGCTTATGGTTTTCAACCTTGTCGGTCTTGACATTTTCTACGATTTAGCTGATGAAATAATTTTTACATTTGAATATTATAAATGACTGGGAATTGACTTGGAATCTCTTCCGATGATTCTCCGAGATTTTGTCTTAAATCAATTTCAATTCCCCTAGCAATTGATGATATAGGAACATCATTGGCAGAACCCTCAAAAGGATTTTCACCGGTTCGCCCTATTCTTTCCATAGTATGGAAAACCCAGGCAACGGCTACGTAAAAAGGAATAGAAAGCCATATAAAAAGGGAACCTGCGATCGGATTAATTGGATTAATCTCTGCCCCAATTTCTGCAAATTGGGGTACTATTGCTAAAGGAAGTAGCAATATAAAAATCCACATAAAATAATGGTTCAGCGTCGCAAATTGTCTGGGATATGGGAAGTTTTTAATCCGCTCCGACTTACCTTGCAAAGTGAATAATTCTTTTAATACATTTTCAAGTTCTAAAAACGAAAACTCCCAAACCATTCCTTTTTCTTTGAGATGTCTTAGATGATGAGATTGTAAATAAAGCAGTGCCGTTTGTTTGTTGTTCTTACTCATTACGTACGCCATATCTTCATCCGAGAGGTATGGCTTCAAATCAACTTCGACATTGGATTGCAATTCTGGCGGCTTTATCATCTCTGCCCATTGCCGGTTTGCCTTTTCGGTCATCACGGTTTCCCAAGGCTTGGAGCTTCTCATCGCATGTCTTAATGCTGTCATCCACGCGATATGTCGGTAAGTCAGTATCTTGACCTCTTTGTTTAATGCTTCTTTGGACATTTTTTCTGCAATGTGTTCATTGGTTACCATATCTTGAACAAACATTCCAAACGTTCTGGACGTATTCACAATGCCACCCCAAATTTTGCGAGCCTCCCATATTCTTCCGTAAGCAGAATTATTTTGAAACCCAATGACAAAAGCAACAGCCGTACCTATCAATGCTAATGGCGTCCATGGAATTTTTAACCATTGTAGGTCAAAGGAATAATATAATGCTACTATTATCGTCACCAACATGACGAAGAGGAAGGTCTCAAAACGAGTCCATATCACCATGTCTTTTACGTTATAAACATTCTTGGTGTACATATTATCTGTTTAAAGTATTTGTTGCTCTAAAAGGGAAAATTGGCTCCCGTTTCTGCTTTCGCCCAATCCCATAATTTAGCATTTAGGTTTTCATCTAAAGCTGCGGCATCAATTTTTGCTAAAGCCGGTTTGCCTTTTTGTTCTTTCGGTCCGTCTGGTCCCCAGTACTGTCCGCCTTTGGCATCTTCTCGCAAGCAAGCCGCTAAGGTGGGTTGGGCACCTTCTTTGGCAGTCATTAAATCAAGTGATGCAAGCATATCTCTGTCCATGTGAACCTGTAAATCGGTTTTACTAAATCCTGGGTGAGCAGCCAATGACATCATTTGGCAACCATTGTTCCTTAATCTTTTGTCAAATTCAAGGGCAAAAATTATATCTGCCAATTTGCTCTGTCCATATTCTCTCCAGTTGCTATACGGTTTTTCCAATCGGAAATTATCAAAATCAATACGCGCTCCCCGATGTGCAATACTACTTAGCGTAACCACTCTCGAACCCGTTGTAGCTTCTAATATATTGAATAAATGCCCCGTAAGCGCAAAATGACCAATGAAGTTTATCCCAAATTGAATCTCAAAACCATCCTCGGTTTTTGCAGGTGGCGGAATCATAACTCCTGCGTTGTTAATCAATAAATCGAGCTTTGATTCTTTTTCCAATACGCTTTCTGAAAAGTGTCTTACAGAATTAAGACTTGCCAAATCGAGGTGACTAAAAACCAATTCACCTGATCCGTTCTGGGCTTTCATCCTTTCTATGGCATTCAAGGCTTTCTTATCATTGCGACAAGCTACATATACTTTAGCACCTTTTTGATACAAGTCCAAAGCAGTTTCATATCCTATGCCTGTATTTGAACCCGTTACGACAACTGTTTTTCCTGATAAATTCATTATTTGTTTTTTTAATTAAATGATATCACAAAGGTGGGCCCTTATGAAATAAGCTGCGTAGCCGAATCCGTGATTATTGTAGCTGAAAATGTATTACTTGAGGGGATCTCTTTTTATAATGCCGTACAATGTCTGTTTATGCGCAACTAATTACCCATCTCTCCCATGTCTATTCTTCCAGCTGATTATGGGTGCCTTTTTTGATTTTCTTTTCATTGAGTATTCGTTGGTAAATAAATCGGTAGTCGGGTAGGCTATCATTCATTTAATGATTTACTTTGACATCATCAAGAGGCCGAGAAGGTTTGGAAGCGTGGAGCAGAAACTTCTTGGGAGTTTTACAGCAGAAAAGCAGAACACCCGAAAGCTCAATAACGCCTCCCGCCCCAAGCCAATACTAAGAAAAGACTGTTATAGTTTGTGATACCCGAAACTCCTTACTATCTTAACTGGGTACTTTTGACAGTACTAACCCCGCTAGGGGGGATTCGAAGGTTAAGACAGAGGTCAAAACAGTAAGCGCAGCATACAAGCCATTTTCAGACCCTAAAGCGGGGGTAGTGCCATTATGCCCCCATAAATACAGCGGCTTGCATTTCGGTTAAATTAAACCAACCACGGCGTTATCTTTTTCGGCCAGATATCGATTTCAAAATCTCTGCTTTCTGCGGACTCGCTTATGATGTCCGGCATCACTCCGGTTTTGAAGCTTCATCTGATCAAAAAATATTTAGCTCACTCGGTCCATTTAACTCAACTATAAGCTTAGGACGCTTATCTACCTTCCACTTGATTGAACAAGATGTGATATTATACGATGTTCAATAGCTGCGATACGCTATTGGATAGGTCTCCCGCATGGCTGCTGCTGAAAAATGAGCACCAGTTGAGCCAAAGCGGGAGTAACGTTCCCCAGTGTACGCTCGCTTTGTCTTGATAGCTGTGCACTACCGCAAGAATTGATCAAAAAGCTTTTAAGATCCCTTTTTATTGGTTTTTATTATTCAAAGGCGGATTCCGAAAAGCCTGTAATAGAGTAGGAATTATTTAAAACAAAAAATTATGAAAATTGGACCCTTTAAAATCATGCTAACTTGCCTTTTGTTTGGGATGAGTTTGCTTACCTATGCTCAAACCCCTTTGGGGCCAGCGGAAATTTCTAATGCTGATTTGGATGACTTTGGAGCAAGTGGTGCAAGGCCAGATGTGGCCATTAATTCAAGTAATGATTATGCCATTGTCTGGACCAAGGAACCTTTTTTAGGCTTGAATACCGAAAGCACCATTTTAAGACTTTTTAATGAAGATGGGACGCCACTAACCGGAGATATTGAAGTGGATTATAACAACACTTTGAATTCACCTCAGGTTGGCCTTGACGATCAAGGAGATGCGTATGTGATTTATGATAGTAAGGTCAGCTTTTCGGGAACTAATTATTATTTAAGAGTTAGAAGATATAACTCTTCTGGTACCCAAGTAGGGGGGACTTTAAACTTAGGACAGATTGATCAATCTTGCCAGTATGATATTGATGTTAAATCTAACGGGGATTTTGTCGTATTCTACACCAATACCAGCAATAACACCCTGCTAAGGTTGTATAACTCAAGTTTTACCTTACTCGCTCAGACTACCGTGTCTTCAGGAACAGAATTCTTTTCGCACCATGTCGATGTGAGAGGTAATGAAATTGCCATTGCTTACTCCAGAACAAGCAATCATAATTTTAGAAAATATGATATTGTAGGTTCTAGTTTGAGTGCTTCCGTCGGACCTTTCTCGATTAATAAAACCTTTAGCGTTGATCCTATTGCCTTGCGACCAAATGGTGAAGTCGCCCTGATCACTAGTGGAAGTGGAACAACCGAATTACTGATTAGAAACGATAATGGTACACCAAAATCAACGACTCCAATTCCTGCCACTTTTACCTCAAACGCAGCCGTTGATGCGGATGATAATAACCAACTTTATTTGGCGTGGCACAATAACGGCAGTACCGTTAATGGTCAAATCCTTGATGCCAGTGATGCCGTCATAGGAACTTATATCCACGGTATTCCCAATAATTTTATTACAGGAATTGCTACGCATTCTTGTCGGTATGTCGTTATTGGCAGTCAATCTTCTAGTGCTGCCGATGAACAACGCGTATGGAATAGAAGATTTACTTGTGAAAATTGTGATGATTTTGATGTTTGCGAAATCACTACCGATCTAACGGCCTGTGCGGAAGAAGGTGATTATGGCTTTATTTTACTGGAATGTGCAGGCGCCGAAAATCTCTCTTTTAACTGGAGTTTGCCTCCGGGGAGTACGGCCATTGAAGTATCCCAAGGCAATACCAGTGTACTCTTACAGCTCAGTGAGGGCTCCTACTCGGTTACCATTTCGGATGGCGGTATTTGCTCAGCCGAAAAAACCTTTGAGGTGGTCGGAGATTGCTGTGAAAAAGGTTGTGAAACGCCAACTAATTTAGATTGTAGCGCGGGTAATGGCAATGTTACATTTTCCTGGGGAAGCGTACCTAATGCGAACTATGAAATAGAAATCACCCCAAATGATCCGTCCTGCTGCGATGCTATACCGGGTGAAACTCAACCCCCTGTTTATGTCACCGGAACTCAATATCAAGTCCCTATTTCAATTGGCCTTTTCTGTTATTCCTGGCGCGTACGAGCCATTTGCAAAGATGGGTCCGTTTCTGAGTGGTCTCCGGCGATGTGTTTCAGTTTTGGGATAGGATGTTTCCCAAGAGGGATGCTGCAAAATGATTCAGAGGGGACGTTTAAAAATAATAGCTTAGATACCAAACCTATCCCTCGTGTTTATCCTAATCCAGGATCAGAAATCTTGAATTTTGAATTAAATACAGACAACAATTTATCGATTAGTATTGAGGTATACAGTGCTGATGGTAGATTGGTGAAATCTTTTGCAGAAGAAAATGTTGAAGACGGCTTCTTTAAAAAAGAATGGATGATTGAGCATCATTTAAATGATGGCATTTATTACGTATGGTTTAAAACCAATTACGGCATATTCCAGGAGAAAATAGTTATTTCAAGAAGATAATAATATAAGTATAACCTGTCCAATGATTAGTCAACTCGAATACGAAGCATTTTTGTTTTTGTAGTCGTGCCTTAAAGTTGGACAGGTTGCTTTTTTTGAGTAGTCAACTATGGTTTAATGATGCCACTTTCTTTTCTTTACCCCTGCATCATCTGCACCGCTGAATTTGGCTGTGTCTCTTTGTAAAACTGAATAGCCAACACGGCGATGAGTAGAGCATAATTGCCTTCCATGATTTCATCTATGCTTTCGCTGTATTGATCAGCCCCTAGAATAATTTTATAAACCTTTGAAAGAACCAGTGTTGCGATCATCAGCAGACCTGTCCAAAGAGGAGCTATTGGGATATTGATTTGATCAAAAAGTCGCTGGAAATATTTTGACCACCGATAAGCCAGAGGCATCAGGACCATAAAGCTGAACCAGAAATAGAAGAAAAGGCGACCCGCATTTAAAACCAGTAAAAACGACCACCATTTGTCGCCTGCTTCATCTTTGAACGTAAAGAAATCCAGATTATGGATATTGGTTTCTTGCTGATAATTGATCTCAGCTAAGGCTTCTGGCGTTGCCCAGCCAAAGATTCTTTGCCCCCAGCTGATTTCTTCTCCAAAAGCGACAAAGAATAACAAACCGATCAGGAGGTAAAAGATATTTCTGTTCGTGGTCCATCGCCAAAATCGATTTCCTTTTCCTTTTGAATGCCAAAAACAAATAAAGAATAATATTGCCGCCACCAAAAATGCAATAGCGCTGATGTTTTCAATCCAGGAATCTTCGTCCGTTAGGTACTGGTTGTACTTTACATCTGGCAAAGCCAGCAAGAAAGAGCAAGTGATGATGATAAACAGAAAAGTAGGCGTTTTGTATTTTTGAAACATGACACATTAGATAAATTGACTACAAAGTCGTTTTAAAATGTACTTCGAGAGGATCAGAACTTTTGCAAAAGCAGTAAACTGATGATTTCCACCCTAAGCAACCTATCCCTTTGGAACACCTACGTAAATTTATCTGAAAAGATGCAGCGTGTTTACATCTCGCACCTAGCAGAAGGAGATATGGCCCATTCTTTCTCATACGCTTCCCCGCTGCGTTGACCTACCTGTTTGTTACATAGAAATTATAAAATTTAAACAGGTTCTCACTAAATTTGGATTAATCTAAAATCGTGCGTCTCGTATGTGGAAAGAGATTATCGTTTTCTTGTGTTTGGCTTTGAGTCCAATATGGACTTATTCCCAAGGGACAAACTTTGCCTTTGAGACGCTACCTTCTGAGATAGGTTGGACAGACAATTCCGTCAATGATATTCTGCAGGATCATCGTGGGTTTCTATGGGTGGCTACTTGGTCAGGGCTGAAAAGATACGACGGCTATACCGTGAAAACCTACAAACAAGAGCCGGGAGATTTTAAGGGGTTGAAGAGTAACAAAATTACCTGTCTGTTTGAAGACAGCCGACAACGACTATGGATTGGAACGAACTATACGGGCTTTTATCAATACATTCCAGAAACTGATGAGTTTATTCAGTATGTAAATGATCCAGAGAACGTCAATAGCCTGAGCAATAATAATGTCTGGACTATTGGGGAAGATAAAAGTGGGATGCTTTGGATTGGTACTGAAAATGGTTTAAATCGTTTTGATTTTGCAACTAAAAACTTTCTTCATTTCCAGCGATCAGAAACCGATGAACGGACCTTAAGTCATAACTACATCAATAAGGTCATTCCAGCTGCAGATGGTGGCTTATGGGTGGGCAGTGAAGTCGGTTTAAATCGATTAATAAAAGGAAAAAACGGGAATAAAGATTACTTTATTCGCTATGATCTTGCGCCAACGAATGTCCAGGACGATAATTATTTGCGACATAATTTTGTGTACAAAATTGTGATTTCAAAATATCAGCCGAATACGCTTTGGATTGCTACAACGATAGGACTAAAAAAGGTGCAGTTCTTTGAAGATGACCTTTCAATGGTAAAGGTTGAAAATTACGCTGATCATTCGAATCAGCAAAATAGCATTAGCCACCCTTTTGTTGCAGATATTTTAGAAGATGATTATGAACAACGCCTATGGATCGCCACTTATGATGGTCTAAATGTTTTAGATATCAATAATGGTAATATCCTACAATTCTTTCCTAATCCGAATGACCGAAATAGTATCACGCATAATGTTGTGAGAGCTTTATTCATTGATCGTTCAGGTGTGCTTTGGATTGGGACCGAGAAAGGGATGAATAATCTTAATTTAAAGGCAAAGCCATTTAGAAACATTCATTCTTTTAACGAAGAAAACAATAATATCGTTTCTTGTATTATTCCATCTAAAGATCGCTCAGGCTTTTGGATTGGAACGCATGGTGCTGGCTTGAGCTTCTTGCCTTTAAAGGATGACAAGCCAGACGAAACCGGTATTTTACATTATCCCCTCACGACGCCGTTGTATTCTGAATTCTCTAATTTCATTACCAATATGATAGTAGATGAAGATGGTATGCTCTGGATTGCGACAAATGGAGGGGGAGTCATCCGAATTAAGGAAGCGGATATCCCAGCTGACGGCAAGCAAATAAAAGCGCTTCAACAATTTACAAAAGAAGACGTCCTGGAAGACGATTATGTGATGTCTTTTTTAGAATCGAAGAATGGAGATATTTGGATAGGGTATTGGGATAAAGGACTGGGGCAATATGAAAAAGCAACTAACTCATTTAAACATTATTCTAGTACCTCTGACCTTAGCCTCAACCTGAAAGAATTCCCGCTAGTGCACTTGATGGAAATAGAGCAAGATGGACAGCAATATATCTGGGTAGGTACGCGTGGGGGAGGAGTGGTTAAAATGAGGTTTGATCAGGAAGAACAAAAACTAGATTTGGTTAAAAGATACAAATATGAAAATGGAGAGGAGAGAGGTTTAAGTAATAGTTTTATCAATAGCTTCTTGTTGGAGTCCAATGAACAACTGTGGATTGGTACGGAAAACGGACTCAACTTATTGGATTTAAAAACAGAGCGATTTAAGTATTTTCTAGAAAAAGATGGCTTAGCTAATAGTGTGATTCAATCGGTTCTAAGTGATGAGAATAGTAATATTTGGGTGAGTACAATAAATGGGATTTCGTGTTTGAACGTTAATGAAAATGAACTGAGTGTAAAAAACTTTGATGCAAATGACGGCCTGCAGGATAATTTTTTCTATGATGAATCAGCTGCTAAAAGCGCATCGGGTTATTTAATGTTTGGAGGAGCGGAAGGACTGAATTATTTCCTGCCGGAAGATATAAAAGTAGATTCGACACCTCCTAAGGTAGTTATCACTGACTTTAGATTATTTAATAATTCTGTGTCTGTTGGACCATTGGGGAATGGCAGAACAATTCTGAATAAAACCATTTCTGAAACCAAAGATTTGACGCTTACCCATCAGGATCACGTATTGGCTTTTGAATTCGTTGGTCTACAGTTTGGCGAACCCCAAAAAATAAAATATGCTCATAAATTAGAAGGGTTTAATGAGGACTGGATCTTCACTGATGCAGATGAACGGATTGCCCATTATACTAATTTGCCTTATAAGGATTTTAAATTTATGGTCAGAGCGGCTAATGGCGATGGCGTATGGAGCGAACCGGTTGAATTAAAATTGACCATAACGCCGCCTTTCTGGTTGACAACATCTGCTTTTGTACTTTATGCCCTTTTGGTTATTGGCTTGGTGTATGGCGTCATTCGGATCGTCAAAGTGCGTGCCGAGCTGAGACATCGCCTGGCATTAGAGAAAATAGAAAGAGATAAATTGGAAGAGGTGAATAAAATGAAGCTTCAGTTCTTTACGAATATCTCCCATGAACTTCGTACCCCCCTCACGCTTTTGATTAGTCCACTGGAACAATACGTAAAAGAGAAGGCTTTTGGAAAAAAGGTGCATAAATCTATGATTCGAATGTATAACAATGCGAATCGCTTATTGATTATGATTAATCAATTGCTTGATATTCGGAAAAGCGAATCTGGCTTAATGCATTTTAAAGTCGCAGAGGGTAATATTACAAAGTTTGTCAAAGAAGTGATTTTATCTTTCAAAGGAATAGCTAATCGGCAAGGCGTTGATATTACATTTTTGTCAAAAGAAAAAAAGATCATTGCTTGGTACGATCGGGATCAAATGGAAAAGGTATTATTTAATTTATTATCTAATGCCTTGAAATTTACGCCTGGCCCCGGGCAAATTGAAGTTCAACTTTATTATGATTCTGATAAAGAAAATCATTTTGTTCTTGCCGTAAAAGATACAGGGGTTGGGATTTCTAGCGAGCAAATTCCTTATATTTTTGACCGTTTTTATCAAGCCGAAATAGAAGATGATTTAGTTTCTCAAAAAAGAGGGACAGGCATTGGATTGGCACTGACTAAAAATATAATTAAAGCACATCACGGTGAAATAGAAGTGGAAAGTGAGAAAGGGAAGGGCGCTACCTTTAAAATTCGATTACCACTTGGCGAAGCGCACTATTCTGAAAAGGAAAAAATAAGGGACTTTAAAAATAGTGAAGAGTTGACGAATTACTTCCTTACGGATGTGTCAGAGGATGAAGTGCATTTTGAACATGCTGAGGTGGCTTCTGTTGATCCATCAACAGCTACAAATAACCCCAAGATTTTAATTGTAGAAGATAACGCTGATATTCGAAATTACTTAAAAGAAAACCTGGAAGCTTCACATGAAATATTGGAAGCTGCTAATGGTGAAGAGGGATGGAAATCTGCCGAGAAAGAATTACCGGAGTTGATTATTGCCGATATTTCTATGCCAGTGATGGATGGGATTGAACTGTGTCGAAAGATAAAAACGAATATTTCAACCAGCCATATCCCGGTGGTTCTATTAACCGCAAGGACGTCTTTAATCTTTAAAATTAATGGTTTGGAAACAGGCGCAGACGATTACGTCACCAAGCCTTTTAATATGAATTTGTTACGCACGAGAATAAAAAATCTAATTGATTCCAGACTTCGGTTGCGCGAGAAATTTGCTAAGAATTTTGATTTAAGTCCTTCGGGAGTCGTTATGAACTCCTTGGATGAAGACTTACTAACCAATATAAAATCTATTGTCGAAAAGAATTTAGGTAATTCCGATTTCAGCGTAGAGCTGCTGGCTAAATCGGTCCACATGAGCAGAATTCAACTGTACCGAAAACTAAAAGCCCTAACTGGAGAATCTCCCAACAAAATCATTCGAACGATTCGATTGAAAAGGGCCGCCCAACTCCTCAAAACTAAGCAATACAATGTTTCAGATGTAACCTACATGGTAGGTTACAATGATCTGAAATCTTTTAGAGACCAGTTTAAAAAAGAGTATGGCGTTAGCCCATCTGCTTATTCATAAAGGTCCAAATCAATATGTCTCAACAAAAATGGGTCGAGTACCTACCTTACCACCGACATCTACTTTTACCCAATAAATGCCGGATGGTAAAGTTTTAGGTAGCACTACTGTAGTGGCCGTTCGCTGTTGGTATACTAATTTTCCACTGGCATCCAACAAAGAAAAGCGTCCACTTTCAGGGAATTGATTTGATAGTTGCATGTTTATTTCATTTCCGGCTCTTACTGGATTCGGATAGACATTAAAAACTAAGGGATCAGCAGCTGCTATAGCGTTGGTATTTACCATCACTTCTTCCTCATCGATTTTAAACGCTAAATCCCAATACAACTCCGGGATACTAGCTATGATTTGATTATCTGTGGTGACTAACTCTTCTGTATTGACGATTTCACCGGTCAGGCAATCATACCATTTGATGAAATAGGTGCCATCTACAAAATCATCTATAATTAATTCTCCACCAGTCACCGACTCGGGTACGCCATTTTCATCTATATTGATATGGTTGTATTCATTATTCAAAACCCAACCTGCCGCTTCGTCTTTGTCATCCGCCAATAAGGTGTAAGAATCAATTTTTGAACCTACACCCGAAAAGTTATAAGAAGTGATACTCACCCAGTCTGTACCAAGATTATCGACCATTATTTCATTCGGACCAGCCGGGATGATAATCGTATGATCTTGATTTGGGAAAGCAAGGTCGTCAAGTACCATCTCTCCATTTAAGTAAATCGTGACTTTGGGACTTTGACCTGCACTTCCACCTGTTCTGACGGTAAATTCACCCTCCGCCGGATAATCAACGATAAAGGTGGGCGGACTTCGAAATTCGGTATTCCACAATGAGCCATAAAGGTACTGACTCAGGGCAGGGGCCTCGGGCGTTGTGGTCCCGTTTTGATTGATCGTGATAGAAGGATCACCTAAAGCACCCCATCCCAGACTTGGCGTAAGCAGCAAATCTCCTGAGGCGCCAGTCGTGTAAGATAAAGTCGGGCGCATATCTTTTTCGACAAAAGAAATATCATCCAGTATCGTCCGAATGGGGGCGAAGTGATAATACAAGTCTCTCGGGTGTACATATACATCCCACCACCAAGTCATGGCTGTACCCATACCGCCGCCGAACAAGGAACCCCACATGGAGTTGTGCAAATGAATACCGTCTGCGTCTGCATTCGATAAGTTAGGATTACCACCCAGACCGAATTCACCGTTGAGCGTAGGCTTATCAAAGTCTTCAAGGTAGGATCTTATGCCTCCCACCAGTGCTTTTTCCAAATTGCCGGTATTGATATAATAATGGGTTTGGGTAAAGTCCATATCCGGGTTTGACCAAACTACCGGATCTTGATCCGAATGCGCGTAGCTCGTGGTAACGAGATGGCTATAAGGGTCAATCGTTTTTAAGTAGCCGGCCATCTCAGCGTGCCAGTCCTGGATTTCAGTAAGGTAGCTTTCGAAATTGTCTGTCCAGTTGACTTCGTTAAATAATTCCCACGACATAATGCTGCGAGAATATCCCCAGCGGGCAACGATGTATCGGTAGCGGTTTTTAGTATGATTTTTTGCTTCTTCATTGGTGAAAAAATCCCAGGTGTTTTGGCAAGGGCCACCATTAGCCACATTATAGGGGCTTTCATTCCAATTGGGGTTGACATTGCTGGATACGGGGCCATGATGCTGTAAAGCGAGCATAATGTGGATACCCCGGTCTGCACAATAGTCATAGAGCCAGTCCTGGTAAAAACAATTACTTTCCTTATATCTTCGTAAGCCTTCAAAATCATCCCAGCCATTCTCCCATTCAATGCCTAAGCCCCAATGGGCGTGCCAGAGCCGGATAAAATTGCCCCCATTGTCATTGAGTTTGGTGAGCCAACTTTTGTAATTGGTATAAGGATTGGTGTTTTCCCAAGCCATGTTTTCCCCTACCAATATATATTGATCGCCATTGTCGTATTCCAAATAATTAGTCAATCCGGTTCGGACAAAACCTTTGTTGTTTTCACTCGAAATCTCTACACATTCGAAACTTTGCGGGTCGTAGGTGGTCGTACCGGTTGAGTCGGTTAAAGTCGCTTGAAAAGTCCAGTCGCCGATTTCATCGGGAGAGAATCGAATTTTAAATCCACCCTCGCCAACTTCAGTGATGCTGCCGTTTGTAGTATTCAAGTCGAAATCTTGCATATAAAAACCATCGACACTTCTCTCCACACCCGATGGCGCGGTGAAGACCGCACTTATTTGAACTTGATCATAGTCATATGGATTATCATAAACCGCATCAATATCTAGCGTGCATTCAAACTTCCCGTATTTTTCTACGGTGGAGTCATTAACAGTCAGGGCGTTGATAATCGGATTTTGTTCTTCTTCAATGGTATAAATTTCGCCTGCACTGAGATTATTAAACGTTTCTACTTGACCACTTGGCCAGGATACTCTAAGCAATGAAATGACATCATGATCGGCTAAACCAAAATGAACATTCAGTGTATTCGCTCCCGCAAAGCCAGTACCGGCTGAAATAACATCTTGCTGATAAAGACCATTGCCATATTCGATTTCAATCTTACTGCCTACAGCTGATGTATTGCTTTTGGTGCCAATTAGTTTAAATCCAATCCAATTGTTCGTATTCCCCATGTTTTGGAAAAGCTGGTTGCCCGAACTCCCAAGCGTGTTGGCAATAGCAATATCCACGAAGCCATCATTATTGATATCTGCGACGGCGCCCCCGGTACCAGCACCAGCCGAAGAGATGGCTTCTGTTGCAGCGACGATGCTGAAGGTATTATCTCCATTATTACGATATAAAACATTCGGCTCAGGTGAAAACTGCGAATCATTTACCACATAAATATCCTGCCAGCCGTCATTATCAAAATCGAGGAACATGGTACTCCAACCCATTCCTAAATCTTCGATACCCGCCGTATTAGAAATATTTGAAAAAGTGCCATCGCCATTATTGAGGAAGAGGACATTCTCATCCAGGTCCGTAATATAAAAATCCAGCGCGCCATCTCGATTAATGTCAGCTACATCCACACCCATTCCATGACCAGCATAATCAACACCTGCGCTATTAGCGACGTTTGTAAAATTACCTGCGCCATCATTTTGAAAAAGTATGTTTGGTATTTCAAAATCATGAGCTAAGTACAAATCCTGATCGCCATCATTGTCGTAATCGAAAAAGGCACAAGCCATTGAATAGGAATCATCATTTACGCCTGCCGTGTTGGTGTAGTCGGAGAAGGTGAGATTCCCATTATTTTTATAGAGTTTATTATCCGCTAGAAAATTAGCGACATAAATGTCTAAAAATCCATCATTGTCAATATCTGCCATATGAACAGATATCGTTTCTTCTTCATTGAAAATGCCGGCATCGAAGGTAATATCTGTGAAGGTCACGTCACCATTATTGATGGGGCCATTATTTAAATACAATCGATCCGCTTCCTGGTAAGATCCAATGTACAAATCGATCCAACCATCATTATTGACATCTCCCCAAACGGCAGCTCTTGTACTACCCGAATGATCTACGCCTGCTATGGTTGCGACATTATTGAACGTGCCATCGCCAAGATTTTCATAGAGCTTATTTTCATTTAATCGAGTAAAAGCATAAATGTCTTCATCTCCATCATTATCAAAATCGGCGAAAGCGATGCCATGGTTCTTATTACCTGGATCTAAAATACCCGCTTCAGTGGTGATCTCTTCGAAGAAATTTTGAGCAAGAGTCGCATTAAAAGAAAGCAATAAAAGAAGAAATAGTAATGGGGATTTCATAGACATTTTTTTAAACGAAATATTTCTGTTTTTTTTAAAGTACACCCAAAGGCCTAATATCTTAAAGAGATATTGGCCTTTGAGTTACTGCGTTCGTCACTACGCTTTAGAGACGACTTATGACCTGTAATTTCAATGTTTTCACGTATCCGTTGTAGAGAATATTTACAAAGTAAATACCATTGGCTAAGTCCGCTGTAGGGATCTCCAATGACTGTTTGCCCTGTTGAATAGTTGTAATGGAAGACCACACCGTTTTTCCTAAGACATCAATGACTTGAATTTTGGTACGATCTAACTGTGTATCAGATTCGATGCTGAGGTTTGCAGCGACTGAAGCAAGTACCGGATTTGGTGAAAGCGTGGCCTCAAAGCCGAGTTCTTCTAAGTCATCTACATCGGTCATCGCATCATTTGAATTACAAACTTGAATATCGTCTAACCATACACTATATGCTTCCGTGAATGGCGTTAAGCGATATATTTTCAGTTCCAGGAAAGCATTATCCCAGGTACCATCAGCAATAAAGGTATAGGAGTAGTTTAACCATTCGTTAGAAGTAGAAATGAAGTCTGCGGCAAATTGTGCTGTCCAGTCGGTATCCCTTACGGCTCTGGTATAAGCTCGGATGGTATCACCGTCGGGTACATTGCTTCTCATCCAGAGGCTTACGGTATACTCCTGGCCATCTTCCAATAATAGATCAGAGCCAAAACGATGGTGGAATTCTGCAACATCATGATCTTCAGTAATGTCTATTCTCACAGAATTATCGCCCGAGTAAGGAAGTACCGGATCAAGCATAAATGTAGAGAGGTCCAAGTCGTCACTGCCATCCCAGATATCCCAACCCATACCATCATTAGGCATATCGGTATCCAAAATATCATCGGTTAAATTGGTAGAACAAGTTGTGATACTGGTCGCCGATCCGTAGACCACCGGATCCTCATCAGGCTCAGTCGTGCCGGGCTCATCGTCTGTTTCACAAATAGATACTTCATCGAACCAAACACTGTAGGGCGCGGTGAATCCTTCATTGAACACTTTCAACTCAAGATGCACATCATCTCGATCGGTCGTATTCTCAAAAACGAAGGTGGCTTCTGTCCAATCAGTTCCAATCGTAAGATCGGCATTGCCTAAGGTAGTCCAACCGTCAAATTCATCTTTTACCCAAACCTGAATAATTGTATTTTCTTCTGTACTCTTGGCCCAAGTGGTGACGCGATAGTTTTGACCAGCAACAACCGGTGATATCTGAGGTCGGCTATTAAATTCTCCCGTTCCGGTTAATTCCGAAGACGCTTTCAAAATATTCATCTGTGCACTGGCATTACCTACTGCACCTTCGGTCCCCGTTAAAAATTCATAATCCGTCTCATCTCCTCCGTGCCAAGTCCACCATTCCGAATCGGCACCATCTTCGAATCCAGGATTAATTACCTTATTATCTGTGCAAGTATTTGTTAAAATCTCAGTAGGACAAATCGCTACCTCATCAATCCAAACGGAATATGGTTCGTGGAAGTCTGCATTATATACTTTGATTTCAAGATGGATATCTGGACGATCTACATCTGCTTGATATAATGAAGTGACCTCTGTCCAATCTGTTCCAACGGTTACCACATCGCTATGCAATAACGCCCAGCCATCGTTTTCGTCTTTTATATAGATGGGGAGATTGGTATTATCTAGTGAACTCTTTGCATAAAATTTAATCTCATAAAACTGTCCACCGATTACTGGGTTCGTTTGAGGCCGGCTGTTATATTCTCCTCCCTGACCGCCAGGGATGACATCGGTATCTTCCAGAACGTTGATGACCAAACTACTGTCCCCGGAAAAGGCATCATCACTGGTTGCGAAAGTATAAGAATCAGGACTGTTATCATGCCAATTCCACCAATCTGTCATACCGGTTTCGAAGCCACCGTTGGTAATGATATCGCCATTACATTGAGCGGATACCATATTGGCCGTTAGCAATATTGCTAGTAACGTAACTAGTTTTTGTAATAATGATTTCATAAATAATATTTTTTAAGTGAAAAGGTAGTCTTAGCATTTTTGGATGCCAGAAGTAAAAATTTTACAGACAGTTTGATGTTTCTTTTTGGTTTTGCTAAAGTAGTAGATGAGTGATTTTTGGCTAGTAGGGGTTTCGTTCAAAGAAGAGGGGTGTATGTAACGGAAATACCCGAAAAGGCTTGAATTTGGCTGGTTTGTAACAAATACCCCTTGTTTTTGATTTATAATGCTCTCCTCTTTTTTGGGTGTACTTGAGATATTTGGTTCTACTTTTTAATCTATTCTAATCACAAATTGTATGACCTTATTGCAAAAGTTCTACCCTCGGTGCCGCTTAGTTTTAATTCTGCTTTTATGCGGTACGACTTCAACCTTATTTGCTCAATCGATGACCATTAAAGGGAATGTTCAGGCAGAAGATGGGGAGTTGCTAATTGGCGTTACCGTCGGCATCAAAGGAAAAGCTGTAGGAACCGTTACGGATTTAAATGGTGACTATTATCTTGAAGCTGAAATGAATGATCTTTTGGTGTTTAGTTACACTGGATATTCAAAGGAAGAGCGGACAGTTACGAGTGGGGGAGATATTAATGTCGTTTTAAAAACCGAAATGGCATTACTAGATGAAGTCGTCGTCATTGGCTATGGTTCGACTAAAAAAAGTGACCTTACGGGATCCGTTTCCTCCGTAAAATCAGCAGATTTATCTAAAACCACGATTGCTTCTTTGGAGCAAGGCCTTCAAGGTCGAATCGCCGGAGTTCAGGTAACACAAGGCGATGCGGCTCCGGGAGCAGGCATCTCTATTCAAATACGTGGAACGAATTCTATACTTGGGGGCAACGAACCACTTTATGTTATAGACGGTATTCCGGTCACTAATCCGGCCGCAAGTCAGAATAACCTGGGCGCATCCGAACCTAATAATCAAATCGTTTCGAATACCAATGTTTTATCTACTATATCACCATCGGATATTGAAAGCATTGAAATCTTAAAAGATGCTTCCGCTACCGCTATTTATGGTTCCAGAGGGGCAAATGGAGTCGTATTAATTACAACTAAAAAAGGACAAGAGGGAAAGGGGCAGGTCTCCTTTAATATGTCCTATGGCGTTTCCAGGATCAGAAATAAGATTGAACTATTGGATGCTCAACAATTTATGGAGTATCAAAATACAGCTTACGAAAATGCGGGACTTCCGGTAGAATCATTTCCCTGGGCGCCTGATACCACCAGCAATCCTTCCAAGCCCACGATCAGCGAAGTGGTGGCTCTCGGTGATGAGGCCTATGTGGATTGGCAAGATGAGGTTTATCAAACCTCTACAGTGCAAGATTACCAATTAGGGTTTTCCGGCGGAAATGCCAAAGGGAATTATTCGGTGTTACTCAACTATCTAGATCAGGAAGGCATCATTAAAGGTTCAGCATTTCAACGCGGAGGTTTAAGGACCAATATCAATTATGCGGTGAATGACTGGATTACGGTCAGTGGAAATCTTGCCGTTACCCGTTCCCAAAACAGTTTGGTACGAACTTCCACGAATACTACGCAGGCCGCTGGTGGTATTGTCCGTTCCGTTTTAAATTATACGCCAATCAGGCCCGTTGAAAGAAGTGAAGATGGCATTGTGAAATTGATAGAAATGGATCCCGAGGATCCTCGATTGGAAGACCCCAATATATTTCAGCAATTTGGAGCCAACCCACTTCGATATACGGATGAAGTGACGGAGCAGCATAATTTTACGAGAATCATCGGCGGGATCAATACTAGTATTAAATTATATGAAGGACTGAGTGCCGATATTCGTTTAGCCGCAAATTACATTGATCGAAATAATAACACCTACTATCCAAGAACGGTAGCAGAAGGTTTCGGATTAAATGGTTTGGCCGTTGTTTCCTCTAACGAGTTCACCAATTTGATCAACGAAAATTTATTGCGATATAATACCCGCTTCGGAAGAAGCAGATTAGAAGTGATGGGTGGTTTTACCTATGAGACCAACCGAGATTATTGGATCAATAATGAAGCAAGAGATTTTGCGGACGATGCGTTGTCCTATTTTGCGTTACAAACAGGCCTTTCTCATGTACCTACTCGTACCAATACGGCTAAGTGGGAACTCGCCTCTTGGTTGGGTAGAGCAAATTATATCCTGGATGAGAAATATCTTTTTACCGGGACTTTCCGATATGATGGTTCTTCAAAATTTGCGGCGAATAATAAATGGGCACCATTCTATTCTTTCGCCTTTGCTTGGCGCGCCACAGAAGAACCCTTTTTAAAAGATCATAAAACCATTACGAATCTAAAACTAAGATTAAGCTATGGCCAATCGGGTAATCAAGCAGTAAACCCATATCAATCGTTAGCGACTATCGAAGGTGTAACCACTTCTTTTAATAATCAATTGGTGCCCGCTGTCATAGAAGGGCGTCTGCAAAATAACGATCTGAAGTGGGAGACGACCTCGCAAGTCAATATTGGATTAGACCTCGAATTATGGAACGGGAAGCTTTTTTCTACCCTCAATTATTATCAAAAAGAAACGAATGATTTGTTACAACAAATCACTCTAGCGCCTAATACTGGATTTACCAGTGCATTGATTAATGCGGGCTCTATTGAAAATAATGGTTTCGAATTAGAATTAGGATTTTATCCGATTAGAAAAAAGGTTACTTGGCAAGTATCCGGTAATTTTTCGATCAACAGAAATGAGATTACCAATATTGGAAACGTAGAAGAACAATTTGCCGGTCGGCTTGGAGCAGGCAATGGATTAACGGTTTTCCCCTTTATTCAAAGAGTTGGCCTTCCCATCGGAACGATATACGGGTACAAAGAAGCTGGAATTTTCCAAAATCAAGAAGAAGTGGATGCTTATGTCGGTGTACAACCCAATGCGGCTATCGGACAAATTAAATATGAAGATATTAATAATGATGGGACCATCTCTAGTCTGGATCAAACCGTCATCGGTGATGTTAATCCAGATTTTATTTGGGGGCTTTCTAATACAGTTACCTGGAAAGGCTTTGATCTGAGTGTCTTCTTCCAGGGAGTAGTGGGGGCAGACATTATCAATACGCTCAATATTCGATTCCATAATTTGGATGGACGCAGAAATATTCCTCTTTCTGTTTACGAAAATGCCTGGACTGGCGAAGGAACTTCCGATGCATTCCGACAGATCAATTTGGATAATGGAAATAGTTTATTTTCTGATCGTTTCGTAGAGGACGGTAGTTTTATTCGATTAAAAAATGTGCAGATAGGCTATAATTTCAATGCTAAGAATATTGCTTGGCTGAGTAATGCACGCGTATATTTTAATGCCATTAATCTATGGACCTTAACGGATTACAGCGGCTATGATCCAGAAGTCAGCGCATTTAGTAGTTCTTCCATGCGAGGCGTAGATCTTGGGAATTACCCCCAATCAAAGACCTTTATTTTTGGCCTCAATTTTACTTTCTAAGTGCAGCATGTTCGGAAATTATTAATTGGACTGTAAGCGTCACTTACCCACTCTAAAAATCAATAATGATGAAAAATAAATTATTCCTATTAATCCCCGTCCTCCTATTTATTCTTCCTTCGTGTCAAAAAGACTTTTTAGATGAAGAGGTTTTTACTTTTCAGGCACCTAAAGATTATTATTCCAATGCCAATGAAGTAAAAGCAGCAGCCAATGGGATGTACGATGCCTTAATGACCTGGGAACTATGGGTACAACCCTCCTGGATTCCGATTGCTTTGGAAAATGATGATATGCTCGGCCAGGATTGGGTAGCCGGAGGATATACCGGCAATCAAAACGGCACTTGGTATATCGAGCGGCCATGGGCCGGTTTTTATCAAGTGATCAACCGAGCCAATAATGTCATTGATCGGGTTTCGGATTTAGATTTTTTGGATGAAGACGTGAAGAATGCAGTCTTAGGGCAAGCCTATTTCTTGAGAGCTTATTGCTATTTTGAAATAGGTCGTTGGTTTGGAGATGCGCCCATCAGAACAAAATCTTTTGATCCCGCCGTAGATTCTCCTGACATAGTCAGATCACCGGTGAAGGATGTTTTCATGCAAGCCGCTAATGATCTTCAGATCGCCGGTGACTTGTTACCTGCAGATTATTTATCAGGGGATTATTCGGATGCCGACCGTGGCCGACCAACAGCACCTGCGGCTTTTGGCCTACAAGCCAAAGTTTACATGCATCTGGCAGGAGCCGAAGTTGGCGATATGAGTTTTTACAATAACGCCATTACCGCAGCTCAAAAGGTAATCGATTATAGTAATACGGGCTATCCTTCATTAGAGAGCAATTACATGGATAATTTTAATCAAGCTTCTCAGGATGCCGGAACAGAAATACTATTTTCTATCCAAGCGACACAAGCTCCAAACGAAGGACCAGAACTGCCGCGGTTTTATATCCCGGGGAATACCGGATTTGCTGGAGGAGGTGGTATCGGCGCCATTTCGTTACGAGAAGATTTTTATAGCACTTTCGAAGATGGGGATAAAAGAGTTGAATTCGGCACGGCCCTTTTTGATCATTGGACAGATTTAAATGGGGATGAATTTTACAATTTTAGAACCTTGCCGCAAGATGTCGTAGGGATTGTTTCTGAAGATGTTTTTGATAATGGTTTTGGGCGATACGGTACCAACCGATATGAGCTTTCGGATGGCAGTATTGTGAGAGGAACGCCCCGACTTTATATCAAAAAATACATTGATGAAACCTCTCAGGTAAAAGATGAAAACGGTTCAAACCCAATAATTCTGCGATATGCTGATGTCCTTTTGCTATTGGCGGAGGCCGAAAATGAAGCGAATGGTCCTACGGGGACTGCATTTGATGCCATCAACGAAGTCCGGCAAAGAGCCGGTTTAGAGGAACTGGATGCAAGTTTAAGTCAAGATGATTTTAGACAGGCCGTGAGAGACGAGCGCAGATATGAACTATACGGAGAGTTTCAAAGACGATGGGATTTGATCCGTTGGGGCATTTGGATAGAAACGATGGAAGCAGCCAACCGTTCTCGCCTGGAATACCAAAAGTTATTTCCGATCGCTTCTTCAGAAATAGCAGCCAATGCCTTAATTAATGAGAATAATCCTGGATGGTAACAGTTCATCAATTGTTTAAATCAGTTCATTAATTAAAACGGAATATGAAATATCGCAGCGTACTCAAGTACCTATTGGCAGCTATTGGCATTATGTTCATGTTGTCCATCTCGGAGATACCTAACATCAAATATGAAACCATCAAAACAGTCGACAAAAACGCAACCAAAGCGACCAAAGCCTTATTCGTTAATTTACAAAAATTGGCTAAAGATCATATCCTCTTTGGTCATCAAGATGCCCTGGCTTACGGTGTAGAATGGGATGACTGGCACAAGAAGAAATCTGATGTGAAGGATGTCTGTGGAAAGTATCCTGCAGTCTACGGCTGGGATATGAGCAAGCTTGGAAAATACAAACACAATATTGATAGTGTAGATTTCAAGCATATGAGAAATTGGATGAAAGAGGTATATAAAATGGGGGGAATAAATACGGTGAGTTGGCATCTTGATAACTTTCATGGCGGTTCATCTTGGGATATTGGAGAAAACGTGGTGAGTACGATTTTACCAGATGGCGCAAAGCATCAGGCTTATTTGGCTAAACTGGATTTGTTCGCTGAATTTGTAAAAAGCCTGAGAGTTGGCTTTATTTTTAAAAAAGATATACCGATCATTTTTCGACCTTTTCACGAACATACCGGTCATTGGTTTTGGTGGGGTAAGGGACACTGTACCCCCGATCAGTATAAAGCCTTGTGGAGATTTACCGTAGAATACCTGCGTGATGAAAAAGGACTGCATAATATCTTATACGCCTACTCTCCCGATATTTTTCTGGACAAAGCTCATTATTTGGAATGCTATCCGGGGGATGAATATGTAGACATTCTTGGATTCGATGATTATCACGATGTAGGAGAAAGCGGAAATATTGAAGATTTAATTAAAAGACTGAGAATGATTGTGGAACTGGCAGAAGAAAAGGGGAAAATAGCCGCACTTACTGAAACCGGACACGAAGCTATTCCGCATCATAAATGGTGGACAGAAAAAGTGCTTAAAAATATTAAATCAGATACGCTAGCTTCTAAAATTGCCTGGATGCTCGTATGGAGAAATGCCCGACCTACGCATCACTATGCTCCGTATCCTAACCACAAAAGCGCACCGGATTTCATTGAATTTAGCAAAGATCCAATGATATTATTTAGTGAAGACTTGCCTGCTGTGTACAAAATTAAATAACGCTATTTTTTAGATTACAAATGGATTTACATCTACTGGATATCATTATTATTGGTATATACTTAATAGTAACGATAGGAATCGGGTTTTGGATTTCAAAGCGAGCTTCTAAGAATATTAAGAACTATTTCCTGGGAGGAAATGAGATTAAGTGGCAATACCTTGGACTTTCCAATGCCTCCGGCATGTTCGATATTAGTGGTACGATGTGGATGGTCATGCTCTTATTTGTTTATGGCTTAAAAAGTGTTTGGATTCCCTGGCTTTGGCCTGTTTTCAATCAAATTTTCATGATGATCTTCCTATCCATTTGGCTAAGGCGATCGGGAGTGATGACTGGGGCAGAGTGGATAAAATTTCGTTTTGGTGAAGGACTGGGGGCACGACTTTCTCATATTATCGTAGTCGTATTTGCCATTGTAGTGGTGATTACTTACGTCGCCTACGGCTTCGTTGGTATTGGAAAATTTGCAGCTGTTTTTTTACCGTTCAAATTATCTGCCGACCCCTTTACCAATGAAATGCTTTATGGATTTATTTTCACCGGACTCACCACGATTTATGTCATCAAAGGAGGAATGTACAGTGTCGTTTTCACCGAAGTCCTCCAATACATAATAATGACGATAGCGAGTATAGCTATTGGAGTCATTGCGATGAATAAGGTTTCGCCGGAATTATTAGCGGATTTTATTCCTCATGATTGGGATAATATCTTCTTTGGTTGGAAGCTCAATATGGACTGGACCGGAATATTGGATGCGGCAAATACAAAAATAGCGGAGGATGGCTGGGAGCTATTTTCTATATTTTTTATGATGATTTTATTAAAAGGCATCTTGCAGAGTATGGCCGGCCCTGCTCCCAATTACGATATGCAACGCGTTTTATCGACTCGCAGTCCTAAGGATGCCGCAAAGATGAGTGGACTGGTCAATGTGGTACTCCTTTTCCCACGGTATATGATGATTGCGGGATTAACCATTTTGGCTTTAGTTTTTTTTAGCGACGAACTTAACTTAATGGGCGAAAATTTGGACTTTGAACAAATTTTGCCATTTGCGATAAAAAACTTTGTTCCAATAGGCCTAATGGGGCTCTTGATTGCAGGACTTTTGGCAGCGTTTATGTCCTCTTTTGCCGCTTCTGTTAATGCTGCACCAGCTTATATTGTCAATGATATCTACAAAAGATTTATCAATCCTAATGCATCGGACCAGCAGTATGTATGGATGAGTTATCTGAGTTCGCTGGCCGTAGTCATTGTCGGGACGCTATTTGCTTTTCTACTCGGCTCATTGAATAGTATTATTGATTGGTTGGTCGCGGCACTTTATGGTGGATATACCGCGGCTAATTTACTAAAATGGTATTGGTGGCGATTTAATGGCTTCGGTTATTTCTGGGGAATGGTGGGAGGCATTATGGCCGCCATGATCTTACCTTATGCGCTTCCTGATTTTACGGCCTTAGAGGCTTTCCCTATTAATTTAACGATCTCTTTTATAGGATGTCTTCTTGGTAGTTATTTTTCCCAACCAGATGATGAAGAGGTGCTAAAAAAATTCTATTTAAAAACCAGACCCTGGGGATTTTGGAAACCGATACACGATAAATTAAAATTAGAACATCCAGGTATTGAAAAGAATAATGCCTTTGGAAGGGATATGTTTAATGTGGCGATTGGACTCATCTGGCAAACCGGCATTACCGCCAGCCCAATATTTATGGTCATCCAACATTGGGATAAATTTTTTATTAGCCTGATTGTAGTAGCTGTTTGCACCTTAATCCTAAAATATAATTGGTACGATAAAATGGAAGATTATCCTGCTGATTTAAAAACTGAAAATATTTAACATGGACAAGAGTTTGGTTTTTAAAAATATTGAAAAAGATCTTTTTAAAAAAGGATTCACGTTTGCCAGGAAAGATTTGAAAAAGCCTTGGGGTGGATTTTGGGTGATTGATGAAAATTCTGCTGCTCGGTTTGTCGATACGTACTTTCCCGAAATACCTGTGGATCAAATTTTTAATGGACAAAAAATTAGTCCTAAAATCTTATTGGTAGCTCCCGGGAAAAGATTGTCTTGGCAATATCATTTTCGCAGAAAAGAAATCTGGAAAGTAGTAGATGGGAAAGTGGGAATAGTTAGAAGTAGGAGTGACGAGGAACCACCAATGAAAATTTATGAAGCAGGCGATACGCTTTCTTTTGATTTAAAAGAGCGGCATAGGTTGGTAGGACTAGACGATTGGGGAATCATTGCAGAAATCTGGATGCATACCAATCCTTCCTGGCCATCAGATGAATTTGATATCGTCCGATTGCAAGATGATTTTAAACGAAATACTTCTGTTTAATCTAAGATAAATCCGTAGCATGATCACGAACCAAACGACAGTGGTGCCTTTCAAAGAAAAAGTAAACCGCTTATTAAATAATCATGAAGCCCTGATACAAAAAAAGAATGCGCCTCAGCCATGGGGAAACGGTGTCTACCATCGCTGGAAAAATCCAATCCTTACGGCCGCGCATACCCCTGTTTATTGGCGGTATGACTTGGATGAAAAGAGCAATCCTCATCTTCTGGAAAGACAAGGCATAAATGCCACCTTTAATGCCGGAGCGATGCTTTGGCAAGGGAAATATATCTTGGCGGTGAGAGTTGAAGGAGATGATCGAAAATCCTTTTTTGCCATTGCTGAAAGCCAAAATGGCGTAGATAACTTCCGGTTTTGGGATTATCCTATCACGATGCCTGAATTAGAGCATCCCGATACTAATGTTTATGATATGCGTCTGACCCAACATGAGGATGGATGGATTTATGGCTTGTTCTGTACCGAACGAAAAGATGAAAACTTCCCGAATGATCTTTCTGCTGCCGAAGCCCAATGTGGCATTGCCAGGACAAAAGACTTAATCGAATGGGAAAGACTGCCTGATTTAATCACCTACTCCGGGCAACAAAGAAATGTAGTGTTACATCCTGAATTTATCGACGGTAAGTATGGATTGTACACACGTCCGCAGGATGGATTTATTAGTGTAGGAACCGGAGGCGGAATCGGATGGGGGCTATCGGAATCCATGGTAAATGCGGAAATCAAAGAGGAAGTGATCATAGACAATAAGGCTTATCATACAATCAAAGAAATTAAAAATGGTCAGGGACCGGCGCCGATAAAAACAGAAAAAGGGTGGTTACACCTTGCCCATGGGGTACGCAATACCGCAGCGGGACTTCGTTATGTTTTGTATTTGTTTTTAACCGACTTGGCCAAGCCTTGGATCATTACCCATGCGCCCTCCGGGCATTTTATAGCACCCAAAGGAGCAGAACGTGTGGGTGATGTCTCCAATGTCGCGTTTTGCAATGGCTGGATTGTCAACGAAAAAAATGAAGTATTCATTTATTATGCTTCGTCCGATACTAGGATGCACGTCGCTACTTCTAGCGTTGAAGTTTTGCTGGATTATGTGATGAATACGCCAGAAGATGGGTTGCGTTCGGCCGCAAGCGTATTCACCAGAAAAAAGCTGATCCGCAAGAATTTGAAAATCATGTAGGATGCTACTGAATAAATTATTGCTTTCTTCTTTTTTAGCTTTTATCCTTTTCTCTTGTTCTGAAGAAAATACGGAAAGAGTAATACGGCTAGATAATCTCTACGCTTGGTGTATCGTCCCTTTTGATGCCAAGCAAAGAACGCCAGAGGAAAGAATACAAATGCTCCTAGATTTGGGGCTTAATGAATACGCTTACGATTGGCGGAAAGAGCATTTACCCGAAATGGCAAAAGAGATTCGTCTGGCCAGAGAAAAGGGGATTAACATAAGAGCGGTTTGGATGTGGATTGACGATAATTGGGACAAGGTCGGAGACTTGAATGCATCTAATGAAATGATCCTAAAGACCTTGAAGTCGGAAGGCTTAGAAACGCAACTCTGGGTCAGTTTTCACGCTAATTTTTTCGCAGGACTAGATGAACAACAGGCGGTGGAGAAGGGAAAGGAAATGATTGCTTATCTAAGCCAAAGGGTTAAGCCGTTAAATTGTAAAATTGGATTATACAATCATGGCGATTGGTTTGGAGAACCAGAAAATCAAATCAAAATTATTAAGTCTTTGCCTGATATTGAACTTGGACTAATCTATAATTTCCATCATGCCTATTCTCAAGTGGATCGCTTTTCTGAGATTTGTGATGCTATGATACCACATTTGTGGGCGGTAAACCTAAGTGGCGTAAAAAAAGGAGATACCAGTATTTTTACCATAGGGGAAGGGGACTATGAAGAAAAGATGTTAAACGCGATCCTAGAGAAAGGATACGATGGCCCTTTCGGCATCTTGGGACATAAAAGCGATGAGGATGTAGCTACAGTTTTAAAAGGAAATCTTACAGGACTCTTATCCCTTCAAATCTTAGATCAATGAATACGAATACTGCCTTGCTAGCCGAATTAAAACGTGAAATGAAAACGGAATTAGATGCCATCTTACAGTGGTGGGCAAAGAATATGGTAGATGAAGTCAATGGAGGTTTCTATGGTAAAATTGATGCTGGTAATCAGTTGCAAGATCAGGCAGATAAAGGTGTGGTTTTAAATACTCGAATATTATGGGCATTTGCCGCCGCCGCTAATTTGACAGAAAATAAGCAGTATGAAATGATTGCTCATCGCGCCTTTGCATATATAGTTCAGTTTTTTTACGATAAGGAAGATGGAGGTCTTTTTTGGATGCTAAATTTTCAAGGGCAACCTACCCAAACAAAAAAACAAATTTACGCTCAGGCTTTTGGCATTTACGCTTTTTCGGAATACTATGCACTAACGAAAAAACAAAAAGCTTTGGATTTGGCGATCGCTTTATTTCAGGCCATCGAACAGCATAGTCTTGATAAAGTGAATAATGGGTACTTTGAGGCATATACGAGAGATTGGCAGCCTTTAGACGATCTTCGGCTGAGTGAAAAGGATGCTAATGAAGCTAAAACGATGAATTCGCATTTACACATTCTCGAAGCCTATACTAATTTGTTCCGAGTGCATCCAACGGAAGAAATTAGTACCGCTTTGCAGAATTTAATCGAATGCTTTTTAAGTCAATTTATTGACCCTGGCACTTATCATTTGCATTTATTTTTTGACGAACAATGGCAATTGAAATCACCGGCTATTTCTTACGGACATGATATAGAATGCAGTTGGTTATTGTACGAAGCTGCGGAGGTCTTAGGCAATGAAAAAATTATTAGCAAGGTCAAACACGTGGCTTTAAAAATGGCTAAGGCTGTTCTCCAAAATGGAATTGACGAATCCGGTGGGGTGTATTATGAAAAAACGAAGGCTCATCTTGATAGGGAAAAACATTGGTGGGCTCAGGCTGAGGCAATAGTTGGATTCTTCAATGCCTTTCAATTAGAAGAGGACCCCATATATTTGCAGACTACCTACGATATTTGGAATTTTACTAAGACGCATATTCAAGATCAACAAAATGGCGAATGGCATTGGAGTTTACTAGCCAATGGCTGTGTTAATCAAAAACAAGACAAAGCAGGCCCCTGGAAAGCCCCTTATCATAATGGACGAATGTGTATGGAATTATTAAAGAGGGTAGGGGATTAAACAGAAGGTAATCGAATTTTTTATTGCCCTTCTGGATACGAGTACAAAAAAATATTTTAGCACAGTAATATGATCTTTCCACCTCCTCGGGAAAGATAAACCTACTTTTACGAGCCGACTCATCCTTGTCAACTTCTCTAAACCTGTTATCAACCAAGGCTAATTCCGCCCGCAAGTAACTTACAATTCTTAAAACATTCAGCAAGAGCATCAATCCTATTCAGGGTATTAACAGAACAAAGTACTCAGCATCATATTCACTAAAAATTGATTGAAAAAGCCAAAGAAAAACTATCTACAACTCATCTCACAATCAGCGAAATTGCCTATGGATTAGGCTTTGAGCATTCGCAATCCTTCAGCAAGCTCTTCAAATCCCAAACCAGCGCTCTCCTTTGGAATTCAGAAAGTCGGTTAACTAATCCCAATGGCCAAATAATACTCTTCCGTTAATCTTAGTGGCCATTTCTAGACCGGTTCTGATATCTAAAAATGCTTGAAAGCTATGAGGTTCTGGCTAAGCGAGGTATTGCTTAGCTTGAGCTAGCTCAAGTTGTAAGTCTACAGGGGTACACTAAGCGGTCTGAGTAAACAGCCGCAGGGGCCATGTAACACTCCCGCCTCTGCCTGATGAAGTTCATGCTTGCTATTGTACAATGCCTAATATATGTGTTTCTCGATGGGGCAAGACATATCGAATACGATTGAGGAGCTTGCGCGCAATCCGAACGATCACTTTCTGTCCCAGCATTCGTTTTTCAAGTTTTGATAAGCCAAACTCAAGACTGGATCAATGTTTATGGCTACCCAGGCCGATTCTTATCTGGCACGCAAATACCCTCAAGTAAAATATATCTACTTGCTCTGGCAATTTTCAAGACATCTAATTTACCTGCCTTAAACTCACTTTCCTTGTCAGTTGTCGGCACATCAGCCGGATGGATGATGATACAATGAATCCCCAGTGTTGTTAACGCCTCGTGAAGCATGAAGCTAGAAAAGCCTGTTTCTTAAGCACAGCGATAATCTCCACTAGGAGCGGTCCGTTAGATGTTCTACTAGCAGCTCTACATTAAGCATTTGAGTAAAAGGCCGAAAATTAACCGTCTGGGGACCAGCTGCAATGACTCAACTCTCCCAGTGTATACAATGCTGTCGTAAGCATTTTACTCGGAAAAATTTACTTTTCTCCTCTCTCGCTCATTAGCCTTGACTTAGTGGTGGAAGGATGACTGCTTAACATTAAACAAACTAATGCTTGATTTCCGTGTATAAATAATATACAGTACTACGATTATTTATGTTAACTATAGTGCAAAAAGAACAAAAAGTATAAATCAATATTTACTGGTGGTCTTGTTTATTGTTCCGGTTATCAGTCTGATATATATGTCCTTATTTTGTATAAATACCTCTTGGGGATTTAGGAGAAGTTTATTGTAGAACAAAATGTTTTCATAAGCACTTATGATATACTTGGAGGATGATGAATGCTGTTTAATGTGTTGATTATCAAATAGTTGTAATTGTTAAATATTTTGTTGGGAAATTTGAGTGTTCAATTTGTTGATAAAATATACGTAAAACATTGTTAGGTAGAAAAATATACATATATTAGCATGTAGCTATTGTGGTTTTGATCATTTTTAAGTGTATGTAGGATTTATGTATGCTTTTAGATCTCTTTGATAATCCTAAGAAACAATCTTAATGACCCTCTCTAAGCATTTATTAACAGAAAATGCTCGAAAGGCCATCAGGCTCTCTGAACAACTTGCACTAGAGTATTCTCACATCACCTACTCTGCAGAACATATGTTGTGGTCTGTTCTGAATGAAGATATTGGTCTGCAAAATGTATTATCTCAAATAGATGTAGACGTTTCGGCGATTCGTAGTTGGGCTCTAAATATGGTGTCTAAAATACCTAAGAGTTCAAAGTATGTTGAAACGCCTAAGGCCAATGAGTCGTCAGAAAAGGTTATACAGGAAACTGATAAACTATGCATACGATATGGTCATGGAGAGGTTACTGCCTTAGATGTCTTAGAAGCTTTGGTAACGCCAAATGTTGGATTTGACGAAAAATTATTGAGGAGAATGCCTTTAGCGTTGTACGAGATTATTGAGTTACGTTCTAGTAATGTAGGGTTAAATAATCTTAATCAAAGCTCTACTAATGAGAACAGTAATGGAAGTATAAGTGTAAATGAAAATATTGGAATATCGGGTCAGGCATTGCTAGACAAGTATTGTGAGAATTTGAATAGATTAGCAGAAGAAGGCCTCATTGATCCAGTTATTGGAAGAGATAAGGAGCTTAAGCAACTTATTGAAATATTGGGAAAGAGAATTTCCCCTAATGTACTGATTGTAGGTGAACCTGGAGTAGGAAAGACATCTATTGTGGGAGGTCTTGTTTTACAAATATTAGCTAGTAAAGTGCCACTAAAGCTCAAGAACGCCACAATATTTTCTTTGGATGTAAGTGGGCGATTAGTTGCTGGTGCATTTAAAGGTGAGGTTGAAGAGAGACTGAAATCTATCCTCAAAGCGATTAAAAAATATCAAGGGAAAGCGATTCTATTTATTGATGAAATTCACATTCTATTAGATGAAAAAGGTCCAGTAGGATCTGGAGTGGTTAATTTGCTAAAGCCAGAATTATCCCGAGGGGAAATTACAGTTATTGGGGCCACAACTCAAGATGAGTATCAGAAATATATTGAAAAGGATTCTGCTTTTAACAGGCGCTTTTCAAGGTTAACCATACAGGAGCCCAATGAAATAGTTGCAGTTCAGATGCTCAAAGGTTTGGTTCATAAGTATGAGGAATTTCATGAATTAGAAGTTTTGCCGGAAGCTATATCCTCATCCGTTACATTAGCAAAAAAGTATATCAAAGATAAGCATCTTCCGGCCTCTGCAATCGAGTTAATGGATTTTACATTATCGTGTGCTGTCCAAATGAATGCTACGTCCAATGATATTTTACAGAAAATTGAAGAAGAGTTTGAGGCGGACAGAAACGCAGATTTCAACAAGTATAATTCAAAAATAAAAAATCAGCTAAGTGAGCTACTCATCGGAAGATTAGAAGAGGGCGATAATGCGCCAGAGCAATTTGTAGCGACATTAGCTAAATTGAAAAATTGGATTAGAGATAAAAAAACCTTCATCAATGCTACAGATATAGAGTCGATTACGGCATATAAATCGGGTATCCCTATAGGTAGATTAAGATCAAAAGAGCAGGAACGATTACAAAATGCATTGGCTATTATAAAACAAAGGGTCGTTGGTCAAGATCATGTTGTTGAAGCTGTGGTTCGAGGGTTAAAAACCTTTAGAACAAATTTGAAAGAACCGAATGAGCCTGGTGCTATTTTCTTTTTTACTGGACCTACAGGTACTGGAAAAACAGAATTGGCAAAAGCAATTGCTGAATTATTGTTTGATGATGAAGATGCCATGCTTAGGTTTGATATGTCAGAATTTCAAGAGTCGCATTCTGTTTCTACTTTATTAGGCGCGCCTCCCGGATATGCTGGATATGACGCCGGAGGTATATTGGTAAATAACGTTAGAAAAAAACCATATTCTGTAGTTCTTTTTGATGAAATAGAAAAGGCCCATGAAGATATTTATGGTATTTTTCTTCAGATGTTGACGGACGGGCGCTTACAAGACAAGAAAGGGAAAATGGCTGATTTTTCTAATACCATCGTGATTTTTACTTCTAATGCAGGAGCTCATAAGATTGTTGATATGTTTCAAAATGAGAAGCATCCCTCTCCAGAAGAATTAAAAACCATTTTAAGAGAAACCCGGCATTTCAAGGATGAATTTTTGGGACGTGTCGATTCACAAATACTTCCGTTTAAACCTATCTCAAGACCTGTAGCTGAACTTATTTTAAATATTCATTTTAATAAATTTGTTAAGCTGCTGAAAAAGCAACACAATATAAAATTGACAGCTTCGGAGGGGATTATGAACTATTTGATCGAAGTAGGTTTTTCTCCATTATATGGCGCACGGCCTTTAAAAAATGCCATCAAGACATTTCTAACTCCTCCAATGGCCGATAAAATCATTATGGCTGAGGTGGAGAGAGGGGATGAGGTGTACTTGGATATTGACGAAAATGAACAACTCATTTGGAAAGTCGAAAGAAATGCTAATTGATAATATTCATGGAAAAAGTTTTAAAAGGAAATAATAGAAAAAGTAATCTTTATAGGCTATTTGCGCTAAGTTTTTTCTTCATTTCTTTGATGATGACTTTTCTGTTTTATGAGTTTAATACCCATACTTCTATCGAAGAAGATGAGATGGTTACATTGAAAGAGGCCTATCAAAATGAAATTCAAGAGAGGAATTCGGAAAGAGAAAAGCTTCAAAAAAAGATACAAGAGCTAAAAGATAAAACTAAAGCTTGCGAAGAAAGTGTTGATGCTGATGAAAAGCTGAAAATACTTGAAGAGGAGATCAAGGAAAAAAAGGAAGAAATAGATGATTTGAATACTGAATTGTCTAGATGTGAATCAAAATTAGCATCACTAAGGGAATAAAGTGTACTTTGTTTGGCAATATTATATTTAGAAAAAAATGCTGATTGGTAATAAAACGAGGAGGACGTAAAGTTGAGTTTCTACATAAAGTAAAACGACTTAATGGTTCCTGAAAAACGTTCAATTAACAAGCAATAAATTAACTAAAGCAACCAAGTGATCACTCCGCTTTTTAATCAAGGTTGTCAATTTAATTTATTCGATATAGGGGCGGTTGAATATTTAAAACCTGCCCAATATAGTCACCTGAACGAAACGACGTTTAGATGGCATTTTCAAAGGTTCTTTGACTGGTTGAATTTTAATCTTAGCTGATGTGGCTAATAGGTCTTGATTGACTAGACAAAGCCATCTCTGCTTTTGATGATAGCTTTTATCTAAAGGAGGTGAAGGGGAGGAGTCTTGAGGAGGTCTGAATAAGACATTGATAATCCGACATTTGGGCATTAAACGCGCTATATGCCTTTTGTATGATCTGCCCCTGGAGTGAAATGAGATGAGTAAGGAATGAAGCGCACGGTGAAGTCTACTTGGTGATTGTCAGCCATCCAAGGCTAAAACTGATCCTAGCTTGGCTGCAGTCAATATGGCTCATTGATCACATAGAAATAAATTCAACTAGATTGTCAGCAAACACTCTTTAGCGATTGGTATATAACACCAAATGCGCTGATTAATTATTAATACAATCCAGCTCAATAGCTGGAGTTGAGACGAATTCAATCTTAGTGTTGTAAGCCATTCGGTTTAACCGAATGCCGGGTAGGGTATGCCTGAATCGAAAGTGGCAGCAACTATTGTTTTAAAGAAATTGAAAATGGAAATTTTAAATCAAAACCAAAGGAAAAGCGCGAAATGGAGGCTATTTGGTTTAAGTGTACTGACACTCCTTGTTTTGTTATTGGGACTGATTTCCATAAAATCGAATTTAGGAAAAATAGGAGCGGATGACTTGCAGCAACTACAGAAAAAAAGATTACTAGAATCAGAGAAATGGGAGGCAGAAAGGAATGGCTATAATAATGAAATTGAAATTCAAAAGAAAGAATTAAGTACTTGTGAAAATAATAATTTACCTATCCAAATGATTGATAAAGTGCAAAAGAGACTAGAAGCAAGAAAGAAGCGAATTAAAGCACTAGAGAAAGAAATCAAGAAATGTGAAAAAGACTTAGCAACTGCAGAGAGTTATTAAAATGAGATTTTAATTTTAAAACTTATAATATGTCCACTGTAAGATACAATATGATCGGCCCCGTAGATGTCCCGGAGGAAACAAATTCAGGGTTGGTACTGCTGCCTACAAATACTACTTTGATTGCCATGCCCTTTAAAGGTAAGGATGGTCCAAGAAGGCCCGAAATTTTACCTAAAGAGGCCATTAAGTCCACAGAAAATATAATGGAGCATGTACAGCCTGAGATCAAGGTGAAGATCAAAACAGGCAACCCAGAAAATTCTGAAGTAACTGAGACGGTTCGATTTAGGGATGGCGTTCAGGCTTTTTCACCCAAAACGATTAAAAAGAATTCTCCACTTCTAAGAAGGCTTGAAGCAGAGTTTGAAGCTAGTGAAGCATTGGTAGATCGGGTAGATAAGAATGCTCAATTTAGAAAAGCATTAGATGATCCCAAGGCAAGATTAGCCATTATTGCTGCCTTTAAACAAATCATAGGAGAATTAGAGGCGAGCTTGCCAAGTGAAGAAGAAGGTTGATTTTCCTTTTGCCTAAATTAAAATCTGTGTATTTAAATCAATAATAATTATGTTTCCAGAAGAAGAATTAGAACAAAACGTAAATAACCAAGCTGAAAGAGAAAATGTTCAAGGGCAGGAAGCGATTGAGCAGTCTTTAAGCTCAAGTGATATTCAGGATGTCTTAGATAAATATGATGGATTCGAAGAATTATTAGCACCATTAGCAGATAACCTAAAAAAGTTTTCGCCTGATTCCGCAAATAAAAAACGAAGATTTTTGCAAGATGATGACCTTGTGGAGGAGCGAAAAGAATTAAAAGATAGATTATCAGCTTACCTCAGTTTTTTAGAAAAACCTGGAGTCTCAAATCATAAAAATGTAAAAACAGCCGCTCAAGAAAAATTAGATACCAATGAAGATCTTATTAATGAAAATCTAGACACTATTCTCAAAGCGTCCAGGGATTTGGAAAGAACGTATCGAGAGATCGAGATGTTTTTTAGAAATGCAGCTCCGCAAAAAGCTAAAAATTTAACGGTGCTTAATGTAAATTCAGATACACTGATTGATGCAGAGAGCAATCTTATTTATAATACCATCGAAAAACTAATTATGGATGAGGCTCGCTCTGTTGACCAAAGAGCTGCTTACGCAACTTTAGTAATCCCGGGGCTATGGAGGAGTAAATCACCCAAAAATTTAATTGAGCGATACACTAAGTTAGTTGGTGCTGCAAGGATGAGTTTTATTACAGACTTTGCGGATACAGATAGTGTTGAAGAGACAATTGAAGAAAGGGAATCCAAAAAATGGCAGGGATTTACGGGCCCGGAATTACATCATAGCAAACTCATCATGTTGGCTAATCATCTTGTGCTGAGAGGAAAGCATGATAATATGGAAAATGATGATGACTTAAGAGGGTCGATTGCTATGGCCGTTGCGGGGAAAATGTATTCAGAAAAAATTTCCCAACCCATTATGGGTGAGATGCACGGTGCGCTGTCCGGCACTGAAGGCTTGGCGTTTCGAACTGTTCAGGACGAGGTTTCCGACTTATCTGAGCTAGGGCTAAATTCTACAATGAATGCTTATGATAAAGACATGGTCTACGATTCTTGTACCGCTTTTGATGGAGCAGAATTACCCTTAAAAAGATACCCAGTTGTTAGAACTTTTGATTATGTGAACAGAGTGTTAAGACATTATTTGGGAAAAGTCACTGGTCAGCAGTTAGACCGACCTAGAGCTAATTTTGTCAGAGACACTGTTCAAGATTTTCTGAACCAGCTGGTAGAACAAAAAATAATAAGTGCCGGACAAGTAACCCATTTTGATTGGAATCATCGGGTGCCTGATCGAATAGATATTCAAGTGGATATTCAACCTTTATGGGCAGTTAGAACATTTGTCTATGCCCTAAAAGCTCAAGACAGGCAGGCCGATTCAGAATTAAAAGAAGTAAAATAACTTCGATTTAATGGGTATCCTTTTCGGATATCAAGCCATATATCTAAGGACGGAAAAGAGAGAAAGAAATACATTTACCCGCTATTTCTAATGTTATTCTTTTATATAAAATAATCCTATTTTTTAACTTTAAAAATCAATATAATTATGTCAGCTGCAGCTCATACGGCGGTTTTCGAATTAGAAGGTGCCAAGGCCCAGGTTATTGATCTAAGTTACTCTTTCTCAAGAGCAACTGATCCTGAAAAAGGTCAGCCCGTTAAAGTTGTCCGCAATGGATTTATTAGTGTTACTGTTCGTTCGGATGAAAAAGAAATGAATGGTAAAATCATTAATTGGATGGGGACTCAAGACCTTGCCAAGGCGGGATCAATTACCATTTACAAAGATGCCGAGCAAACTAAAGAACTTAAGAAAATTGAGTTTGAAAATGCTTACGTCGTTGGTTATCGAGAGAATTTTAATTCTCAAGCAATCAGTACTAATACTGTTGAAACTTTTGAAATCACTGCTGAAAAAGTAAAAGTAAGCGGTGCAGAATTCAAAATGAGATGGCCAGATAGTGAGTAATTTCTGACCAAAAGAAGGAACGCCTCTCGATGCTTGCGTTCCTTCTTTAATCAGTATTTCGAATATCACCCTTAAGCTCCGAAGAAATGTTTCAATCAAAAAAGTATATCGTTCAAAGTGGTGACACCTTAACACAGATAGCCAAAAAATTTGGCTTGTCTTCGTGGAAGGCGATCTATGATTTTTCTGAAAATACGGACTTGAAAAAAAGGAGAGGGTCTCCCGATTATATTCAAGTAGGAGACATCATTGTAATACCTCCAAATCCTATCCATGTTCTGGATTATAAAATTGACCGATTAAATCGCTTAAGGATGGAATCGGAATCAATGTATCAACAAATGCTCCAACAAGCGGAGCAGAGTTATAGGCAAATCAAATCTTTTGGTGTTAACATCGACGCAGGAGCTGCTCTTATTCAGATGGGGGTAGGATTATCACAACTCGTCAAGAAGGGTTTTGATATCATGAAACTGAGTGGAAAAGAATTAGCAAAAGCTAACAGTAAATTAGCAAATGATGTACTGAAGGATAAGACTAAATCTGGCATTGAACAAATCGTATCTATTTCCTCCTTGAATTCAGGTACCACAGGAGAAGAAGGGCTAGCCTTAGCCGTAACAAAAATTGTTGTTAAATCTTGGTTCGATATGACTTCACCCTCCTATTGGGCGCAAAGAATTTCAGGAGTGGATATAGAGCAACAACATCGGCAAACAAGAACTCATATTCAACGAATTCGTGAGAAAACATTGAATAGACTTGATAGAAAAGTTATAGAGTTACGAAAGGAAAAGCTACGATTAATGACTGGTATGTATTAAGAATCCACTTAAAATTCATTAACAAGTCTATGAAATGCGCTTTGATTCCTGCAGGCTTCCGCTTTTTCTGTCAGAAGTAGATGAATTCAAAGAGTATTTTAATTGTAGAAAAATAACGATTACTCATCATTATAAAAAAAATTAAAATAGCCCTAAAGGCTATTCATATTGTTTTCAATTTTGATATACCCTGGTAATTATAAATTATGAAATGGATATTAATAACAGTCGACGGGACAGACTCCAGTGATTGGCGAAAGCCCGGAGGAGAGAATAGCCATGTTCATACGTTTTATCGAAAATTTGGTAATGGTTATGGTGGATCGGAACTTGTAAAGTTTTTCCAAGACGGCCCGGATTGGACCATTACGGGACTTGATTCAGGATCTAAAAGACAAGCAGGATTGAATAAAATATTCGAATCTATTGACAGATTTTTTCCTGAAATTCCAATTATAGAAAAGCCTACTATGCTACCTGGCGGAGCTATGAACATAACTTCAACAACTGTGTGGAATAGCTATTTTAATTTTGAAAAGCAAAGGAATGAGCGGTATAGATCTATTCGAAGTTTTGATCATCTAAGAATAGTTTTAGTTGGTCATAGTAGAGGCGGAGGAGTGGTTATAGATATTGCTCAAAAACTAAGTGAGCATAAAATTCCTGTCTACTTTATGGGCTTATTTGATGGTGTAGATCGCTCTCTCTTTATTTCTGGTGGAGATGTCGTAAATACTCGACACGCTTATCACGCCTTGCGGGGATTGGAGAATTCTAGATCATCATTTGGAAATACTGGAAAAGCAGGAACTATTTATAAAGTATTTGATACTTCACATGGAGGAATAGGTGGATCACCAGAAGCTGTACCTACTACCATAACCTCAGATTTCAGCTGTAGTGTATTATTTATACCATCTAGTATTAGTATTGATAAAATAAAGGAACAATTCAAATCAAGAATTCAGCACTATATGAAGTGTAAGAATGAATCATTAAAGGCATATGAATGGATGGTAGAAAAAGCGAGGTACTGTGGATTGCCCATTTGAAAATTAATGATAGTTGCTATTAAAATACAATTTTAAAACCAAAATATTAAAATGTAATGGCTACAGTTAGAACATCCTTATTTATTGGTGGGACTAGAATATCAGATAATGATTTTTCTAGTATTCACATCCGACAGATAGTGGCTAGCCATCATTTATTTGAGATTCGTTTACGGCAAGATGCTAGCAAAGGTGTTTTACTAGAGAAAGTTAATTCCTGGATTGGACAAACCGTCAAGATTGGAATTGATTATGAAAAAGATATTAATATTATCCTCTCTCCTGTAAAGGATATATTTAAAGGTATTGTTACCTCTTTAGGGTTAACAAGATTAAGAGGTACCGCAGAGATCGTGGTTAGGGGAGAAAGTCCAACCATTGTCTTGGATGATGGTGCCAATACGCGTTCTTTTACCGACAAAGGCTTAAATGAAATATTAGATGAAGTATTTAGTCCATATAATGGAGCATTCCCTCAACCGCCCAACATCGCTTCCAAAGTATTTACAGAAACATTACCATACTGTGTGCAATATAAGGAAAGTAATTTTGCCTATGCAGTAAGATTAGCTAATCGATACGGCGAATGGTTTTATTACGATGGCCTTGATCTGTTTTTTGGCAAACCAGAAGGTGGAGAAGCAATACCTCTAAGTTTTGGCGAAAGTGGACTAAAATATTTTGACTTATCCGTAAAAGCATTTCCGACAAAATTTGAGATGCGAGCTTATGATTATACTAAACACGAGCAGTTAGCTGAAGAAGCACCTAATGCTTCTAAAACCAGCGACCTTGGAAAAACTGTTCTAGGAATATCCAATGATAAGATTTTTAACCAAGTACCATCAGTCTCATTACAAACAGCAGTAGAGGATGGTGAACTAAAGAACATGGTGGAGCGATGGGAGCAAATTAGTACAGATGAAATGGTTTTATTTAGTGGCTCTAGCTCTAATCCTGATCTGAAAGTTGGAACAACCATAGAAGTAAGCGATAAAATAGTAGGCGAGACCTATGGCTCGTTTATCATTACTATGATTACACACGACATCGCTCAAGGTGGAGATTATACAAACGCTTTTGAGGCCATTCCTGTCGAAGTAGGAACACCCCCACTAAGTACTGTTCCCAATCCTCCGTTTTGTGAAACGCAACTTGCAAAAGTTACAGATGTCGATGACGAGGACAGTCTTGGTAGAGTAAAAGTCAAATTTTTATGGCAAGAGGGAAGCGATGAGAAATCCCCCTGGATAAGAGTGGCTTCTCCATATACTGGAAAGGATAAAGGGTTTTATATCATTCCAGAGGTGGATGATCAAGTATTAGTGGGGTTTGAGAATAATAACCCCGATAAACCCTACGTACTGACGGGAATGTATAATAATGATGCTAAACCTGAATGGTTCGACAAAAAAAATAGGTACAAAGGATTTAAATCTAAAGGAAAAAATCAGTGGAAGTTTGATGATAAAAATAAAAGCATATTAATAAGTGCCCCAAGCGCTATTACTATGAGTGCTGGCAAAAGTATAACGATTAATACTGGGGGAAAAGAAGATAGTGTGATAAAACTAGATGCAGGAATGGGAACTATTACAGTAATTGCTAAAACTGTTAATGTAGAAGCAGCTGAGACTATCACATTAAATGCTCAAAAGCAAGTAGAGGTAACTTCAGGAGAGACTATAGAGATAAATAGTGGTAAATCTTTAGATGCTACTGGAGGAGAAACGGTTACTATTATTGGAGGCCAAACAACGTCTATCGAAGGAAGTGAAATAAACGTTGGAAGCAGTGGAACAATTGACGTGGTCGGTAATCCCATTAAACTTAATTCGTAACATTATTCATAATGGAATACTATCCAATACCTCTTCGGTTCGATAAAATAATGAAAGGCTCACAAGTTGAAAACATCGACATCAGGCTATCTATTCACCAAAATGTAAGACTGATGTTGAAAACATTTTCACTCAGCTATAGATTTGATCCAACATTTGGTTGTATCCTCAATAAATATCAAGCGGCTACCCCTCCACAAGAGGGAACGAAGAGAGCATGGAAGGAAAGAATGAGAGAAGATGTACAAAAAAGTTTGAAGGATCTACTACAAAGATATGAGAAAAGAATTCATATGACAGACTTATTAGTGGATTTGAGCGAACCTAGTAAGCAATCAAACAACTCAGTTGTAAAGGTGAAAGTTCAAATATCAGGAAGACTTACCTTAGGACGGAGAGAGTTATTTCATTATCCTGATAATGAAATTGCAGATGAAGCGAAAGAAGTATTTCCTTTAGTTATTCCTATTGGCGGGCGATAAATACAAGAAAATGAAATCAATAGCACCAATGGTAAGATTGAAAAATATTGGGCATTCTGAAGCGTATGAAATCCAAACTACCTCGAGGATTGAGATGGAAAATAGGTTGTTTGAAAACAAAATAATTACAAAGGTTAAGCAAACATTGCTTGATCAATCGGAAGGAGGTGACTTAATAGGGGTTGAGGTTATTTCAAATCAGCAATCAGCAAAGGATGCTAGCTCTATTTTGATGTCTGAATTAAATGAACTGAATAAATATTTAGTATTTGAAACAGACTTGAAGGGTGATATTTTGCATATAACAAATTTTACGGACTTAGGCAATAAGTGGTATCCGTTAAAAGAACAAATGAAGACTAAATATGGTAGAAACCTTCAAATAGAACAATTTCTTGCTGCATTTGAAAAAAACCTATTTGCAGGAGAGGCGCTTATGCTAGAGACAATGAAATATAAAGGAATATATGGGGTATTGTTTTCAGGAATCTACTCTTTTGGTGAAACTCCTGAATTTCAGTCAAATAGGAATATTAAAGGATTTTTTAATCAAATTGATTTACCACTAGCTATTGACATGAAAACTGCTACAGAAGTTAAAAGTGATTTACCTCTTTTCATTCTTAATGGGCAAGGGAGATTAGATTCAAAAAGATTTGATGATGATGCATTTCGGAAAATGATTCGGCAAATAAGAGATAGTTTTAATTTAAAAGTAAATCTGGAAATATCTTTCTTCGAGCAATATGAAATCCGACAGTCCGATTCATGGATTGGGGCAGCAAAACAGTATTTGAAAGCAGAAGTGCCTGGGATTTACTCTAATGAAATTCAACATTTACTTACTTCTAAAAACTAAGAAATGCCAGGGGATAATGGAAAAAAGTTTGTACCAAATGGCGTCTTCCTTACTTGTGATAAAGGAGCGGCCCCTTCCACTTTGACCGTTACCCCAAAAACAGTAAGTTTATATGGAGAATTATGGGCGAATGAAATGGATATGATTCCAATGGTGAATATAAAGCCATTTGGAGCATGTGCTTGTATGATGGGTAATCCATGTGTACCTGCCCCAATAAAATGGATGAAGGTTTATGAAAGTCAAGTTCAAGTGGCTAGTGCAAAGCCCCTTTTAGAAGATTCTTTTTTGCCATGTGGAGTAGGGGGTAAAATAGACATCCATTTCAATAAAGTAGCCGCTACTTCGGCCAACCAAGAAAACTTGGCCCAACAAGCAGAAGCTAAAGCCGAAGAAGCAAAAGATGCGGCTGATACCTTGTTTTGGGTAGGAGTCGGCCTAGCTGCTGTTGCAGGGGTGGCAGCAATTGCTTTTACAGGAGGTGCTGCTGCGCCTGCAGTTGCAGCATTAGCTACTACTGCGTTGAAAGGTGCAGCAGTAGGAGCTGCGGTAGGAGCTGCGGTAGGAGGAGTTGCAGGAGGCGTACAAACAGGTTCGTGGGAAGGAGTTGGTGAAGGCATGTGGGAAGGTGCAAAAATGGGAGCAATAGGAGGGGCCGCGGTAGCAATGCCAGGAGGAGCGTATCTTCTAGCACCATCTGCTGGTGCTTTTGCTGTTGGAATAGGATATGATGCCAAAGCGCTTTACCATGCTCCGAATGAACAGAGGTTAAGAAATGTTGTATCAGGATTGGTGATAGTCGGAGGAGCATATGTTATTGGAAGAGCTGGAAGAGTCGTTAAATCAAAAAATAAGGTTAAGACACCTGAAAGTAAGAAGTTAATACCTTCTCCTAAATCAATTCCTCAAAGAGCATACGATGTAATAAATCATGCTAAACAGTATAATGGATCTGCTCAACCAGGTTATAAAGGAGGAAGAAAATTTACGAACGATGGTAGAGGTGGTGGACAAGTTCTTCCAAGAACTGATAAAAGTGGAAATTCTATTTCATATAAGGAATATGATGTACATCCCTATAAAAAAGGAGTAAATAGAGGTAAGGAAAGAGTTGTAATTGGAACTAATGGAAAATCATATTATACGAACGATCATTATCTTACTTTTTCAGAAATAAATTAATATGGAAAATTGGAGATTATTGGAAGATATAGAAAGTGGTAAAATTTGGGAAATTATTTACGAGCGATTCATGTTTAAGCCTAATTCAAATAAAAAAAGACTAATCGAATTTCCTAAGCCTGTAAAGAGATATGATATATCTAATTATTATGATGAAAAATTTGATGAAAAATTATATGATAATCTACATATAGTATCAAAAAATGTTTTCTCGGATTTGACCAATGGCGAAAGAATGTTTGCTTTAAGCTGGCAACATAATTCTTATTCATTTGATCCTAATCTGCCCTTTGAAGAAGATGAGTTTGGAGAATGGATGATTCCAATATTTCCAAATGGAGATTTTAATTTTTTTGTTACTTCAAATTTAGCAAATGGTGTTTTTGCTGATGGGATTAATCTTTCAATTTCAATTTTTGGTGATAAAATCATAAGAGCATTTTCTTTGAATAATCCTGAGATTTTCAAATGATAGTAGATGTTTCAATTATTTTTTATATATCAATATGTGATTTTTTAACTATATGATACAACTCAGCCTCGATATCCCCACCCAAGTCTATGGATTTTTTACCCTTGAGAAATACCTCATTGGCTTATCGCTATATGAAATAGAAGGTATCCTTGGTTACGAGCAAGGCCGTCTCAAGCAAGGGGCAGACTTCTATATTGTTACTCCGCCTAATCATGCTTCGGATTTTGATCGATACGGAACAAGTGTTTTTCCTGGGCATAAATTTGAAAATTCTAATCTGCAAAATGCTATCAATACAAATGAAAAAAGGAATGAAGATTTAAGTACCTTCCGCCGAAAGAGATTAATCAAAGTCATACCATTGCAAATGCATATCGAGGCGATGGCAAAGTATCTATCAAGGGAAGATTATCAACTTATACGAGAAGTCAAGACCTACGGACGAAGTGAGCAAGAAGTAATTGATCATATCAACCTGATGTATAGAGATAATTTCGAATTAATTCAACAAGTGAAATCTGCTTTTGCTTTGGCTTCCGATATTTATAAAAAGAATAAAAGCATTAACGATGAAATGTACCCGTCGGCAAAAGACAGCGGGGTGCCACAATGGAAACTTAAAAGAGGAATGCCTGCAAGATGTATTTGCAGATTAACGGATTATACACAAGATCGTTATCAAAAAGCATTTTAAACTTCTGGTAGAGTCACCTCATGAAATTGTAAAATGTCTGCAACCAATGGTTACTTCAAAAGAAAATTAAAACTCACGAATCAGGGTGAATTTCAATAAGCGACTGAAAAGTAATTGACCTCAGTGGGTTTACCAATTCTGGTATAAAAAGCAGCAGCATACAAGAACCAAGCGTATTACGTAGACCCGTTAACAGACTTTAGCTCTAAGGCAAAACTAAAAAGCGACTATGAACATAACTACCGAAGAACTCTATAAATCAATACTATATTGGGCGGCCGATATATATGAAGTAGAGTACGATGATGTAGAAAGGGATGTAGGACAGCAATTTGATCCCATCATTCGGTTTATGTCAGGCGCATTAGCCTCTGAGCTGGAGCGGGTGTATCAAAATTTGAATGATACAGAGCGCCGCCTGCAGAAGCGACTCGCGAAAGTATTGCTACCAGAATATTTCCATCTTCCCCAACCCGCACATGCCTTGGTCGTTGGGAATGCTAATTCTGAATCATTTGTCATTGATGAAACGACTGAGTTTTTGGTTGAGCAAGAAAGCGAAAAAGAGGATATTGCTTTTTCTCCCTTGGTGCCCACCAGAATTCTACCCATCGAGATAAAAGTTATTGCAACTGAAAATCAAATTTTAGATACCAAAAAACGATTGCGGAATCTAAAAAAGAAATCCCCGCGTAAAAAATCTGAAATTAGAAAAATTGCTATAGGATTTGAATCGGCGGAGCCAATAGTCGATTGGGCTGGGGCAACCTTGTTTTTTGATTTAAAGGGAAAAAGTGCAACTGAGTCAGAGAAGGCTTTATTTTTTGCCGCTCTCCCCAATAGTCAATGTAAGTTTCACGGAGAGGCATTGAATCTTCGGAGTGGATTACCTCAACGTGCGACAATTCTTGAAGATTATTTAAATGGTAACGAAAGGTTACAAAAGACAGTTTGTGCAAGATACGAGCATCATTTCTTAAATTTTACAGATTTAGATATTCCTGAACCTAGCCCAGTAGATCCTCATGTTTTCTTGAGCAATTGGTTCGCTAATTCTGTTTCTACTCCCGAAGAATTACAAGCGAAGCTATCCAAGCTTAACGCAGAATTGGATAAACCTTTGTATTGGTTAGAAATCCAATTATCAAAATCTGTTGAGATTTCTAGAATAGAGGAAAGATTAGCTGTTAAGCTAAATGTTTTTCCAGTTGTCAATCGCCGCTTAAATGGACACGGTAGAGGAGAGCATCATTACTTTAGAAGCAACTCCATTAAATGGGTATCCCTGCAACCCAAAGAAGATTTTTTATCAGTACGCAGAGTATATGAAATAAAGCCTCCCGAGAATCCCCTCTTTACATTTAAACCTTTTGCAGAATTTAAAGAAGAACGTAAACCTTCTTATACGCTCCGGCAGGGTGGAGTAGGACGTTGGGATGACTTTAATGCTTGGCAAAGACTCTCATATGTCGTTAATGTACTGCAAGATAATTATAAACATGAAGATCTAATTGAAGCAGCTGCGGGGGCTCTATCCTTAGAAGATGTTCATCATTTATTGGGAAAAAGAATATCAAAAACAGCACAGGAAGAAAAACCTACCCGGGATGTCTATGTACTGCTGCATGCAGGGGTGTCTTCAAACCTACAAGTGAGGGTAGAGTACTGGACTTCCATTGGAGACGAGGCCAATAATTTATCTATCAAATCTGTGATAAAATGTATTTCGAAAAGGAAATCTGATTTTGATTCAGAGTCTTTAGCTCTACTCACCTCGCCAACGGACGGGAGAGCGCCTCTTAACTCCACTCAACAAATTACGGCAATGAAAAGTGCTTTATTGAGCCGCGGAAGAATTGTGACACGTGAAGATGTCAAGATTTTTTGTAAGAGTTTTCTCCATGAAAAAATAAGTGAGGTAGATGTAAAAGATGGTGTGGGAACGGACCCCCGAGATGATTTTGGAATGACAAGAATTCTAGAAGTTTTCCTAAAACCGTCGAAGAAATATCAAAGAGAAGATTGGGAAGGGATATGTCAACAACTGCAAGTGCTGTTAGAACAAAAATCAACTTCTAGCATACCCATAAAAGTTAGTTATAAGCTTGATTCAAAATGAGGAGATGGACTTGAACGAAGACATAAAAGAGATTTTAGGGATATCGGCTACTTTTGATATAAAAGTAGAAACGTTGGCTTCCACCCTTTTAGCTCAAGCTGATGGGGCCCTAAAAGATTTTAATTTAGATCAAATTGTGGTTGCTGCAAAAGGAAATGCTAGAAGGAGAGTAGGAGGTGATGTAGAAGAGGTGAAAAGGAAATATTATGACCATGAGGTGGCATTAATGATCCTGGCTAATCGCAAGGGGCTTTTTGATACGCTTCCCCAAGGATTGTTTTTGAGATTAGATGAGGATTATGAAGATGCTAAAGCCAGGACTAGAGCAATTACTCAACAAATAAAGGAGGCAAGAAAGTTCTTTTTACCCTTTGAACAAGCTATTTATCACGCCAGGATCGAGGCAGATCAAATAGAGCAAAAATATACAGAGACATTTCCCGAGTTTATCCATAAAATCTGGGGATTCCCAGAGTTTGAAGATTGCTTGAGTGATCGTCAGAAGTTCTTACTTTGTTATTTAATTCCAGAAGCCTATAGAGTTGTAGGAGACTGGAAGTTAACGGAGCTCATTTTTGAAGCAGTACTCCAAAAACCGGTTTCAATCGAGTTTATCCCTCCCTTAGAATTAGAGATTCCCAATAGTGATGTTCCTGCTTGTGAAATGAGACTAGGGGATAATGCAATTGTGGGAGATGCATTTAGGGATGATATGCCAGCCATGAAAGTGATCGTTAAAGGAATCACGTATTTAGATCTGATAGATTATCTTCCGAATGGTAATGGAATTAAACTACTAGAGCAACTATTATATAGCTATTTTATTCCCCTAGATGTACCAATTGTAACGAGTATTGTAGTTACGGAAGATACACTAGGATGTACTCTTGGTAATGATTTCTTAGGGTATAATACAGAATTACAGCTTACAGAAGATAACTAATGGTGTTTACCTGAAGCAGGTTAAAGTAAGTTATATATGAAAAAGACTACAGGATATATTAAATCTTTACAATCTGTTTAAACCTTACTTGTCAGGATGAGCAACTACTATGTTCCTGCAATCGAGGTTACCTACCTCCGGCAGGGAGTGGTTTTGTAGAATAAATGTTAAAAAAAATGGAATAATGTAATAATGTAGAGTGTTTCGTAGACTTGTTTGTGGATTTTTATCAAGTTACAAATAATATGTTACGAAAATAGTGATTTAACTGTTATCTTAGTTGCTATGCGTGAAACTGTAATATTGATTTGGACGCTACTTTCTCTGGTGTTTAGTTTCCTCCTGATGTATGTCATGAAGCGTCAAAAGAGAGGGTTGGGGAAGTATGTAATGATCTACAAATTGATATTAATCTTGGTGACATTTATTGTAAGCTATTTAGTGTATAGCTTGGTTAGAAGTCCATTGCATAGTATTTGGAGTACACGTTTGGCAATACTATTGCTAGGAACGCTGAATGTTTGGGTTTTATATAAAAGGCCATGGACCGTCAGGAGTACAGGGAACTATGCTGAAGATGCATTTTTCCCAGAGGCACTTTTTGTGTTAATTTCTGGATGCCTAGTATCTATTACCTTTGTCACCGTTCCACAATTATTCGAAATTATTGAATATCGTATTGATGTTAGTAGGGATTTATGGGAAAGCCCTTTAATTTTTTGGCTCCCCTTTTTGTTCCTGAAATTGACAGATTTTTCAGGACAAATTCCATTCAAAACCATTGAAAACCCGTGGGTGTATCCCACAGAACCTATTCATGCGGCAGATTTTCCTTGGCGTGAATTAATGCAAGTAAATTTTCACTTAAAGAAAAGTCTAGTAGATGAATACAATGTTTTTAGTTGGTCTGCTAGGCCTTGGATAGAAGCGCCTAAAGAGATTCCCTTAGGTAAGATTTTTCAGCTATGCATTCAGGAAAGAAGAAAAAGAGATGATTTATCTACCATTCAGGATTTGGGTGATGAATATGATGGAGCACGCGAATTTTGTTGGTTGTTTTCAATCAAGAGAGTTTGGTATAATCCGCTCACTTGGTTTCGGACAAAAAGATACCTGAATCCAGATTTGAATATTCATCAAAATAAAGTTAAAAAGAGCGATATAATTTCGGCTAAAAGAATTCCAGGAGATGGGACTAAGCTATCCATCAATCAGTATGACGGACAGTATGGAGATGATGAAGGAAAAACAGTTTTAATAAATAGATAAAAAGTTAATTCATTTAGATGATATTTCCAAATATAAAGTCTTTTCCAATCTTCTGGGAAAATGGAATGAAGCTCTCCGCTGAGCATTTCCGTCATCTAGAGGATAGCATTGAGGATAATGTAAGGGATAACCGTGCGGTATCATTGCTATCTAGTACCGGATTTGGTCTTTTACCTTATAGCAAATTCAATGTTCAAAATGCAAAGGGGCAAAATCCACAGTCAGTCAGAGTTATTTTAAATGCCTGTCGTGCAATATTGCCCGGAGGATACAGAATAGAAATATTACCTGAAAATATTCAAAATTTAAAGATACCGGCAAATGCTCCTTTTGTTGATTTTGACCCTTCTCATAATGAGCGTTATCACCTGTATTTAAGTATAAATGAGAGCAAAAGGATAGAAGCAGGTATCCCTCAAATTAGACCGATCCGAAAATCAAGTTTGAGCCACGAATATCAACTTGAATGTATTCCGCATTCTCGGATTTCCGCCGTTCAGAATATTGCAGCTAATCGGATGAAAATAGCTGAATGGCAAAGTGGAAAAGTGCTAGATGGATATATTCCTCCTACACTATCTGTTTTAGGATTTCCACTTCTGGAAAGATGGTTTCAATTTTTCCAAAATCAGTTAGAAAATATTTTAAGAGTAAGCGCACATGTCATTCATGAGCATCGGAAAAAAGATACTGCTAGAGCGCATTTTTGCATTCCGATCGTGAATTATATTCGGAGCTCCCAAGGTCAATTTCGATGGTTAATACCTAAACAATCTCCAATTTATATGGCCGCATATTTTGGAGATTTGGCCGGACTAGTTTTAGGATTAATTGAAACTAACGACCGTGATTTTGTACGTAACTTTTTGAAAAATGGTGAAATAAATAATCTTCGTATAAATGCCCATGAAGTGATTAAACCAGCTGCAATACCCCAAGAAGAAATGGCCATTGTCATTTCCAAAATCCAAAGGTTTACATTGTCGCTGATTGCCACCTTGAAATCGTTTGTTACTACAAAACCACCTACTATCAAAGGAGGGGAACGAAATATTTCAAGTGGATAGAGCCAGTTTTACTTACCACTGATAGGTCATGGCTAAAAGAACATCAATTGTAGAAACGAGAACTATTTCTCATCATTATAGAAAATATTAAAACAGGTTTTGAGTACCAGGAATAAATAGATGAATAATCAATATATGGAATCTACTATTAAATGTACGAATCCTTCTTGTAACACATTAATCCCAGTACCTAAAGGTGCCATGCAAGTGATTTGCCCAAACTGTAACACCTGGCATTTACCTTCACTTGAAAATGAGGGATCTAATGTAAGTGAGAATAATTATGATATTGATTCATCGCCCAATTACCCCGATTATAGTTTGCCACCTCTCTCAGGAGATAATAGTCCAAACCAAAGTAATTTTGGTTCACAGCAATCAATGAATCCCTATGAGATGTCTAATACTAATGAAGATTCTCTCAAAAAGGAAGTACCATCTTCAAATTTAGAAATTCCCGAAGAACCAAAAGCAGTAGGATTTTTAGTGACTGATTCTGGTGAGCATCTTTTGTTGAAGCAGGGTAAGAATTTTATTGGTAGAGAAAATACAGATCTTATTCTGGCTGATAAGACAGTAAGTAGAAAGCATTGCGTAGTTGAAGTTGCTGAAAATAACCGTCAAATGAATTTTACTATATACGATATTGGGCATATAGAAGGCAAGAAAAGTACTAATGGTGTTTTAGTTAGTGGAAGAACCCAACGATTACAGAATCATGAACGGATACCTTTAGTGAATGGATCCTCCATTCGACTTGGGAATATATCCCTTACTTTAAAAGTTAACACTTAAAAGATCAATAGCGCTGGCAAAGAGCTTCATGACTTTGGACTATAAAAAGGCTATGAAGTTGATGAGTTGCTATATAGAATGAAAAGTACCTTATAAATACTAAAAAGCACTTAAACAGACATTTGATCAATTATGGCCAAGTCGTAACTCGATATATGGAAGGTTGGTTTTACAGAATCCACCTCCAATAATAACACACAGTAGCCTGGAAAAATCTACGTTCAGTAGATGCTTCCAATAGTTCTTTGACGGATTGAGTTTTAATCTCCAATTGATGCAACTGGTGGCCTTGATTTGCAAGGCGAAGCCCTAGTTGCTTTTGACGGTATTTTCGTTCCGAAATGAGCAGAGCCTGCTCGGAAATCATTGGCCAGCCTACAAACGCGTGGTTTGATGGAAGTCAACAAGGCCAATGATCAATGGAGATAAATTCAACCATCTTGTCAATGAACACACTTTAGCGACTGACTTATAACAACAGGTACGCTACCTTTTAATTTATGCAATTCAGCCCACTAGCTGAAGGTGATATTAATTCATCTAGTGCCACCAGCCGTTTGGTTTGGTTAGATACAAGGCATAGTTGAAGTAAAAATTATATGGACTATTGAACGATGGAAAATCACCTCGTTGAACCCTAAAACAAAGGTTAAAACCTCAAGATTAAAATGAAAATCCAATTGTATCCTCCTTTTTGCCTTCATGAAATAGGTAAACGTGATAATAACGAGGATTCTGTTTTTCCAGCTAAAGAAGAATTTGAGAAGAGTAACAAGAATCTCTTCTTGGTTTGTGATGGAGTAGGGGGGGCAGCTAAAGGAGAAGTGGCTAGTAAAATAGTTTGCCAAGTTCTTTCGGAAATGTTAACCGAAAAAAAGGTCATTCTCGGAGGTGATATCAACAATGCGATATCAGTAGCTGAGGAGAAAATGGATGCGCATATCCAAAAGGATATTGAGGCGAATGGTATGGCAACTACTTTGACCTTGTTATCATTTCATCAAAAGGGAGCAACTGTTGCACATTTAGGGGATAGCAGAGTATACCAAATAAGAGATGAGGAAATTTTATTTAAAACAAGTGATCATTCTTTCGTTAATGAATTAGTATCTAAAAACATAATAACTCTTGAGGAAGCAAAAAACCATCCTAAAAGAAATATAGTTACAAGGGCAATTGGGATCAAAGGCCAAGAAGCACAAGTCAAATATATAGATGACATTGTTGAAGGAGATTATTTTTTTCTGTGTTCAGATGGCATTACAGAAAGTATTTCGGATGACTTGTTGGTTCAACTATTATCTGACAACGGCATGTCCAATGAAGATAAGCTTGAAAAAATAAAATCCATTTGTTCTGAAAAATCTAGAGATAACTTCTCTGCATATTTAGTTCAAGTTAAATCGATTGAGTTAGATACCTTTTTAGAAAAAACTAATCAATTCATACTAGCAAATACAAGATTCGTTTCTGCGGTTTTGATACTACTCTTGGTTAGTTCAGTAGGAATGCTACTACTACTGAATTCGGAAAGAAAAAATGCGGTCAATAATACACTTGAATTTTCTATTCCTAATTCGGTTGTAGATCAAAAAGATATGGCGGGGCCTAAATTAGTAGATACTGCTGAAGGTGAAGATTCGATTAGCGGTTTAGAAAAACAAAAGCTTGAAGAAGAATTTCTGAATATAGAGGCTTTAACTGACTCCATCAATAAAGCCAAAAAGGTGCAAATAGATTCATCTGATTATAATAATTGAATGACCTAACTGCTTAAGATACAGTTAATTTTTTGATATGAATGCTTTGACAGACAGGTTTAGTAAGGCTTGGATTTACGTTCCAGCTTACATATTGTTTCTTGGGCTAGCGATATGGGCATTGTATCGCTATTTGAATACTTTTCCTAAAGCAGAAGAAACACCTATGGTTGTAGAACCAAAACCAGAAGAAGAAATCCCAAATTCTTTTTTGAGCTGTTTTGAAAAGAGTGGCGAATTATTAGGAGGAATATTTAGAATAACCCCAATGACCAGGCTTTTTAATGATTTCAAAAAATTGGATAGCAAATGTTACGATGCGATTTGTTCTGAGTTGAAATCAATTGAAAATGGCATTTCATCTCCCAAGGAATTTTTTAGAATTGCTTCAGGGAAAGATCAATGCTTTTTTCCAATATTAAATACATCGATGAAATATCATAATGATATGGTAGAGAAATATCCTTCTGATGCTTTCTTTTATAACTCAGGACAATACCGATTGTCAGGTGATCAAAGGCAGAAAATGGATTACTTTTTAAACTTGTATATCAACAATGCTAAAGACTATAAATTATTGATCATTGGCCGAGCGAGTAAGGTGGGAGAGGACGATGCTAATTTAGCTTTATCGAAAAAAAGATCCGATCAAATTATTGAATTTATTGAAAACCATGAAATTGAAGAATTAGGCTACGACTTTATTTATTTTGGATCTAACCCTCCTCAATTAAATCTACAAGTTTCAGAACGATTTGGATTAAGAAAAGCAGATTATTCGAAAATAAGTTATGGAAGAGGCGAAGATCCTGATTTCTCTTTAAGACTAAACCAAAGTGTATTATTTGTAATGTATCCTAAAAAGGATGATCCATTCGGACTCGTGGAATAATTAAACCCATTTTGATTGCATTAAAATCCCCTATATGTCTGGACTTGAAGAATATAACGCTTTTCAAAATCGATTTAAAAATCGAAAATATATTGGTTCTGGAGGTTTTGCTCAAGTATTCAAGGTATTTGATCATGCAAAAAATCACTATGTCGCACTGAAAATGGCAGATGTGAAACCAGAGTGGAAAAAGTTTACTTTAAAAAATGAGGTTGAGCTGGTCAATAAGTTGCCCCTTCACAGGAATATTGCAAGATATGATAATTGTTACAGGTTTGATACTGGAATTACTGGTACCAAGGACTTTGCAATTTTGAAATTCTACGAATATGGAAACCTAGAGCAATTTTTAGCAACACAAAAAGAGACACTTTCCTCTGAAGACAAGAGATTAATTATTAGAGGTGTTTTAGACGGTATAGCTTTTCTGCATCAGAATAATGTCATTCATAGAGATTTAAAAGCTCAAAATATTCTACTTCACCGAGAGGATGGCATCTGGACACCTAAGATCACTGATTTTGGATTGAGTCGGCAGGTAATAGACAAAGCCGATATTACTAACTCTGCTATAGGCATTTCTTTTGCTTACGCCGCACCGGAGCAAATCCTAAATAATAAAATATTTACGAATGTAGATCTTTGGGCAATGGGGGTGATCATCTATAGAATTATCGTCAATGAGTTACCATTTAAGGGAAGATCAGGAGGGGATGATAGAAGTACTCAATCGCAAATGGAACTGAGTAGGAAAATAACCAAGTTAGAACTTCCGGAGAAATTGGAAACGATTGAAGAACCTTATAAGACGATGATTAAAAGGTGTTTAGTCTTAGATCCGAAAGAACGGATTCAAACTGCAGAGGAGCTCATTCTTTATTTAAAAGGAACAAAAAGTTTTCAAGACCCCGTTCCGGTTCAAATTCCCCAAGTTGAACAGGGGTTTTTGCCTATCTCAGATGATAACAAAACTGTCGTTGTTCCTAGCGATGAGGTCGAGGATATGTCTAGCTTACCAAAAGTTGAGGAGCCAGAACCTTTTCAACCACCAGTTGTAGAGCCTCCCACTGAGATCATAAATAGTGATCCTGCTGAGAATAATCCTTACTCAGGATCTGTACCTATGCCACCAAGTTATTTTCCACCTACTACTTATAACCAACCCAACTCCAACCCAACCCAAATTCAAATTGAATCTGATAATGATACAACAGAGCCGCCTAAGCCAATCACTACATTTGAGCCTTCTAGTGGTGACCAAAAAGGATTCAATTGGTTATGGCTACTGATTCCTCTTTTTATAGCTATCGCAGTATTTGTGGTGTGGAAGTATTTTCCTGCTAATCCTGAAAATAAAGTAAGCGAAGAGAGTTCAATAACTTCAGATCCAGCCCCACCAGTAGGATTTGAAGAACCTACCCAAGAAGCAACTCTTGAAGGCATAAGCGATCGAAACGATCGATCCAAAAGTAACAAAAATGGCCTTCTTAGCATTCAAACGGAAATCAAAGCATTATCAAGAGATGAAACGTATAAAAACAATTATAAAGTAAATTATCTGTTGGCAAAAAACCAGGCCTACTTATGTGCTTTAGGGGATAGGAAAAATTGTAATACAACGCTCAGTACCCTTATCGCAACCGCCGAAATTGCAATTAAAAATAATTCAGCAAAAGAAATGTTGGATAGGCTTCGCGAAGATGAAAATGAAGTTTTCGCGAAACAAAAGAATATTGAAGATGGCATCTATTGGCAGAAGATCATCAATTACCTTAATGCCGTCATCTGAATTTTTATTAAAACAAGTTTGATACATGGAAAAGCCAAATAACCTTTTATTTTTTATCTATCTGTTTGTCATGCTTTTATCTTGTAGTAGTACTGTTGATAAAGTGAATTTTTTGATGGATGGAAAAGATTTTGATCCAAGTGAAAGTAAACCAACAGATGTCTCAATATTGAAGACGATCACCACTGGGAATCAGGTGTATTTTACTGATGAGTCGATCCCTAACGAGAATGTGAAGGCAAGATTTTGGAATATTAATGATGAATTTGAAATTGTTGAGAAAAAACGATTTTCGCATACTTTCGATCAAGAGGGGCTGATTAAAATTACGCTTTGTGTTAATGACAAGACAAATTGTGTATCAAAATGGATTAATGTAATAACCATTGGAGACCTTGACTTTCCTCCTCAAGTATCTTTTATTAATCCTAATGAATACTCCAGTGAGAGTGATAAAAGGAAGATAAATGTCTCTGCTCAAACCGAAAATGTATACACTAAAGACGAATTAAAGTTTTTAGTAGAGGGAAAGGAGAAGCCATTTAAGTTTGACGAAGAAACTGGAATATTGACAGCAGATAATATTCGGCTGTCATCAGGAGAAAATGAGATTGAAGTTCAAGCTAGTACGGAAGAAGGGGATATTTCTGCATCGGTTTTTGTTGCTTATAACCAGAATTCATCGGATGATGAAAAAATTAAGCCAAAGGGAAAGGGGGCAGGAGGAGCAGATCCAGGATTTGCCGGACTTCCAGTCGTCAACTTGTCGAGTTCGAAAGACTTTAAATCGAGTCGGGCGGATGTTATCGTACAAACCGAAAAAGTTAAGCAAAAAAATCTATCCTTTAAGCTAAATGGTCAAAGCGTTAGTTTTACTAAACACAAAAAGTATAAAACAAGTAATTTAAATAAAACGGACTGGACACTAGCTCTAAAGCTAAAGGAAGGAATTAATAGATTAGCTTATCAAGCAACTAATAACAACGGATCTTTATCCGAAGAGTTTTTGCTAAATTATGAACAGCCAGTCCAAATCCCTGATAGACCCAAACCATTAAAGAACAAAGCGAGCGTTGGAATACCGACTAGCCAATACAATACATTTACCAAAGATTGTATTGCCCTATATACACAAGATAAATTTGAAATTGTATTACTTCCTAACAAAAGACTAGAGCTCCAATCTTTTAAAGTATATACCAATATATGTGGTGGTTTAAAGATTACATTGGATGGAGATGGTAATCGTCAAACATTTAATGCTGCCTTAAATGCTGGAAGTTCAAATATAAGCTTTACCCCTATAGATGCTGAATTACGAGCTAATTCAAGTTACACCCTGACCCTAGAACCATTAGGTAATTATAAAAGCTGCAATGCTTCTTCTGCTCCTCGATTTGAAAAAGTTACCGATTGTGATGCTCGATCGACTAATCACGCCGCTATAAAAGTTGAACAAACTCGTAACCCTATTTTGTATGACCTTAAAATCCAATACGAATGAAGACAATTATACCATATTTTAGACTATTTATTTTATTTAGCTTAATTTATTTATTTCCTGTAATTCTTTTTTGCCAAACGCTAGAAATAACTCCTACTTCTGAATTTTGTGAAGATGATAACATAATGTTTGTTTTGGAGGGCGTAGGGACTTGTACGACTCCTCCTTTTACATATAGACTTCAAAGGTTTAATCCCAATGTTGGGATGTGGGTCACCGAAGAATCCCTGGAAACCTCGGACATTGATATTACTTTTAATCGATCTGCGGAAATAGGTGATGAAGGCATGTGGCGAATAGAAATCCAGGATAGTGATAATAGCATTTGTACATCCAATACAGTGACCGCTGACACTGTCGATGAAAAGCCAATAGTTTCAATAGTAACACCTAATTCAAGCCCATTCAATATTTGTCAGGGATCATCTCTCGACTTACAAGCGAATACCAGTGGTGCCACAACAAGTATCACTTGGTCCGATAATGGTGCTGGAGGAAATTTCACAAATCCTAACGGTAATGTTACCTCCTATACGCCTCCAGCTAGTTTTTCTAATCCAATTACAATTACAGTAACTACAAACACCAACGGGCAATGTCCTGCGGCGCAAGCCCAAATTTTGGTTAATATTAATTCTATTGCAACTGTTGATATCATTACTAATTCTACTGTAATCTGTGAAGAGAGTTCAATCCAATTAGAGGGTACTTTTGGTGGTGGGGCCCAATCCGTCACTTGGTCGTCAGTACCTGCAGGTTCTTTTTCTAATCCCAACTCATTAACGCCGACTTTTACGCCCCCAGCTAATGTTTTGGGTGATATCACCATTACCCTCACTACGGATGACCCGACAGGCCCTTGTCCCGCAGTATCAGAATCAGTTGTAATTACAGTGGAAGAACAACCGATAGTGTTAATAACAACTCCTGACTCAGACCCATTCGATATTTGTCAGGGATCATCTCTTGACTTACAAGCGAGTACCGGTGGTGCCACATCAAGTATCACTTGGTCCGATAACGGTGCCGGAGGAAGTTTCACAAATCCTAACGGTAATATTACCTCCTATACGCATCCAGCTAATTTTCCTAATCCAATTACGATTTTGGTAACCACAAACGCCAATGGGCAATGTCCCGCGGCAGAAGACGAAGTTGAGGTTAATATTAATCCAGTTGCAACTGTTGATATAAATACGGATCCCACTTCAATATGTGAGGAGAGTTCAATTCAATTAGAGGGTACCTTTGGTGGTGGGGCCCAATCGATTACCTGGTCGTCAGTTCCGGCAGGTTCTTTTTCAAATCCCACCTCCTTAACGCCAACTTTTACGCCCCCAGCTAATGTTTTGGGTGATATCACCATTACCCTCACTACGGATGACCCGACAGGTCCTTGTCCCGCAGTATCAGAATCAGTTGTAATTACAGTGGACGAACAACCGATAGTGTCAATAGCAACGCCTAGCTCAGATCCATTCGATATTTGTCAGGGATCATCTCTTGACTTGCAAGCGAGTACCGGTGGTGCCACATCAAGTATCACTTGGTCTGATAATGGTGCCGGAGGAAGTTTCACAAATCCTAACGGTAATGTTACCTCCTATACGCATCCAACTAATTTTCCTAATCAAATTGCGATTGCGGTAACCACAAATTCCAATGGGCAATGTCCCGCGGCAGAAGACGACGTTGCGGTTAATATTAATCCTGCTGCAACTGTTGATATAAATACGGATCCTACTATAATCTGTGAGGAGAGTTCAATCCAATTAAATAGTACTTTTGGTGGTGGGGCCCAATCGATCACTTGGTCGTCAGCCCCAGCAGGTTCTTTTTCCGATCCCAACTCATCAACCCCAACTTTTACGCCCCCAGATGATGTTTTGGGTGATATCACCATTACCCTCACCACAGATGATCCAATAGGCCCTTGTCCCGCAGCATCTGATGAAGTCATTATCGAAGTGGACGAACAACCGACTGTTGATCCTACTGCAGCTCCCGCAATTAATTGTCAAGGACAGAGCTTTACACTTGGGGTGGCTACCAATAGTGCGGTTACTTCAGTCATGTGGACGGCTTCTCCAACTTCGGCGGGCGTATTTAGTAATTCAAATGATCCCAATACCACCTTTACCCCTATCGCTAGTTTTATCGGCAACATATCAATTTGCGTTGAATCTAATAGTACTACGGCTTGCGCTGCAAGTATTGAATGTATACCTATCGTGGTTCAATCTGCTCCTTTCATTCAAATTTCAACTCCATCAAATCAAATTACCGAAATTTGCCAGGGTACATCTTTTGATATTGAAACAACGGGTAATTCGGATGTCGTTTGGACGGTCATGTCTAATGGCGGCGGCGGAAGCCTCTCTGATATTACTGATCCCAATCCTACATTTACGGCTGATGGCCCTCCTGGTAATGTCACGGTAATGGTTGAAACTGTAACGAACTCAGTTGACTGTCAAGAGGATACAGATTTTATCATTTTTGAGGTGCTACCTTCCACCTCTGCCCAGATAGAATTATCAGGTAGTTCACCTGCATCACAATGTATAGATCAAGCAAGCTTTGTTTTTAATGCGACCTTAATCGGTGCGAATTCCGGTTCTTGGTCAGATAACGGTGCAGGAGGGACTTTCGATCCTACTAGTGGACCTAATACTGTATACACACCAAACGGTATAGGGGAATTTTGTGTGTCGTATACTACGACAGACGCACTATGTGGAAATGTTGAAAGTGAACCAATTTGTGTAAAAGTATTTGAAGAGGTCATTGCGAGTGTTAGTACGTTAGATGATTCACTCTGTATGGGACTCAATTTTGATATTGATGCAGATATCATGGGGCCTAATAACAATGGTATATGGACCTCAAATGTTGACAATGGAGTATTTTCTCCTGACAATACGATTTCTGCTACAACCTATATACCTCCTTTAAATTATTCTGGTCCCATTACGTTAACATTTACGCCCAATGCTGAGCCGCAAAGTCCCTGTATTCCTCAATCTGCCGATCTCGTGTTACAGGTAAATCCGCTCCCCACTTCTACGATAGCTGTAGAGGAAATATCTATGACTACCTCAGGAGATGGAATTATTTGTCAGGGGGAAGATGTGATATTAACGGTAGTAGGAAGTGATGACAACACAAGTTGTTCCTGGACCAGTGATTTTGATCTATCTCCACCCAATGATTGTACCTGGAATTTAAATAACCTGGATACATTTGGCGTGTTTAATGTTGACGTTACAGTTGTTAATGAATTTATGTGTAGCTCTTCTAATAATACAACAATCACCATATCTCAAGATCCGGATCTTGAAATAATAGTTCAAAATCCATGTGTAGGCGAAGATTTACAATTAGAATTTTCATCAATTTTTCTGGACACTTACTTTACAAGTTTTGGCTGGGAAAAGGATAACGTATTTTTAACGGATATGGTGACTTACACCAGCGAAAATGTTGGGACAGCACAATCAGGAACGTATACCTTTACTGCTGTTGATCCTTCTGGATGTAATTGGTCAATATCTGAGGACATTACAATTGATACTATTCCACAACCTGTCATTCAAGATACTTATGCTACGGTCTGTCAAAATGCACAGGTCTACTATATCCTTGATAATTTTTCTGAGGATAGTAACATTGAATGGAATATATCCCCTCCAATTCCAGCCGAAAATTTTGAGATAATCGATGATATCGTATTAATTATTCATTGGACGGAATCTGGATTTTACGAAATAACCGTGCAGGAGTATTTGGGCGACGATCCGAATACCCCATGTCTAGGAGTATATGAATTAGAGGTTGAAGTCACGAATGATATCGCCCCAGATACCGCACCAATATTTCATTACCCCTTAAATGATATATTAATTGTCAAAGATCCAGATGTGACTTGTTATCAATGGGGATATTATGATCCTGTTACACGTTCCATGGTAACTATTCCCGGAGAAACATTTCAAGCTTTTGCTGCTACAGGGGATGACATTCGTGCCTTTAATGAAAATAGAACTTATTGGGTAGAAACCTGGAATGATCCAACCGGAGAATGTGACGATCCTTCTTGCAGCACAATTTCGATAAGGATGGAAGAAGGAGGAGGGATTCTACCTGAAGAAGAGGAAAATAAGTTTGTCGTCTACCCAAATCCAAATAGAGGTGTTTTTACGGTAGAGACAAATCAAATGCCTAAACCCTCTTACCAATTGAAGGTTGTTGACTCGTTTGGTCGACAGGTCTTAGATAAAGAAATATTTACTGATAATAACAAGATTAAAGAAACGCTTTCTTTCGAGCAAGACTTATCTGCTGGAGTCTATATGCTATTTATTTATGATGAATTAGATATTTATCGAGAAGCAAAATTTATTGTTTTTAATTAAAGTACTCTAAAAAATAACTTCCGAATAAGTTCTGATATTGAAAAAACGCTCAACTATGAATAATCGTATTATTACTTACCTATTTATACTGTTTAGTTTTGCTTTAGCTATCCCTTTGAAAGCACAACAAGTAAGATTGAATACGGCTAGTGCAAAGTATGCCACAACCCTTAAGCCAGAAGATCAGAAAAAAATCATTCTGTCGATTGAAAAATTCATACTTGATTATGCAGAAGCCGCTACTCTGATTGATCCGAAAAAAAGGAGAGTCACGAGTGAGTCCATCAAGAAATTTCAGAATTTTTTTAATCCTAGAGCGAGAGTGATCAAAGATTATGAGGAGTTTTCCCAGAATATCTCTACGGGAGTTAGAGACTATTCGGATCAAATTTTTAATCGGATGTTGAGGGAAGGCTTAAAAGTTAAGATTATGGAAGCGAAGCTCATAGAAATAAAGTATGATCTTGAAGGCTATTGGCTAGCGTATATAGAGGTTGAAAAAGCATTTTATAATGCTGCTACGGAAGGACAAGAAGTTAAAAATATGCCTGGGGGGGAGTTTAGAAAACAACTTATTCAACTAGATATTAGGGCATCAGATTTTGAACGAATAAAGATTGCCAGTATTAAATGCATAGGTTGTGACGTGGAGATAGTAGATAACTATGTCCGTTTTATGGGGCCTTCAATTGGGCTGCACAGCGGTTCATATAATCCATCCTTATCGGCCTATTGGAACAATATGCATTCCGCGGGTACATTTAATACTAGTGGTGGATTAGGCTTTTCTCTTGGAGTCGATTTTCTTACTAACGGATTTCTATCGAAAGGAAGTGCAAAGAAAAATCTATTTCTTACTGCCGGAGTGAGGTATTCCCTCTATAGTGTGAGTACTGAAGTGAGTGACTTTGCTTTGTCGCCTTTTCCAGCGATAGCAACAAGAGGAATGGTAGAACTTGATTATATGCGTAGTGCCAGAGAAATTGAATTTACAGAAGATTTAACCGTAAGTCTTTTGGAAGTGCCTCTTGGAATTGCTTATCGTCTCACTAATAAGAATAAATCAAGTTTTTTTCTTGGGCTACAATTAATACCTTCTTTTGTCTTATCTGGTTCAGGTAATATTGACGGACAAGGGACCTATGATGCTGATATAGCTCAAGCGATGTGGCGACTTTGGGAAAAAGGAGCTACTAATAGCATGCAAGTTGATGAACCAACGCAGTTTGGGCCTTTTGAAGCAGGAGATCCAGCGTCTATTGACGAAACGGCTAATCCTTCAACGGCTGGATTCGCGTTATCTGCCCGAATATCACCTACCTATTATTTCCATTTGGCTGAAGAAGAATCAAGCTGGTCCATTCTTGTTGGGCTTGATCTTAATTTTCACCTTGGCTCCTTTTTTTCACATGATGATGCAGATAGTGATATTTTGAAATTTGCCGATGACTATGATTCAAGCTTCCTGCAACACTATACCGACGGAATGTCTGGTATTTCTTATGGGCTACGTATAGGTTTACATCACCGCTTTGATAGACGACCTTAGCTTAAATACAATGTATAACTAAGTAAATGATTGTTTTAATCCATCAGAATTTAGATTCAGCTGAGCAGGATTGTCGAAAGTCGCTATGTCACGAAGCATGGTGGAAAAGAATGATCTTAACCTTCTTTAGAAATTTAGCGTGCGTTCGGATACTGCTCTTGAGGTCTAAACCTGATATTTTGTTTAGTCGAAGCACTTTGCGAAAAAATTACATGATGAAAAAGAACTGAGGTGTAACCAGAAAAATGACGCCTGATACGGGCGGAATAATAAGTCAATTCATAACTTCTGAATAAATGCTTAGATGGCAAAGTATAAAATTGTCAACTCCTTAAATCATTTGATAAAATGAAAGAAAGTACACTTATTTTTATAAATATTGTCATTTGCTTTTTTGTCTTGCTTCCTATGGGGCATAGCCAAAAGAAAGTAAAAGGAAAACCCATCAGTTTCGATCGGCCATTAGATTATTTTAATAATCCGGAAGATTATCGGGCTTATATATTAAATACTTCTCCTAAAAGTAAGGATAATGCTTGGTTGGTATTTTCGGATCGGAACGATAACCCCGTTTATAATAAGCCCGGTGGTAGTGTAGTCAAAAAAATTAACTTTAGAGATTTCTTCTTTGTCGTAGATGAAAGAGATGAATGGATTAAGATTGCGACGGCAAGAGTAAATGGTCTAAAAATTCAAAAGAAATCTAAGCAAGATTTTGGATGGATAAGAAAAGATAGAATGCTATTGTGGAATTCCTCAGTCAGCGGTAAGGTAACTAAAATTCATAAAAAGGTCTTATTGTTGAATCGGGCTGATCAAATTGATAAGATTCTTTTAAAACCCGAAAAGGAACTTATAAAAATTTATTCTAATCCAGAAAAAACACAAGAGGAAACGACTAGAAGGATTTTTGAATATTTCTTTTTGCTAAAAGAAGAGAATAATATGCTCCTAATATCAGAAGATGCAAATGTCGATGCTTATTCTCCTGAAAAAATTATTGGATGGGTCTCGATTAGAGATTGTGATATTTGGGATACAAGGATATGCCTTGAGCCTAATTTTTACCCAGGCGCTGTTCGAGAACGATCTAATGATAAAAAACTGATTATCAGAGCTTATGATAATTTGATAAATGCACAGAAAAGTGTCTCTGGAAGTTCAAAAGAATCCGGTGTATTTTGGAGAAATGATCCTGTAAATCTTAGTAAGGATGAAAAGGCGAGCTCAAATCCCAATCGTTTTTTAGGCTCAGTCATTCGCTTTCCAATGGTGAGTATAAGTGGTGGACCGGGGAATGAGGTTTATCAAAGTGGTATTGTGGGTACTATAAAGTTAAAATCAAAAGGCGGAAGCGTCATTCGAGAAGTTGATGAAAGTAGATTAGCAAAACTTGAAAGACGTCTTAAAGCCTTAGAAAGTAAAGCATCAAAGGTAAATATATTCTTTGTCATCGAAGGCACGGACTATACGTCGCCATTTAAGGAAACTATTGTCAAATCTATAAAGGCGGTGAATCGGGATTTAGCGAATAAGAACTTACAAAAAGTTAACTACGGTGCACTTATTTATCGAGATATTTTGGAAGAAAATGTTGTAATTAGTGGGAAAACGGTTGATCGTACGATCGAATTTACGCCACTTCATCCAGATATTGATAAATTGACAAATTTTATTCAAAATGCTGAGTTTGATAATAAAGTTGATAGAGAAGAAAATACCGCAATGTTTTATGGCTTGAATAAAGCACTAAGTAAGGCAGGCTTCAAAGCAAATAAAGATGAGCAAAGTGAATTAAATATTATTGTTCTTATTGGTGCATATGGAGATTTTCGTGCGGACAAAGATCGGCAAAGAATGCATTCATCTCATCCTGCATTTTTTAATTCAGATAAGTTGGGGAAATTGGTTGATAATCTATACGAAATTGATGCACATTTATATGCCGTTCAGGTTTTAAATGATGGCTATCGAATTGCAGATAGATATACCAAAGGTGCTAGATATATCATGCTGGAAAATGCTAAAATGCTTCATAATAAACAGCAAGAGAAAATTAACTCTAAAATTCGTAAGGATTTAATGGCGGCTGGTTATCAAATTTCTGGAGGACCAAACCTAGAACTAGATGATGCCAACGAAGTAACTTATATAGAGGATGGCGCAATTCCCGGTCAAATTACCAGACCCCTTTCTAATACCTTATCCAATTATTCAATTAATACCTACATAAGAGAAAATATTAATAATTCCATAGATCACGCGGTTAAACTTAAAATGGCATTTATAGAATTAATTAATAAAGGAAATGGAGGAGACTTATCTGAGCTTAAGAAAGAAATAGATATAGAAAAAAATCCTCGTACTGCTGGTGCCTTTGAACAAGCATTAATAAATGAATTAGTAAATGCATTGGAAGACAATCCAGACTTAGATATTCCAGATATGATGGACGAAAAATATAAACTCTTTACAGAGGCTTATATTCCGTATAAATATGCAGAAGCTTCTTATCCATTAGTGTCTTATGTTTTATTTATGCCCGAAAGGGACTTAATAGACTATTTGTATAATATTGAACGAAACTTTTCGAAAATCGCAGGAGAGACATCCTACGATAAAAAACGAGAAGGCTTAGTGAAAATATATCAATCCCTGGTTGATCAGTTTACAGGAGAAGGGAAAAAGCTAACTAAACGGGAAGAGGATATTACCATTGCGGATGTTCAAAGAATCATCAATGGAATATATTCTTCTGGGCTTAAACTTGAACATGGAAAGGAAATTCCAATCAAAGATTTGTTAAGTGAAAGAATGGTCTCCAATGAAAAGATAGATGAACTCATAAGACGATTTAAAACTGTCGTAAAAACACTAGATGGTATTATAAGAGATGGAGAAAGCCATGATTTTTGTTTTAAAACGGACGAATATAATCGTTACTATTGGATTCCTATTGAGGAGACTTTTTAGGGGCAAGCTAACATTCATAAGCAAGTTTACAAAATGTGCTTTACTCCTGCTCACCTCCACTTTTTTGGACAAAAGTAGATGAGATCAACACATGCTTCTCAAGTAGGTGCTCCAATTTAATGGCCACCGGTAGTGAGGAGCACCAATTGAGAAAAGAATAGCTGTTGCTCGCATTATGAAAAAGTTTAAATAGGGTCGTAGACTATGGAAGATTTGCTTTTTAATATCTCAAACCTAAAGTGTGAATACAAACCGGATTTACCGGTTCTTCATATCGAACATTTAGGAATTCCTAGAGGGAAACTCATTTTTGTAATAGGAAAGTCAGGAATAGGAAAGAGTACATTGATCGAAACTTTAGGATTAATGAATAAAACTATTGTTGCAAATGCTAATACTAGTATTCAGTTTTTTGAACAAAAAAATATACCGGTTGAGTTAAATGATAGCTGGAGTTGGAATAATAATCTACTTTCGGAATTCAGGAGAAAGCATTTTAGTTTCATTTTCCAAAATACTAATTTGATGCCCAATTTTTCTTCTGGTGAGAACATGATGATTAGTCTGTTGATTAAGGGGGAAAACAAAAAGAAGGCAAAAGAAGAAGTTTTAAAGGTAATGTCTAAGTTGTCTTTACCTCATGATGTTTTTGATAAACGAATTACGGAAGTATCAGGTGGGCAAAGACAAAGATTAGCATTTGTTAGGGCAATAACAGCTGATTTTTCGGTTTTATTCGGAGATGAGCCTACAGGCAATTTAGATGAGCGGACAGCCATAGAATTAATGACAATTCTTAAACAGTCAGTTAGTGGTCGAAATAAAGCAGGCATTATTGTGTCGCATGACCTTAATCTTGCGCGTCAGTTTGCAGATATTATTATACCCATAACTAGTGTCAGCCGAGCTGATGGGACAATGATGGGGGAGGTGTTACAGCGGAATATTATTAAAAAAGGGGAAGACTCCTGGAGGAAACTTGAAGAAATGTTATAGAAGATACTAACACTTACTTAAACCAATTTTTGCCAAGTGATTATATTTTAAAATGAATAATTTGTTTCTTAGGTTAATAGGTATCAATTCTGATTTCAAAAAGGTTTTTTTCGTCAATGAGTACAAAACATTGATTGGTGTGAAATCTCGTACAATAGTCACATTGCTGGTCATCTTGTTTTTGACCTTTTTGGCTTTGGGATTTGCCGTAGGAAGCTTACAGAATCTTCAGAAGAAAATGGATGATCCTTTTACCAACTGGGTAAATGTTGATGTTGGCAGTGATGAGACCGCTAATTTAGCAGATAAGATTATCCAAAGATACAATGACCCTGCCGTAAAGGATACTTTTTTATTTCAACATAGTGGTGGATTTACCCGATTTAATGTCTTTTTTTTCGAGAGGAACTATTTGCCATATTTACATAAAACAGATACACTTCTTAGAAGCTTTTGGGGTAGAACCATTGATGTTGAATCTTCCCTATTCAAGACAATAATTAGCAAAGAGTCAGGTAATCAAATCTGGCTTGCACCAAAACTCGAAAAAGATACTCTTGAACTTAACCAGTGCGAAATAGTAATTACAGAAAAGATGATGGAGTTGCTTGGATTTAAAAATGCAGATAAAATTGGTAGTATAGGTATAGAGCACGAGAGACGGATAGGTGGAGAAGCTCAATTTAATAAAAAGATGTATCTCCCGATTAAAATAGTTGGAGTAGTTAAAAAACTTCCAGATGTTGATTTTGTATGTATCCCCAGATTGTATAATGCTTTAAATGATAGAAGAATTAATAATAAAAGATGTGGGTGGGAAATAATTAAAGAAAATGAAAAGGGAAGTACGCAAGTATCTCTGATAAGTGAAAATGGACAAGATATATCTAATATTGAAAAAATGGCAATGCAATTTTTTGGACAAGAAGATATTTCCATTGATTTAAGACATTCTGTGGTTTCTGATAGTCAAGAATGGGTGTATATGAATATGTCATTTATGCCACTAGACGTACCTTCTACAGATTCGATACAACGGTTTATTGAATTCTCAAAAGACAAAATTCCCGTTGAGGAAATTTCCAAAATAGATTGTGACATTCAGACATGTACGGACTTAGATTATAAAAATTATCATTATTTAGCTTTTCATTTTGACCGATTATATCATATCGAACCATTTCAACAAGATCTCTTGGAAAAGTTTAATGTTGAAATAGATATGACCCAAGTCGTTTCAAAAAATAATTTTGCACTAGTTACTAGGCTTACCTATGCTATATCTTTAATCCTTTTAGGGTTTGCGGTATTATCTGTTTTACTTTTTGTAAATAGCCTTTTACGAACGCATTTGTATAAGGTCAGTTCTAACCTTGGGACGTTTCAAGCATTCGGCCTGAATAATAAATTTCTAGTTGGTATATATTTGAAAATTATTTTATCCTTCTTAGGCGTTTCAATACTTATTGCTTATCTGTTGGCAGTTATAGTCGACCTTGTTGAAGGTTCAATGTTTGGTCTGGAAAGCCGGTTTGATGTTTTTAACCTATGGGTTATAGGAGCTATATTGATTTTAATAATTAGTAGTTGGATTTTGTCATATAAGTCAATAAAAAACATCCTTGGCGATACTCCTGGGAATTTAATCTATGGTCGATAAAATAAATCGTATGAAATTTTTTAGAATTACTTTAATCTTTATAGTTCTTTTAGGGGGGGCTTGCTCTTTAGAAAATCACAGTAAAAAAGATGACCCCCAAGAGGATATCTCGTTTTCTGATTCTTTAAACAGTTTAGAGGGATCCCCCGCAACTGCTTCTGTGGAGAAAGACACAACAACGACTGAAATCGTATCCCATTTTGAAAAGCCGCCTCAAGGCAAGGAAGAAAAAGATATCTGGATCAAACAAGTAAAGACTAGCCCTTTTTTCGATCTTGGATGTTGTAATGAAGAAAAAAACTTAGGACAGGCATGTTGTTGTGAAAAGGTTGTAGAAAAATACAAAGCTATACGTCAAGAAGAAGATGTTGATATCATTGGTAAGGTGAAGACACGTGATCCACTTTTTGCCGCCTGCAAAGAGAAAAAACAGTATAGAGCAGTTATTGAGTCTATTGAAAATGAAGGACAAGATGATGAAGAATTTGATTTTTAATGGAAGCTAATTCTTTGCCCTGGAACTTGGGCAGAAAAATTTGGTGCGCTTAATATGTTCTAATGCAAAATCAAAAGCGACTAAGCAGAGGTGCTACATGTATGATGCATCTTTCAACTCAGTGTTGTATTTTAATTAAAATCGGAACAAAGTGCCAGTGGAGTATTTAATGCTCCCTCTTGTTATTTACTTAAAATGGTATAGACGCACGAATAAGTGTTGTCGCCTCTCCTTACTCATCTTCGGGGCTTCTCTTTCTGTGATTAAGGCTTTGTATTTATGGTTTTCTAGAGGTTATTATTTGCCTTAGAATGTATTTTTGAGATCGTTCTGAGCGTAAATACCATGCTTTATCGACTAATTCATATTTACCTCAAACTGGATGGAACTACAAAGTATATTATTTTATTCAACTCATCCATTGGAGCACAATTATAATCTGGGTTCCAATTTTAACATCTATTTTTAACCACTTATCAAAACAATCTGGCCATTATCAAGGTTGGGTTTTAGTAGCGCAAAATAAAGCCTCTCATTTAAGAAAATGCTCCGTTAATCTTTTGTTTAGAACCAAACTATTCTAACTATAGACTGTTTGAATTACAGGGTTTATTAATTCTTAAGAAAAAAAATCCCTCTCTAGAGAAATTGTGATATCTCAATTTGTAAACTTACTCCGCTGCTCATCTTTATCAATGCCTTTTATAGGCTGTAATCTAACATAATTTTCATTAACTGTAAGCTGCCACTAGTCTATCTGTCGACATGATTTCATCCGTCGGCCTAATAGGCTATAGGTCACTTTACTATTTATTAATTTTTTATTTAAAACATAAGTAAAGATGAAAACGACAATTTCAAACGTACTCACCGCACTATTCTTTTTGGCTATTCTTGCATCTTGTAATAAAGAGGAAGTTGATACTAATATTTATGCGCCGAATGAGGCCGTGGTCAGTGCATCAATGGAAGATTTACAAGAAACAATTGCTAATGCCTTAGCAATCAAGGCAAGCGACATCTCAGTCCAATCCATTTCATTTTTGGATGTGACCGAGGGATTCGCTGCGGAAGTAGATATCCACCTGAAGGCAACCGACGAACGGACGAATGTATTCTACCTCAGTCCTGAATTAGCCAATAACGTTCGCTACGAGGGGGCGTCAGATGTTTCTGAGGGGGCAACGCAAAGAGACGTACCCTACATTGAAGGTACGGTCGCAAGTTGTGAATGCGGAAGTGGTCCTTCCAGTGGATGTAAAATAAGAGGTAGTTTAAGTGGCACTATCGAGAATCTAATTTCTATCAAATGTGTCAATTTGACTTGTTCGGACTGCTCCTTCCAAATGTGATTAAATATAGTACATTATATTCATTCCTATCTGTTCTTCCAATAGTGTATTAAAACATACGATTGGAAACGGACTCTAAGCATAGCTGTCTATTACGGGCATATGGATCCGTAAAGTCAGCTATGCTTTTATCGTATGGCTTTGACTTACTGCCTGACCTGCTTAAGCGTTGATCCCGGATGGCTAATAATTTAATCTCTCCTCACCCATTTTTGTCCCTATTTTACCATCATTCTCCAGACCCGATCTAGCTGAACCGGGGCCAGGCTAGTGCATTTATAACCACTCTGGAGACTAATCCTTGCCACGTTTCACTTTTGTGACATATTATTTATGGTTTTAATTTGAATTTTTATATCTTAGGGAAAGTGCAGCACAGGTTTATACTTATGATCTATAAGTAAGTTCCATCAACAACATGATGTTCAAATCTCCTCCGTAACATCTTAAGGTTGGACGATACCTGAAAAATATTTATTTCTTAACCTCAAAAATCACTTAATGTCATGCCTGATGTTAATCCCCCTTTAGTATCGATGGCCGAACAGTTTACTGGCCTGCCTATGGACGATTTAATTGGTGCACCACTGATTGCCGCTGCCGAAGCGAACAACATGATGGCCGTTACACAAACGAAGTTCTTACTCGATACTTGTTTTAATAAAATAGAAAAAACTGACGCAAACAACGTAAAGACCTACACTTACGAACCCATCATGATCACGATGACGCTCAAGCGTGGTGTATTGGTTCCGGTCGATCCTACGGTACCGCAACAGGAGCCCAAAATTGAAGTCGTAGAAACTACTTTCGAATTGCCGCTAATGACCATCTTGCCGATCAACTCTCTGGCCGTGGACAATGTGGAGGTCAAATTTGATATGGAAGTCAAATCTAGCTATTCGGAAGCGACTAACGAGCAGACTCAGGAAGCGATGTCCGCAGAAAGTAGTTTCGAAGCCAAAGTGGGGTACGGAATATTTTCGGCTACCGTCACGGGCAGTGTCTCCTATGACTCTTCTTCTTCCTCTTCCCGGGATACCCACTACGAAAAAAGTAATTCTGCCCAGTATTCCGTATCGGTTCATGCCGGACAAATTCCTTTGCCGCAGGGCGTCACGACGATTATCAATGCCTTTACCAATGCGATTAGTCCAATTGAAATGCCGGTGGTGTCAACGGGCGGCAATGAGGATGAAGAAATCATCGAAGAAACTACGACGCGCTTGACCTCCGGTGCTGGTGCCGCTACGCTTCAGGACCCCAAAATTGTAGAACAAACATCGACGAAGGTCACCAGAAGAAGAAAGACCAAAGGTGATACGCCTTCGGAATAATCATTTCTGTTCAACTAAGCGACTATGATTAACAACAAATCCGGGTACAACAATATGCCGTGCCCAGTATGTAAAACCAATATTCCATTTGATCCGATCATGTTATTAAAGGGATCTAGCTTTTCCTGTCCGAATTGCCGGGCGGTCATTAGTATTTCTAATCAAAGCCTGGAAAGTGCTCAATCGGCTTTTCAGAAAATGGAACAAATTGGTAAGAAGCAAAAATCATAATGATAAATCTCGACAATTTAGTTGCTGCGATTTATCAGGCTGTACTTAGTGCCAGTGACGCTTTGGCCGACAAGAACCTGGAGATATTGGATACCTATTTTGAGCCTTCGGAAGAAGGGGAGCCCACCAAGCTCCAACCCAAAACAGTGGTTATCCAATATCCACAGGTTACGGCCAAAGGAGTTAATGTACACGATGTGCATGTGCCGTTGATTGCCCTTATTCCGGTTAATATGACCCAGATATCGGAGGTGAAAATGAGAACAAGCTTGGAAGTGACGCTCGAAGAAGGCCAATTGAAAGTCGCCTTTAGTCCAAGTACGGGCGATAATGATTCGGGGGACGACAACCAAGGCGGAAATAGTACTTCCAATGCGACCTTAGATATCACCTTATCACCCACTACCACTCCCGATGGGCTCAAAAAATTAATCGAGGGCTATGAGAAAGCATTAAGAGCGCAGATTCCTGGTTAATTCGTAATAGAATAGCCTTTTTTATTGGCTTTCGGATGAGTGATTGTTCGGAGGGGAGGGGAGTGTTTTTTCTTAAGTAACAATATCTACCATTCGACGAGTATTGCCTGGAACCTTAGGCGATGTGTATCTATTCTTGATCTTGGTGAGCTAAAAACGAGGGTAAAAATCTTGTTTTTAGTGGTTTTTGGGTTGTTTTTCCAGTAATATACGCCACAGTGCCTAGTAATGTGATAATTAGTATATTTATATTTGAGAAATAGTTAGTGGAGGAGTCTCAAAGTGGGTTGAAAAGTAGAGCTTGGAGAGACTGTTGATGGAATTTACACTAGCAGAAGTAGAAAAATGTTGATTTCTAATTAAGTGAATATGAATGAACTCAAGAAAGAAATAGAGAATAAGATAAAAAACATAGAAAAACAATTAATATCTGGGAATTTAGGTTTAGCAGTTAATGAACTAATTGACCTTTTGATGGCCTATTTTTATGATAGCGATGAATTTAAGACAGGTTCTGCTATAAGTAACCATTTTCATTTTACGGAAAAACAGCATCTTAAGGGATTAATAAATTTTGATAAAATTAACTTAGAGAGAAATATTATTGTTAATCGAATCCAAAGTTTAATTTTCACAATTAAGCAAAGGCAATTAAAAAGAGAGTCAGAGTTTAATGTTGAAGGAAAAAGAGAGGTGGTTGGTGATTCGAAAATAAAACCTATTTTAGAAGAAAATTTTGAGCTTGAAGAAAAAATAAATAAGCAAGTCGTTTTTAAAGGTAGGGGGGTATGTAAGAAAATAGCGAGAGGTTTATTTGAAATTAGAGATGTTTCATTTGAAGTAAAGACAGGAGAAATAGTTGCTTTAATAGGGAGTAATAGTAGTGGCAAAACAACACTATTGAAAATTATTGCTGGGCACTTACAAGTTGATAGAGGGGTGTTGGAATATCCAATGCTTAACAGTGGTAAACTAGATTGGAAATTGATTAAAGAAAATATTGCTTATGTGCCACAGGAGTTAAGCTCAGTAAGAGGAACTCTTCTTCAAAATTTATTTTACATACTTGGTCGTTGTGGGTATAAAAAGAATGATATCGAAAAGACAGTTGAGTACTATGTTCAAAGAATGGATTTGCATGAACATCGAAATAAACATTGGAAGGAACTTTCTACTGGTTATAAGCTAAGATTTTCTCTTGTGATGGCACTTATTTGGAAGCCAAAATTAATTTTACTAGATGAACCATTGGCGAATTTAGATGTAAACTCACAATCAATTATATTGGATGATCTAAAAAAAATTGTAAACCTTCCTCATAATAAAGCTGGAGTAATATTTACATCTCAGCACTTGCATGAATTAGATATTGTATACGATAAGGCAGTTTTGTTAGATGATGGTCGCCCTGTTTTTAATGGTAGCCGGAGGCATTTGATACGAAAAAAACCTCATAGAGTTTTTGAGGTAATTGTTAACGGTGAAAACGATGTAGTAAAATCCCAACTTTTAGAAATAGGAGTAGTAAATACTAATCTTAATAAAAATCATTTTATTATATTTTGTGAAAAAGGTATGGGTGAGCAACAAGTTTTAAAAGCTATTAAAAAAAGTGGTACTGCAATAATTTATTTTAGAAATATAAGCAACTCGCTTAGAAAACTTTTTGTATGAATCATCAACGACCGATAAATGATTTTCTATCAAAAAAATATCCCCTTTTGTGGAAGTTTGATTACTTGTTTGTTGTTCAAATGTCGTTTTTGTTTAATGTGCTGGTTTTTATTAATTACCTTGTAGAAATTCAATTGCTTGAAAGTCTTACGTTTCTTGCTTTGTTGTTGGTTTTTTTAAGATGGTTAATATTTTTAATGTCTGATGGAAAGGTGTCCCTTTTTATCAAGAAAAAAAATGTAATATTTGAGATAGCAAAAATAAATTTAACTACTTTGGGGATTTTTATTTTGTTTTCAAGTCCTTTGTTTTTGGATCAGATATTAGAAGGACTCGCAACAGATTCTGTTGATTTCGGGTTGAGAGAAAATATATTATTAAATTTTTTGCCATTACTGTTCGCTCCAGTGTTTAAGGTTAATGATGAGAAAATTAAAAACTCTAATTTGGGATTGGCTTTTTTTTTGCCCTATGTTTCGTTTTTTTTTGTGATTTTATATTTTGATGTTTTTTTTAAAAATGTTTTTTCTTTAGTTCCAGGTATGTTGTATGCGGGTGTGTGTGCTATACTTGTATGTTATATTATTCTTTTTGTAGCTCGAAAGCTAACAAATGTAATAATTGTTGTAAGTATAATAGCTTTTGTTTTTGTTGCTTATTGTTTTTTTATGTTTTTGGAATTGATAAAACTTGAAGGTAATACTTTGATGAATGTATTAGTACTTTATTTATTGTTATTGTCTTTAGCAAAAGAGATGCTTATTGTGTTTTACAGACCAACTTAAATTTGAAGAAAAAAATGTAATTAGAGTAGTCCTTGTCCTCGAAACCATTTATCTTAATAAGCAGTTCCTCGTAACTCTTAAAATATTTATTAGGAATAAACAATTGATAAGCTATGCTTGAAGGCCAATCCACTAAGATCAAGATAGGTAGCTTTTCAATAGTCATTCAAATTCAAGGCTCAACTGCGCTGGACTGAGCTAAAATTTGAATTGAAGAAGAGTAAGAAAGGGAAAATAAATGCAGATAGTTTGAAACAGGAGTTGTAAGATTAGGCTCTATAAATGTGCAATACATTAACCTTATGTGTGATGACAATAATACTCCACCACCTCCAATCCAAAGAAACCAGCTAAACATTTGAATGCCCCCCACATTTTTATGAACTTATGGCGCTAAATAGGCCATGATGACTTGTAGAGTGTGTCGTGGGGCTATTGGCGATTTAAAACATTTTTTGGTGGCCTGTTTCTGATGGGTGAGAAGCTTAGGAGTAGGGGAGCCATTCGAAAACAGGCTTTGTACTTAGCTGTCTATGGCTTCTATGCACTTCGGCAAGGCAGCTAGGCCAAACCTCTAGCATTAATCAACTATGAAAAGTTTACTGAGCAACACCATATTGCAAACGGGATTAGTTCTGTCCTTCCTCATTTTTACCCTAACGGCGCACGCCCAGGAAGGGTATTACGTTGGATTTAAAAAAGCATTAAGAGGTACCAATTTTTCTTATCACTCGCCTTATTCCTACAGTGACCAGTGCTTGCTTCAGAGAGCCAAAAAAGATTTTGAGCCCGTGGTATGGGAGACCGAAGTGGTCCCCCCGGACTACAAGGGCGAAAGCATTTCCTTTATCTGGCTATACGGTATGGATGTCTTACCCGAAAGTCAAGACTTTAAGTTCTTTATTAATGACAACTATATTTTAACTTTTTCAAATCCTATTCATAATAGCGAGGCCGGGATTTGGGAAGTCGCCGGAGAGAATAATGTCAGACTGACTTTTAATAGAGCCATGATCGACAAGCATGGCGATCAAATGGGGTATGCCGTTCTTACCTTGCCGACCAGTATAGCCGTTCCCGGAAAGTCAGTAATCCTCAAAGTGGATGGTGAGGATAATTTCAGCAATGCGTGGTATATGACTTATAAAATACCCTTGGAAGATCAATTTTCGGCTAAGCAATTAAACACGGTCACCAGAGAAAATGATCAGCTGTATCACACCATTCGCTTTAATCTCGTTCATCTGGCGCCCAAGGAAAAGGCGATGATTTCAGTCGATGGGACACAAAAAGAAGTACAGTTAAAAACCGGACTGAATGAAATTGATTTTTTAATTCCAAAAGTGGAGGCGTCCAAAACGGTAAATACAAAAGTAGCCATCGGAAAAAAGATGCAAGAAGAAACAATTACGGTTGCTCCCGTGAAAGAATGGACCATCCATCTGGTGCAGCATACCCATACCGATATTGGTTATACCCGTCCTCAATCCGAGATCTTGGCGGAACACTTGAGGTATATCGATCACGTTTTGGACTATTGCGATCAAACGGATCATTTACCTAAAAATGCACAATTCCGTTGGACCTGTGAAGCCTCGTGGGCAGTAAGGGAATATTTAGATAGCCGTCCGCAGGAGCAAATAGATCGGTTGTTACAGAGAATCAAAGAAGGTCGCGTTGAAGTTACCGGTATGTTTTTCAACTTCGGAGAAATTGTGGATGAAACAGCCTTGGCCATGCAAACGCATATCCTCAGTCAATTCAAAAAGCAAGGCATCAACGTTACCACTGCGATGCAAAATGATGTGAATGGAATTGGTTGGTGTATGATTGATCTGTATCATAATACCGGGGTGAAATACCTGACGATGGGGCAACACGGGCACCGGGCGCGCATTCCGTTCAACAAGCCCACTTCTTTCTGGTGGGAATCACCCTCAGGGAAACGTTTGCTGGCCTACCGCAGCGAACATTATATGCATGGCAATACACTTAGCTTGACTTCGGGTAAAATTGATGTCTTTCGGGATAACCTATCGGCCTATTTGCTGGATTTAGAGCGAAAGGAGTATCCGCTGGATCGGGTGTCCTTGCAGTTTTCGGGTTACATCACTGATAATTCTCCTCCTTCAACCAAAGCATGTGATATCGTCAGGGAATGGAACGAAAAATACGAATGGCCAAAACTCAAATTATCCTTGGCTAGTGAATTTATGATCTTCCTGGAAGAAAATCATAGCGATCATTTAGAGACGAAGCAAGTGGCCTGGCCCGATTGGTGGGCTGATGGTTTTGGATCTGCGATGAACGAAACCAAGACTGCTCGTACGACGCATGTCAATATGATTGCGACGTTGGGTCTGCTTTCGATGTCTCGCGCTTTAGGCGCCGATATTCCAAATGACATTTACGCAGAAATTGAAGCCTGCTATGATAATCTCTTATTTTATGACGAGCATACTTTTGGGGCCGATGAGAGTATTTCGAATCCATTTTCGGAAAACTCAATCAATCAATGGAGGCAAAAATTGTCCTATGTGTGGTCGGCTAATCAGCAGGCCAACCTTTTGCAAGAAAAAGCATTCGGATTAATTCAGCCCTACATTGAAAAGACGGACCAGCCCGTCATTACGGTATTTAATACCCTAAACTGGGCGCGTTCGGGTGTAACCGAAGTTTTTATTGATCATGATATACTGCCGTTGGATCGTGAATTTGAAATCATCGATCGCGAAGGCAACAAAATTCCCGCTCAAAATATCAAAAGTAGGAGTGATGGCAGTTGGTGGGCCTTGTGGGTAAAAGAGGTTCCGGCTTTAGGATTTGCGCAATACGAAATTCGAGTATCGGACGAACCGCTAAACATAAAAAAGGAACAGGTTCCGATTAAAAACACTTTTGAAAATGATTATTATAAAATAGTGATTGACGAGCGTGAAAATGGCATAAGCAGTCTATTCGATAAAGAACTGAACAAAGAGTTGATCGATGTCAACCATCAATATAGTCTGGGCTCTTTCATCTATGAACTCTTGGAAAACCGGTCGGATTTGGAAAGACTGACTCACCTCAACCAGGATACCGTGTATCAACCCCTGAATAAAAAAATGCTTCAACTGACGGACTTCAAAATCACTAAAGTAGAAAAAAAGGCGATTTGGAACAGTTTGTATTGCCATGGGAAATTACCGGAATGTGCTAACGATCAAGGGATAAATATCGAACTGCGTTTGTACAACCATGCTAAAAAAATAGAGTTGTTGTACAACCTGACGAAAACCGCCAATACGGATCCAGAGGGTGTTTACATTGCTTTTCCATTTGAAAATGATGATGATGGGCAACTAGTGTTTGAAGTACAGGGTGGCGTGGTTCGACCCGGGATAAATCAACTCGAAGGCACCGCCTCGGATTGGAATACCATCCAAAATTTTGCTTCGGTCAGAAAGAACAATTCGCAGGTTGTTTTTTGTAGCAACGATGTACCCTTGGTTCAATTTGGAGATATCAATATCGGCAGATATTACTACAGGCACCAACCCAATAATGGCCACATCTATTCGTGGGTGCTCAACAACTATTGGACGACCAATTTCAGAGCCAGCCAGCACGGGGAATTAAACTGGAAGTATCAAATTACATCTTCAAGCGACAATTCAACTTCATTTGCCACTCGGTTCGGCTGGGGCAATCGTATTCCTATGGTGGCCAGAGTGTATCCTCAAAAATCTGAGAATTCTACTACACCGGTTGTAAAATCTGTGCTTGATTTAAACGCCCCGGAAAACTTGCTTTTAGTTAATAGCCGTCCATTGGCTGATGGCAAAGGTATATTGTTACACCTGAGAGAAACGGAAGGCGACCACGCGATTCTGGATATCACGAAGTTACTGCAGCATCCAAATATTGCGTCTATTGCTGAGGTCAATGGCTTAGGCGAAGACATTAAAACCCTGACTGCACCCTTATTGATTGAGCATTTTGAGACGAAGCTGATTTTGTTGAAGATGAGAGATTAGGAGTGTATGTTAAAGTGCTGTTTGGTTAAAATATCGGACTGCGTGATAACTTTCACTTAGTTTCTGAAATCCACTACTTTTCATTATATTGTTAGGCTAACAGGATAACTGTGTGTTACTCTCTATACATGAGAGGCCATAATATATGGTTGAAAACATAAAAAATGTGGAGATCATCGCTGCTGTTGCCTTTGACCTGAATAATAGGTGAAGCATTGTGATTTAACAATATTATTACAAAATAATAGAAGCGGCTAGTATAATGTGGTGCTGATCATATTATATGAATTATCTCTATTTTGAAATGATTTTTAATGACCAGTTTTTGAGCAAGATAATGCCTGAGAATTGGGAGTCAACTGTACTTTATACTAAAAAAATATCAAAATAAAACACAAAAATTATGAATCACGGTGGCTTTGGGTATATTTCGAACAATTATGACATTTATCTTCCTCCAAACTTAGTAAATGGATTATCGCTGAATGATAAATCGATCTTATCTGGAATAATATATAAATCCAGATTTGCCAAAGACGAAAACACATTTGACCTAGTATTTTCACCAATACCTGAGAGGATGTGGTCCAGAACTTGTAGAATGCTTGTTCGTCTTAATAATCAACCACAAAGTTTACATAAGTTTACTAAAATATTAAACGAAAAGGAAGATATTTCAATATATTTTGCGGAGTGTACCAGATCTGGTCACGGATACGCAACATGGAATATATTTTTTACATTTGAAGATGAGAGTTTTAATTCATTACTGAGTAAATACAATAGAGTAGAACGACATAATATAGAACATAAGCTTGTCAAGTCTAAGCTTAAAAATCTACTTAAAAGAGTAAGGAAAGATGCAGTATCTAAGGAATTACTTTATGAACATTCTACCTTTAAGAGGGAAATGATTATAATAAAACAAAACAAATCTTTAAGGTTTTTTCATAAGCATTCAGATGCAGAATACTTTAAGACGAAAGATTATCTGTATAGGCCATTTCATTCAAATTTAAAAGGCAACACAATTATAAGCTCTTCCGGTGATAATGGTCTATATCAAGTTTTAAAGCGATTTGAAAAGGAAAAAAATATAACTACGAAGAACACATTTATATATGCCAGCATAGATACTAATATACTTAATTTGCGGATTGCATTAATCCCTCCTAGTATACAGAAAAGATTTTTTGATATTAGAATAGGCTATGAGAGAGTTGGCCCACCTGATAAATCAAAAGGTATCTTACAAGAAATATTAAGCCAATTGCCAAAAAATTATAATCTTTGGAATCTTAAAAATGAAACATTTGCGAGCAATAGAAAAATTGAAAAAGGTGAGGTGAAGTTTATTTTTCAAGACACCACTTCAAAACAATATTCTGATGGTGAATGTCTGCAAAATACTAAAAAAGTATTTAATCGATTTGTGCTAAAAGAAAACAAAGTAACTATTGATGATCCGTATAATAAAAATAATAATAACAATATTACTTATTTTAACCCTCAAGTTGAACAAATTTCCTTGAAAAATGTGAAAGAATCTTTATTTGAGGCAGGTGCTTCGAATCAAGCTGAGTTTGATTTATTTTTAAGTTATTCAAGTTCTGATCGAGAACATGCAAGATTTATGTTAAATAAAATAGAAGAAGCTGGGTTAAATTGTTTTATAGATGTTATTGCACTTAGGACGGGTGATTTGTTTTCAGATGAAATTAAAAAAGCTATTTTATCTTCTAGAGAATTTATTGTGTTGTGTTCCCCGAGTAGTATTAAAAGTGAATGGGTGATATCAGAATGGGGTGCAGCTTGGGCATTAGGTAAACGCATTACACCTATTCTTTTAAGAATTGATCACCATAGTTTACCAGGAAGATTAAAAAGGCGAAACACTTTGGATATTCATAATTTTGATAGATTTATTGAAGATTTTAAAAATAGAAACTAATACTCCGGTTAGTAATAACTGTTGATAAACTAATGTTCAATTGGATGTAATAATTGATTTAAAATTATAAATACCCGTATTTATAAGGCATTAAATACAATTTATCAAGATTGTTTCTTTAACTCATTGATTACACATTTAGTAAATCAATAACTTCACCGACTATTGTATCAAACCCACATCCTGATTCACACTTCAACGAAACTAAAAAACATCCTCTCCTATCACCCCTCCAGAGCAATCTACCTCACCCCAACCCCTTCGTCACCTCAATTCGATTATGATCCGGATCAAGCGTCTCAAATTCATAATAGTGATCTCCGGTCGTACGAGGCCCACTTAAAATGGGGTAGCCGTCAGCTTGCAGTTGTTGGGCCTTTTGGTCTACCTCCTCGATGGAGGTGGCGCCGAAGGCCAGATGAATGATGCCTTTGTGTTGTTTGACGACTCGGTCGTTGGTGTTGTCTGGAATATTGGGCATCGACATGATCTCAAGCCTGGCACCAGAGGCAAAGGTCAAAAAATAGCTTTCAAATTGATTGTCCTCGTTCCGGTACTTGTCATTGGGGATGCCACCAAAGTATTTCATGTAATAGGCTTTTAATACCTCTAGTTGGTCTGTCCAAATGGCTACGTGTTCTAAGGTCATGATTTTGTGTTTAGTATGATAATCTGAGCACACCGCAAAGAAAGCTGTTAACGAAGGGCGTAACTAGAAGCATTTATTCCGTTTTTGATACAATTTATCCCTTGAGACTTATTTTGGAAAGATGTTTTTCTCTATTTTGTGTTAATGAATGGTGACTATCAACATATTGCAAACCAAAGAGATGCTTCCTTTGCGATTGAACGATTTGATCAGCATAGAACCTGTGTTCACGAAGGATTGCATTTTCATCATAGTTATGAAATTGTGTTTATCAAAAACGGGGCTGGTAAAATCGTAGTGGACAATACTTGCCGGGCCTACGAAAACGGGGCGCTGATATTCCTCGGGCCTTGCCTGCCACATCTTGGTTTTTCAAATGATGAGTTCGAGGATAACTTCGAAATGGTCATTCACTTTGATGATGTATTCATCGAGAATCGCCTTAAGCAAATCCCGGAGTTTCATGCTTTGTTGCCCTTTATCCATCGATCTAAAGAGGTAATCCTGTTTAGCCCGGCCTTTAAAGAGGAGCAAGCGGCTTTATTTGAGGATTTAGATACGCTTAGCCCTTTGGAGCAACTCGCTTCTGTTTTCAAAATCCTTTGCACGTTGGCAGGCAGCACTGACTATGAATGCTTGCTGGACAAACCATTGTCTGATCACTCGAGCTATAACCAGCAAATAGCAGCCATTTTTGAGTTCATTAATGAAAACTATTCTGGTTCAATGAGCACCAAGGATGCCGCTCAACATTTAGGGTTGACAACCAACTCCTTCTGCAAGCTATTTAAGAAAGTAACCCATAAGCCGTTTATCACTTATCTCAATGAATTTAGAATCCATAGAGCCACCAATTTAATTGAGTACACCAATGATAGTATTTCCGAAATTGCTTTCAAATGTGGATTTGAAAATCTTTCCTACTTTTCAAAGGTGTTTTTCCGAGTTATGAATATTAGTCCTATGAATTATAAAAAAAGTTTGAGCCAATCGCTGGAGCTTAAAAATAACTAGTGTAATGCATCTCATCGACGACCAACTCATTTTTAAGAATAATCGAAAAGAATATTTTAAATACAATTTAGTCTCGGATGCTATCATCAAAATAAATGTAGAAACTTATTGTGAGATACTTTTTGGTCAATACAATTATCGACTAAGGAATCTACTTGATTTATCTATTAGCCTGACGAGTGACCGCATTTTTACCTCATTTTATCAAAATGATAGTCTTACTATTTACAATCTGGATGGTGAGTTAATCGAAAAGAAAGCAGACTTCTTTGCTGATTTGACACCTTATTCCATCTCTGTAAATGAATCGAAAAATGAATTATGGGTCGCTTCTGGTGGTGGCCAAGTCGTGAAATGCATTGATTTAGGGACGCAAGCCCAAAGGTTTATCATTGGTGTATTTCACGAAGAAACTGAGGTCATGAGCTTTCCTGAGGATGTGTTCGTTTTCAATGATGAAGTATATATCACTGAAATGGGGCATCAACACGTATCAATGATAGATGCCAGTAGCGCAGATAAAAGGGTTTACCTGAAGACGCAAGAACCTGTCTGGCAATTTGTAAAAAATCAGTTTGGAGAGTTCGTACGGCTTGATTCGGGAATTTACCGAGTGATTGATGAGCAGTTCATAAAACTTGAAATAAAGATTTAGACATCCCCCCCCATACGTGTAGTTGTAAGCAAACTAAGCCTAAAACATCTAGAAATCGTACCAAAATCCCATATATTCATCGACGTAACCTAGCAAATCCTATTATTTTCAACTTAATCAATCAACGCATGTTGGCAGGCTATCGGCATCGACATCTACTCTTGGTCTTCCTTTTTTATTTCTGTACGAGCACTTTCGCCCAGGCACCTTTAGACTTCGATCAGAATAAGTTGCTGGATGAAATCTCTAATTATGTCAAGCAGCATTTTTATGAAACGACCTTTGACACGGTAGCTTGGAATCAAAAAGTGGAGGCTTGTCGACAACGGTTAGCAGCGTCAACAACACTCGATCAATTTGATCAAGAGGTGAACGTGTTGCTGAAGACTTTGGACGCTTCTCACACCTATTTCTTCTCTCGTAATCATCCTAAGCGCTATCAACTATTGGGGGTATTTAACGGGATGTTTGATCCAAACGATACCAGCTTATTTTGCTATCATGGGATTGGAATCAACACCAAAGTGGTGGACGGCAAAGTATTCGTTACCTCCGTTTATGATGGCTTTTCGGCGGCTGATGTGGGGATAAAATTCGGGGATCAGATCGTTTTGGTAGATGGTAAACCATTTCATCCGATTGGGTCATTTCGTGGTAAATTGAATACCGAGGTCAACCTTGAAATCCTCCGAGGGAATCGCCCCCTCACGCTCAAGGTTCCTGTCCTTCTGCTCGATGGCCGAGACATGTTTGAAGCGGCCTTGGAATCAAGCGTCCAGGTCATCGAGCGCAACGGGAAAAAAATTGGCTACATCCACTTATGGAGCTACGCCGGCACGAAATACCAGGAACAACTTCGCGAAGCGGTACTATGGGGGCAATTGAGTCAATGTGATGCACTGGCTGTGGATCTGCGCGATGGATGGGGTGGGGCCGACATCAACTATTTAAACCTGTTCCGCCGACCAATCGCCAAGATAAAGAGTACCGCTCGCGATGGGAGTACAGGCTCTTACAGCGGAGTTTGGGGAAAGCCGGTTGCGCTGATCACCAATGGCGGAAGTACCAGCGGAAAAGAGCTGATGGCTTATGGTTTTAAGAAGCTAAAACTGGGACAAATTATTGGCGAAACAACGGCTGGAGCTGTGCTCGCAGGGCGGATTTTTAAGCTCAGTAGCGGCGACGTGCTCTACCTCGCAGTGCGGGATGTGCACCTCGATGGGAAGCGCCTGGAAGGCGTTGGAGTCGCCCCCGATGTGGCGGTCGAACGGCCCATTCAAGCTGAGGATCGCGACCCGCAGTTGGAAAGCGCCTTGGAAGCGTTGAGTCAGTAAAAAGTGGGTGACTGCTCTTTATGATTTCGTGGAGGTAAATGGGTAGTTGTTTAGCGAATACATTCTTGACATATTTGCTTTGCGATTCATGCTCGGGCTAGTTGACTGAATAAATAAAAGTTTAATTTAAAAGATACGGAATCTGGAGGCATGGAGACCAAAAAGCTTAAGGTGGGAACATTTATGGGGCAAACACAGAAGATGAGGACCCTGAATGGCTTTACGTTGTCCAAAACCTACCACAGCCAGCATATGAAGGTCCCTAAACATGAGCATGAACACCCTTACATCAGTTTGTTGCTCTTTGGCGTCTATCATGAAGAATCCGTGATCTCCGAGTATGATATTAAATCGGGGAGCTCATTATTTCGGCCCAGAGGCTTTGAACATAAAAATGAAATCGGATCGCAAAATAGCTTTTGTTTTAATATAGAGATTGAAAATGGTCAATCGGACAATTGGCATCATCTCAAGCTATCCAATTGTGTGCAGTTTGAACGGCATAATCTTGAAATTCTAAAGATTTTCTACGGTTTTCAGGATGACTTTTCGGATGAGTTGTTGGCCATCACGGTTGAGGAAAATTTATACCATTTATTTCAGCAACATCATGCTGGATGTACACTGGGCCGGGCCACTTGGGTGGAGAAAGTCCAAAAGGACATCCGGTTGAATCCCGAAAGAGTGTATCGCCTGGATGAGGTGTCAAATGAATTACATCTGCATCCAAATTATTTCGTTCGAAAATTTAAAGAAAAAACGGGCTTTACCTTCGGAGAGTATTTATTAAGACAGCGGATCGCTACGGGGATAGACCTAATGTTGCATTCCGCAAAATCGCTCACCGAAATCGCCATTGAAAGCGGGTTTTATGACCAGAGTCATTTTATTCGACACTTCAAACGCTTTTTTGGGACGACGCCTTTCCATTATCGGAAAACGGTAAAAGGTTAAGTCCGTACAATTTTCTTCTCCTCATATCCATTTTCTTTGGGCTGTACACCAAAGATTTATTTTTATGAGATTCTTATTTTTCATTATTGGATTTAGTATCTGTTTTACTTCGATTGCCCAAAACAAGCTGACGGCTTACACCAAAGTCGATAGTAGCAACTTCGGAAAAATTTATCCTTATGCCCTGAGAGGGGATATGCAAGCTGTTTTTGAAATGCTGGAAATGGCCGAGGATCGAACGTTAACTTCAAAGCAGCGTGACAAGAAGCAGCAATTTTATCAACGCTTCTTGTACCAAACAGAAGGTTTTGACTATCAGACCAGCGATGCTGAGATCATTGATATGTTCAAACGTTTTCAGAACTATTGGCGATCGGTCATGATCGAAAATGTGCCGCAAAATTTGGCCGATAGTTTATTCAGAGATGAGATGAATTATTTTTTAAAAAAATACTTTAAACCTGATTTGAGTATTGAAGAAATAGATGAGAGCTACTATGGCCTGTTTCAAGATTTTTTCGAATCTAAAAATATGCACGGCATTGCGATGGGAAAAACGGGCCATTTGTATGACTTATATCTGTGGAAAAATCAAAAAGAAGTCGATTATCAAATTGAGCTCCCGGAAGGGCAATCGTTTACCGTGTCGGTCGTCCTGATGCGCAATTTTATCAGCAACGGCTGGTCGCATTATACCACCTTCGGACGCAGCTATAGCGGTGGTTGGGCGACTTCAGACAAACTGTTTTGTGTAGAAGAAGCTTATGGCCCCAAGGATGAGGAAGAATATTTAATCAGTTACGTGTCACACGAAGGGCAACACTTTGCGGATTATCAATCATTCCCCAAATTAAAACAAGCCGATTTAGAGTATAGAGCCAAATTAACGGAACTGTCACTGGCAAAAGAAACGACTTATAAAATAATTAACAAATTTATCACCAATAGTAAAAACGATAAATCTTACGCCCATCCGTACGCAAATTATATGGTGATTAAATTTTTGTCCCAAGAAATATTCGATACAGACTTTGAAATGGATATGGAAAAATGGAAACAAGCATCCATAAATGAAATTAATAAAGTGGCACTGAAATTATTGAAAGCACATACTGAGCAATTAAACACGCTAGGCGCCAAATCTATTGAAGCCTATATCACGACTTTATAACTAATTCTACTTTATTTTTTAATGCTTAGAACTTATTTGGATGTTGTTCTTTAGGTCGAAAACTGGCAATTTTTTGTTTAGACAAAACTCCTTTTGAGGAGCATAGCCGGAGGCTACGTGACGAAAAAGAGCTGAAGTATAAATGAAAAAGTGACGTTTGTAGGCCAATTAATAATTTACAAATAAGTTCTTAAACAAAAATGATTCGTATTATGAAAAAAGTATTCATCGCTTTAGCATTGATGGTGGCCTGCCAATCCATTATTTTTTCTCAAAAAAATAGCATCGAAATCACCGGGAATGATTTATTGATTGAATACCTGACAGAAGGCACGAATCGATATTTGGTATACATAGAAAATGAAGCAGGGACGGTTTTGGATGCTTCTATTTGGGAGCGTACCACCTCTTTTTCTAAAATTGGAGATGAGGACGTGATCGTCATTGAGCAAAATTGGAGAAATCAAGATACGACTAAATCAAGGGTACTTTATTCGACGAATAAGAAAGAGAATTTTTCCCCCATTTATCACTATACGCAAAGTGGAAAAGGCGTAAAAAGTGCTTTTGGCTTTACCGAAGAAGCCATAGCAGGAGTGGATACGGTGGCCCAAAATAGTAAAAAAGATTTCCATATGGCACTGACTGCACCTACACTTAATTGGGAATTGGATATGGAAGTTTTTCGATGCTTACCTTATAAGAAAAATACCACCTTTCAAATCAACTTTTATCACCCTGGCAGTCCAAGAGGTCCTGCATTTTATAATTATGAAGTCATTGGAGAAGAGCAGTTAGCTGGGGTAGCCGGTCATAAAATTGATTGCTGGCTATTAAAAATCAATTACAACGAGAAGAATCATGCTACTTTTTGGATTGATAAAAAGAGTCAGGAAGTATTGAAGATGGTTGAACAATTTAATAATATCAAACGTCGAAAAATTAAATTTCATAGTTAAGTAAGGGAGGCGCTTCGCTAAATCAAATGGGAAACAGATTTTAGTAAAAGCATAGGTTTTTGCTATTTGTAATTGCCAAGCCTACGCTAAGTGTGGCTGAAAATCTGTTAGCATCCCACAATGATAATCAAGAAGCCGTAAATCTAGCCGCTGATATTCTCGTGGATTTGATCTCACTTAAAACTCAGTCGAATCAACCATCCGCCAACGGCGGCTAGTGCCACCATTAGAAACATAAAAAGCCTGGCGTGCCCTCGAAAAGGAAAATAGCCGTCGCTTAAACTAATCGGGCTACAGCCGTAGGTGATTCTGCCTTTGTTGACCGGACCGGATTCTAAAGTGACAATAGCACCTTTTATGTCGTCTTTACCTCTGGTGGAGACTAGGGAAGCGATTTCAGCAAAATGAGAATAACTACCAACGCCTTTTACTTCGATGGGGTAATTGGCGGTCGGGTAGGAGTAATAGATGACGTAAGTTCTCGCGAAGCCAAAATAATAAGCGCCCAGTAAGAAGGCGATGCCCGCCAAGGTGAGGAAGATCCTTTTCATGCTGATAGTTGTTTGGTAAAATATATGATTTTGCTTGTCCCATCCCCGGGTAAGGTACTTAAAAATATTTCATATTTTATCTGGTGTTTAAAATCATGAGTTACGACTTAGTAGCCACATTCGCCTGGGCTTCCCGAATGTATTCACCTTTCCTTATCTTCACCCAATCGATACAATATATTTTCCGATTCATAAATGAAATGGCTTATCCATTTATTAACTGTCCGTTGACATGACGAATCATCAGCATTGGCTTCTCCTCAAAATACTGCCCTATCCACTGATATCTGCCGTGACTGCCTTTATTTATTGGCTGCTTGAAATTGGCTTTTTGAGTAACGCCTCCGCTTTTTCCTCATCAACCAGTGCCTACAATCCCGCCAATTCATTGATTGGTGTGATGCTCATGGCGGTTACACTGGGGACTTGTATCGGTACTATTGAGGAGACTGTTTTTAAAACAAGATTTTACAAGCGCCCCTTTCTGATCAAAATTGGCTTAAAAATCTTCATTTATATCACTTTATTGCTAGGCCTTTTATTTGTGTTATCCTTGACTTTGGGCGCAGTCAATTTAGATCAATCCATATTCGACGAAGCCTCGCTCGATTCCGCTTTTGCCTTTTTCACCAGTGTGACCATCTTGGGAGTAGTGACTTATATTGCATTTATGGTTGGTTTGGGGCTTCTGTTTTCTGAGATTATTGACTATTTGGGGATTGACGTCGTAGGTAGCTTTTTCACCGGTAAGTACAATAAATCGGTGATCGAAGAACGGATATTTATGTTTTTAGATATGAAAGACTCCACAACTATTGCCGAAAAGCTAGGACACGAAAAACATTACGAATTTATCAATGAATACTACGGCGATATGACCAATGCGATTATTGAAACCAGAGGCCGGATTTACCAATACGTGGGCGATGAAATTATCTTGTCCTGGAGCCTGACCGAAGGCTTAAATAACGCTAACTGTCTAAACTGTTTCTATCTCATCAAAAAAGCATTGCAGTCTAAAGCAGATATCTATCAGCGTAAATATGGCGTTGCACCAGGCTTTAAAGCCGCCTTGCACTACGGGAAAGTGACTCGAGGACAAGTTGGATTCATCAAAAAAGAGTTATTATTTACCGGTGATGTATTAAATACGACGGCCCGAATTCAAAGTATGTGCAAAAAACTGAATGCGGATTTCTTAATGTCAAATACACTCCGTCGGCTCATCTCTGATACCAACTTTGAGTTTGTGGATAAAGGCTCTTTTACGCTAAGAGGGCGAAAGAAAGAAGAGACCTTAGTGGAAGTGCTGTCGAGATGATTTTTAGTCCATACTATGACCGCTTTGGGAAGCTGTAAGGAAGAGATGTCGGGATATGGAATCAGCCATATAAAAAGTCACTTGATGTTTAAATTGAATGGCTTCTAATCATTGTACATCATAAAAATGAATTTAAACTTGATTTTCTGAATAGAAAATTAGTACATTTGTATGTACATATATTGTATGGGAATGAGTAAGGTTTATTTTCAAACTATTTTAGAGATCATGAAGACCGGGCATTGGGTAACTGATGAAGTGACCCAAGTTCTTAAACGGCATGGTATCACTGAGCCTCAGTACAATGTGTTGAGAATTTTGCAAGGAGCAAAAGGGCAGCCGGTAACGGTTGGCGCCATTTCGGAGGGCATGGTGCAACGAAGCAGTAACGTTACACGGATCGTGGATAAACTTGTTGCTAAGCAGCTAGCTCATCGAACGGAATGCCCTACTAACCGTAGGAAGATGGATATTGTCATTACTCCGGCGGGGTTGAAAGCATTAGAGAAAATGGATAAAGCGGTGCTGGCTTTTCATCGACCTTACCTTGCTAAATTGAGTATTGAGGAGTTGACAACGCTTAACAATTTAATTCAGAAGTTGAGATCATAGTGTCGCTTAGCGTAAGCTGCTCATCTTAGAGATAATTGTTGAGAATATTTTTTTATTACAACTATTGTACATACAAATTATGTATAGGGGGGTGTTGTAGGGTTTAAATATTTACTTTGGCTTTTTGATGTGGGCACTGTGCCGTGCAGCCTGAAAAGACCCCAATAGTTAGAAATTGAAAAAAATTAAAAATATGACACCGGTACACACCAAATATTCAGCATCAGAAACACTCGTCTTTCCTGATGCGATCACCGTGAAAATTTTATTATCTGGGAAGCAGACGAATGGCAACCAAGCTGTATTTGAGGATATCGTATATCCGGGAATTGGGCCTGGCAGGCACATTCACTATGATCAAGATGAAATATTCTTTTTTCTGGAGGGGGAATTTATTGCTGAGGTAGGCGGAGAGATGTATACATTTAAACCCGGAGACGTAGCATTTATTCCGAGGGGAACTATTCATGCCTTTAAAAACGTCGGTAAAACACCCGGCCGATTACGATACATCTTTTCTCCGGCCAATACCATTGAAGAGATGTTCAGAGAATTTCATCTTGCTTCCCAGACGGAAGTATTATCACCCGAGCGAATGGCAGAAATTTCTTTAAAACACGGGCAGGAATTTGTGGGACCCCCACTTTAAAGTAGCCAATGATTTTGATTTCTTATTACAAATAAATAAGCCTATTACGCTGGGGCCATTTTTTTGCCGTTTTCTTCCTTCGCCGTGCATTTCAATGCTATCTTTGTCGACCAATTCAACTAGGGAAAATGAATGGGGAGTCGCCCCAATTTGTATCCCTCTCTAAGATTTTACAAATCATTGATGCGAAAGCCTTGTCTAATAAGAACTAACGGAGCATGGAGGATATTCTCTTAAGTGTTGGAAGGAAGCTGAAGGAGATCAGGAAGAGCAAGAAATTAATTCTGCACGAAGTCGCTCAAAGAGCGAATGTCAGCTTGGCCCTGATCTCTAAAATTGAAAATGGTCGGACCGTGCCCTCCTTACCGGTCCTTTTAGCACTCATTCAAGCCTTAGACGAAGATTTAAGCAACTTTTTCAGAGGTGTCGTGCTGAACAGTGATAAAAGCTATTTTGTCATCCGGCATGCTGAGAATACCCGATTGGAGAAAGAAGACGCCAAAGGCTTTGAATACGATCTCATTTTTAATAAGCAGTTATTGTCAATTGGTTTTGAGGTTGTGCTGTTGACTTTGCAGCCTAATTCAGATCGTGAACCGACCGTGACGGATGCCTTTGAATTTAAATACATGCTGGATGGTAAAGCCGAATATATCATTGGAGAAGATTCGGTAGAATTATACCCCGGTGACGCTATTTATTTTGACGGCAGAATTCCACACAATCCCCGTAATCATAATGCTAAGCCCGTTAAAATGCTGGTCATTTATTTCTACTTGGATAAGGCGAATAGTTAGTGACCCGAAAATCTCTAGATAGATTTCCCTTTCCGTATACATCCTTTTACTTAAAACGAAGTAAACGTAAAACATTTGATGAATCTCCGATAAAACGGTTGGAATATCATATGTAAATCAATCAGTTTAGAGCAGGTATTTTACACGCCTAGTGAGCTAAGTCAGTGGATAGAGGTCTCTCTATTATTGCTTACCTTCCATTGATTTCATTCCTATGCTTACTCAAAAAATGATATGAAAAACCTCTTCTCACTTGTACTCGTGATTAGCTTCTTGGCCAGCTGCACCAATAATCAAAGCCCGGTCGAAGACACCCCAAAGCCCGCCGCAATTGTAAATGAAGATACCCCCCAGGTGGCTCTCTTGGGGATTTTTCACTTTGCCGGAACAACTGATTATTCCTCCGTGGAATTTGATCCGCTGGATTCTGAAAAAAGACAAAAAGAGATCCGCGAGATTATTGAGAAATTAAAGCTATTCCAACCCACGAAGGTCTTGGTGGAGTATCCCTCTAATAAAGCCAAAAAACTGGATAGCCTTTATGCTGCCTACCGCAGCGATGCCTACACGCTCACCATCAATGAAATTGATCAAATTGGATTTAGACTCGCCAGCGAGTTAAATCACCCGCATATTCATGCCATCGATTATAAACTGGATTTACCTTTTGATCAATTAATCAAATTTGCCGAAACAAACGAGCCGGAAAAATTCGAACAGTTTTTACAATCCATAAAAGATCAGGATCAATTTGAATCAGACTACCTCGCTGAGCATACTTTATTAGAATATCTGATGCTACGCAACGCGGACGCTGAGGACCTGCGTAATAAAAATCAGTACATTAATCAAACCGCCCAATTTGTTAATGATACCACTTACATTGGTGTGGAGTTCGCAGCTAAATGGTGGGAACGCAACCTCATGATGATGGCCAATATCGATCTCGTGACGGAGACCAAAGATCGCATCCTGGTGATTGTCGGTGCCGCCCACCGAGCCATCCTTCGCGACTTCTTTGAAGATCGTACGGATGTGGATTACGTTGAGATTCGGGGATATTTGGAAAAATAGATCTGGAATACGACTACATCTTACCTTTGAGCTGGTTACGAATTCTGAAAAACCCGTGAAAATACCTGTTTTTACCACTCTGTAGATTGAGAACAAGATGTTTTCGAACTCGGCATTCGAAGTTTTATTACATTGGTCTAACTCCTTGTTCCTAAAGCGTCCTATTCCAAAGCGTGAGAAAACTTAAGTATCTTTATGTTTTGCTCTTCCTGCAATTGCTAGTCCAGCACTTGCCCGCTCTATCTTTATCTATTGATCCACATCAGTTTAGCCTCCTGACCTCCGATGAACGAGGGCGACTTTTATTCCAAACCCAATTGGATGATCTGGATTCAACAGCCTTTGTGGCGACTTATCAAGCTCTACACACCCTTGCTTCTAAGGATGAGGATACACAATCTCTTTGGATTTTAGACTATTATCGCTTTCTGCAACGAGGAGCGCTAAAAAGTAATGCTCAAGAGAACATTCAATTACTGCTTGATTTGGAAGCGCGCGCCCGGGGAATAGAATTTCCTGTCGGAGAGGTGGTCGCTCGACACTATCGCTGCTTTGAACAGTACTACGCCAAAACACTTAGCCACAGTGCGCTCTACACTAATATTTTACTGGAATTTGAGCAAATGACGCAAATTGGCTTTGCGTCATTTGTAGACTATGACTTACCCTGGTTATTGTATCATAATGGGCGTTTCATGTATCAGCTCGGGGATTACGAAAAGGCCCTGGAGTACTTCAAAGTCGCCGAGCGATTTATTGAGCCGGAGAATGGCAATACTTTTATTCTGGTGTTAAATCATTTACAGTCCATTTATCAGAAGCAGGGCGACTTATCGAATGGTATCACCTACGCCAAGAAGATACTGGCCTTTACCCAGTCGAAAACTCATACCGACCCGGAGTGGACTAATTTTTATACTTCCTGGCAGGGCCTTTCCTCCAGTGACATTGCATCTATGCTAGTGCAACAAGGCGCATTTGCGGCCAGTGAGCCTTATGCTCGACAGGGCTATGAACTAGCCCGAACCGCTGATACATCTAACATCGCTAATCCTTCTATTGAGTACGTCGCGTTGCAAGTATTGGTATCCACTAAGCTAGAAATGGAGGACTTGGAGGGGGCAGATCCTTTACTCGTTCGCTTGGATGAACTCTACGAAAAGATTGGACATGATTACGATAATTATTTTAACAATATCGAATACTTCAATCATCGGGCACGCTACCATGAGATGAAAGGTGAATTTGCGACTGCCATTCAATATTCTAAGCTGGTCAAACCATTGGAGGATAGCCTGGCGCGTCGTAATGATGCCCGCCAATTGGAGCAGTTGAAGCAAAAACTGGAAGCAGAAAAGTATCTCAGAAAAATACGCGAAGTGGAGGAGGAGCGGGAATCTGAACGGTGGTTACGCAAAGCAGCCTTTTTCATTTTAGGTCTTGTGGTGGTTCTGGCCCTGCTTTATTTCCAACGTTTGCAAAGACAGAGAAAGCAGCGTATTGCCGAGCTGAGATTAGCCAAAAGCGAGTTGTCGACCCTGACACAAAGATATAAGGAGAAGTCAGCAATCGCCGAAAAATTACGTCTGGAGATGCAGGATATATCTAATGCAGAAGAACGAAGTGAACACCTGGAGCAACTCATTAATAGTACCATCCTGACGGAACAAGATTGGCTACATTTTCGGCACGTCTTTGAAAAAGTGTACCCCGGATTTATTAGTAACAAAAAAGCATTGCATCCCGAATTAACGCCCGCTGAGTTGCGTTATCTCGCCCTCGAAAAATTGGACCTCAGCACTAGCGAAATGGCTAATATGTTGGGGGTATCCTCTAGTGCTGTTCGAAAAACCCGGGCGCGTATGCGCAAAAAAATAGAAAACTAGCGCTCGTGACCGTGTTTTAAGGGTGAATTGTAAATAATTGATTATCAGTTATTTGTTGTTGTTTTTTGCAGTTGTCCCGCTTTTGTCCCGCCCCATTTTAGACGATTTTCCCACATTCTACCCTTCTTTGTACAGTGAGTAGCGTACGCTTGGATTCTATTTCTTTAACTGCAAAAAACCAAAACAATGATACCTAACCCCTTAGCGACTTTTCCGCTTACTGTCATGAGCAATTCATCGGATGTCGGCCCATCTCAGGTGGTGTTGAATGGCGAAGTCATTAGCAAGCCAACTACTATGGAGGCCTACTTCGGTATTTGTATAATTGGACCTAATACACAAGGTCAGCCTAGTGTGCTCTATGATCAGGTTTACAATGCGAATATTTCAACCGCTTATGAACAGATGGAAAAGGATGTGAATGCAACTATCAATAATAGTGGTTCGAAATTTCCAGTAATCGTTTTTTACACCTATGGCCTGGACATGGGGACCTGGAGTTATAAAAAAGAAATGACGGCTTTTATTGAGTCTATTGGAGGAGGCAACGTTTACAAGGATATCAATCAAAGAGTAACCTATTTGGCATCGGGGAGCTTTAAGGCTATTTCTTACTGTATGGTGAGTAGCTATAATCCTGAGACTAAAGAAATTGCGCATTCCTTTGATGAAGCTGGTGAATTAGGGTATAGCGCAACTACCTTGTTGACGTTGAGTTTGCAAAAACGGACCTATAATTCAAATACTGTGTTTGACCCGGTCGACTTTGACCCCCACTTTGTCTAAGCGATTGTTCGGACTTTGTTCTATAGCTTGAAAAGTGACGCCTGCTTGCTGGCCGGGAGCTTTTTAGGCCAACTAATGATTTCTGAATAAGCTTTAAATCATTATTCAAATTTTCTCCAAATAAAATATCTTATGTCTAATCATACTGAAAATACGACCTACAGTCTGGTAGTCAATAGTACCGTAAAAGATACCTATAGTGAAGCTGTCCTCAACTTCCATGCGTTATCACAAGCCTCACTTGATCCTAACCAAGGGACAGTTGTGGTCTGCATCATCTCGGCTACGAAGGATCAGCCCGATACCCCAAATGTAGTTTATAGTCAACATTACCAGTGGAAATATAAAATGGGAGCTCACATCCAAGATGATATTCAAACACAATTAAAGGAATACGGCAGCTTCAATCCAGTTGTCGTGGTATATACCTACAATCTCCGTAGTCCATATGCAAGTAATGGGGGGGCTGTGGAAGGCTTTGGTGATTTGATGCAATGGCTGGGTGCGAGCTGGAAGTTTTTTAGATGGCTAAGATTTTTTCTGCCGTGTTATTTGGGTGATATGGAAATAACTAGAGTGTACCCCGCATTTTCTTTCGCTTTCGTCAATACCTATGACTCAGCAAACGAAAAATTTTCTCCTACACACCTGGAAGATGCTCAGTTTGGCGTGTATCCTACTGCTGGATTATCGCTTACGCTCACTCCCTTTAAACTACCACCGGATAAAAATGGAGATTCCTGGACTATATTCACACCACGTGAATTTGATGCAAATTAATTTTTATAATAATATTAAAAAATATAGATATGGCCATAGGATCTGATTATGCCCTTTTACAGCTTTCACTCTTCACATTCTCTGGAACTGGAGATCATAATCTCCAATCTAATGTCGTAACTCGGAGACTTGCACACAGTGAGAGCTTTTCTCAATGGGATAGTTACGGCTATGATTTCAGCAAGCCTTTTATTTTAGTTTGTCAGCCTCCTGCAGATGGGTCTGATCAAAACTGGGGTAATACAAAGCCTTATCCGGCAGATACGGTCGGGTTTATTAATCAATTGACTGAGGACGGTCTTTGGGATCCGACGACTAAGAAACCTATTTTACCCAAAGGCATGATATTTTTTCAATTCTCAAATTTTACACTCGCGAACTGGAATCTTGACGGTGATTTTACTGCCGTGATTAAAGACTTTGGTGCGGGAAATGAATATAATGGTCTCAATCAAATCGCTAAACAAATGGGCGATAGTCAAAAAAATGTTCATTTAGCCTATACTCTGGCTGTAGGAACGAATAAGGCGAATGTTTTCGAACAAGCAGATATTGGCAGATATCCGAATGCTAGTATAAATTTAGAATACCATATTCAATACAACGGAGGTAAGGATTTTACAAGTTACTTGCAAGAGAATTTTTCACATTCTTATTAACCTGAGCTGCGGATGACGAAAGGAGATGTGGCCGTTTTTAAGCAAAATTTTCAATTTGTAAAAGACGTATCCCTTTCTTAAAAAATTATCTGCCATTTGAATTAAATAAGTGCTTTTCGAGCCCCATTATTCCGTAGATACAACCGTGATTTTAGAAGGATGAAGCTATCCCGCAAACCTAAGATTCTCGCGATCACTTACAATGTAGCCCATACGGGCTTTACCCGGGTGATGCACAGCATTTTAGCCCATTTACCCCGGGCAGATTTTGATCTGCATTATCTGGGGATCGGTGGCCAAGAGGACTGGTTCGGACTTGGAGATGCGGTTACCTTCTATCCTCATGATCCGGCGTCCGAAAGTGACAATTTTCGGAGCGAATTGGCCATGGAGTTGATGGAAAAAGACCCACCGGACATCTTATTTGTAATGAACGACTTATGGTTATTCCAACCTTACGATCGGGCTTTACGTCAATTCCGTGGGCAAACCCAATTTGTGACTTACGTCCCTTTCGACGGGCATCTGCGACGAGAGAAATACTTGAAGCACTTTTCGGAGAATAATTACTTTGTTGCCTATACCCAATTTGGGAAACTTGAAACCGAAAAGGGGGTAGAACGCTTACGCCAGGCCGGGGCGATTAACCATTTTCCTGGCTTGCGTACGATCCCGCATGGCGTCGATCGCCAGCGTTTTTATCCCCTTTTTTCTTCTCCCCATGATTCCCAATGGCGGGAAGGCCGGATGACGGCCAAGCGGGAAGTCTTCGGCCCTGAATTGGCCGGCCCAGACTCCTTTATCGTGCTGAATGCCAACCGGCCCAGTGAGCGTAAGCGGCTGGATTTGACCATTGCGGGCTTTGCGCAATTTGTCCAGAACAAACCCGCGCAGGTTAAACTGTGCCTGCATCACGCCCTACTGATGCCCGACGAAAAAGTACAAATTGAAGCCTGGATTGAGCACTTTGGGATCGAAGATCACGTGATTTGGAATATCGTCAATTTTCCCGACGAGCACTTCTCGGACGCTCAGCTGAATCAGTTGTACAATGCCTGTGATGTCGGACTGAATACCTCCGAGGGAGAAGGCTGGGGACTCATTGCTTTTGAGCACGCCGCCACCGGGGCGGCCCAGGTTGTACCCGATCACAGTGCTTGTACAGAGCTGTGGGAAGGCGCCGCTGAGCTATTACCCACGACCTTAAAATTAGAGCCAGTGCAGCATCCCATGATCTTTCGCGAAACCACGGCCGACGCGGTAGCGGCGGCATTGGAGCGATTGTATCAAGATCGAAATCACCTCCGCACGATGTCCCTCCAGGCTTATGAGAACGCTTGCCATCCCGATTACGATTGGGCCAAAATTGGTGAATCATGGGGTAGTTTGTTTCACTCATTAATTCAGAGCGCTCAAACTGTAGATAAAACCTTAGCAGAATAAACGCCCCTTAACGCTTCATGACTATGCTACAATTCAGACCCAGAACAATAGATCGCATGATTTACAATGCGATTCATTTTGCGAATGAATACCGTTTGCCGCCGTCGTTCAACGCTGAGGATATTATTCTGGATATAGGCGCACACGCAGGCTACTTTGCTCAATGTGTATTGGAAAAAGGAGCCGGGAAGGTCATTAGTGTGGAAGCAGAACAAGAAAATTATGCACTGGCTCAACAACATTTGGCTGAGTATATCGCAAGTGGTCGGGCTGAACTCATCTTTGGTGCCGCCTGGCGTTCGGATAATAACGAAGACATTCTGTATCACAGTGGACATACCTATTTTTCGAATCATCCCTTGCGTAATACAGGAGGAGGAGATGTCCTCTGGCAAACGGACGGAGAGGTCGTCCCCCAAATCGCTTTTGATGACTTATTATGGCAAGCTACCGATCAGGGAAGGCGATCGGTTCGCTTGCTTAAGTTAGACTGTGAAGGATCTGAATGGCCCATTTTATTAACGTCCAAGCGACTGCATCTCGTAGAAGAAATCTGTGGAGAATACCATGAGATTGGTGGAGCGTACGATCAATTAGATTTGCCACCCTGGAATTTTGGGCATACGGCCTATACTGAACAATTGATCAAAAAGTTTTTAACCTCAGCGGGCTTCAAAGTAGAAACCTATCGACACCAGGATGCAGAGACTCACCAACCGGAACGCCTGGGGATGTTTTTTGCTAGGAGAGTGGGGGGTGCAGTTAACTAGGGCTATTCTATTTTGATTCTGCATGAATTCACTTGGCAGCATTTTTCTACAGAATCTTGGTGGTTCTTGAAAAAATATCACGTGCCCAGTAGCCAGATTTAATTTTAGCCAAAAGATCTCAGTCGCGGCTTTTTGGGTTACTTTTTCAGCTGTTGGAAAAAGTAACAATAAAGATTGAAAAGCCTCAATGGATGCCATTACTTCACTTGACTAAATAAAAGCACTTAGAGTTTTATCTTTTATGATGATGAGTAAAACGTATTTCACAGTGTTGATGATAAATTTTAAATAGGTTTTTCGTTTTAAACTAAAAAACAATTTTATTCCCAGATCGAATTTACTAAAGAAGAAATAAAATCAGCACTGGGAATAAAATCGCATTAATTTAAATCACCTTCTCCAGCGGAATTTGCAATTGATGGGGCCGGTTTTCAATTTTATCGAATGGCGTTCCGTCTACGTGCTTAGCACCCATAAAAAGCATTCCGTTTTTGAAATAAATTAAATCATAATCCGAGACTATTTGTCCTTCGACAGTTTTAAACATCGGAAATGATTTCCCTAGAATATCTTTTTTTACCCCATTTTCGAAAGGTGTCATTCCTGCGGGCAAAGCTTGATTGAGCATCTGAGCCGCTTGTGGATTGAGCGGCGTTACGCCAAATCCCTCGTTTAAAATATAATCTATTTTCCAGGCCCCATCAGCAATCGGATGTGGCTCTCCCCATTTTAAATCGCCTTTAAATTCAAATTCCATTAATGGGACTTGGCCATAATTGTCACCGTACAAGGTGATGGTTCCTACAAATTTATCATTGGCCAAATATTTAAAATATCGGCGCAAAAATGTCGGCTCGATCACACCACTGCCAGTACGATCTTCGGTAGGGCGTAACTCGACGCTGATGGATTGCCATTCGCCCAGGGTATAGGCTTTGACGTCTTCTAAAGTCTTAGGAGTTTCCAAAATATGGATGGCTTTGTTTCGCATGTTCGCTGTGTTTTTGTTACAAGAATTAAGTGTGAAAAATGTGCTCGTGGCTATGAGGGCTAAAAGCAAAATGGATTGTTTCATTGTTGATAGATTTTGATTCAAATGACATCACAAAGCTTTTCTAATTGTATGAAAAATACAAGTAGTAATAATTAAATGGGATAGTCATAAAATTTTGACTAATATTGATTATCAGTTATTTATGATGGAATAAAAATGAAGTGTGAATGAAAAAAGTTTGGAGCGTTAATGGTGTTGTACAATGTTTGGTGAGGTGTACTAGTTTCTTTTCATTAGTTTGTAGAATAAAGTTGCATATACAACTTATTCAATCTACCTTTGCCATATGACACGAAAAGTAGAATATCCGAATATTGAAAAGAGTCGACCCGCAACTTGTATTTCTGGTAACATGATGAAATGCAATCGAATTGTGGCCAATATTTTTCGGAAGTACTTAAAACCATTTGGCATTACCGATAGCCAATTGAGTATTCTCTTTGTGGTGACGAAAGCAAGTGAAGTGAATCAAAAAAAGTTGTCGGATCGGTTGTTTATGGAAAAGTCAACGGTCAATCGGAATATTACCAGATTAATGAATCAACAATACATCGAAATGAATGGTCAGCGCTATTTACATACGACTAAGAAAGGGAAACAATTTTTAGAAAAGATATTGCCACACTGGGATTTAGCGATGCGCGAGGTACAAGATATCCTTGAGCGCGATGGCGTTGCCGCTTTATCTACCATCCTAAATAGATTGACGCAATAATTTTTTTTCAATAAGAGCTTGCTTGGAACTTATTCTTTCCGTCGAAAACTGGCATTTTTTCGTTTAAACAAGACTTCTTTTGAGGAGCATAGCCGGAGGCTACGTAACGAAAAAGAGCCGAAGTGTAAGCGAAAAAATAACGTTTGTAGACCAATTAATAATTCTCAAACAAGCTCTGAGTTGCATGTACAACCACAATTATTTTTATGATGCTACAACTTGGATATATCGGATTAAGCCTAGCTACGGTACTTATTTTATATTTTATCGGCAATTATTCGATTCTGAAAAGTGTCGACGATATCCAACAACAAAAGAAAAAAAGAATGATCCTAATTACGGGGCTGTTGCTTTGGCAGATTTATCTTTTTCTTTTGGGGCAATCGGGAATTTTAGTGGATTTTAGTTTTCCACCAAGATTTGTTTTATTAATGATTTTGCCGGCCTTTATTTTTATTGGCACTTTTCTGAGGAGAAATAAAAAAGCGAAATGGATACAGGTCATTCCCCCAAGTTGGCTAGTGGGCTATCAGGCTTTTAGAATTATTATTGAAACTTTATTTGTGTATAGCGTGGTAGCGGGCTTGCTGCATCAGAATGTAACCATTGAAGGATATAATTTTGATATGGTATTTGCTTTCACCGCCATCATTATGCTTTTCGTACTCTATCGCTCCAAGACTTTACCTAAGCGCTTATTATTAGCCTGGAATTACGCTGGATTATTAGTGATTGCATCTATTATTTTTTTATTTCTGACGACTATTTATACTCCAGAGATTTACGGCCCGGATACAGCGCCTTTTCCTACTGATTTTGGTTGGTATCCTTATGTTTTAGTGCCTGGTTTTTTAATGCCATCAGCGGTGTTTGTGCATGTTTTATCTATCGTTCAGCTAAATCACCGCGCGAAGGGATAGCGATAAAAGTTTGAAATGGCCCGGAATATCCAGGCCATTCCAATTTCGCTTTAACCCTTTTATAATGATTCTTGCAAATTCAGAGCATTGACAGCATCGGAGATTTCATATCCCAGTCGCAGTCCCTCCGTGCAATCCATTCGAATGTGAACTCCCAGCGGGATGCGGGAATAGCCATTTTCATCGGCCATCTGCGTAAAACTGCTAAAGGTTCGGGGCGCCCCTCGGAATTCTTCGCGTCCTGCATGGGTACGATCCGTAAAGGTTGTCGCGTTGCCAAAGGTCTCAATGAAAACGCCGGCCGCCGCGGAGGCGAAACAA
>JANQQI010000078.1 GCA_028285085.1 Saprospiraceae bacterium | reverse complement strand
GTCAATGTCAAATACTAATCTAGGTTCTTGAGCAGAATGACTATCGTTACTACTGTTTTTATTTATTGCTTCTTGGCAGCTACTTAATGTGACCAGTATTGCGGTAATAAGCGAAAGTAGCTTCATGTAGATGACATTTTAGTATACCTCATTTTTATAAGTCTTTCGTTTGTCCTTCTGAAAGCGGAGTAAAACATCATATAGGAAAGAAACAGCATTCGGCCATCCGCTTTTTAATTATCAATTGTTTCACTTAAAACTAAAAACACTAGCCTCACTCTCAATGCCTGATGAATTTAAGGCTTTGATCGACAACGTGCCGGCTTTGGTGATCTGCTCATCAATGACCAATTGGGTGCCGTAGGCCGTCTTCAGATAGTGATCTCCGAGGTAGATATTATAGCCAATGACCCAACTCCCTTGGGACGGATCAACGGATTTTTTCCAGATGATCTTTTTGTTGACTTGATCTAGGGTAATTTGTTGAGGTGGGCTGGGTTGTGCTAAGCTCACTTCCTGAACGGGCATCATCATGAGCGCTTCGATTTCTGCGGCGATGACATCTTTGTCTCGCTTTTTCTGGATGAACCCCTGTGATTTGTTTATGCTAGCTTCCCAGGTGCAGGTACCATTTTCGGACAAGGTGATTTGGCCATTGGTGAAGGCGGTATAGTTATCGCCCTCGCCCCGGACGGCGTAGTGGAGGGCGCATTGATCATTGCTATGCCGACTGATGTCGCGGGTTTCGCCGCGGGTGAGGAAGTGGTATTCGTAGCTTCGGCGGAGAATATGTGTGGTGTCGAGATCTCGCAGCCCCTGTCCGGTAATGACGTTGCCGTAGTTCGCATTATAATAATCACCGCAGCCGACCTCCCAGCCAGAAGCCACGAAAGGACTCGGGCAATGTTGGATAACATAGCGGCACATACGATTTCTTTCCACATTCAAGCAAGACCAGTCGGTATAACTGCACAGCGTATCTGATCCACCCCAGTTGGTACGATCATAACCATTTCCGTCAATAAAATTGCCGCCCATGGTAACGACTTGTTCCACTTTCTTCTTGACAAGCTGAACGCCATTTAAGGGGCTAAATTGATCGCCCTCTGATCTTAAGAGATCATAAAAATTATGCATCGTACCGATGATGGCAATGGTGATACTGGCATCTTCGGCGCTGGCGAGAATTTCCCGATACAGCGCGACGCCATCCACGGCATCCTTCCAGGTCTTTAAATCACGGGGGTAGACTTTGGCGAGATGAGAATCATAGTTGCGTGCCGGAGACTCAATCTTAGTCTGATAGCCTTGGTAATCACCGATGGGAATCGCTTTTCGATTGTAAAATGCATTGATGGCGCTAATGCTTAAGGCCGATTGCTTGTAATGCGTCGAGTTGATCATCGCCAGGATCTCGCACTCACCGTTTGAGGCCATATTATGGAGCATCGCCATGCAGCCGACATCATCGGGATCGGCGGAGGGATCAGTGTCTAGGATGACTTTTTTTTGTCCCCACAAGGAGGCATTAAGCGTGCATAAAAAGAGGAAGGCCAAAAGGAAAAATCTCATGCTTGTTGTGGTATCATTTGTTGCTTAATCGATTCATATTGATTAGGGTAAGATAAGACTTTTGCTTTTAAGACCTCCCTTGGAAATGCCCACATTACTCATCTCCGTATTAGATAAATAGTAATTTTCTGGCCTCTTCATCCACTGCCGGATACATTCGAAGCCATTTTATACTTTAAACGCCTGCCTTGCCCATTCTTCAAAAGATGGCAATTGAATATCTAATAATTGTCTAATGTCACCGGTATCAGGATTAAGCAAAAGGGCGCCAGTCGTATCTTGCCAATGATAAAATTCGGCGTAGTCTTTGGCCACTTCAGCACCCATGATTGGGGTTAGGATACCCTCCAATTGAGCGTGGGAAACCTGGACATAATTTAATGGCTTACCCAATACCTTCCCTAATCTATCCGCCAATTCATTGCCGGTCAATCCTTGATGTCCACCAATGGGATAAACCTGCCCGGTTAATTGGTCTGATGCTAAAGCTGCTAAGACATAAGTCGCTAGGTCATTCCATGATAAATAATTGACGGGAGAATCAGGAGGGATCGTTTGGGGAATAACACCGTTCTTCAGTATGGGCTCACGGTAGGCCGTTGAGAAGTTTTCAAAATATTCCGTTGCACTTAAAATCGGCATATCAGGTGCTTTTTCTCTCGCTAATTCCACCATTTTTAATCTTGCATCTACACTTCGTATTCCCGTATAGGTAGACGAAATTGTACTACTGATGACGAAAATGGTTTTAGGGTGACCTGCTTGCTGGATAGCTGTTAAGGCATTTTCGGCAATTTCAAGCATGAGACTTGGTACCACCGCTGCCGGTATTTGCAAAATAACTTTATCGGCTCTTTGAATGATTGGCAGCAAGGATGGAGTAGAGAAGTCGGTTAAAAAAGCTTCGATATGTCTCTCTTTTAGAATCGAAATATTTTTTTCGGAACGGACGGGAGCTATTACCCGATATCCTGTATCTAGTAATCTTTGTGAAATAGTGGTTCCCTGTGCTCCGGTGGCATTGAACAAGAGGATCGTCTCCATAATATTTTGTGATTTATGATGTAAAAAATGGAATAACACCACAAACCTATCTATATTAAGTATAGAAAGTATAACAGTATACAAAATGATACTAGTATAAAAAAGTATACCGATTCAAATGGATAAAAAGACAGAAATAGCTCAGAAATTATTGCCGGTGATGGATACCATGGAGTTGTTAAGCGGGAGATGGAAAATCATTATCATGACCACTTTGTATATCGGTGGCACTATGCGCTTCAACGAAATTAAAAACAGTATACCCAGAATTACCGGCAGAATGCTTTCCATGGATTTAAAATTCCTGGAGAGCCATAAAATTGTCTCCCGTACGGTCAGAGATACATCTCCAATTACGGTTGAATATGCCTTGACGGATTATGGAAAAACTTTAGATGCTGTATTTCAGGCTTTAACGGATTGGGGGATTAATCATCGAAAGAAGATAATTGGGAAGTAATTTTTAATTCAAACTTAATTTAAAATTAGGTCTTTTCAATGTTTGTAAACAGCTAGTATCAATCGTTTGTAGATTTTTTGATTGTAAAAATTGTGAAACGAGATGATCCCAACAGTCATAGGCCGTGAGGGCATGTCCTTGTTGGGGGAGCAAAATATGTCTGCTGTTTTTTAACACTGAGGCCACTTTTTCAGCCATTCTGGGTGGGGTTTGTGTATCCATTTTTCCGGTTATTAATAACACCGGTGCGTCGCCTCGTAAGGACTTACTTAACCAATCGGGAGAAGGTAATTGTAGCCATTCGGCACAGGCTCTGACTTCCATTAGTCCCATTTCACCGTATGTAAATAAGTCTTTATAGGCTTCTTCATTCACTGGATTATTAAAAATATCATCCGGGCAAAATTGAGATAAATAAAGACTCATTACTCGGCGGGAGGATTGAACGTTCGTTTTTATGAGCGGCTTCGGATTACCATTTTTAAACTCATGAATTAAGAGGGGTAAAGCCTCAATATTTCGTCCCGACAGAAAAAGTTGACCAATCATACGGACGTAAATCGTATCGTTGATAAAAACGTTGATTGTTTCTCCATTTGATTTAGTGTAACCAATCGTGACCGGAGCAACTTGTAGTTGATCCCGCAGACTATAAATAGAGTGTCCAAAATCAGGGAATGTTTTCTGGCAAGCCGAATCCTTTTCGCATCGTTGAATGAGCGTCTGAAGTTGTTTTTCAATTTCAAAATCAAGATGACGGGCATAACCAAAACTTGGTGAAACGGTTCCGGTTAGAATCATTGACCCTACCTTTTCCGGATATCTTCTCATATATTCCAAAGCTGTTCGGGTACCGTACGACAGACCACTGATGTCAAGTTTGGGGATATTTAGCCAAGCTCTCACTGCTTCGATATCTTCGACTGAAGCGGCAGTGCTGTAATGAGAAAGATCAACCGATTTTTGACTTTCTTCCAGGCATTTTTTGACTAGATTCAAATCGAATAGGTGACTACTAAATTGCAGGTCATCATAAGCAGCGCAAGGGATCTCGGAAGCGCCAGTGCCTCTCTGATCAATAATTAAAATGTCGGCGAATGCTCTGATGTAGTAACTAGGACCGCCTTTTTCGTACAAGAACAATAAATTCTCATTGGGCGAGGCTGGGCCACCATTATACTCCAGAAAGACTTTACGCTCTGGATTGGGTTGAGTTGACGGGAAAAGGTAAATGTTGATGGGGATTTTTCTATTCTTTTTTACCCTGTTCTCATCGACCATTAAGGTTCCACACAGAATTTCTTCTTCTAATCCCTCCGGTTGGCAGGGTGTTAATGAAGCATAGGGATCAACAGCTTGGTTCGGAGTACTTTTCTCCTGATTGCAACTCAACAAAGTGAGTATGCAGTAAAGGCATAACAATATTTTATTTATTATCAATTTCATGACTATATGGATGATCTCTTTGCTGTTGACGATAAAGTAGTAAAAATACCTCTGAAATCTTCCTGTCAATAATCTAAATTGACTTATCTAATTCTTCTTTTCCACGGAAAGATGCTTGGCGTGATATCAATTAGGCCGAGATTTTAATCTGCTCTGATTCAAAAAAATGAATTGAATTGATAATCCAGCATTTGCTTTTACTCTAATTCTGAAAGTTTAAATCAGTTTTAATCCAGACTCAATTTAAAATCAGAGCAATTTAAGATTTTTTAACAGGTGGTACAGGCTTTTCGATTGAAAAAATTGTGAATTGAGATGAACAAACCTTAAGGGCCTAGCCATATTTTTTTATCACTATTTTTATGATTTATAAATAACCACTTCGATATCGGCGATAAAGTGGTACAGGTACTTACCAAGTACTCCTGTCAATAATTATAAGTTTCTTAACTAATTTTTATTGTTGAAAGAATAGTCTAAACCTACACTAATTTGCCGGTTCTTTCTTTCCCAAGAAACTATACCTGGCGTAATATCAATTATTCCATAAAAATAATCTGCTCTGATGCGAAAAGATGAATTGAGCTGATAATCCAACCCTAGTTTTGGGCCGAAGTCAATACCATCCAACTCAACGTTATCTGTTTTATTTTTTTCTTGGTAAGGTTCATTATTAACCACTCCACTTGCTTCGAAATCTAGACTAGCGAAAAGAAATAACATCGTTTGTACTCCGCCTCTAATTCCGATTTTTCCAAATTTGTGTCGATAATATATGGGAATCCCCAGATAACTTGAATGGAGTCGTTCTCGATCGGAAATACTGCCAATAACTTCAGGACCTTGTGACGTGAAGTTCGTCAGTACTCTATTGTCTGTTGATTCTTTACCCTGAATTTGTACCCATAATGCCTCGACAATAATGGAACTATTGTTACCGAATTGCTTTTCCATAAACAATCCAAGATTGCCCGAAATTGCAAAATCAATGCTGCGCTCTCCCGATGTGATGGGAAAGTTTGAAGTGATTTTGCTTAATCCTAAATTTGCACTTGCTCCGAAAACTAAGTTTTGTGATTGGATCGAATTGACGGCCAATACCAGGAGGGCAGCTAGACATAGCTTTACTTGAATTTTCATATTGGTAGTACTTTAGTTTTATATCGTCAATTAATATACGATCATAACTACTACTTTATTATCATAACTTGTCTTTTCCTATTCACTTTCTACATCCTGATAATCTTATCCTGACTGGAACTAATGATGCGTTTATCGTCAATGGGATGAAAACAAGCTTCAGTCACTTTGCATAGCGTTTTTCCATTTAACAAATACCAAAGATTCTCTGACGGAATAGGCATCGTCAGAGAATCTTTTATCGGTAATGATTGACCAATTCTAGTCTAAAAAGATAAGCCAAGGCAAAAATTAGTTGATAAATCGGTGAATAGCCTCGTGGGCATTATCTTGATATACTTTGTTTTTTAAGTCTTCGAAGATTGTGCTTTGGTCGATGACCTCTCCCGTCAAGACGTTCTCTTTGCTGGCATAAAACACACCGCTCTTTAGAGCTGCATTGTTAATGCCATCAACAAATCGCTTGGCGCCTTTTTCCAGACTATGGGATAAGCCCATCAAGGGCATGAAAATAGGCATGCCAACGTATTTGAAGAAGATGCGCTGTAAAAAGGGCATATCATTAAAGCCTTCCGTACCTCTGGTCCCACCGGGACTCATGCTCACAAACTTAATGCTAGGGTATTTTCTCGCCATTGAAGACATCCACATCGTTCCGCCGTATTTCACCATACCATACACTTGCATGGGGTCGAAATCATCGCCGAAAGCAGTGCCGTCGAATACTGAAGCAAACTCATCCGCAGATGAGGTCTTAAGATTTGGTCGTTTCATGCCCATTTTTTTAATCCCTCGGGCTGCTTCGGAAGTAGCGAATAAGGCGACTTTATTTAGTTTGTTTTGCCTGAGTAGCTCATCGACCAATACCACATGCCCTAAAAGATTGGTTGCGGTGATCATGGTGACCCCGTCTTTGGTTAATTTTTCGGGCGTTTTTCCACCCATGCCGCCAGCATTCATGATTAGAGCATCAACCGATTCGCCCAATGATTCTAAGGCATGCCTTACCGAACCCGGATCGGAAACTTCCATGATTAAGATTTCAAAAATGGATCGCCCCGTCGCTTCCTCTAGTTCCTTTTTAGCGGCAGCAGCCTTGCTTGGATTTCGGCAAGCCAGATAGATTTTTTCGGTATTTTCGATTAATGCTAATTGTCGTGCGGTATCCTTGCCAATGCCTGCATTGGCGCCGGTTATCATTACTATTTTGTTCATGATTGAAGATTTAAATATTTTTAAAAAACTATTTGTCGACATTTTTGAAGAAAAAGAAGGCGCCAAGAATTCCAAGAATGAATTCTAAACCGGTCGCTTTGACCATGCCATCAACTGGCATTCCATCTGCCAGAATACTGATTAATCGTCCGAGTCCGAGTGAGAGAAAAAGTAGAAAGGCAACTAAAGAGGAGGTGAAGGTTAGTCTTTTTACGAAAGCCCCCATAATGACCAACAACGCCATGGAGAGAATCAGGGCCGCAGAAGCTCTGATATCATTTAGTACACTAATATTCCCTGCAAGATCAACCCCTGAAGCTGCCTTTACCGTTTCGGGTGCAAACAAAGTTGCTCCACCAATAAGGGTGAGTAGTAAACCTGAAATAATGAGAAATGCATTTAATGCTTTTGAGTTCTTCATGATATTTTGAATTAATTGTTTAATGCAAATATCAAGAGATGACAAAAGCGATACTTCTCATTTTAGCTCAAAGGCCGTTCATTTTAGTTCACACGAAATTCTGAGGGTGATTTACCATAAAGATTAGTGAAATTTCTATTGAAAGTAGTTACAGAATCAAAGCCAACATCATAGGCAATGTCAGAGATACGCAGGTCGCTGGTTTTTAGAAGCGTTGCGGCTTTTTCGACTTTCTTTTTAATGATGTACTTCTTTGGGCTATCATCGAAAACGGTTCTGAATTTCCTTTTAAAGGAGGAGAGGCTAAGATGACACAAGGTGGCTAATTCGTCGAGTGATAGATTAGCGTATAAATTATGCTGAATGGTGGTCTTAAAGGCGACTTCATTTGGTCTAAATAGACCTGCCAGAAAGTCTAGTTGAGAAGGCGCATCATGCAGTTTGAAAATTAATAAAATAAATTCCTTCAATTTTGTTTTGATCATGTTACTATCTGCCAGCTCAGGGTTGTCCAATAAAATATTGATACTTTCCCGATAGTTGTCTAATAGTCGGTTGACCTGAATTTGCTTTAAGTTAAAGTTGAGCGCATAATTAGAAGTCGTTACGTCAAAATCAAATAGTTCTTTAACCAATGAAGGATAAATAAAAATGCCGGTTGATTCTATACCATCATCACATTTGTCGGTATCATCGCTCGGTTCAAAAAAGTAATTCATGCATTTGGCGAGCATGGCTGTACTTTTATTCAATTTAAAATAATCTTCTTGTCCTCTGATCGATACTTCACCTTTATTGACAAACATAAAACAGGCTTCGTCCTCTACATACTGCTTCAAGGTACGGTCAAAGCCAGGCATGGACAGTCGTATGAATACGATCCGATTTTTATATTTAATGATTTGTTCTTTAACCTCCATTGTTATTATTATTTCCAACATTCAAATATACACTCACCTTTTTGCACTGACGGCCTAAGGCTTATCCCAATTTTCTTTTAGGTAATAATCGTAAATGAGGTAGTTAGTCCAACGCTAAAGTTTAATGGTAATTTTTCAACCCCAAAAATTGCTCTGGAATGTTGTCCTTTTTCCTCAAGTACTTTCGAAAACAGTTCAGATGCTCCATTAACGACTTGGGGAGATTCATCCCAATTCTCACCGGATTGAAAGTAGGCATCAATATGATTTAATCCAATAATCTTATCAAACCCAACTTTGCTTTTTATTTGTGCCAGCACATTTAAAGCACACAGTTCCATCGCTTGGTATCCTTCAGCAGTAGAAATATCATCTCCTAATCTTCCTTGATATTTGAATGTACCATTAAGAATAGGAAATTGAATAGCTACATAGGCAATCTCCCCTCGAATATTAACGGATACATAGCTGCCACCTGGGGTCGAAACGGACGGGAGTTCGTATCCCAGTTTTTCTAAATTTGCTTCGGGTGTCATTTTTTGTTTTTAGAGAAATAACGGATTTAATTTATTACGATTCGTGAAATCCTGTTAATGACAAATAATCAATCTACTAAGCTTACTCATGACGACCTAATTCAATCTCAACTGATATGCTTCCAATTTATTCCAAATAGAGAAAAATTCCTGGACGCCTTGATCGTTGATTAGGTCTGTATTGATCATGAGGATTCTGCCTATTTTATTTTTGGTGTTAAAATACATAAAGGAGGATACGCCGGGATCGCCGCCGGTATGACCAATATAGCCCTTGGCGGAAAAGCCCATGAATAGCCCCGAATTAAATTCATCGTTATAAGGATCATCGGGGTCGCGCTCTTCGAAATTTTCTGCACTAAGGTAAGGCGTAAATATGGCTTCGTAGCTCGCTTTGGTCAAAAGGGTACCTTCCCCGGCATACGCTCGGATCAGCTCCATTAAATACCTACTCAAATCGTCAACGGAGGTGATTAATCCGCCATCGGGGTAGGTGATCAGCGAATAAAAGGGGAATGGCTTTTCGGGGGTAGCATATAGCTTTGTGTGCTGGGAAAAGTCAATGGCATCAAAAGACCAGCCGGAAGAATGCATGCCCAAGGGCTCTAGAATATGCTTCTTGGTGAATGCACTATAGGCTTCGCCGCTTGCCGCTTCAATAATGTAGGCCGCCAAAGTGGCGCCAATATTAGTGTATTCGTAAGTCTGTCCCGGAGGGGCCGGCAAGTAAATGGAATCAGTATACCATTGCCCTTTTTTATCCAGCAAACTGGACAAGAGCGCTTGCATGGAAGTCATATCCGTCGGAGGATTAAATTCCTTGGGAATTTCCATGTTTTCAGCAGCGGTCGTATCAATCGGTGCTTTTAAAATATAGGATTTTTCGCCGTAGATATCGCCATCGGTAATGGAAGACGTATGCGTGGCGAGATGCTTAATCGTTATGTGCTGATCGGGGAAGTTTGGATTAACGACTGCAAAGTCTAAGTATTTGGCAACCGGATCGTCAATGGATAAGAGTCCTAGTTCTTGCGCTTTCATTAAGGCAATTCCAATTAGCGTTTTTGAAATTGAAGCAATATTCTGTACCGTTTGAGCAGAATAAGCACGATTATTCGAGGCATCCGCCAAGCCAAATCCATTTTTATATAAAACCTTGTCTTGATTCACAATGGCTACTCCAAAACCATTGATTACGCCTTTTGCCTGGATTTGCTTTAGCTCAGTGGTTAAAGAATCTTGGACAATATTTGTGGTCGGATGACGCTCTGTCGATTTTTCATTCTGATTGCAGGCGCACAGCATCAATCCAATTACGAATGGTAAAAAGTATCTCATTTAACGGTTTTATTTTAATTGAAAATTAACAAAAGCCTTGTGGCTATTTCACTCCAGAACAGCTCGCAGGTCATTGATGAATTGCAAAGCTTCTTTTTCGATTTGCTCGGTCAGCTCTTCTGGTTGAGCAAAATTAGGGTGTCGGACTATGATATGATCTATAATCGATAAACTGTCATCTATGGATTCGGCCAAATGGTATTTATGCCAATCGCTCCCTTTAAATAATTGCCAATATTTTTTGCGGATGGCTTTATTTTGGCCGGATAAGCAAATTTCAAAACGCATCAATTGATGATTGAAAATGATGACGAATTTCAATTTTTGTTTTTTCAAGGCTTGGGTCGTTAAGGAAATATAGGAAAAATCCATATTGCCTTGATACAGCCGCCCAATGATGAAAACGGGCGCATAGACTTTGCGAAAATAAGTCCTCAAGCCTTTAATAAAGCTGATCAATTGATCATATTCTATCGGGGTCTGCCCTTGCGTAATTTGTGCTCGGTAATGACTGAGATTCCCTTGATTGGAAGCCTTTTGACTTAGAGCCCGTTTGACTTTTTCGTTATTTTCCAAGGGGAGGCAAATGTCAACGATGAATTTTTGTTCCGGGTGGGTTTTATGATCATTTAGGTAGACTTCAAAATAGTCGCCATCCCGGAAGATATACCCAGTTTCAATCACCCAAGCATTCATACTGTCCCAGGCCTGAGGAAAGTCCGCAGGATGCATCTCAAAACGCCCCACGGCGTAGATACCTTTTTCAATTGTCAAGGGCCTAATCTCTCCTTCGGCAGCCATACTTTTATTAGTGGTGACACAAGCACTATATCTTACTTTTGACAAGTGGGTCACATGCGGGTTGTCATGGTAAAGCGTAATGGCTTTAAAGTTTGATTTGTCCAGTACGCCTTTTTCAGCCCCCCATTGCATCAGTTTTTGGTACAACTGGCCCACTTCCTCAAATTGTCCCATGCGCATGATGCCAGCTAGTTTAATCGCCGGTAGTTCTTTAATTTCAATTTGTGCATTCATCTCCATCCATTTTTTAAGGTGATCAATGCGGCAAATGTATTTTTCCATGGAGAAGGAGGCTATACCAATCTTGCTAAGAATTGCTTTTCCTTCGATTTTGAAATTGGTAGGGCTAGTGCCATAGTATTTCCTGAAAGACCTGGAAAATGAACTTTCGCTATTGAATCCGTAGCGATAAGCGAGCGCTTTGATAGATTCATCGGTACCAACTAAGAGAATTGAGGCGATCCTTTCGATCCGTTTCCGATTGATGTAATCGTTTAAGGTTTCACCGATGAGGGTCGAGAAGAGCCGGTGGAAATGAAAAGGGGAGTAGTGGGCTACTGCAGAAAGACGACTCAAAGACAAGTCGGCATCCAGATGCTGCTCGATAAAATCCAGCACGGCATGGAGACGTTTGAGGTATTCGGGCTGACTATGGTTTGCTTCTGACTGCATTTCTAATTGCTCCAACGACTTATTGACCACTTTGGAGATGGAACGCGCCGTTCGTCCGAACGTAGATCACCGCTTCTTCACCATTTGTGATCGTAAGGGGATGCTTCGCATCGCCTTTGGAGGTAAAATAACTACCGGGATCTAAAGCTTTGACCGTATTTGACGGCGGCAGGGTATAATCCACTTCGCCTGTGATGACTACGGCGTGAAACTGCTCTCCTTGGCTGAGAACCTCTCCAGCGAAGCCTGCGGGCAGCTTAATAAGATTGCCAGTCATCTGGTTGTTCTCCCAAAGGAAAGCCACCGCGGCCCCCTTCATTGCTTGATGATCTTCAATGACCTTGGTTTTCGAGGCATCCAGCCAAATAATATTGTTTTTATCAATGTTGACTGGTCGTTCACCGTTATCAGAGGCTTCTTCGATAGGCATGACCAGATAAGGGCCTCGGTCAATTTCCACGTAGGCGATCACTTCTTCTCCCTTCGCTGCGGTAATATGGGATTCCCCCGCCGGTTGTGTCCAAAAGGAGCCCGCCGGCATCCACATTTTTTCTGCCGCTGGATCATCATTATGGATCAATCCTTTGAGGACCATGGCCCGATAAGTGACGTTGTGGATGTGGGGTGGGGAAGAGAAACCATCGACAAATTTGGCCAGAAATCCAGTGGCGACAGTACCTTTTCGATCTCCCCAGATGGTGCCCGCCTGTGGACTTTTATCCCCTCTCGCCGGATTCAATTGCTCCCAATTGATCTCGGAGCTCAACTTTACTTGGTTAGTTGGTGCTGTTATCGTTTTTTCAGCGGGAGCAGGGCTTGGGGTATCCTCTGCGGTTGCGTTGCAAGCTGCCATGTAGCTTGCAAGTATAAAAAGGATGAGCATTTTTCTTAGGGGCATGTTTAATGTTTTTCTGAGTCCTTGAATTGCCATAGCACATTCACCAATTGCCATTTGCCGTTCAGTTTGACGATATGCATATAGTCAATCCATTCGTCCGCTATAAGTTTTACTGATGCAGTTTTATCGTAAATATCCAGAATAATGACTTCTTTTTGGGGATTCGCCGGAAACTTATCGCCATCCTGGTTATAAGTTGCGGCCAATAGAATCATAGCATCAGTGAAGGTCTCTCCCAGGTATTCCTTGCCGGTTTTGGTATGTTTCCAAAAGGTTCTTTTGACCATTCTGGGATGAGCGGCACGTTCGAATTGGTCGGGATTCATATTATGCTGTGATTCGATATAATCCAGGGCCACTTGTTTGATATCCAGCGAGTCTTGTTGCGTTTGGGCGTGGATAGAGAAAGAGAGGAAAAAGGATATGATGAGGATAGTAGGGAATTTCATGATCGGTTTCGATTTTGGCTGTGCTGAGATCTATTTTATGAGGTGGTGTTTTTAGCTTTAATGGCTGCCTGTATCTGCTTCAGTTCCCCTTTTCGTTTTTTGGAATAGCGATTAATACTGTAGATAATGAATAAAGGGATGGCAGTATAAATAAAACCAAATCCACTTTTCACCAGACCATAAAGCATAACGCCGATTAAGAAACCGACGATTACCGCAGCAGTGATGCCTTCATTGACAATCTTTTTTTCCTCCTTTTGTAAATCTTCAAGTGTTCGTTCTGAGTAATCTGTGTTTTCTGACATGGTGATGAATTGATTTAAAATTCTTTATTCGATTCCCGGTATATCGTGGCTAAAATCACCAGATCCTTTAATGAAAAAGGCCACCGCTGCAATCTAATGGAAATTTTATAAAAAGAATAAAGAGCTGATTTGGAAGATACCCAAACCAGCTCTTTTTAACAGAATTTTAGTGGTGCCTGTAGGCCAAGCATTTACCCCGGAGGCCAGCAATTAATTTGCTGCCTTCAATCCCATATGATAGTCTACACTGTAAAGCAGCAAAAAATCGGATTGTTCCCAGTCAGGATACAATGCCTGCATCTTAGCCATGGCTACTTCTTTGGTCTCTGCATGTTGTATGGTCGCCTCGAAGTCCGAAATGTAGCTCAGCACCACGTCAAATAGTTTGGTATCCGAAGAATCACCGTGTCCCGGATAAATGGTGACGCCCGTATCGGCGTACTTTTGCTTGAAGTTTTGCAATTCTGCCTTCCAATTTTGGATGTGCTGCGTATCAACACCTTGTCCCAGCCAAAGATGTACGCCATTGTAGCAAAAATCAGAGGTGAAGAGCGCATTTAAATCTTGAGAATAAACCGTCGTTAAGTGTTCTGCCTCCGCCGAGTGATAGTCGCTCTTGATCTCTAGGGTTCCACCGCCTTGGAGGGTGATCGTATTGGCGTTGAGTACGTTAATGTGCTGATCATAATCAAATCCCGATGGATTCTCAGCGGACTTGGGCTTTAAGTTCGGCTCAGCGTCCAACCAGCCTACGCTTTCCATCCATTGGCTAAAACCAATGATGTCTTGCTTGACTTCTGCCGTGGCGACCAGAATCTCAGCTTCAGGAAATGCCTTTTTCAGAACATCCATACCGGTATAGTGATCTGGATGACCGTGGGTGATAAAGATGGTGGTCAACGGCAATTGCTTCGATTTGATGAAATCGGCTAGTTGCGTCGCCTCTTCGCTACTTCTTAGTACGTCCATCACCAGGAGTGATTGACCATTGCTAAAAAGATAGCTGTTTACAGAAGCGGCTTTGCCTTTGAATACTTCTACGGTAAGATGGTTATTTGCCATGTTATTTTTTTTAAAATGATGGTTGGATGTATTTGCTAGTTTCATTTAGAAACTTAATGAAATAGAGTAACTTTGTGTGGTAAAAATACTTTGCGAAAATTTACCGGGAAAGGCATTTTGCGGTTTCTGGTAACCTACAAGTAACCAGAAAATGAGGTATCAATACAAGAACCCTGAGAATTGTCCCGTCACCAAGATTATGTCCGTACTGGGTGGCCGTTGGAAATTCATCATCCTTTATACCATTCGAAAATCGCCGAAGCGTTTTGGACAAATCAATCAATTCATTCCCAGCATTAGTAATAAAGTGCTCAGTGAGCAACTCCGGGAGCTGACCGAAGATGGGATCGTGGAAAGAAAGGTTTTGACGGATCGCATTCCCGTGAATGTGGAGTATAGTCTGACGGAGAGAGGTAAGGAGTTGGTGCCGCTGATTGCGTTGATGGAGGAATGGGGAGAAAGGATGGAGTAGGTGTCTATGATCGATATGTATCAATTTCTTAATTAATTGATACAATTAACCGCTTGTGGTATAATTCCTTTCCGATTTGGACACTAATAAAATAGATTCCGCTTTCATTAATAGCAATAGTTTTACTCCATTCGGATGCTCCTTCGGTTGTTTTACTTTCCCAAACTTTTCTTCCTACACTATCTGATATGGTGACTTTTGTGCTATGTTTTATCGGGTTATCAAAATGTAAGTTTACCATTCCAGTCGATGGATTTGGAAAGACTCGAATGTGGTTCGTATGATTTTGATATTCAACAGCAATGACTTTTGAAAATTCAAATTGTTGATTAAAATCGATTTGCCTGAGCCGGTAATAATTGATCCCTAAAATTGGATTTTTATCAAGGAAGTGATATTTATTAATTTCATTTGAAGTGCCCTGTCCATCAATAAACTCTATAGCATCCCAGTCTCTTCCATTGGGTGATTTTTGAATTTCAAATCCTGAGTTATTTAGCTCACTTTCCGTCACCCAATTTAATTCAATTTGAAGGCCTTGTTTTTTTCCCTCAAAATGAGTGAGTTCAACTGGAAAGGCATTTAAAATTAAATAAACTTCAATTTCATCAATGGTCATATCACCTTGAGCACTGCCACCGTGCAAAAAATTATACCCTTGTGCCGTGGGATATTCATAGGAGTGGTCATTGCAATATCCCCCTGAGCCGTCCATTACATTTGGGACATGTAAATCATGTCCTCCTCCGAATGTCGGGCCATAAGTCGAGTTGCGAAAGATAGACCATTGAGGAAAAATATTGTTTTCCAAAGAATAGTCATGTGTCAAGTTGAATAGGACGCAATCTCCACAAGTAGAATAACCTGAGCCCGCCCAATCTATTCTTGAATATCCTCCGAAAACCTCCCCTGAAATAGAGTTTCTCATGATGACTAAGGTGGGACCTTGGTTATCACAAGCAGCATGAAAATCAGATGCCATATTACCATCCGTCGACATTCTAAAGATCAAGGTGCCGTAGCTTCCCGTAGCCGTTAATGATTCCAGGAATGCTTCATCTGTACCATCCGTTAATAGGGAACCGGGAGCGAGTTGGGCGTGAGAATGATTGCAAAAGAAAATGAAGCTAATCAATAATAGAAGCAAAGTTAATTGTTTCATATTGATGTTTTTTGTTTGTGCTCGGAGCAGAATACTGTTTAATGATAGTAGTATGCAATACCGATTATGTAGAAAGTAAGATATAACTCTATCAAAAATAAAGCAAATGTCTCATTATCGTATTTTCTTAATAGAATGACAATGTTTAATGAATTGCTTTTTGAATCATTTTCATTATCTCACCCCTCTCGGGCTCACCCCATACACACTTTTAAACTGACGGCTAAAAGAAGACAAACTGCTGTAATTAAGCTGAAAGGCAATTTCTTGCAAAGAGAGATGAGGCTGGGATTGGATCATCTCGTGTGCCAAGGCTAGTTTCTTGAGGATGAAATAACGATGAGGGGTGGTGCCAAAGGCGCGTTTGAAATCCCGGATGAGCTGAAATTTGGATAGCATGGAGATGCGGGAGAGTTCATTGAGGTTGAATTTTTCGCAGAGGGTATCGTTCAGATAATGCCGGGCGCGATTAAGTCGCTTGAAGACTTCTTGTCGGGTGGCTAGTTTGCCTCGATCGAGTCGATCGATTTGCCGGAGGAGATCATTTTGGTGGAGTAGGAGCTGCTGCCCGATCTCGAAATAATAATCGGCAGGAATAATGAGGTCGGGATTGGCTTTCAGGCTGGCTTTGAGGTGGACCAGAAAATCCAGATGACCCGGTATCACATCATCAAATAACTTCAGCTCGTTTGATTTTTCAGTCAGAGGGGCGTCCAAGAGCTGCTGATCGCTCATTGTCAGTGATCGGTAGCATTCACTCAGTAAATCTGCGCCTAAGAAAATGGAGAAAGAGGTACCACGTGAAGAGATTCTGGTCACCTCGGATTGATTGTTGACCATCAGCAATTGCCCACTTCGGACTTGCTTACGGGCATTATTGACAACATAGTGCTCTTCGCCGGCAAAAACACATTTCAGGGAGAAGTTGGACACATAGCTCAAGGGGGAGAACTTAGCTTTAAGATCTTCAACGAAGTAGATCTCGTTTTCGAAGCGTTCCGGGAACTGATTTCCACCTTTCGGGTCAAGAATGCAGACGGTTTCCTTAAAAGTCATTTTTAAAGAGATTACATTTTCGCAATAAATGACAAGTCCCTTCTTAGAACTTTGTCTTTATTTGACCCGAAAAAAGCATATGATAAAGATAAGCATTCTAATCGCGTGTATGAGCCTACCCATTTGGGGGATAGCACAGGATAAATCGCAGGATCAGCAGGAGATCGAAGGGGTTGTGCTGGGATACATCGAGAATTTCTTCCTGAATGATTACGCCAAGATGGAAGTCCATCTGCACGAGCGGCTGTCGAAGCGAGGGGTGAATCAGGATGGTCGACTGAGTGAAGATTATTCCAAAAGTGATTTACAAAAGCTGATGAGTACCAAACAAGCCATGCCGCTCCGTCTCCAGTCGAATACCATTGATAGCGTATTTATTGATCGACAATTTGCGTCGGTGGTGTTAAGCACCGGCTACCCTAAGCTGCGATGGAAAGAGTACATCCATCTGGCCAAATTGGAGGGCAAATGGATCATTATGGATGTATTCTGGAATTTTGATTAGTGGTGAGGCAAGTCTGTCATTTCATCCTGCTGCTGCTTTTAGCTAATTCAACGCGCTGTCAAGAGGCCGAAGATCCTCTGCGAGATACGATTCAGCGTATCCTGGAAGAGACCTTTGTAGCGCAGCCTACGGTGGCGGATGATCTGCATAGCCTGATCGTTTATCAGGGCAACCACCAGCTGTACGTGGAATATTTCAATGGCTTTGGCCCGGATAGCTTGAATAATTTGAAGTCTATTACCAAGAGTATTCTAGGACTTTTGGTGGGTATCGCCATCGAGCAGGGCCAGCTCAAAAGCTTAGAACAGCCGGCTCTGGATTTTTTCGACGACTGTGAATTGAGTGAGCAAGTTCAGGCAGAGAAAGGGCGGATCACCATTGCGCATTTATTATTGATGCAGGCAGGCATTGCCTGGAACAATCGAGCGCTGGTCAAAGATGACTGGTGGTTTAACGACCGCCCCCACTGTTTCCTGCTGAATGAATTTCCGATGGATACTCTGCCGGGCAGTCAATTCTCTTACAATTCTGCGGTGGCCCATCTCTTATCCGGTATTTTGTCCAGAGCAACGGGGCAATCCACCTTGGCCTTTGCCCGTCAACATCTCTTTGGCCCCTTAGGTATTGAAGATATCACTTGGAGGCAGGATCGGGCTGGGGAGTATTACGGCAATTCTGAATTGGCCTTGAAGCCTGAGGATTTAGGCAAAATTGGTCAGATGCTGCTCAATGGCGGGCAGTACGAGGGGCAACGCATTTTATCCCCCCAGTGGATTCAAAGCATGACCGAAGCCGCCCAAGCCGCTACGCCCCTGATGAACTACGGCTACCTCTGGATGACTTCTAAAACCGACGAGCCTCCTTTCTATTTTGCCGGTGGTAGCGGCGGCCAGCACTTAATTATTGTGCCCGAAAAAGAGCTTATTGTGGTGACCACCGGCCATTGGGATAATGCCCGGTCGACGCTGGAAATTATGGAAATGGCGGTAGAGGTGATTCAAGTATTATCCAAGGACTAAAGTAATCGTGTTTTCCATTATCCCAAGTTGTGGACAATTGGCTACTTTTCGATTCGATTCAGGTGGTTGAATTTCTCAATGAGCTTGCCGGTTATGGCGACTACGGCAGGTTTGGGGATATTATCCCGATCAAAGGGCCATTTACTGGTGGGGTGATTCAAATCTTTGGTTTGTTCCCCGGGGTGTTGCACACTTAAGAATAAGGTCTTGCCGTCGGGTGAAAACCACGGACCGGTAAGCTCTGCGTCTACCGGAGCAGAGGCCACGCGGATGACTCTCCCTGCATCTTTTCCGTGCCTTGGAATGACAAATAGGCTATTATTTTTGAAAGGCATGTAAGGCCCATCGGCTTTGTTCATTGCACTGCCCGACATATCAGAAGTCATCCAAAGATTTCCCGCCAAATCAAAAGCTAAATTATCCGGGCAGGCAAATCCATTTTTTTCTCCGCCGGCTTTAAAGGTGGTCGCTTTAAAGGTAAGGGCATCAAATGCGCCTTGATCTTCTTCAATTTTTAGAATCGAACCAAAGAAATCTTTTTTGCTGTAGTTATTCGTTAGGGACACAAAGATGTTACCGGTAATGGGATCAATTTCAATATCCTCCGGCCGGTTTAATTCTGTGGCACCTAATAGCTTTGCTGCCTCCCGGGCTCGGATCAGTACCTCGGTTTGGTCCTTAAATTTATTTCTCAATACTGGTTGACTTTCCCAATCCAAAGCGAGCCATTTGCCATTCTCAATATCCGCAACGTAGAGGGTGCCATCTTTCAGGGAGTGTGGCTTGGATGAGATAAATTTATAGATGTGCTCATTATTGGTATCGTCTCCAGTGTAGGCGACCACTCGCTTGTCCTTTAATTCATGCAAGGTACAGCATTCATGCGCAAATCGTCCCAGCGCGATGTGCTTCTGGGCGTTGCCGGTTTTGGGGTCCACTTCTACCACCCAGCCGTAGTGTTCGGGTGGATGATTATAAAAATTCTCCCAACCATAGCGACTGGGGACGTGAGTAGGCATATTTTTTTCATCGTAGACCGTCTCACCGTAGAAGTTATCGTAATTCTCTTCGCACGTCAAAAAGGTTTTCCATGGCGTAATGCCCCCCGAACAATTGCTGTGGGTACCAATAACCGTCGTCTGGCCTTTGATGGAGCTATCCCAATTTAATCGAATGGGGGTTTTGGCCGTAATGCGTCTATTATGAGGATCGTTTTTAACCACTTGCCACCGACCATTCTCTTCTCTAATTCTGACAATGCTTCCGCCGACATTGTACATTTCTTTATCCACCTGTTTTTTCGTTCGATGTTGTAGTGGATTTTCGTAATCATTGAAGTTGAAGTCAGAAACAAAAAGCGGATTGACATACTCGTGATTGACCCAGAGCAAACCGTCTTTCGGATTATCGTCTTCCAGGGGAATGAAGCAAATGAAGTCATTATTAAATCCAAAGTAGTCACGATCACTGATCTTGTCCCCCCATTTGATTACGGTGTGATAATCTAATCCTTTCGTCAAGACTAAATCGTCTTTGTCGGATGCTAAAAGATTTAGAACCCGAAGATCCTTTAACTCCTTAAGTTGATCCGCAGACTTTTTTTCGAGAAGAACAGATGGATTGCTGTTTCCAAAGCTGATCAGATAAGGCGGAATTAGTACGCTTCCTAAACTTGCTTTACCTAAAAAAGAGATGAATTGTCTTCGATTGTACTTCATTCCACAAATTTATAGAGTATTTCTTTAGTACGAAACTGAAATGAAAGTTAGATCATGTTTGAAACTATTCCAAACTGAGCACCTGTATTTTGAAATTATGACTGCCTACAGGTATCTGAATATCTTAGGTCGTTAGGATCAGTTCATGATCGCCATTCAATAGCGCATTTTAATACTTCTAAATTATTTGGTTGTTAACTGTATTTAAAAATTCATCTCGATAGTCTTTATCTTCAAAGCAGCCACCGTAATCGATGGTCGTGGTGAGACTGTCTTTGTCTTTTATCCCTCTGGAGGAGACACACAGGTGTTTGGCACAAATCATGACAATGACGTCCTCTGTCTCCAAGGCATTTTGTAAATCCTTTAAAATTTGTACCGATAAGCGCTCCTGGACCTGAGGACGGTGGGCATAATAATCAACTAAGCGATTTATCTTCGATAGGCCAATGACCCTTTTTTTCGGGATGTACGCCACGTGAGCATGGCCCATGATCGGTAAGAAGTGATGTTCGCAGGACGAATCAATCGTAATATTCTGCTCAATCAACATCTTTTTGTACTCGTACTTATTCTCGAAGGTGGAAAGCTTGGGTTTATTTTTAGGGTCTAAACCATAGAATAACTCCTTTACATACATTTTGGCAACACGATAAGGGGTGCCAGACAAGCTATCGTCTGATAAATCAAGCCCGAGCTCACGCATAATCAGGCTGAAATAATGCTGGATATTTTCAATTTTTTCATCGTCTGACTTATCAAAAGCATTGGCGAGCATTGGCGTTTCAATGCTCGTAGCTATGTGGTTGTCGCCAAGAGATTCAATCTGTTCCTTATTCATATTCGTTTTAACCATCGGATAATATTTTGTAAATGTTGTTCGCCGTACAGCGACACGAATTTCTGTGTTTCCTTATTTTTTCGATCTTGATAAACGGCCAAGCGTTTTTGAGCAAATGCTTTGGTGAGAGGGATATTGCAGTCGTGTTCTATACATTTTCTCCACTCGTCAAAGGTTACAGGAATCATTTCATTATGTTTTTATAAATGCAACAATGTTGCAAACATAGGAAAATTACCCATTAAACAAGATTATCTTCGATTTGTTTACGGGACTTTTAGACCATTCTTAGAAAAGCACTTCTTAGAAGATTGGCCGGCCATAGAGTTGGTTTATGTATGGCGGTAAGAGAACGTGCAGATGTTCGTTAACATTACGTTTTCTAATGATCCATGGGAATAAGGGATTCCGTAAAATGATTGATCTGGTCAAGTCAGAGTAGGGGAGATGGTATGAGATCAATACCTTATCTTTAAACTCAAATCCTTAAACGTTTTTTCTTTTTTCTGCATACCATGGTCAAATTCAAGCATCAAATTCAGTTGTTCTCCCCACTGAAAGGTAATCATCTCCGTTGAGTTAAAGGCATCAAGAAACGTTTGATTTTGATGATCATCGGGGATTTCAAATGCGACTTTGGTCAGAGATTGTATCCCATTTTGGTGATGGCGTGGCTCATCCGCCACCTTTTGAGGTCCAAGATAGGGAAGGCGGAAAGTCCAGGGCAGATACGGACTATTTTGATTGGTGATGATGTCTATAGTCATACCATTCGGGAAATAAGCGGGTTGATACCTTTCACTTTCTGCAAACAGTTTATCCGTTTCTGCGGTATTCGTCAAGCATAAGCCAAACGGAGCGCATCCATTGTGCGAAAACTGAGAGCGTTCCCATAATTTTGTCATGGAGGTGATCGGACTTCGAATTTCTTCCTCGCTAATCACCCACAGAATTTCAAGAAAAAAATTATCGAAATAAAACTTTCGATTGGTGGTGCCTTGTCCCGGATGCATTCTGCTACTTCCTTCCGTAAAACCGAATTTTACTAACTCATCGGCTTCTCGTCCTTGCTGATTTGAGAAGATAAAAATATGGTCGATGTGCATTGGGTCTATAGTTTATAATAGCTTATAAATAGCGTTAATTTTCCACGATACGTTTCAGTTGATAAACACTGGTTTTATCCATTTCAATTTCACCAATTTTTTCAATAATTAATTCAACTTCAACTCGATTGTTGAGATATTTTTCCAATGAACTTAATTGTTTTTCGGTAATCGTGATAATATGGGATTCGTGGAATTGATGGCACTGAATAAGCGGCTTAAAAAGGATATCCAATTGACTCATTTTGACCATCATGTAACTGTAGGCAATGCCAAATTCATTGGTTGCCGATAGAATTCTATCTGATGCGACGATGGCTTCGGCTTCCTCTTCCTGGTCTGCGTTTTTATAGGCATAGTATTGGTCGAGTTGATTAATTCTGATAAAATAATCATTAAGCTCGTTGAGTAAATCTTCTTGATCCGATCCTTTAATGATATGGGTGGAAGATAGATGAAATTGATTACCAATGGTGCCTTTGATGGTGATGGGCGCCTGCCTGGTCTGACCATAGCAGGACAAAGTGGTAGATAATACCATGAAAAGGAAGTAGGTCGTTTTCATAACTTTGTTTTTAACTGTTTTTCTACAAACTAGAAAGAGAGCTTATTTATGAACAAGTCCAATATCTTATGACACAAACCACATCTCCATTTTACCTTTCCCCTTGGCATATATTTCCCCTCGGTTTTCAAAACTGAAATTAGGATCATTTCTTACGAGATCGTAAGTGGACTGGCTAATATTTATTCGGCCCGCTTCGCCATTGGATTCTATTCTGCTGGCGGTATTGACGGTATCCCCGAAAACGTCATAGGCAAACTTTTTCTTACCTACTACGCCAGCCACAACGGGGCCCGAGTGGATGCCCACCCGCATTTTCCATTTTATTTCGCTATGTGTATTACGCTCATCCAAATATCGAAGCATTTTGCCAGCGGCCAGAATACATTTGGCCGCATGGTCTGAGTTCTCTTTAGGTAAACCGGAAACGGCTAAGTATGCATCACCAATCGTATCTATTTTTTCAATTTCCAACTCTTCCATCACACCATCAAAATAGCTGAATATTTCATTCAATTCTTTGACCAAGACGCTTGCTGGCATTTCGGATACTAGCACGGTAAAGTCTTTGAAATCCGTGAAGAGAATGGTGACGTTATCGTATTTTTTCGAAGTCGCTTTTCCGGTGCTTTTTAATTCTTTAGCGACTTCTTCGGGAAGAATATTTAAAAGCAATTTATCTGACTTTTTCCTTTCCAGACTGATCTCTTCTTTTTGCTTTTCAATAGCTTTGTTTTTAGTACTCAGTTGGCGATTGAGTTTTCGAGAATATAATAATCCTCCTGCGATGATGAGCAGGATCAAAGCCATTAAGGCACCTAAGCCATAGAAGAATTGCTCTCTTTCTTTTTGTTTTTGCAATTCCAAAGCGCTGATTTCTTTATCCCGGAGCAATAGGTTTTTTTCATTTTGCTCTGCGGCCAACTGGGCTTCCTTGCTTTTGATCTCTAATTGCTGTAGCTCTTCTTTTTGTTGCAAAGCGACCACTTCCTTTTCTTGTTGGGATACTTTCAAGCGCTGACGGGCCAATTCCAATTGCTGTTTAGCACGCTCAGTTTCCGAGGCCTGTGCTCTAATCTCACTCGCTTTTAATTCGTTATCTTTTCTGAGGATCTCTTTTTCCTTTTGCTCCGTGATCAACTCGGCCTCCTTATTTTTTAAAGCTAATTGTTGATTCTCTGCTTCTACTCTTAGCTGAGTAATCGTCAATTCTTTGATATCTTCATTAATATAAAAAAGCTTTATTTCCTTTTCTTTTTGGGCCAGATTGATTTGTTGCTGAAGCAATTGCTGTTGACGAAGCTTTTCTTCTAATTCAAAGGAATCCCTTAGCCTGAGATGTTTCTGGAAATAATCGAGTGCTAGATCATATTCGTATAATTCAGAATGAATGAGTGCCGCATTATAATAAATATCGGTTAGTAAAATGTGGTTTTTATTGTTGATGGCTATGTCCTGAGATTGATCCGAATAAATCAGTGCATTATAAAGGTCTTTCTTTTTTAAATATACTGTTGTTAATAATTGGTCAATTTCATCGAGTGCTTTAGGGTTATGTTTTTTGGTATCTTTTCGAGCTTGATTCAGGTAATTGATACTTTCATTGAATTGCCCAAGATTATAGTGTGCAATTCCAATATTAGTATTTAAAATCGCTTTTGAGGCGAAGTCATCTGCACCTACTAAATCTAATGCCGCCAGAAAATAATTTATTGATTCTTGATATTCTTGGAGATTGGTATAATTATAACCCAAATTATTATAAATCATCAGGCGTTCGCTGTCCGGCCGTTGATGTGATTCCAGTAATTGCTTAATTTGTAAATTACTTCTTAACGCCTTTTTATACTGTTCGTTGAGCGTATAAGCCTTGGCCATTTTTTGCAAGGTATTGATCTGGCCATTTAAATTTCCCGCTTGTTTTTTTTCTTGAAGGATGATTCGGTAAAAATAGGAAGCACTGTCCGGCTTAGACAATTGAGCATAAGTCCAGGCCACTTCCTGAAAAAGCTGTAAAGCGGCTTCGTTTTGAGCCTCATCTTGATCTACCGTCTGCACCGCTTCCAGATAATAGGGGAGTGCTTGCTCATATAGTTGCTCCGCTTGATAAATGTCAGCGATGGCTTTGCAGGTCCGAGCTAATTGCGGATGTTGTTCTGCTTTTTTGACCAGTTCATATACTTGCAACCATTGTGACAATACCTTTCCTGCTGAACTGCCATTTGCTTGTTCTGCTGTAGCAATTTCAATCATTGATTTTATTCGATCCTCCTGTCCTTCTTGTGCCCACAGAGCGAACGGAAGACTGATGAATAAAAAGATGATGTAAAAGGATAATCTCATACTATAGCCTATTAATCTAAACGATATGATATGCCAATTCTACTAATCCTGGTAGATTGAGGATTGTAAAGTAAAACGTCCGCATCATCGGTCGCGTCAATACCCGCATATTTTTTACCGAAAACGTTATTGATTCGTATAAAAGCTGCTAATTGTTTACTAATCTGATAATTCCCCACCAGATCAAGGGTATAGAAACCTGGATTTCTAAGTTCAGTGTCAAGGCCAGTATTTTGAATTTGGTATAAAATAGTATTTCTTGGCAGGCTTGATGACATGAAAGTGTTTTCCAAGAGAAATCGAAATTTTTCGATTGGCTTTAATTCAATATCGACCTGGCCAATCCAACGCGGAAGCGACCGGATGCCATCAGATTGTAATCTTCTTTCTTCATCTTGAGCAAATAAAAATAAATCAAGTGTTTCTCTTCCTCGATTATAGTTCAGATTAATTCGAGTACTAAGGCCGATTGCTTCAATGAGATTGCTAATTGAAATGCTGTTTTGAATACCAAGTAATTCTGCTCGGGAGTTGCGGTCATTAAAATAGCCGATCGTAACTGCTCCGGTTTGCACATTGCCATTTGGCCGGACCGCATGGCTAACGAAATCGGACGTTCGGGTAAAATAGAGCGAAGCATCTCCTTCTATTTTATCACCAATTTTCCAGCGGCAGCCAAAGTCCGCACTCAAAGTTTCTTCTGTACTGAGATCGGCCCCCGCAATGATGCGACTGATATCATCTGGTCGTACCGTATACGAAGTCGCCTGAAAGAAGGGAGAAGGATATCGAAATGACCTTCCTATAGAAGAACGGAGGCTGAATTTTTCGCTCCAATGGTATTGTAAAGCAATTCTGGGGTTGAATGCTGGTTGCTGGCGACTTAAATAATCAGTTTGTCTGGAGAAAATCTGTGCACCAATGATGGCATTCCATTTATTGTAATTAAAATAACATTCTACGAAAGCGCTGAGATCAACAAAAGTGGTATTGTTAATATTCACCACATTGTTTACGGTCGTATCCACAAAACTATTTACAGAACTCAAAATGAAATTTCGCAGTGGTGTTCCATCTCCTGCGTTGAGCGTAACACCTCCTGCTAATTCAACGTTGTTATTAAAAGTATAACTTAATAATCCTTCTGCATTGAGTTCGAAAGAACTGGCTCTACTATATCTTTCATTAGAGAAATATTGATCATCAATAAATTGATTAATAGAATCGCTCACCGGAGTACCATCGGGTGTGCCTTGCAAAACAAAGTTTAAGGCCGGTAATACATAAGAGTAAGAACTCCTATTGTCGGTCGCATAATTAAGTATGCCTACGGATGATTTAAACTGTAGACGATTATTTTGTGTATTGAATCGGATCGTACCACTATTTATTCGTTCTCCGAAAGAATTCAAAGGATTACCATAAGATACAGCCAAAGGACTTAAGCCAAGGGAGCTATGATCCCGACGGACAAAACGGAAGACAGATAATTGCCATTTTCGATATTTTAAGTCAATTCCCAACGTATTGCTCAGGTGTGGTAGATCACCCAATACGGGACTTGTCGGCCCTCCTCGGTAATTTGGACGATTAACATAATCGGTTTGCTGTGCGCCAATCAGATTTTGATAAATCTGAGGATTATAAACATTGAGTCGATCGTATTTGATTTGTCGATCATCGAAAGCCGTGTAAGCTCCGAAAGCTTTAAAGGTGAGTATTTTTTTGCCTTTCCCCAATTTGCCACCAAACATGATATCCAAATTCTCAAATCCATCAACGCCAAAACCTAAATCGGCCTGGATATAAACCGGGCGATCGGTTTCTTTGAGAATGATATTGATAACGCCGGCTGAAGCATCGGCACCGTATAAGGTCGCGGCGGGTCCATAGATTACCTCAATACGCTCCGCTTCTCGTATGGGTAACTGCGCCCCGATGGGCATACCACTTACGATAAAGGGTTTGATTGGAATATCATTGATCAGAATTTTGGTGTAGGCATTCCCTAATAAACCTCTCATCAGAAAGGTTTCTCCTTCTAAGGCCGAGCCTGGTTGAGAAACTCTGATGCCCGGTAGCCTTTTCAGAACATCGGTTAGAGTAATGTAGCCATTACTTCTTATCTCTTCCCCTGTGATCACATAAATAGTAAAGGGCAAGTCCTTGACTTCTTTTTCGGAACGACTACCGGAGATGACTTTTGTGCTGGGCGTAAGACTCTGTAGATCATTGATGTCTTTCCAATTGAGCTCTTCGAATTTTAATTCTAGTTTTTCATCTTGCTGAGCTAATAAAGTATTCCCTTCGAGGAGAAAAAAAAGGAAAACACTCATCCATAGGATAGAAGATGACTTAAAATTCATAAGAGAAGCAGTATTTCTATGCAAAGTAAAAAATATTTGCCATTCTGCTTCTTTCTCGCTTACGATTGATAATCAAAAGTTTCTCGTAGCTCACAGTGGATCGCTCGGCCATCGAACCTGGACAACACCTTCTGAGCTTTATCGGGAACATAAGCTGCTTCATAATCCTGGCCGACAAAATCGATGATCGATTCTATCCGATCAAACCACATGATCGTGGTAAATTCGACTTCTTCTTCCATTTCTCGACGCAAGAGTTGGACTTTTTTATTGCCCTTGATTTGCTTGTTTTTGATTTCTGGAAAAATTTCGTTGAGTAGGAGATTTTCGTAGGTGTCGGCGTTTGCTTTGGTAGTGTAACCGTGCCAAATTCTTAGGACCATTGTTTTAGACTTTTTTTAGTTTAACTCAAGTCGTTTTCTATTCCCGGCGTATTTTATGCCTCGGTCTAGAGCATGCTCTAGGCTTTAAAAGTACACAAAATCTAATAGTCCTTAAAAGGAAATGACACTGCACTTTTTGGTTTTTTCTACAGAATTAGTACTTAAAAATTAATGCCACTACAAATTTTTAAAATCATCCAAAGTGGTCGTTACATATTCATATAAAGGGGTGTAATGATCTTCTCCCGGATATTCGTAAAGGGTTGAATTCGCATTTACAGACTCAAAATGCTGGTGAGCGTTGACGGAATTATAATGGGGCACAATAAAATCGAGTGTTCCTGAGTGGAAAAACAAATGCCCTTGGGGCACCCAACCTTCTAATAGGGTATTTTCTTTTAGAGCAGTAATCCATTCAGTATCCGTTTCATTTTCGATACTGTTCATATAGCTGGTTTGAAAAATTTCAGCAGGTTTTAGAGAAGGGATGTCCAAGGCGTCAATCTGATTAGCTACGGAATAGCTCCAAATACTATTTGGATCTCTATTTAAAGTTGAATAATAATTGTTTAGAGCGTATAATGACCAGCTATAAATTGACAACTCTGGATCTTCCACTTGGCGATTGGTTATCACGTCTTTTACAAAGGAGAAATAGTCATAAGGTCCCGCAAAAAGAGAACTGCCTTTTATATCAAATTCCCCCGGATATTTTTCCTGTAAATATTTATGCGTAGCCAGGCCTGCGCCACCACCTTCGGACCAGCCCGTGAGGAAAACCTCATTGGAAAAATCAATGGAAAGCGTCTCCAGCAATTGTTTGGTAGCACGCAGCATATCTACGGATACTTCAGCTAATTCACGATGAACGGTATAGGGATGTTCTTTATCCGATGTGACGCCGTAGCCTACATAATCCGGCATCGATACCACATACCCATTGGAGGCCATCGTAGCTCCTATGAAGTACATTTCGGAGCTGCCATTCATGCCGCCGGTATAGGTAGAGGGTGTGCCATCATCACCGGGGATGATGGTACCATGATGATGTTGTATCAAATCAATATCTCCATTTACTCCCTTGGGAATAAATACCAAGCCTGACACCTCCAACAGCGTTTCACCATCCAGTGAATTATAAGTGATGGCATAAATATCTAGGTCTTGATTGGTATAAGTGGATATATCCCCTTCTTCAGTACCATAAGTCGCTACTTCCTCGGCCGTTACACTACCCGTAGGGGTATAGGTAAGCAAAGCACCTCGTTCATTTGAGGGCGGAAGCGTCATTATGGCGATGTCATCATCATCCGAGCAAGCGCTAAACATTGTGATTAATAGGGGTAGGAATAGTGATAATAAATAACTTTTACGCTGATTGTGGCAATACATTTTCAAAGTGTTTTAATGGATTGATTGGGGTAAATATATTGTCAATTGAGAAAAGAAACCGAACTCATCTATTAGTGGGCACCAACTTCTTATAAGTGGGATGACAGGCTGGATAAGTGGAACCAAGAATTGTTTGTAATTATGATATTTGTTTTGAAAATGTATTGTCATTTTTATTCTAATTGGCAAGTAACGTGCTTCATTAATGAGCTATAAAGGTATTGATGTATGTTTCATGCTTAAAGGTAGAACATATTTTTTCTATAGTTACTGACCACATCGTAAGTCTACTCTCGTAGCAGCCGGGTAAATAGTTTGTGCCATTCTACTTGGGCAGAAGTGAGATTATGGATGAGTCAATATCAATTGTATATCCAATCTGCACCCATTTAAAAAACAAGATTGGGTTAAGTCAAGGCCTGCCGGAAAGTTATGATACGATTTGTTCCTCCAATTAATAAAGGAAAGATCAAGAAATGACAGCAAAAGCCGATTAAGAATATCAGTTGAGATAAATAGTTCAATTAAAAAACTGGGAAGATAATTTAAATAGGCTGTTTCGATGTCTTACCGAAGATGTAAACATATAGGATGTTCAACTGATCTTAGATGTTGAGTTTATGAAAGGTTGTTTATGTTATATAGGACCTAGCTAATTATTGTGTTAAATAATTCTTGTATTCCACCTCCAATTAAAGGAGCTAGAATAGATATTACAATTTTTAAGTAATCAAGAAAAGATTTGTTTTTGTCTAAACTGTTTTTCGATATTACTTCTTCTGATGACACTTCTTGTATCTTCGATTTTAAAAATATGAAATTTGTATTAATTGCTAGATAGATCAGCGCTAGAAAGAATGTTTGAGATAAACCATTGATAAATGAGAATTCTACCGGAAATAATTGGAAAGTAGCTTCGGGGTTGATCAGGCTATTCAATGCGTTTAATAATGTGCTTGTGCAATAAATAGTATAGGCAATAAAAATAGCGATTATTACAAAGTTGTACTCAAATTCTTTTCTGAATTCGTTAAATCTTTTGGTTAATTGTTTTAAGTCATTCTTGTGAAGGAAAGAGATTTTTGAATTTAACGAAATGATAAGGATCATCCAAAATGCAGGCCCTAGATAAGGAAGGATGGCACCGTAAAGTAGCTGGTTTTTTTTAAATCCTACGTCAAAGTTTGGCTCCACATCAACTGGGCGAATCAGTATTTTATATTCTGGGGCTTCTGTGATTACTTGAGATAGAACTAAAGTTAATATGATTCCTAATGAGATGAAAATATTCCAAAAAATAGTTGTTCTATTAAGCCCTTTAGAATATTTGATTATTCCTGCAATAAATATTGGGACGAAGAAAAGAGAAAATCCAATGGCAATGGAAATAAGTAAAACCCATACAATAGCTTTTGGGTTTTGGTTGATGAAGTAATTTTTTTGCGCTCTTAGTAGATAGTAGTTGTTGTCAAGTGAGTCAATTTTATTGTTTAAACTTAACGAATCTTTAGATACAAAAATTAAGTCCTTTATGAAGATTGATTTTTTGCTAAACAACGAATCTGCTGGAATATAATTTGATTCATTAACTATTTTTACAGTTCCATCTTCTTTTACGGCATCAATGTAGGAATTAAGCTTTTCCTTTGTGCCTAAAAATAATGTGTCACTTAATCCCGTGATGTTCTTTTTGTAAAATGTGGAATTTGACATCTGTATGTTCAATGATCCATCGGTTGGGTTAATGCCTGATTTTAAAAAAATTATGGAAAATGAAAACCCGAAAACCCCTAAAAGGATCGACCAAATTGTCATAATTTCATTTCTAGATCGGCTAAAGCTCATGAAGCAAAAGATGTTTTTTCTAAAAATACGATTTTTAGTTAACACTAGTCCAAGACAAGTGTTATCACGTATTACTTTGGTGAAGTAATGGTGCCAAAATCATAGATGCAATCCATTGGATGATAAACTTTGGCAAGGAAGTTGGGCTTTGAAGATTGAAACACGGTAACTCCCATCTTCGTGTTGACATCAATTTTTAATTTATAATGAGCAAAATTTGTACGATCATTCTTATGATGGTCTACGCGATATCTGTATCTGCACAGGTATATACCGTAGACTGGGGAAATGGATTAATGGACGATGAATTACCGGATGGGACGGTAATTGATACGGCCTACGGCTATTACACTTATCTCGCTTCTGGGGACTCTATTTTCATGGAGACCTACCATGAAACGAGGCAAGTGGCTGTGGATGGCTTGGGCAATACCTTTGATGCGTCAGACATTTTAGGCAATTATTTTACGCCGCCAAGTTGGGCTTCCACGGCCTTTGATCCCGGGATTGTCCTCAACAAAAGGAGCCCGGATGGGAATTTATTATGGAAAAAGTATTTTACCGGACTGGGCCACGTTCTCCCCTGGGGACTTGAAACGGACCAAGATAATAACGTCTACTTATGCGGAGAATACAGTCTTCACCTCGAAGTGGATACGGAACCACAGAGCAAAGACACCCTTTTTGCGGGAGCCGACGGTTATGCCCCCAATGGGTTTGCTTTGAAATTGGATCCCTCAGGCAATACGGCTCTGGCCTTGAATTTTGAATGTTCTCAAGAATTAAACTGCTACGACATCAAAGTAGATGCCTCCCAAAATATTTATGTAGTGGGCTCCTTTCATGGGACGGCGGATTTTGATCCCGGACCAGGAGTTGTTAACGAATCAACTGCCGGCCCTACCTTGAACTTGTTTGTGGTGAAATTGGATGCTAATGGTCATTATCTGTGGCATCACACGACCCAAAGTTCGGAGCTGTCGAGAGCTTATAAATGTGCAATTGATCCAGAGGGAGCACTATACATCACTGGAGAATTTTCTGGTACTTGTGATTTTTCGGGTACGGGGGCCGATCCAAGAATAGCTTCTGGCTGGGAAGGCTTTATCTTCAAGCTCGACGCCTCCGGGGATTACCAATGGGCCAGAGATTACGGTAGAGTATTCCGGGCAGCGCATTTCGATGGCACTCACTTGGTAGTATCAGGCAAATTCTCGGGCACATTGAATATTGATCCCGGCGGAAGCGATCAAACGATTCACTCCGCCTCAAATGAGCATGCCTATTTACAAAAACTCACTCCTGAGGGCGTACATGCTTGGGCTACGGAGGTAGGAACTGGTTTGGTAAATATCAGAGGCATTAGCTCGAATGACCTGGGAGAGATCATCGTGGCGGGTAAACTCCAATCAGCATCCATTTTTGAAATCAATGGTAGTCCTGATACCTTGTCCAATCAAATGAATGACCTATTTGTAGGCATTTACAACGCCGAAAACAGTTTAATCTGGGTAAAGTCATGGTTGAGTTCGGGTAATGATTGGCTGAACGATGTGGCATTTATTAACGATCAAGCCTTTATGCTTGGAGGGACCTTTACCGAAGAGCTATATTTGAACGATGATGACTTGTTGGTCTACCAAGACGGTCAACACTATGATGGCCTTGCTTTCAGGGCCAGTAAATGTACCGAATCGCTTAGCCTCACTCCGGTGGTTTGTGATGCTTATGTTTCTCCGAGTGGCAAGTATGTTTGGAGTAGTACGGGTAACTATTTGGATACTGTTCAGGTGTCAGGAGGCTGCGATATTTTGTATTCGGTTGCCTTGACGATTCAAGCTCCGGACACAGGTGTCACTATTTCCGAGGATGCCTTAGTTTCGGATGCCGTCGGGGCAAGTTATACCTGGCTGGACTGTGATAATGGCTTTCAGGCCATTGCTGGTGAAAACCAAGCGATTTTTGTGCCATCGTCCTCCGGAAATTATGCAGTGGAAGTCAATAACACTGGATGTATTGATACCTCAGCGTGTTATCATATGATTATCACCGGGGTGGATGAGTTCGTGTTTGATAATGCATTTGAGATTTATCCTAACCCTACACAGGATCAACTCACCGTGTCTTTCAAGCGTCCGATTGATCATAGCTACTCCATTTCGATCCATAATACGCTGGGGCAGATGATTTATGCGTTTCAGCCTGCAGGACAACGATCGGACCTTGATCTTCGAGGGCTCGATAATGGTGTTTATTTGATTCATTTGAAAAATTCTACCGGAACAGCAGTGTATAAAATCCTTAAGCAATAAGAGATAGGAAAGATGACTGTATGAAAAAGACTTTTATTTGGTCTTTTTCATACAGTTATTGCAGTTGTGAGTGAATGATAGGAAAGGGTAGAGCCGATTAATTCTTTTTTCATTGAACACACTTAAGTATAGAATTAATAGGTTAGCCTTAAAATGTTCGTCGCAGTTTGTAACTGCGATGGTGGTACGCCACAATAAACAATTGATTTCTTAATAGCGTATGGAGTCGAAGTTGTAAACTTTGACTAAGGATGTAAACACTCCCTTTTCCTTCGGATAAGCTTTGATCTTTTCGCTGTCTTTCATTTCTACGGACTCAGCAAACCAGAAAAGTGTTTGCGATTCGCAAAGACTAAAATCAGACTCATTAATAGACAGACTGCAGCTCCGCCAATGCCCGCTGGATCATGCAGGCCATGAAAAATGGCGGCATTAAACATGATCGCCGTGATAAACGTCAAAGCTAAAGGAATAAATCTATTGGCTAGTAAAGCTACGCCTCCTAAAATTTCTAAAACACCAATGAGCTTTAAGAAGCCGGAGGAGATATAGATCTGCATTAATTCACCGCCGTCTCCGGGAGGATGGGGAATTGGAATGAAGACTAAAAATTTATTTAGCCCAATAATTACCATAAAAAGACCTAAAAGGATACGTAGGATTTTGAATGCAATGGTTGTCATAATGGTTGGATTTTAAAAGCTGGTTTGATAGATTCGTCAACAATAGTGACCACTGAAATGGTGTGTTGAAGCAACGCGCCTCATTTAATAGGATAGCCAGACTAGACAGTACCGAGCTATTTCCTCCCATCCCGGGGCACCACAGATGAAATGATCCTTATCCTCGTAGAATTTATATTCGACGATACTGTTTTCGTCACTATACTTCTTAATTGTTTTTCTGATTAGCACATTGGGAACGATTACATCTTCCAGGCCTCCCAAAAATAGTAGTGGTACATGAGGTTTCTTGGTATCGATCTTCGCGATTTTTTTAAGCGCCGCTCGAGGTGTTCTACGGCTTTCCGGCACGGCGAATTCTTCAAAGAGCAAATCAGATTCTGTTCGGGTAAAGGTGTTGGCAATAGCAAAATGAAACCACTTCTTGTACTTTTCTTCTTTCGGATTAAAAATCGAGTTGCCTTTAAGTGGGCCGACCACCTTATTATTCGCTCGGAAAAAGCTGGGCTTCAAGGTAATATTTCCTTTGGGGGGAACACTGCTGATCAAGATTGCAGCTGCTGCTCGGCCAGATTCTACCAATTTTTGAGCGGTAAGCCCTCCAAAAGAATGACCGATTAATATGGGTTTTTCGGGTAAGCTATCGATCAAGGTCTCTAGGTTAGCGAGCCAATCTTCGAAACGTATATCTGCTAACCCCGCGGGGGGATTTGCTCTTAAATCTGCTGGCTGACCATTGTGTTTTGGATTGGCTGGGGCGTAGCAGGTGTAGCCATTACGCTCAAAAAATGTTTTCCATCCATTCCAGGTTTTATTATTCATAAATAGTCCATGGATGAAGACGATGGTCTTTGAAGTGATTTGTTTTTTCTGCATTTTTTCTTGACTTAAATTTTGAGATAAAGCGGTGCTATTGAAGACAAGGAGGGCCACTACAATTTTTATAAATTTCATTTTGTATCGTTTATATCAGTTGAGTGATACAAAGCTGCCCCTTTCGAGGGATGAATTATTTACCATATGGTAAATAAAGTGTAATACTTAGTTGTAGTTAGGAGAGATTGCCGAGAGCAGATTTGGGATGTCGTGGAAAGCCAAATACTACAGCAGGTCTCTCTGCATTTAGCTGAAGACCTGAGCTATTACCAGTCTAAAAGTGGGCTACAAATTTGTTCTAATTCTACTCAGGCTTTGTTGTGTAATGCCTAGAAATGAAGCGATATGGGATAACTTGGCCTTTTGAAACAGGAGGGGATGCTCTTCCATTAATTTCAGATAACGTTCCTCAGCTGTTTCAGTATGAATGCTCATGATTCTTCTACTCAAGACCATTGCGAATTCAGCATTGATGTGCCGAAACGCTTCGCCGAGCTCGGGTAGATGATGAATCAACTTTTCCAATTGAGGGGAACTGATCAGGATGAGTTCGGTATCTTCCAGCGCTTCAAAGAAGAGGATATTGGGTTGACGTTTTAAAAAACTAAATGGAGAAGTAATGATAGCGTCCTTGGCACAAAACCAATGAGTGATTTCATTGCCTTCTAAATCCAGATAATAAACACGGGCAAATCCATCTAAAATATAATAGAGGTGATCGCACCTTTGGCCTTCTTTCAGAAAAATATCTCCTTTTTTTGCTGTTTTATTCGTCAGCCGCAGATGGAATTCAAGATTCCATTTGATCAACTTGTTGATGTCTATGTATGGTTTCGCACTGAACACTCTGTCTGGATTTAATATAGTACTACTGTAAATTCGTTAATAATCAGATTGATGTGTAATCGTTTTTCGAAATTAATCAAATTTTATCTTATTAAGTTTAATCCAATGTAAAGAAACAACCCTGCAATAATTAGACTTAAGAAATAACCCACGATGACATTTCTGGTGGCATAATTTTTCGTGTAAAGTTGGTCAAATGGAACTTTACCAAGATTAATTAAATAGAAAATTATTGCTCCGAGCCAAACATTAAGCCCATGAGCAGCTTCGGCTTCACTTAGCGTTTCTAAAGCCTCTTTGATTTGTTTGTCTTCTGCCTTTTTATTTGAATTTGATTTCAAGAGGTAATGTCTTTTAATTCGGTGTTATGCCTCACCATAATCTGTCGAGAGGTATTAAAGTATTTTGAAAACTCTTTAGTGCTAATATGGTAATCAGGCTTAAAAGGATCAATTGGTGTCTTCACATCATCTGGCCTGCCTTGATCCCCGGGATTCACTATACTCAGTTGTCCATCTTTAGATAGAATGATTAATTGGTATCTTTCAATTTCTACATTAGAAGAAGAAAATCTTGTACTATTTTCTTTCTGAACCCTCTCGTAATGTCCATCTTTTCCGCCAATTACAATTGATACATTAATGTCCATTTTTAATTCACCTTGAGGGCCGAAACGGTAACTGTATTGAGCATCCAATAGTTGAAGCATTTCTTGTTTATAGCCGTGACAACGCAATTCAGCTTTAAATGGAATCCAATATTCATTCTGTTTTTGTGATTTATATTTTGCCAAACTAATATCGTAGGTCATAATCGAATATGGGTATTCTTTTCCATCTTCAATTGTGAAATGCTCGACGGTGTAGCGAGCTATTTTGACATTGCTTTTATCTAAAGCGCTTTCATAAATGTTATTAAGGTCTAATTCAACGGATTTTTGTTCTACCTCAGATGAGTAATATTTTAGTGGACCATTTAAGTATAGGTCATTAAAATGAAATGCATTTGAATGATTGAGTTGTAATTCTTCTGGGAGTAAATCTGACTGGCAATGTAATAGTGTCAGGCTAGCAAATAAATATAAAAAAGCCTTGGTTTTCATAACTTATAGTTGTGATGATGTTAATTAATGTCATTGCATGACTTAGTGCTAAATTGAGTGGAAGCTCCAAGCTTCAGTTAACGATACAGCATTGTTGCTTTTGTTTAATTTTTTTTGAAATTGAAATATTGCCATTGATTTTCAATTAAAACTTTAACCATTAAGCTATCATCTTTAGATTCAGTAATAAATCCAAAAAACGAAAACCCTAAAAACTTCTCAGAGTCATATAAGATAATACTAGGGTACTTACTATCAAATTTTAATAAGAAGCTTGAATGACCAATTTTATTGTTATTTGTATCTTTTAGTATATATTCGGCTGGATAAGCACCTGTATCCTTTATTTCAATGATTAAATTATTGATATTATTATTCTTCAAAAAATCTCCTTCAATGGCGTAGGTACTATTGTAAAGCGAGTTTAATTCATTCTTGGCAATTTTTATTGAATCTAATTTATGGTAAATTTGTTCTGCCCCTGAAGCTGATTTGATGATAAGTTTATCTTCGTTTAATAGAATCTTTTCAAGTCGATGGTCCTTAATGAATTCTACTTTTGGGTCACCATAATTTCTTCGACTACTTGATATTTCCCAAATATTATTCTCTTTACGCTTATACATTTTTGCATCGCAGTCAAAAAATTGAGGAGAGTATCCAGTAAATTTAAAAGTTCCATTATTAGCTTCTTCTGAGAACCGTAGCAATTCTGGTTGCTTTGAGTGAGCTGAAAACATAGAATTTTCTGAAATGAAAGCATTCCCTTTAATGTGGTCAAGCTTAAAATTTTGTTCTTGACAACTGATAAGAGTAACCATTAAGGCTAGTAGGATTATTTTTTTCATAGTCTCTTAAATATCCCTTTTTATTAAATCTGATTTTAAAATAAGTTAGGCGCTGTACAAATATAGTGTTGCTATATGTTCTATTATATGGAGTCGAAGTTGTAAACTTTGACTAACGATAGACTAACGACGGAAACCTCTATTTTATTCGCATTATTCTTAACGTGCCGTAAGCATCATCCAAAGAAAATTGCCCTTGGAATGGGCTTAAATATTCGTCGGCGGCCTTGCGACATCCGCCCCAATCATAATAATCGTCAAGAATTAAGCTACCTCCAACCACCAGATTAGGGAAAATCTGTTCTAAGCATGTTTTTACAGGTTCATACCAATCAACATCAATGTGTGCGAAGGCTACGGGCTCATTAATCTGCATCGTATCTTGTACTAAGCCCTTGATGAGCGATACCGATTCTTTTTTGGTATCGACATCAAAATCGGCTAAATTAGCCTGAACGAGTGCATACAAATTCTCCTCGTAACCATAATATTTGTTGCCATTTAGGCCTGTCGATTTTCCTTCGGATATGATCTTGTAACGCTCGTGTACCTCGCGTGTGTCTTCTTCCGTAGGCGGTGGAATCATTCCAAAAACATCATAAACGTAGAATGGTCGTTCTAAGGCTTTTAGCTTTGAGATCAAGATAGAAGTGCCGCCAAGTGCACAACCCGCTTCAATAAAAAGACCGGGAAGATTCGCCTGATGGATTGCTTTACAAGTATTGATGATGTTGACTAATCTTTCTGCTGTGAGATAAGTGAGTCCTCTGCTGCGTAAGCTACGGACCAATTCTGCTTCTTCTGGTTGTAATCTTGCTAGCAGTCTATTGATCTTGCGTTGCCGGATGATCTTTTTGATTTTATATTTTATTTTTTGGATCATCGCCTTGTTTTATCTGATCTCAGGGTATCGAATTACTATTTTACCTTCATTATAATGATACGCTACTATTTTTTCGCCTTTTAAATCAAATTCAAGATATAGCATTAATTCAGTTCCTCCAGAAACATAATTTTCGAGTTTACAACAAAATAAAATCTCTTCGGTCTCTAGTTTCCCAATACTCAAATACATTCTTCTTTTTGTTTTAGCAACCCCAGCAATCATCTGCTCGAGATGTGCTTTTAGGATTACATTATCTTTTACGTTGAAGTAGCCTAAAATATCATCTGGATGGTCGTGGTCAATTAAAGCATAAAGAACTTTCTTACTCGTTAGATAGGCTTTCCTGATTGATGAGTCATTTTCATACGCTTGATCTTGTTCATCAAATACTGTTCTATAGTTTTCACAATCTCTCCTTAAGACCCATTGGATATATTTGTTGCATTTTTCTTCAAATTCGGGAATCTCTCCAAAAATAGACATTCCTTTTTCGTACTGCGTTTTAAAGAATTTGTCATTTTGGATGAGATCTTCGATTCGCTCAAGATATAATTGTTGCGAAGCTTCGGTATCTGCTAATTCCTCGCAAACTCTCCAAGTAATACCTTCCGCAAAGTCTTTTTTTATGATATTTTTAGGTTCATTTTGACCGGTGGTTGTTCCAATGAACAGCATGATCATCAAACTCAATAACTGATACTTCATATTTTTTGATTGTGACGATGTCTAACGAATGATCATCGCTTTGTTTTAATGTAGTCGTCTCAGTTTGTAACTGCGATGCTATATGCACTACAATAAAAGATTAATTTCTGAATTGCACATTGTCTCGCAGTTACAAATTTCAGCTAACGATATTAAATTATAACCTAACAATCCTCCTAACCGTATACGCTTTATTGGGCTGAGTAAGCTTCAGGAAATAAATGCCGGCAGGAACATCTAAATGAATCTGGCTGGCAAAATTACCGAAGGCTAAGACTTCACCCAATTCGTTCGTGATTTCGTAGGTCTCAATCACGGCGTCGGTCGTAATGTCGATGGACGTGGTAAACGGATTGGGGGAGACGACGACCTTGGCGTCGAAATGGCTCTCAATGGTGCTTGTTTCAATTTCGGTGATTCCGGTATAGCCGCTACCGAAAACGCCACCGCCAAACAATAGTTGATTATTATCGATTTTGCAGATGGCCTCGATGTCATTGTTGGGTACCCCGCCCATGTAGGTATTAATCGTTCCATTGGCATAGCTAATGATGCCGTTACAAGATTCGGTAGTATTATCGGCATAAGTGATTTCTTTCAAGCCACCGCCGATGTAGAGGACGTCGTCGAAGTTTTTGAGGGTATGTACAAAGATGAAATCGTTCATAGAGGTTGGAGTGAAGCCGAAGTCCAGCGCTACCCAGTTGGTGCCATCCCATTTGGCAATGCGATTCAGAGCGGTGCCATTGCTTTCTGTGAAGCTACCGCCCACGATGATCTCATCGTTGAATACCACAATGCTGTATACTGTATTATTGAATCCAGCGCCCAGATTCATCCATTCGGAGCCATTCCATTTGGCAATGCCGTTGACCTCAACGCCGCCGGCGTTTCTGAAGTTGCCGACTACGTATAATTCATCGTTGTGGACCATCAGTTGATGCGGAAACATAACAGGGGGGGCGCCTTGGATATTGCCACTTAAGCCCGCGTCCATGGCGGTCCAGCTACTCCCATTCCATTGCATAATGCCTTGGATGGACGCTTCACCCACCCGGTCAAATTCTCCACAGGCGATGATTTGTCCGTCGTATTCGATGATATCATAGATGTTGGGCAAGGCAGATAAGCCACTGGCGGTGGTCAAATAGACGCCTGGACCTACTTTTTCCAAGGTAGCATTATCGTAGACATAGACCCAATTCGAATCCACGCTCTCTTCGTATTTGGCGATGTATAATTTATCGTCGATTACGCGCAGGGAATGCCCCGGATCCGAGATATTGATAGCAGAAGGTTGCCATTCGTTGTTTTCCCATTTAGCGATATAACCTACAGAATTCCCACAAATAACATTGAAAAAGCCCGTGGCGTACAAGCTATCATTGAAATAATGACAGTCTACGACCGTCCCGTTAGTGGCAGTGGAGGTACAAATTTCCTGAATGCTCTGTCCGCTGATCCATTGACTGAAGCACAGGCAAATGGATAGTAAAGTGATCTTACTCATTGATTGTGATTTTGCATGATAATGAGGGATCAGTAGGAAAAGCAACCCCCGTAGTTATCACTTTTTCACAATCTATCCAAACATCCATTAAGCAAAGCAGTCCAGAGCGGCAATTTTAACACGTGCCCGTATTAATTTGTGCCTTGCCCATCTCTTTCCTAAGATTTACATCTGCGTATCGTATATGACCGGAAATTGCTTTGGAATATCGTCTTTAGACTCCCCTAAATTCTGGCGCAGATCAATTTCAATGCCTCGGGCAATGGTAGAAATCGGTACATCGTTCGCCGAGCCTTCGAAGGGGTTTTCGCCTGTGCGGCCGATGCGTTCCATGGTATGGAAGATCCAAGCTACCGCGACATAAAATGGAGCAGATAACCAGATGAAAAAGCGGCCTACCATAGGATGGGCTTCTATCATTTCCACTCCGATTTCCGCAAACTGTGGGACAATGGCCAAGGGGAGCAGGAGTACAAAGACCCACATGAAATAATGATTGAGTGAAGCGAAGTGACGCGGATAGGGAAAATTCTTAATACGCTCCGACTTACCTTGTAAGGTGAACAATTCTTCCAGAACGCCTTCTAATTGCAAAAAGGCAAACTCCCAGATGGCGCCGGATTCTTTTAAGCGTCGCAAATGATGAGACTGCAGGTACAACAAGGCCGTTTGCTTGTTATTTTTACTCATCACATATGTTATATCTTTCTCGGAAAGGTAGGGTTTCAAATCTTCTTCCACGGCCGAATCCCATTCTGGGGGGCGTACCATCTTACTCCATTCCTTGTTTGTCTTTTCGTGCACAACAGTCTCCCAGGGTTTAGAGGCACGCATCGCGTGGCGTAGAGCAGCCATCCAGGCGATATGCCGATAAGTGAGGGTTTTGACTTCATGCTGTAGTTCTTCTTTGGATAACTTGACAGCGGTGTGCTCATTGGTGATCATATCCTGAAGGAACATGCCAAAAGTTCGGGAGGTATTGACGATGCCACCCCAGATTTTGCGGGCTTCCCAGATCCTGCCGTAGGCCGAATTATTTTGAAAACCGATGACAAAGGCCACAGCAGTACCGATTAAGGCTAAAGGGGTCCACGGTATTTTTATCCAGTTGAGATCCAGAAAATAGTACAGCGCCACAATGGCTGAAATATAGACGATAAAGCCAAAGGTCTCGTAGCGCGTCCATTTCGCCATATCGAAGGCTTTGTATACTTTTTTTGTGTACATGAGTCAAGATTTGGGTTTGGTGGATATATTAAGGTCTGACCAATTTTAATTCTATGCTATTGATTTTACGCTCAATAATACAAAAAACAACAAATGAAATAAAGCCGGAAAAGGTATTACGGGGTGTTCCCCGCAAAGCCTATGGTCTTTCTCGTGTTTTGAGAGACTAAGGTAAATGCTTTACAATTCATACAACTCAATGGGCAGATGATCTGGATCTTCAAAGAATAAGAATCTTTTCTCAGTGAACTCATCCACGCGTATAGGTTCTGGTTTTAGACCCTTAGATTGTAAAAAGTCAGCCCAGGCTTCAAGATTTTTTACACCAAAAGCAATATGTCTTAAACCGCAAGCTTCGGGGTAGGAGGGGCGCTCGGGGGGATTGGGGAAAGAGAACAACTCGATCAAATATTGGCCATTTAGCGATAAGTCTAGTTTGTAGGAGGCGCGTTTTTCCCGATAAACTTCCTGCTCGATTTTAAATCCCAGAACTTCGGTGTAAAAGGCTTTGGATTTTTCGTAATCAGAACAAATTATAGCGATATGGTGCAATTTTTCGATTTTCATTAAATCAATCACATTATTTATTTTCGTTCAGATATTGCTCAATGAGTTTTTTTAATGATTCGGCCTGTGCGTAAAATTTAATCCTCACTTTGTGGCTATAATATTCCAATTCTTTTACGCGACTTAGGTTTTTAATTAAAATCTGTTTAGTCGTATCGAATTCAGGTGCATCCATAAATGCCAGAGAAGGTGGTGCCGTATTACTATTCCAGCGTTGTGCAAAAGTGGATTCAATCAAAGGGCTAATATCTAAACGTTTGATATAGCGATCCTTGAAAGTCGCTATTTGGGCATTATTCAAACTTTCCTGTTTGATTACTTCTTCAAAAAAGCGGTAGTATTTTTGAATAGCATGACGGATCGTATCCGATTGGATGAGGTTGAGCTTTCCTGATGATTTTAAATCTTCGAATACTATATTTTGTCCCTCAAACCATCTGAAGCTAGCTACTGTATAAATTGTTCTGGCAACTTCTGATTTTTTGGAAGAGAAATCAGAAGAATTTAAGGCGCTCACTAAAAAGGTATATCCATCAAAATTGATGGTATCTCTTCTGAAAAGATTTTCGAGTTCAAGAATATCATCATTTATATTAATCGTAATTCCCTTCAGATATTCTAATTCTAGTTTTTGATTTTGCCTTGATTGGTTCAGATTATTAATTTGCAGGGCGATTAGAATACCGATCACCACAAGAACGATTTCACCGATGGCATACATTAAATATCTACTGAATTTATTTTCAGTAAGTAGCTTTTGTCGAATTTTTCTAAAATAATTGATCATGTTTTTGTTAGTTCGGCCATATCATCTGTGATCAAAAGTAACGAAATGAGTTAAGGAAATCATTTTTCATCTTCGCCATACTTTTGCCAGACAGCGCATCAAATTAGTTATTGATTTAGCCAAGTATGCGTAAACTTCAAGGTGTCAGCCCCAGATGGATGGATCTCAATGATGATTTCTTCGATGGCGTTGGAGGTGCCGTTGTGATGCAGTCGTTTGAATTTGAAGTCTGGTTGGTTATCTGCGTCAAAATCACCTATCTCAATTTCCGGCACATCCAACTTAAAGTGTGTTTTTAAATTCGATGGTGTTAGCTGCCCTGCCGTTTCATCGTAAAGCGCATGGATATTAAAATCGTGGACATATTCGGAAAATGCTTTCTTGAGGTTATCGAAAAATAAGATACGGCTATTGATCTTACCAGAAGTATGCTTAAAAATAATCCAGTATAAAATAGTGTTGGAGGTATTATGGATTTGAATACTTTTGAAATAAACATCGCTCATGGTGAATGGACTTGCTTTGTCCCCACCACAAGTTTTAATATAATATTTTTGGATCTCATCTGTAATACCGGCCATTTTGCCATCCGAAATTTGCTCAATTTGACGCTCGTCTTTAAAGTCAATCAATCCTAATTGGATCGGTAAGTCAGCATTGAGGACTTCGACATGGGGAAAGTCAAGACTACGATCGCTTGGGCTATTCGATGCATTAGCTGCTGCTGCTAGACCATCTTTTTGCTCAGCAATTGGGTTCGAATTCAAACTAGAATCGATATTTTCCTGACACGAAAATACAATCAAAACCAGGGCTAGGATCAAGATAATGGGGGCATTCATTTTATTGGATGGTTTTATGGGCATATACAAATTATCTAATTCGTTTATGGTCGTTGTTTTCTCGACCGTTCGGTTTTAGTGTGCAGCGTGTATTTCTGGTTTCAGCGTAGATGGTGACTTTATCGGATCCTTCTTTTTTTCGTACATCAAATCTATGATACGTGTAAGGGGTAATGACTTTCAGATCAGGATTCATCAATGCACGTTCCTGATCCGCATTTTTTCGACTAATGGTGACAGCAAGATAACCGCAGCCTACGTTGCTAACGGAGGTGTATTGGGGTGGCCTGATTTGCTTACCTTTATTATCGTAGATAGCGTATAAATAGGCAATGTGAGGATTCGTTTCATCTAGCCTTTGGGCAAAAATCAGGTTTGATGGGCTGGCAACGATATATCTGTTATAATTCAAATCTAAAATGACCTTACCTAAAGTGTCAATGACCCCAAATTTATAATCTGATAAATTGTCCCCAACTCTTACTTTTAAATAAAGCTGAGATAATCTTTCGATTTCGGAATAGATCAACGGTACCTTTTCCTTTAAATCAGAATCAAGAATACCATATTTTTTATCTATACTGACTTTCAATAAGTCCTTAGCCCAAATCTTAAAGGTATAGTAATCGTAGAGTGGGGGCGTCAAAATTTTACCATCCAGCGCCATGAATCCCAATTTTGAACCCTGTTTGTATTTGACATACCCTTTTTCGGATAGTCTTATGCCAGCGAGTTCATCATATTCGAAAGGTAGCACAATGTCTCCATTCAGCTTTATCCAGCCATATTTACCATTCTTCTTGGTTTGATAAACTGTTTTTGTATTATCTTTTGCGAAAATTGGCGCCTCATAATTGAAATCTAGAATCGTATTATTTTCCAGATCAACGAGCCCGTAGCCAATATCCTTACCACCTACACTGTACAGGTTTTTTTCTATTCTATTTAGGGATTCGTACTTCGCCGGAATTTTAATATTTCCGTTGCGATCCATTACCCCCTTCTTACCTGCCTTTTCAATGAAGTATAATCCGGTCCATTCGCGATTATCCCAATTCCTGAAGTCTTTAAACTTCTTATAGATTTTGTCATATTGAAAAGGGACGATGATCGTGTTAACGCGATCGATCACGCCTAGTTTTCCATTTTTTGTCGCGATCATGAAATCGGAATATTCCTTATCTAGCTTAGAATAGACCGGTGGAATGATCCACTCATTTTCTGTATAGTAGCCATAGAGTAGATTACGTTGACCGTAAAATGCTTTTTTAGGTGCTGACTTGCTCTTGCTTTGGCTTTCTGTTCTGGGGGGCGAAGGATCTTCAATATTCTGAGCGTGAAGATCCATTTGGCCGCCGATGAGCAATAGCGTAAGAGATAGAATCAGGTATGTTTTTGTATTCATGCTTTTGTATTTTGCTTTCAAAGAAATTAAACGCAAGGATGGCAAATATACGTATTTGATGATCATTCAATATTGCGTCAATGCGTTTCACTGCAGTTACAAAAGGTGAATACCTCAAGGAATAAGGTTATGTTATGCCGTTTCTCATTTTTTTACATAGTGCAAATGGACCAGCCCCGATACGTATTGCTTACTGGGTAACGCTTCTAAGTCGATTCTTGGGGTGCCACCGAGGAAGAGTCGTTTGCCTTCTCCAAGAATGATTGGGACGATCGCCACTCGATACTCATCGATTAGATTCTTCTCCATGAGTAGCTTTACGATTTGTCCGCCACCGTCGCAGTAGATGTTTTTTCCGTTTTCGCTTTTAAGTTGATGGATTAAGGTCTCAAGATCCCCATTGTAGAAGGTAACGCCGTTTTCGCTGGCCCTTTCTTGTCTGGTAATGACGTAGCATTTGTGCTGTTCGGCCGGCGGAAAAGTCCCCCCGGTCAGCTTGAGAACAACGTCATAAGTGGCTCTACCCACGATATAGGTATCCACGCTTTCATTAAATGCCGTGTAGCCATAGTCTTCACCCTCTCGCTCCACAATGGAAAGCCAGGAAAGGTCATCGTCCTTGGTGGCCAAATATCCATCGAGGCTCATGCTGATGTATAACACTAATTTTCTTTTACCCATGATATCGAATTTTTTGTGGTTTACTTTGGAGGGCCAAGTTCAATAAGTTTTACCGCTTACAATTGTACAGAATTTACCTTGATCATCTTTAGGTCTGTCTGAAAGGCTTTGGGTGTTTTGCCACAAAATTTCTTGAAGATTCTGATAAAATGAGATTGGTCGTAAAAGCCGGCGGTCAGACCAATGTGCGTCAACTTAGGAGGTGTCGCTTGTTTCATCAATTGAAGAGCATAATTCACTTGTTTCAATTTCACATACTGACTCGGCGTTAAGCAATACTGCTTCTTGAATTTTTGGATGAAACTTTTTTGCGTGATGGGCAAGGATGCAATAAAAGCCCGCATCGAACCATTTTGCAAAGTTGCTGAGGAAATATGGTTTTCAAACTTTAGCAGATCGGGATCGATCGTGACATTTTTAAATAACCGTAGTAACTGAGAAGAGGCCATGGTAAAATCTGGCTTTTCTGGTAAAAATACAGTCTCGTACAGAACGTCTGAGAGTTTATCCATCACCTCAGTATCAAACGTTTTGAGTAATAAGCTGTAGCAAAATGGTTTTAAGATTAATCCAATTGTTCCATATTCGCCGGCTACAGTAGTTTGAAATGGCTCGGTTTTTAAGCCGGAGAGGAGTCGCTGGCCATGCTTAGCACTTAAATGCGCTGTATTTTGTCCTTTAACTTGAAATGTGTCTTTATAATTAAAAATGAGCTCTGTGAATAGCGCCGCGTGATGACTAGATTGTAGTTTTAGGTGGTTTGATTTTGCCATCCAGATGATATCCACAAATTGATTGAGTGGAAAATGAGGTGTATATGTAATGTGTTTGATCACTGGCTATGACTACTTTTTATCTATCCCATCTTTTACAAACTAAACGATAGATTTCTTCGGTATCCAGGGTGTCTTTATACAAATTTCTCACAGGTTTCGATTTATCATAAAAGTGCTGGAATTTGGAAAAGTCATTCCACTTCAAATCATTGAGAAAAAATGATTGCGTACTATTATTTTCTAAGGTCTTAACGACCAAACCACACTCGTGTCCCTTTGCGGTTATCCAGGCGGTGCTGAGTACCGTTAGGAGGACTTTATTATGGATTTCATCGTTTTGGTCTACGTAGTCATATTCTTCATGCTCTTCTGCAAATTCTGGCTCGATATACACCATCGGGTCTTCAATTAAAGGGCTTAGTGCTTGGTCTGTAGGACTTATGCCGCCTTCGTAGTCAATACATAGCGATAAGGTGCTTTCCGTCATCGATTTAAACAATACCAAATGTGGGCAGTCTTCAGGATACTCAGACCACTCATTCCTATTTTGATAATGGTACTTTTCTTTGAGCTGGATAATTTTACTTTGGAGGCTATCAAAGTTGTTGAGGTAGCTATCCATCCGCTGCAAATTATTGTCAAGTAAATACGCGCCGAATTTTAAATTGGAAGTTTCTACTTTTAATAGCTCAGACAATTTTTCTCTCATTTTATGATTTGATTCATTCTGGTTTAGTGAAGCGAGCAATGATAGCATTCCAGCTTTTCTAGTTCATAAAGCCAGTAAAGTAGATTGATTAAAAACCCAATGGCAATTAAAACGGTAATTCGCTTTTGAATTAATTTGAATAAGCCAATTCCAGTAATCGTAAATAATATGAAAATTAGGATTAAAACTAATGTTTCGTTTCCAACGTGATTGTTGATGTTTTTTTGTGCATAGGGGATGACCCAAACAAAAAATAAGATATTCAGGACACCTAAAACTAAAAATGAAACCAAGAAGGCAGAGTTATTACTTTTCTGCTTTACAGAAAAACTTCTTTCGTTTTCATAGTCTATTATATTGTCCATTCTTAGAACTTATTAATGCGTTTTAGGCATTCAGTTGATTTTGATTTTATTAATATTGAATGCCAGGCTATCTATACTGCCAGCAGCCTCGTGAATTCTGGAATTGGTGAAATACAACACTCCATTATGGATGCTAAAAGTATCCGCCCATTTTATTTTATCTCCTTCGGCAATTACTTCCATTTTGCCATTCGAAACGTTGAGTTTTATGATTTTGTGATTTTCCAAATCGGCAAGGTACAGATACCCGGCATCATCAATAATCATCCCATCGGGAGCAGGGGTTTCTGCTACGAGTTTCACATTTTCTTGAACTGCTGTTTCGTCAGCTGCTACTAAAACACTGGTTGGTACCGCATATAAATTATAACCGGTCAAGGCGTGATAATATAACATGTCATTTTTGGTGTCGAGCGCAATGCCGTCCGAATGAACAGTATTGGTCCACGCTTTGCCATTAATGTTTAAATGATCAGTTTCGGCCAGGGTAGAAACGTGATTATCCAAAACTCTCTGAGATCGTCCCGAAGTTAAATCAACAATGACTAGTCCTGCATGCCCGGAATCTGTCAGGTAGATTTTGTTATTTTTCTTATCAATGCGTAAGTCGTTGATGTACGAGTTACTGTGATAACTATTTGGAGTTAAGGTATAGGTGTTGACTAACTTGTCCTTTTGTAAATCAAATACAAATATTTTAGGATGATCGACAACGCCCTGGAATAGCGGGTTTCGAGTGTCGAGAACATAGAGTTTATCTTCGAAGGCAACAACTGATTGGACGGCCACAAATACCGATGCGTTAATACTATCTCCGATCTCCCAGTCATTCCATCTTTCGTCGGGGTAGGCAGCAATACGCTGGTTTTGATCAATCTTTACGACGGAATGTGTAACGCCCGTTCGCCATCTTGGAAAATTCGCAAAAATATCTCCGTTATCACTAACGGCCACTCCGGTGACTTGCTGGCCTTGGAATGCGACTACTTCCTGGATTTCATGTTTTACCGGCTCACATCCCCAAATAGTTATCGCAATTAAAAATAGGAGTATCTTTTTCATTCTAAATATGATCTTTTTATTTTTTACCATTCTCTCCATTCTTCGGTAACATCTTCTCCTTTGGTATTGAATCCTTTGAAATTCATGACAAGAATAATGACTTCAACGATATCTTCTCTTGCCGCCGTATCGATGAGCTCGTGTGCACACTTTTTGTTTAAGTCATTCAATGCCAGGACTGTCTTTTCTACTATTTTCATCGCTTCCTCCTTAGATGCTGCATGGTTGACGTCTTTTACATGTTCATTGATTAAACTGATACAAGTATGTACATCGTTTTCGTCGTACGCTGTTTTACCCGGTTCAATGAGATCAATCATACCTACTTGAAGTATGTTAAGGATGTCCAAAATCTCTGAGTTTTCCATTGGTCCCATACTGGATTCTACTTTTTTGTTTGTTATTAATGTAGTGAGCTTTAATCAGAATTGCCCGCTTCTTATAAGGCATTTTCTGCTACCAAAAATAATGAATTGATGTGGGTAAAGCATCATATATCAGCGGGATTCTATTCCCAAAATTCAAATCAGTACTTCATCTCAATCCTTCTCGCTGTTTTTGCTAAATCGATTCAAGCATACATCAAGCGGCTTGCCTTCGGAATGGATACAATCGCAGAAATTGAGACAATCTTCGGTGTTCATTTTGTCACTGCATTGACTTTGACAATCTGAGATCGTATTTCTCGGTAGGATCTGGTATAAAATACTGGTATGGCTGGCTACGGCTAATATAATGATAAAGACCACCGTAAAAAATCTGGTTGGGAACTTGGCTGTGAATTCTGTTTTGCTGGGTAGAAGGTCATTAGCCTTTTGGTGGTTAAATGGGAATATATTTTTGAATTTATGATAATCCCAACATAGCAAATAGAGCACGCCGCAAAGCATCAAAGGCGAAGTGATTTGAGAGCCATCAAATCTTACGGCCAGAGATAAAATACAAATGTTTAGAATGATCGGAAAGTAAATGAATGCCCCGAGCGTAACCGTTCTGGGGATGAGTAGGAGGATAGCCGCAAGGACTTGCATTACACCCACAAAAGTATAATAATAGCCGGTATGGTGAAAGGCTTCCAGGAAGTTGCCCATCGGGTGATTCACGGCTAGGACTGTAAATCGCTCACCGAGTACTTTCTGCATGCCAGAGGGTAAAAAACCTAACGCTAAAGCTATTCGATTGAAAACCGCGAAATATTGGAGCCATTTGTTTTTTCTGGCCTGCCGATGTAATTGTTCAAGTTTGGTGGAAATTTTCATGACTTAGATTTAGTTAAGTCAAAGTACTTTGAATTTCAAAGTTAATGAATTTATTTAACCTGCACCAATTAAACCAAATGTTTCTTTAGGGGGGGACGCTAGTGATTGCATTGAGCAATGGATAGGAAGTCTTAAAAGTTAGATATAGACATATCCCATCTAGCCTTTGATTGTAGATGCCTTGAGTTAGATTATGTTTTTTACACCACTACTTTCCCAAAAATATCCGCTCCTCCAACAGCATGCGATGTTTACCGACCACCTTTAAAATATAGGCGCCATCGGCCATGTCCGACAGATCGAGGAGTGCCTTTTTCGGATCAAATGACTTCACCGTTTCTCCATTGATGGCCACCAATTCGATGCTCATAATCTCGGAGGGATTTAGATCGTGTTGCAGGATGAGGTAGCCTCGACTTGGATTTGGAAAGATACTGATCTTTGGCTCTTCGGAAACGAAGGCACTGACGGTACCTAGTACAGTTTGTTGGCCATTGTAGTCCATTTCGATCACTCGATAATAGGATTGACCAGATGTGGTATTCGGATCTTTAATACGATAATAATTACTTTGTGTGCTTTGGCCCTGGGCGTCAAGGTGTTCAATCTGCTGCCAATGTTCTCCGTCTTGGCTCTTTTTGATGATGAAGTAATCGCTGTCGATTTCGGAGGCAGTCGACCAGCTTATCCAAACCTGATCGCGGATCACTTTAGCTTGGACTGGATTGAGGAGATCGACGGATAAGGGATTCGTATACTCATAAGCCCCAATATCATAAGCTGCTCCCCGGGGTCGGCTATTGCTTTCTATATCTATGGTCACCAATCCATCGACCAGGTCTGTGCCGGCATCAATGGCCTGCGATCCATTTAATAAATTATATAAATCATTATCGGGGTCATCAAAGATCTGATCGAGGGGATCGGCTAAAAAGGAGTTGGCGCCGAAGCCCAAAGCCTGCCAAGCCGAGAAGGTAATCGTAGAGCCGTCGCCGGTGGCACTCATTTTATCATTCACGATATTATAATCGGAGCTAAACTGACTTTGATTTTCGATCGCGATACAGCCCCGCCAGGCGTGGAGGTTGATAACGATATTATTTAGGATGTCGGTATCGACATTGCTGCCATCTTTCACCAGTATACCCCAACGGCCATCAGAAGGGACGATAATGGTATTATTGTACACCTTCGCGCCGCGCGTGGTAATAGCACCATCTTGCTGGAACAGCGCAATACCTTGGGCAAAGTGGTTATTATAAATGAGATTGTTATAAACGACCGGATCCTCAAGACCATCCATATTGATGCCCGCCGCAGCGTTGTTATCGTAAAGCCGATTGCCGTATACCTGCGCATCTGAGATAATGCCGTCTCCTCCGAGGGAGGCATCGGCATTCATGTGAATACCGATCGCGTTATTACCAAAACACTCATTGTAACGGATAATGGGACGGTCGGAACTGTTAGATACATAGATGCCATGCTCAGATACAGAATTAGTACAGACATTATTTTCAATTAGAATATCGTCGGTGAAACCGGTGAAAATACCCCGTTCGTTATTATCGCACGAACAATTTCTCACGGTACAATTATCGGACAGGACTAGCCGAATGCCGTTGCCGCTTGCGCCCATATCGTTGACGATGAAGCCATCAAGCACCACCCAGTCTGCATTCTCTATATTAATCCCGTCGTCACGAATGGGGCCACTTTGATTGATCAGCACCGAATTGCCATCGGCCTGAAAGGTAATGGGGTTGGTGCTAGTGCCATTGACATTCCGTAGATCAAAACCGGCGTAAGTGCCATCTTCAACCAATACCAGGTCACCGGCGATGACAATGTCCGCCGCCACTTGTATGGTCAGGAAGGCTTCGGCCCAGCTGAGGCCGGAGTTGGTATCACTACCGCTGTTGCTGACGTAATAGGTTGTCGCAAAACAATTAGAGGAGAGGATTAGACTAACAATAACTAAGGTAATCTGTCTCATATGAGATGGGTTAGGTGTGAAAAATTGAGTAATTCTTTAGATGCGTTTAGCATCAATTTTTCAGCAAGTAGCTTAGCTATCGATGTTTCTGGTTTACTTCATCTAAGCCTATGGCTTATATCTTTCGAGCGTATCGAAGCTTAATAAGATGAGGCCTAAGAAGAGGTATGAAACCATAAAAATAAAAATAGGCATATCCCAGCCATACTTTGATTCTAAGCTTTTGAGTAGAAAGATACCACCTAAAAAAACGGCTGCTCCAATCAGGTTGGACTTAAAATAGTTATATTTTATCAATTTTTGGCAACTTGGGCAGGCCCATTTAGGAAAGCCAAACTTCATCACGTATCGCTTGATAAATAATGGTAAAGGATATTGGAAGCCGCACTCAGGACAGGTTCTGGGGCCCGTATGCTTCTCCGCTGCATCTAATACCTTGTTACTTTTGGACATGGCATTGATCTTTTTAATCTAGATTTGGAGCTGGTTTGGAAATTATTGAAGTCATTAATTATTGCTAGTCTGATGTCGGAATGAGATTATGAATTTTGGCGTATTGGAGCAGCATGATGGTTTTGCCATCTTGGATCTCACCCGAATAAATCATCTGGAGGGCTGCCTCGAAGTTTAATTCTAAGACTTCAATATTTTCTTGTTCTTCTTGTAACCCGCCACCTTCACTGACTTTCATGTCCTTGTCATATTGAGCCACAAAGAAATATAGAATTTCGGTGACGGAGCCCGGTGACATATAAGCTTCAAATATTTTCTCCACTTTACTAATTCGATAGCCTGTTTCTTCTTCCGTTTCCTTTCGAATACAATCTTCGGCGTTGTCTTTATCCAGCAAACCGGCACAGGCTTCAATCAGCATCCCGGATGCATTCCCGTTGACGTAGGTCGGTAGTCGAAATTGTCGGGTCAGGATGACTGTTTTTTGCTCTTTATTGTAAAGTAAGATCGTTGCGCCATTTCCTCGATCGTAAGCCTCTCTAGAGTGCGTTTCCCATTCTCCGAGCTTATTCTGGTAATCGTAGGTGACTTTGTTTAAAGTATACCAATTATCAGAAAGCACTTCTGTTTTTTGGATTTTGATTTTTTCGTTGTTCATTTAATTCTTCTTTTATGCTAGTATTATGTCTAAGTATTTCTATCTGATTATTAAATATCTTCTACGAAGAAGATGGCATTTTTATTCAGATCATAAAGCCCAAATTCATTGGTTTTCCAGGGGGTATTTAGCCTTAGTTTTTCTGCTTGCACCGTTCCTCTTTCTACAAATTCGTTGAATATCGGTTGGAGGTGCTTGACAAAAATCTTGATGACAGAGCCCCCAAGCAAGGGATCATCCTCCGTATCGGCGTGCCATTGTAAGTGGATGCATATCTTTTCTCGTCTCATGACGGCATACATCTTATCCTGATGCAATAGTTTGAATCCCAAGTACTTCTCGTACCAGCTGACATCTCTTGCGATATCTTGGCTGGGCAGTACCGGTGATATTTCAAGGAGTTCGGTTTCCATAAGTTTGGTTTAAGGTGCTACAGCCATTGAAATAACTAAAGGTATGAATTCCTGATTGCTCTGATGTGATAATTGAACGGTATACTGAAAATAAGATTGTTGCTTAGACTTCAGAGTTGTCGAAGAGAATCGCTAGAGGAAGTTTGTAACTTCCGCTGAATATGTTATCGGAAGAACAAGTACTTGTTGTAGCGTATATGCCGTTGCAGTTACAAACTGCGACGAACGGTTTATGTTCTTCCTTTACTCCGTTATTTGTTTATTCTTTTCCACGGCCTCTTTTTCGTATAGATTATGAATCAGTAAGATCAAATATCCAAATAAAACAGAGCTGATTACGAGGATGTTGCTCACTAATCCCACCGATAAAAACGAAATTTTCAATAATATGGTGGAGATGACAAAGCCTGAATTGCGAATAATCTTATGAAATTTATCTGAGTAGAAAAAGGAAGCCAGCAATAGGAGTACATCCACTACGATTAGAACAGCGAAAAACTCATCAAAGAATACATTATTTATTTTTGAGAATTCTAATATGCCATTTGTATAGTCTTGAAAAGTTAAGATGCCCCACTTGGTGAAAGTGTAAAAGGCGAGCATGAATAATAGTGGAATAAGCGTAATCGCTAAGAAGCGTTTTAGGAGCACAAACTTTTTGATATTCTTGCCTCTTTTGTCGGATTTGCCAATTGAAACATAATTTCTTTTTTTGATACTTCTATAAAACAGAAAGATTAAAAGAAATAAGATCAAGGAGGTGAAAACATCTAAAGTGAATTGTAAATCGTTTTTATTTTGGAACCAATTTGAGTCTAGTTCAACGTAGGCGATATCTTTGAATATTCTTCTGATGACAATTAAAGTAATGATCTCATACTGCTTACCAATGTATACCGTTATTGATTTTGGTAGAAAATAAACCAATAAAAAAACTTCGTAAATCAGAATAAATGAAAAGGGGGTATAGATCGCTGCAATCGGGTTTTTGAAAAACTTTTGTTCGATTTCAATAATCCCTTGTGTGTTTAGAAAAATAACCAATAAATGCGCTAAGTAACTGATGATAGCAATGCTTAGCGTAATTCTTTCTACGCTTTCTTTCCGTTTCTCCGTCAGGAGAAAATTAAAAATTCTATTGATTACTTTTTTTTGCATTATTCGTTGATTGCTACTACCAAGAATATACACTTCGTTGGGTCTTTCTTCATTGCTTGCTCATCATTGCAACTTACTTCATTAGACGATTTTAATGAAGAGATCGTTCCAACCAAATGTAATGAAATGACAGGAGGATCTTACTTTTTAAGAATACGATTCTGTCTCAAGGCGGGAAAAACTATGAATGAGGCCAATTATCTGGTTTTGGAAACCAAATGGAAGGGTATAGAGGATAGAGGCGATCAAATCTGAGGCCTATCAAGATATAAGATAACTACTTGGCAGCACGATCTAGTAATTTTTCAACTTGACGATACACCTTTAAGTAATGGCATAACACTTTTACCAATCCTCTCAATGGACTGCATCATTTGTTCGTGGGATAAGCCGACATCCATTTGAAAGCTAAATCTGGAGATGCCACCTAATGCTTTACCGTGGCGTATTATTTTTTCGGCTACTTCTTCAGAACTACCAATCACTATCGCCCCCGTTTCGTCAATTTGGCTTTCAAAATGTTGGCGTTGCATAGGTGCCCATCCGCGCTCTTGACCTACTTTGTCCATGGCTAGCTTATAACCGGGATAGAAGTCTTCGATGGCTTGGTCTTTAGTTTCGGCGACGTAGCCAAACGAATGCAAACCCACCTGGAGTTGTTCTGACGTAAAACCCGCTTTTTCTCCGGTTTTTCTATACAAATCTACCAGCGGCCGAAACTTATGGGTTTGTCCTCCGATCACCGCCACCATTAAGGGTAAGCCCAATCGTCCCGCCCGAGCGAAGGATTCGGGCGTGCCGCCAACGCCTAGCCAGATCGGGAGTGGTTTTTGTAAAGGTCTTGGATAAATAGCCTGTTCTCGAAGCGGTGGTCGGAATAAACCCGACCAATTAATTATTTCGTTATCTCTGATTTTAAGTAACAGCTCTAACTTCTCGGCAAAGAGAGCATCGTAGTCCTTTAAATTATAACCAAACAACGGAAATGCATCGATAAATGAACCTCGCCCAGCCACTATTTCTGCCCGCCCGTTTGAAATCAAATCCAAGGTTGCAAAATTTTGAAAAACCCGCACGGGGTCGGCCGCACTCAATACGGTAACGGCGCTTCTCAATCGGATGTTGGTGGTCCGGGCCGCTGCCGCAGC
>JANQQI010000064.1 GCA_028285085.1 Saprospiraceae bacterium | reverse complement strand
GCCCCCAGGCTGCCTCCAAAAGAGGCTGGTACCATCAGATAGTCACCAACTGCACCAGCTGGTGCAGTGACTTCAAGCGAATCACTTCCGACTACTGTCCACAAATACATCTGCATCCTTGGATTGCCTCCATCCGTTGGTGTGGCGAAGTTGGCGTTATTGCGTGCACTGTTGACATCATCCTGTGCTTCAGCGTTGACTGAGTCACCGCCCGAGCCACCACGACCTTGATTGTCTTCCTGGAAATTACCGGATATTTCATCGAAGCCGTATTGGTACCAGATATCGTGGATGATATTATTCCAATAGAATAAATTGGTGATGATGGGGTCTTGTTGTTCTAACGGTGAGACCGTTAAATCAAGGGGGAAATCAAATTCCAGATTGGCACCGCCGTCCACCCGGGCGTCGTTGCCTCCGGTTGGGCTATTGGTATTGTTATTGTCTTCATAGGCATCTACGTTGTTACCCTTTGAATGGGTATAGGTCGTTGTTCCATCATTGTGCCATCCAAGGCTACCTGCTAATCCCGCTTGCGTCCAGGGTGATATTTCTACAGAACGAATCCCGTGGTTGGGACTTTCAACGGGCGTGGCGTAAACATTGTAACTGTTATTAACCGTGCTGGCATTTTGACCAACTTGAAAAATACTGGCTTCGAGCTCGGTATGTTGATGTTGGCTATGATGCTGATGGTTATGATTATGGGACGCCGCGGGGAACTCACAGTGGGTAACCAAGTTATGCTCAGCTAGTAACTCGCCGGTCTCGGTATCTATTTGGCTCACCCAGAGATTTTCGGCGGATAGTTCATAAAAATAAACCTCCCAACTTAACCGCAGCGTTCCATCTGCTGTAGGTTGATATACTAAAGAGACCTTAACGTCTTCCAATGCTAAGCCTTCTTTAGAAAAAATATGAGTACGCTGAGGATCTTGCTCTTGCTTGACTAATACCGGAGAAGCCGCACTGATCTGATAGTGCTGTAGAAAGCGATCCAATGCTTGGTGAGCCGGCATAATGGCTTGTGCAGGATTGATTTTCTGATCGAGCTCACGTACCAAGCGGTGGTGATAGTTGATCAATTCATCTTCTTGGGTGAAGTTGAAATTAGCACGTGCCGAAGTGATCGGAATAGATTGGAAATATTGTTGTAAATAAAGGTGTTGAACACCATTATGTGCCGTTTGATAAGAATCGGTAACGACAAGTTCTTTCAGATCATTTTTTAAATATTGGTTAGACTGCTGGAGAATAACAGCAGCGCGCTCCAAATCAGCTTGAGCCATTACCGTCATTATGCTACCTAGCAAAAGGTAGCCACACAGGGCGTATTTATTCATCATAGTGTAATTATTTGTTTTTTGCGCGATCTCTCAAAATAATAAAAACCTGAAACAAGTAGAGAAAGTTTAAATAACAATTTGTCCCTTGTGTCGTCTTCCCTCCCCTAGGTAGGCCAATTACATATTTGGAGAAAAATTAATACCTTAGCGGAAAGCCTTAAAAGACGAATGAACCTACTTGATGCGAATAATTGGACAAGCTTCTTACAATTATTAGAGGAAGAGACTTGTGTACTGATGCTTGGGCCAGAAGTGCCGACTATAAAAAAAGGGGATCGATGGCAAGCTTTACCCGCACGCTTATCTGAAGATTTAACCGAAACTCTGGACGAAGAAGGTGTCAAGTATGACTCGGAGATGAAGCATCATCTATCCTATATCTCGCAGTGTTACTTACAGATTCCCCGGCGTAAAAAACTCAATCTCCAATACGATATTAAGCAATTGATTAATGGATACCCTCGGGACATTAATCCCCTTTATGCTTCACTGGCGAAAATGCCATTTTATATCATCGTGACCACCACGCCGGATGACTCCATGCACCGCGCCCTAAAACAAGAAGGTAAGTATCCGATTCCATACAATTTTAACTTCCGTCGTTCCCAAACCTTTGATATCGATTTTGATCAGATCACTTCAGAAACACCGCTGGTCATTAGTCTCTTTGGCTCGGTAGAAGCGCGTCAGGAGGATTCAATGGTATTGACGGAAGAGGATAATATGGATTTTATAAAAAACATCTTCACTGGTATTTCGAAAATACCAACCGGATTACTGAAGGAGCTACAATACTTAAAAGCCTATCTTTTTCTGGGTTTTAACCTTGACAATTGGCAGTTGCGCTTGTTGTTTGATGCCTTACATCTCAATGATGAGACTATTCCGTTGTCACCGCGCTTGAGTGACAAGCAGTTCTCATCAGTCACCAAGGCCTTTTTTGCCAATCGTTTCAACTTCCAGTTTGTGGAGCAAGGTATCCCGGAATTCATAGAGCATCTGGAATCTACGTTTTCAGAAAGGAATAATGATCAACCAGCCGAAAAGCCAGCTGTTTGCTGTAAGACGTTTCTGGCTTATGATCCCAAGGATGAAAGCTACGCCGTTAAAATGCGTGAGTTTCTCAAACCACTAGAGGGTGAAGGCTTGGTCGAACTGCTAGATGATACTTTACCTGGTGCAAGTATCACCGCCGATATGGAGGAAAAAATTAATCAGGCCGAAGTGATCTTTATCCTACTTAGCGCCTCCTACATTGCGTCTGACGTATTGTATAATGAGGTTCGAGTACGCGCTTTGGCGCGACACGATGGACGTGAAGCCTTAGTGATTCCAGTGATTCTTCGGCCTTGTGGTTGGGAGAATGAAATTGGTAACATTCGAGCCGTATTACCTTCCAGCAAAATACCTGTCAGCATCGCCCGTAATGCGGATAGTGCCTTTGATGGCATCGTTCGTGATTTTAGAGATCTTCTTCAGAATTGGACCACACGATGAATCCGACCAGAATTAGCAGATACCCAGGCTTGCGCTCTTTCGAGCGCCGTGAAAACAAAATATTTAATGGCCGTAAGCGAGAAACGGATCAGTTGCATAGCCTGGTCAGTGTAAAATCACTTGTGGTGCTTTTTGCCCGCTCTGGTTTGGGGAAGAGCTCTTTGATTAATGCCGGTTTGATTCCTGAATTGGAGATCAATAAGTACTATCCGGTGACCTGTCGTTTGCAAGATTCTAAGATCACGCCTCTGGAACATCTTCGTAGTGCTGTAATGCCTTACGTTAATGCCGAGAAGTTACAAAAGCATACGGGGCAAACCGCCGAAACCGCTGATGTGTGGTCCGTGCTTAATGCTTGCGAGTTCACCCTCAACGACGAAGCCCGTATTCCCATCATTATCTGCGATCAGTTCGAAGAGTTTTTTGAGCAGCACAAAAAGGACGACCGCAAAGTTTTTACTGAATTATTATCTGATTTGGTATTCGAACGCCTGCCACACGATGTGCAGAGTACGTTCCTAGAAATGGATCGTGAAGAGCAAAAAGCACACTACAGTTGGTTCGAGCCCACCGAAGTGAAAATCCTCCTATCGATCCGCTCGGATCGACTCAGCCGGCTGAATGAGATGACGGATATCATACCGACCATCCTAAATGACCGTTTTGAATTGTTTCCCTTAAGTGCTGAAAAAGCCAAAGCCGCAATCAATGTACCGGCGGGCTTAAAAAATGATGATTTTTCTACTGCACCTTTTGCATACGATCCCGATACAGTGGATGAGATCGTTGATTATTTAGGGCACAACCGGGAGGATGAGGTCGAGCCATTCCAACTCCAGATTATTTGTCAGGAACTGGAAGAGCGGGTAGAAATGGAGCAAGCGGCGGGTAAGAAAAATGTAGTCGTTACGCCAGATTACCTGGGTGGAAAGGAAGGGATGGATAAGATGCTGTTTAATTTTTATGACAAACGCATTTCTCAATTAGAGCCCGCTAAGCGTAAGAAAGCCTGTGATCTGTTAGAAAATATTTTGTTGATTGATGGCCGACGCGTTAGTGTGGCGGAACCTTTAATCACGAATCGCTACAAGATCGATTTTTCATTATTAGAATTCTTATTGAAAAACCGACTCATCCGAAGGGAAGTAGGCCGTCTTGATCCAACCTACGAGATCAGTCATGATACTTTGGTGGCCGCCATTACGCAATATCAAACCAAGCGTGAGACCAAGGAACGAGAAGCGGAGCTAGAGGATTTGAAGAGGCGTCGCAAACGCTACCTTTACTTCTTCTACCTGGTCGCGGTGCCAATTGTCGCATTCTTGGGCTATCAACTCTATCAGGCTCTGGAAAACCAGCGTGTAACCAAAGAACTTAAGGATCAACAAACTAACATTCTCAGTGGCTACCAGGAAATTGAACAAATCAAGCGGGAAATCGAAGAGCAGTTGGTTGATCTCGATACTTTGACGGGATATAACCGGGATTCTAGTCTCACCTTGTTGATTCAAACCTATACGCGTCGCTTGAACTCACAGGATGCACGTTTTTCGGAGTTGTATGGTCTGGCCTTATTACATCTTCAGAAGGAAGAATTCCCCGAGGCGATTCCGTTTTTTGATCAAGCTATTGACTTGAAAGTTCGCGATACAAGTACGACACCTATCCCGATTTACTACAATTCTCGAGGAGATGCTTATTATTTTAATAAACAGTACCAAGCTGCGATTAAAGACTTTTCACAGGCCATCGAAATGACGGCGGATAATCACCTTTACCACTTTAATCGAGCATTAGCCAGATCGGAGTTGAATCAATACGCTTTAGCCTTAGAAGATCTGGAGGCAGCTATTTTGCAAAACCCGGATAGTGAACGATACCGTTTTCGGCAGGGCTTGGTTTACCAGGCTTTGGCAGATGAGGAAGTTGATTTAAAGAGAGATACACTGTTGCGCTTTGCAAAAGAGGCTTATCGACAAGCTATTCAATTAAATAATCTTTACTCGGAAGCCTATAATAATCGCGGTGTGGTCCAACTGGATTTAGCGTATTCCGATTCGGCTCGATTAGATTTTATCGCCTCCATCAATGCCGATTCGGCTAATGTTGAAGCTTATCTTAATCTTGGAAAAGTGTACTACGAAGCGGAAAGTTATGATCAAGCGATTGAGAAATTCACACAAGCGGCTACTCTTCAGCCCAATAATGCGACGGCTTACCTTGGTTTGGGGAATTGTTACTTTGTCCAGTCTGATTTGAAAAAGGCCATTAAGCAATACAAAAAAGTAATCGAGATTAATCCAAATGAGGTAAATGCTTACAATAATCTCGGTTTTCTTTATTACCAAAAAGAAAATCGGAACTTTAATAAGTCGCTTGGCTATTTCAATAAAGCCATTGAAATCGATCCCACCTTTGCCATTGCCTATAGTAATCGTGCTTTTGTACAACAGCGCCTCAAACGCGACCAACTGGCGATAGAAGATGCCATGAAGGCCTTAGAATTAGATCCTGACTTAGGAGATCCTTTTGCGGTACAGGCTTTTATTTCCGTTAAGAATAAAGAAGACATGTCCGTATTTTATGGCCTATTACAAGATGCCATTGCCACTAAAAAGCCATACAATTTGGAACAGGAAATCGAGCTTAGGAATGAGCCAATTTTAAATAAACTGTTCGATCAGAAAGATTCGACATTCCTCCAAATCCTACAACAGGCCGTAAGAGGGAACTAGGAGTCTCGGTAGTTATTTGGTTGATTTACAAGCTCTAAACTCAGATTTTGCCTTGTGAGCGCCCCATCAAATTTGCTAAACGATAGAGTAGGCGGGCCCCAACATTGCCATCCCATTCGTGTTCGCCGTTGACCTCGCAAAGGTCAAAGCCAATGATTTGGCGACCTGAATCTACCAAAACCTTGATCAGGTGCAACGCTTCCTGAAATTGTAGGCCGCCGGGAACCGGCGTACCCGTATGCGGGCACAGCGACGGATCAAGCCCATCGATATCAACACTCAGATAAACCTGCTGTGGAAGCGCATCGACGATCGTCTTACATAAACTATGGTAGCTGTGTCCACTGAATTGGGCTTCTTTTAGCATGTGATCATAAAAGACTTGTACTCGGCCGTGTTGTTGCTGAATTACATCCAACTCCGCCTCACAATAATCACGAATGCCTACCTGTACCAATTTCTTGACTTGTGGAAGTGCCAGGGCATTATAAAAAATGGAGGCATGTGAATAAGTAAAGCCTTCGTAAGATTCCCGCAAATCCATGTGGGCATCGATCTGTAAAATCCCA
>JANQQI010000042.1 GCA_028285085.1 Saprospiraceae bacterium | reverse complement strand
CGACACAAGTGAGATCACCAGCCGCCTGAGCGGTAGCTACAGGAGGTGTATTATCCAGATCGATTTGGACTTGATCAGTTGATGTACAACCGTTAATATCATTGGTGACCACGAGGGTATACAATCCAACCTGATCGACATCAACGCTCGGCATTTGACTGATGGCATTGTTGTTTTCATCGAACCACTGATAGCTAAAGTCAGTGCCATTGGAAGAGCCACTACCATCAAGGGTAGCCGAAGAAGTTTCACAATCGAGGGTGGTGGGTGAACCAGCTTCGGCGGTAGGCTCGGCCACATCTTCGGTGACCTCCGCGGTCGTGGTGGTGGTACAACCATTGTCGAGATTGGTGACGATCAAGGTAAACGTCCCGGATTGGCTCACCTCTACAGTAGGATCAGTACCGATGGAAGTATTATTCTCATCCAACCACTCGTACTCGATATCAGGCCCAGAAGCAGAGCCATTGGAATTAAGCTGAACGGAGCTCGTCGTACAAGTCAAATCCTCTTCGGCGGTAGCACTGGCCAGTGGCAGATTAATGTCTTCGGTGACGAGGACTTCATCGAAGGCGGTACAGCCATTATCGGTATCGGTGACCACGAGGGTGTAGGTGCCAACTTGGGTAACATCGACTTGTACATCAGCACCAACGGCATTATTGTTTTCATCGAACCACTCGAAGCTGAAGTTAGCGCCATTGGAAGAGCCGCTGCCATCGAGGCTAGTGGAGGTATCATCGCAATCAAGTGGTGTAGCTTGTCCGGCCTCAGCGGTAGGCTCAGCTAAATCTTGGGTGACCTGGGCTTGAGCTTGAGCGGTACAGCCATTATCGGTGTTGGTGACGATGAGGATAAAATCTCCGGGCTGAGTAACGGCTACACTGGCGTCATTACCGAGAGTATTATTCGCATCATCGAACCATTCGAATTGGATATTAGGGCCAGCAGAAGATCCACTGGAATTGAGATCAATAGAGTTGACCACACAGGTCAGATCACCGGCTGCCTGAGCGGTAGCAACAGGAGGTGTATTATCCAGATCAATTTGAACTTGATCGGTAGAAGTACAGCCGTTAATATCATTGGTGACCACGAGGGTATACAATCCAACCTGATCCACATCAACGTTCGGCATTTGGCTGATAGCATTGTTGTTCTCATCGAACCACTGATAGCTAAAATCAGCGCCATTTGAAGAACCACTACCATCGAGGGTTGCCGAAGAGGTTTCACAATCGAGGGTGGTCGGAGATCCTGCTTCAGCGGTAGGCTCGGCCACATCTTCGGTGACCTCCGCTGTCGTGGTGGTGGTACAACCATTGTCAAGATTAGTAACGATTAGGGTGAAGGTCCCAGCTTGGCCCACTTCCACGGTTGACTCCGTGCCTATGGAGGTATTATTCTCATCAAACCACTCGTACTCGATATCTGGTCCAGAAGCGGAGCCATTGGAATTAAGTTGAACGGAGTTCGTCGTACAAGTCAAATCCTCTTCGGCAGCAGCACTGGCTAGTGGTGGATTGACATCTTCGGTGACAAGGACTTCGTCGAAGGCGGTACAGCCATTATCGGTATCGGTGACTACAAGGGTGTAGGTCCCAATTTGGGTGACGTCGACTTGTACATCAGCGCCAACGGCATTATTGTTTTCATCGAACCATTCGAAGCTAAAGTTAGCGCCATTGGAAGAGCCACTGCCATCGAGACTAGTGGAAGTATCGTCACAATCCAAAGGCGTAGCTTGTCCGGCTTCGGCGGTCGGCTCGGCAATGTTTTCGTTCACTAAGACCTGATTGCTGGAAGAGCAGCCATTATCGGTATTCATTACAACGAGAGTATAAGTACCAGTTTGATTAACATCGACGGTGGCATCGCTACCAATCGAGTTATTATTCTCATCGAGCCATTCGTATTCGATATTAGTCCCAGTGGCGGAGCCGTTGGAGTTGAGATCAATACTGGTAATCGCACAGGTCAAATCCCCAGAGGCTTGCGCCTGAGCAATAGGCAGGTCATTATCGGGCGTAACCGCAACTTGATCCGAGGCCGTACAACCGTTAAGGTTATTAGTAACAATAATCGTGTAAGTACCCGCTTGACTCACATCAACAGTGGTATTGTTGCCAATACTATTATTATTGTCATCCAACCATTCGTATTCAAAGTCCGTCCCAGCGGATGACCCTGAGCCATCGAGAGACACCGAGGTCGTACTGCAATCCAAGATCGCGGGTGCTCCCGCCTCGGCATCGGGTGATGCAATATCTTGTGAAACTGTAGTCGTTGCGGAAGAAGTACAGCCACTATCGGTATTGGTGACGACCAGAGTATAGGTTCCAGGCTGATCGATATCGACTGTGGCGGTAGATCCTACAGCATTATTATTTTCATCCAACCACTCATACTCAATATTACTACCAGTGTCGGAGCCATCAGCATTCAGGCTAACATTATTAATGGTACAGGTTAATTCCCCATCCGTTTGTGCTTCGGCGAGCGGTAAGTCATTATTTCCACTAACCTGAACCTGATCTGTAGCCGTACAACCATTGAGGGTATTGGTAACTAGCAATTCATAAAGTCCTGCTTGGTCAACATTTGTCACGAGATCGTTACTAACCAAGATGCCATTTTCATCACGCCACTCGTAACTGAAATCAGCTCCTAAGCTTGAACTGGAACCATCCAAAGACACGGCATTACCATTGCAATCCAGTGAGGCCGGTGCTCCGGCCTCAGCAGTAGGCGGGGTAGTGTTTTCCGTAATATTGACAATATCCGTTGCGGTACACCCCGTTTGCAAATCGGTAACGACTAAAGTGAATACACCACTTTGACTAACATCGACTGACTGATCAAAACCAATGGCGTTATTATTTGCATCCAACCATTCGTAAAGGTAAAACGGACCTGTACTCGACCCGGTTGAATTGAGATTGACCATGTCTACGTCGCAGGTCAATTCGCCGTTAGATAGAGCAACTGCCACCGGAAAATTAAACACGGGGTTGACATCTACTGAAGCGGAAGAGGTACAACCATTATTCGTATCCGTGACGATTAAAAAGTAAGTGCCAATTTCATCGACTTGAATAATGATATCGTTGCTTATGGTAATACCAAATATATCCTGCCATTCGTAATTTATGTTTGGGCCACCTGCGGAACCACTACCATCCAAGATGACTGGATTACCAGTGCAATCAAGGGTTTGTGTGCTACCCGCATCCGCTAGAGGAGGATCGATATTTTCTATTAATACGAACTGATCCTGAGCCGTACATCCATTTTCAGCGGTTACTACCAAGGTGTATATCCCTCCCAAGGAAGCAAAAATTGAAGGAGTAGTCTCGACCGTTCCATCCGGGGCTACCCAGGCATAGTCCGTCAGGGTTGAGGTGGTATTTGCCTCAAGCAATGACGCGTTTCCACTGCAGTCAAGGGGACTATCGGCAATAATTTCAACATCAGGGGTAGCGAGATCCTGATCAATCGTAATACTTTGTGTATTTGTGCAACCGTTGGGGCTAGAAATGGTTAATTGATAGGTGCCGGGAAGATTAGTGCTTAAAGTGGACGTATTAGAACTTAGTCCTTCACCTTGCCAGGCATAACTCACACCAGGATCGGTAGACGATCCCGTCAAGAGTATATCCGTATTACTACAATCTAGAATACCTGGATCACTTGTGCTAATATTGATGTCCGGTGGTAAAGCATCTTGCATGACTTCTACTTCAGCGATTCCAACGCAAGCACCACCATCGGATACAGTGATCGAATAAATCCCCGGTTCGCTAACTGTTGGACTTTGCTCATTAGAAGTATAGCCATTTGGACCACTCCATGAATAAGTAATACCAGGGCCAGTATCGGAACCTGATGCATCCAACAAAACGTTATTTATCGTACAATCCAAATCATCCGGTGGCGCAATTTCAGCATTAAGATTAGAGCCACCTTCGACTACAGATACGTCTTCGATATAGTAATAAGACGCTTGGACAAGTGTTCCATCCAGAAGAGTCGTTGTCAGCGCCGGGTCATCCGCAAAAACACCGATGGTCAACCATTCTTCTCCGCCGGTAGCAATGTATTGGCCACTGACTTCGACCCAATTTACTTTATCATCAATTACATTGGTTTCGACGATCTGGGGCGTCACATTAAGAAAGGTGGTAGAGCCATTAGCCGGTGGTACATTGGCCAAGTGGATGCCCATGTTGTTACAAGCGAAGCCAGAATTGTCGCCCAATGATACGAGCATAGATACGGAATAACACAAGCCCGCTACCATCGGTTCGGTGAGTTGCACCTGCATATACTCTCGGTAATGAATCGTTTGGATATAGCCATATAGGCCGCCGTATCCTTGTCCAGTGTTCGGCACTTGGTTACCAAAGGCATTCGTGGGTACACCCGATGGCTGGCCATTACCAGAACAGACATTTAATAAATCCGCCGTACCAACAGTAGGAATATCCCAAAAATCAGCAATTGGTAGTTGGGACAACTGATCTGGACAAAACAGAAAGTCTTCAAAACTGGGATTAGGAACCAGGTTTTGAGCATGCGTGACATAGGAGGAAACAGCAAGTAGTAATACTACAAGAGAAGAAGTGAAACGGTACTTCATGAGGCTTTGAAGATTATGATCGTTATAAGAAATTTATTAAAAGTATAATATATAACCCATCTCCCATCTAGTAGGACGGAGTTATAATTACCCTTTAATTTGTTTCTTAAATGAAGAGATAGAGACTATCTCAAATTTGCCAATAATTTAATTTAAGTATTAATTTTGGCGGCAACTAACCTCTGACTCTAGTCACGATTTCGAAATTTTGAAAACGTGCCATAGTAAGTTGTGAAGTCGAAATTCCAATAATGAGGGAAGCAGTTTTTGATGTTGTCAGTTATTGTTTTTCAGGATACATAGCACATTAGAATGATCATTCGAAAAGAGCAAAATGCTCTTGATTTTTGTGGCTATGAAGCTTAAAGCACAGGTTTAATTTGGCGCTTACAACAACTTACACGTTTGAATTTAAGGAAATATCCGGAAATACAGCATATAAATAGCGCTTTTTAGTGCAAGATGGTGCTAATTATTTCCAGAGAATAGAGAGCGGGCAGGTTTGGTCGCAAAGTGTATATGTTGTCGTGTAGTAGTAGAGATGATTGGTGCTTACATAAAAAAACTCCACACTCTTCCAGATAAAAGAATGTGGAGCTTGCTGGTGCCCGAGGCGGGAGTCGAACCCGCACGCCCATACGGACACATGGCCCTCAACCATGCCTGTCTACCAATTTCAGCACCCGGGCGGCGTTTTTCATTTCGCAATAATGCGTCTAAAAGTTTGCGTTTCAAACTTTGCAGGCGCAAAGATAAGCGATAATCGGAATTTACGAAACAATTACTGAGAAAAGAATGGTTCCAATCAACAAGGGAAATAGAGGGGAATAAGAATATTCTAGAGAAAAAAAATTAAATCTTGTCACATTATAATAAACAATTATATTTTTTTAGTGTTTAAAACTTCATTCAATTCAAACACATACCTGCCGTTTTCTCTCCTCAGAAGTACTTTATCCAGCAAATTCTACACATTTTAGGGTAAAAACACCTTTTAATTTGCCATTTTTCAAATGTTGATATGCGCGGATAATTTTCAAACTATTGTCACACAAGATTTTGTGCATGCTTGCGCTTTTATATTAATTATTATTATATTTGAAACATAACCTTTAGTACATACCCCCCATTAAGCTATTTACGATACAGAACGCACGAGTCGCGGCTTAGTCCGACGGCCTGAGATATAAACACTATAAAACACTAGCCAACCTACGCACTATGGAACTGTTTTTACTACTGGCGATAGCCCTGTCTATCGTATCCTTTATTTCTATTGCCTTAAACAAGCCAATTACGTCGTCAGCATCTTCGCCGGGTGATACCGCTCCCAGAGAGGTATTAGCCAGCGAAATGCCGCGCAATGCTCCTCATCCCGGTGGCTGGATGCTGCAGGTAGGGGAGCGCTACTCTGAAGAACTTACCGAAAAGAATCTTACGGTCAAAAATGCTTTAGCTACGCAAGCTAGCGCGAGTGAAGAAGCTCTTGCGCTACCTCAAACTGAATCGATTCGTTAACTTTTTGATCCCACACCCATGAACAATTTCACCACTCTGGCTAGTCGACTGGCGGCCATACTGCTGATAGCAGGTTTATCCCTGCCTGGTTTGTCAGCCCAAAATAGTCAGCAAAATGCGATCGCTACCATTGACGATCCAACACCTCCCAAAACCGAAACCGAAGTACGCTCCCGTACTAAAAAGAGCAAACGATCTACAAAAATCGACGTCTATCGTCATCATCGTGCGATGCCCGCGGGCTATGATGGTTATGTCGTGGAACTGATCCTGGCGGAACGGCCCTTGGCGCGCAACCATCAGCTCTTTAACCAGTTTGGGAGTGTCTACTATGATTTGACGCCGGAGGGAAAATATGCCTATTGCCTTTTGGTCGATTTTTCGCGCCGCTCTGCCTTGGAGCAATATGTGAAAAAAATGATTATCCACCGAGCACCCGAAGCTCGCGTCGTGGAATACCGAGACGGTAAACGCAAAAAGAATTAATCCTTTTTAAGACCCTGCGTGAGCAACGATTGAACGCTCATGTATACCGGTCGAAGTTATAGAAGGAAAGAACTAAGTTTTTGAGACCAAATGGCTAAGCCTGCTCCGTTGTGGAGTGGGCTTTTTTACTTTTAATCTCTGCTTCGAGCAGACTGCTACCCATGACAAAGTGAGCAAACAGCTGAACGTTCGAAGTCCCAAAGGCTTGCTTCGTACCATCTTGCGCTAGATAAAAGAAGTCACTTAGTTCTTCTTTCATTTTCTTGTTCCACTTCGAATCGGGGCCAGTAAAACCACTATGCTGGATAAGGACATAGCCTTCGGCCGTTTCTAAAACCAGATCGAGCAGGCGAGAAAATAGTCGACCCTGATGATGATAGCGAACGGGAAATTTACGCAAGACGCGTTTAGGGGCGAAGCGCTTTTCCAGAAATGCAAAAAACTGCCCCGACCAATCGGCCAATTTTGCGGCGCTGAGATCATCAACGTCGTGTCGTTGCAGCAAGCCATTGGCAAGTTGAAGGCGTTCTTCGGCTGGATAATTGAGACGATCGGCCGCGAGGATGGCCTTAGCCACTTTGCCCAAAGCATAGGTGCGTTCCTCTTCGGTCGTTACCAAAGGGGAGCCAAAGGGCAGGGGATTTGACAATTTTAGATGGTAGCTATCCCGAAATGTTTCGCGATTAAGATCGATAGTGTAGGGGAGCCCCGGATTGCGACCTTTACGCTCGGCAAAGTATTGAATATCCTCTTCAACGGGTTCTGCTTGTGTAAAATCCCTCGGGAAAATCAGATCATCTGGGGTTTGTTTTGTCAAAAACCGTCCGTTCCATTCCCAAGGCGTTTCAATATCGTGAAAATCAAGCGTTGGATCGCTCTCTTTGCCCTGATGCCAGCAACGATTGAGCCAGCGCGTGGTCATGCTGCGGGTAGGGAAAACGAGATAATCCCGGGCGCGGGTGATCCCGACGTAGAGTAGTCGCGCTTCTTCAGCGAGTGCTTGTTCGGTTGCGGCCTTCTTGATAGGGCTGGCATTGATGCGCTCGCTGAGCAAGGTGCCCCGGTCCTGATCGGAATAGGGGTTAATCCAGTAGCGTAGCCAACGATTCCCCAAAATATTATCCAGATCAATATCGTCCGTATCTGATACGATATTCATGCCCCAGACTTTATCTCTCAGACGACCTTCGAGGCTGTGACAGATCACCACTGGCCATTCCAAACCTTTGCTGCGGTGATAAGTCATCACATTGACCGCGTCTGGCCCTTCGCCGGAGCCTTGGGTATCCTTGCCAGCTTTCTCCAGCTCGTTCAACCACAGCAGAAACCCACCCAATGAAGCCGCAGTGTGCAGACGATTACAAGCTTCTTCGTATTGCAGCGCCATCTTGCGCAACACATCGACATTGTCCATGCGTTGTGATACCTTACCCCAGCGCACGATCATTCGGCGCAGGTCTAGCTGTTCCATCAATAAGTTCAAGATCTCGGCGCTGGACAGTTCAGCAACTTGCTCCCTTAATTCGTGCAACTGCTGGATGATCGGCTGATCGGCGGCCCAGGGGCGTTCCCACTCGTCCTGCTCTAGTCGTTCGAGGTATTCTAACCGATGATGGATGATATCTTCAATCTTTTGATCGTCGGCCAGGAGCAGGATTTCTGCTACAGATAATGAATCGGATTTATTGAGGATAAATTTCAGGCAGGCCAAGATCAACCGCGCTTCAGCGGTAGACAGCAGCCCACTACGCGAGATTGCTGCTTTCAAGCCCGCCCGGTGCAGTGCCTCGGCGATGGTTTGGCATTCTGCGTTGGATCGGCAGAGGATAGCGACATCGCCCGGTCGAGCGGGGCGAATTTGCTCTTCTCCTTTGGGCAAGATGTGGATTTGACGATCTAAAAATCGAACTAAGGCTTTGGCAATACCATTTTCCATCCAGGGCTTACCTGGTAAGCGACCTTCTCCATCGAGTTGAAAATGCCAATGAATGATGGCATCGTTCAATTCAATAGGCTCCGCTTTAAAAGCTGGATTGTGTGGATTATCTAGTCGCGTACGCATGGGCTCTAAGGCTACCTGCTCTGTGGGTAAATCAGAGAAAGCCTTAACAAAAAGGGCATTGGTTAGATAGACGATATCTTCCCGGGATCGCCAGGAATGCCGCTGGATATCTTCGGGTTTGACCCCACCATTTTTTTCAATAATGGCCTGCATTAAGCGTGGTTCCGCACCACGGAAGCCGTAAATCGATTGCTTAGGATCACCGACCCAGATGGAGTGCTGAGCAATTTTAGATAGTTTTAAAAATATCTCTAACTGGATCGGACTGGTATCCTGAAATTCATCTACCATCAACAAATCCAGCTCTTTTGACAAAACCTGAACGACTTGAGGGTTATCAAGCAGACGCTTGACGTGAATTTCCATATCGATATAATCGATCAGTCCTCGCTGCTTTTTATACTGATCATATTCCTGAATGGCTTCCATCGCGATGTCGAATATACCGTGGATAAAGGCTTCGATATCACGGTGAAACTCGGGATGCGCGTCGTGGGTTTTTGCAAAGTCAATGAGATCAAAAACATCCTCTTTGCTCTTGGCTCCGACATCCAGCTTGGCAATCTTTACCCATTCATGCCAGTGTAATTGACCCCGTAATTTTAAAGTATTTTGCATCCCCTTGAGGATGTCTTCGGCTTTGGCTGTCTTTTTAGTGGTATCCTCATTGGCCCGCAGTTGGGCTAAGGTCTGCTCTAGCAAGCGTCCCAACTGCTCATTGAAAGCCTGGAGCGGTTGTTCTGAAATAGGGCTAAGAAAGGCCTGTAGGCTGGTAAAAGAACGTTGCTTGCTTTCCTCTAAAACCGCAGTCGAAAAGTCATTCGCTCGGGCAATATCAGTAAGTTGCTTGACTTCAAACCGCCAATCGTAGCGTTCACGCTTGTTAAGTCCCAGGCGATTGCTGTAATGTTCCATGTGCTGGATACGCTCTTGCGTCAGCACGGTTGCGAGGCTTTTATTGAATAGAATTTGCTGATCTTCATCGGCAATGATGTCAACCTGTGGCGATACACCGGCTTCAAAAGCAAAACGCTTGAGCAGTTTAACCCCGAGCCCGTGGACGGTACCGATGAGAGCATTGGTGAGATCATTAGCTTCATCCATTAACCCCTCTTGTAGCAACTTGACCCGAACCCGCTCTTGCAATTCAGCCGCGGCCTTAGTTGTAAAAGTGGTGGCAATAATCCCACTGGCGCGCACACCACTTTTCAGCAAAGCCACCATCTCCTGCGTCAGGCGATACGTTTTGCCGCTACCGGCTCCGGCTGAAATGATTTTTAGAGGCATGCTTGTAGGATGTTGAAAGTGAATTGTTGAATGATGAGTGTAATTGGGATATGATTCAGAACATTCAGTATGTTTTTTATAAAAATGAACGACTGAGCGGGATAGAGTCGGGAGCTTTGTGGGAGGGTCCCACCCACAGCCACCGCCGCCGGCCATTTTCAGCCGCAATATTTTTTAGGCATATCGATCTCAGCCTTTGCCAAGAACATTTTATGGACAAGAGGTTAAAAACAGAAGTTTACAGAAATATTTCTACTATCTATAGATTCCATTTTTTAAAAATTCCATAAAGATATATTTTGGAAAATATTAATTGAAGGCTTAAGTCACTGATAATCAAAAAGAAAAAATTTGAAAAAAAGTACCAGGACCAGAAAAAAATATTGGATTCTCCATGCTTTTTGGATATGAGTATGCCTAAAACTCATTCTTCCACATCATACTCTCCACCGGTTTAATCGTGCGTTCGACGTATTTCGCGTTCGACTTACGATTGTAATAATTTTCAATATCTCCTTCTACCGCAAAATAAATCAGCTGTCCGATAGGCATACCGGCATAAACTCTTACCGGGTGCACACAGGAAATTTCCAGCGTCCAGGTATTACAAAAACCAACGTCACCTTTACCAGCTGTGGCGTGGATATCAATCCCGAGGCGGCCAACGCTGGATTTACCTTCCAAAAAAGGCACTGCATTATGCGTTTCTGTATACTCTTCGGTAACGCCGAGATAAAGCGTACCAGGTTGTAGGACAATGCCTTCCTCTCCGATTACAATCTCTCGGATATGGTTATGTTTGCGTGCGTCGAGCACTTCATCTTCGTATACGGCAAGATAACGTCCCAGATGGACATCGTAGGAATTGGTGCCCAGGCAGTCCCGCCGAAAAGGCTCAATAATAATTGCCTCGCTCTCAATAGCCTCCAGAATTTTTTTATCGGAAAAAATCATGTAGTTATTCTTGTTTAATGGTGTTCGATTTTCCAGATAATGATACTGCGATCATCGGAGCACGAAATTAGGTAATTATTGTAGCTTGACCAATACAATCGGTTAACGGAATTGAAGTGACCGCCATCACGAACACCCTCAATGACTTTTAACAACTGGAAACTACGCGCATCCCAAATTTTGATGCTCTTATCACGGCTGGCTGTAGCCAGGAGGTGGCCATCGGGATGGAAAGCCAAATCATTGATCGTATACATGTGAGCCGCGATTGTATGCTTAGCTTGGTAAGTATCGGCGACTTCCCAGATGCGCAGCTGCGCGTCGCGCCCTCCACTGAGTAGCAGCTGCCCATCCGGGCTAAAGCGGAGTGTGAAAACTGAATTATCGTGGGCTTGATCGATGGCTTGTTTGATTTGCCAGCTATTGGCATCCAGGATATAGATTCTATGATCCGAAGCGGCGATAGCTAATTCTTTGCGGTCTGCATGGTAAGCGATACCTCGCAGGCTTTGGTGGGTAAGTTGCAAGCTTTCGAGGCTGCGCGGTGGATCGGTTGCCCAACGGGTGAGTGTACCGCCACCGCCAATGGTCAGAATGTGCTCATCAAGTAAAAGACTGGCAAAAACGCCGCGGCTGTGGTGTTGGATATTGCGAGTTTGATCGGGCGCGTCTAGGTCGACCCAATGTACGCCGCCGTTCATATTCCCCACCACCAGCATCTGCTGCTCGGGAACGTGGAGCAATGAGAAAATATTGGCTTCTACCTTCGTGATAAGTCGACCGAGTTCGGGCTCTCGCAGATCCCAGCGAACGACCCAACCTTCGCCCGCACCGGAGAGGAATTCGTAGGGTTGCGCCCCCGGCGCTAAAGCATAAATGGCCGCTTTATGACCAGTTAATTGGGCGATTTTTTCAACCTGGATATTTGACAAAATGAGTGTGTTTTAACGTCGGATTCAAAATTAAGTGCTTTGACTCTACTTTCTTAATATTAATCTCTTATCTTTTGTTCTTACTGATTGAAGTGATTTGAACTTTTAAATTTAGACTTAAAATAAATGCTTGCTTTTCAGGGCGAAGCTTATTTAGAGTTTCGTACTGTTAAAGTACGAGACGAAAAATAGCTGAAGCATCTGGAAATCAATAATTTCGTTTTAAGGCAATTGGAATAAGTTTAAATCGCTTCATTATTAATGATCGCCTATGGCTTTGATCTTTCATCGCAAACTCGACTTACAGGCAGAGCTTGGATTGTGGCATATCGAAGAGTCCGAGGCTTATTTCATGGAACGACTGTCTTTGTCTGGCGTTGAGGCGGAATTTGTGCAGCAAATCAAGGGCCGCCGCCGGCTAGAATGGTTGGCGGGCCGCTGGCTGTTGCACCTCATGTCGGGCCGGGAAGAACGCGGCGCCTGCCTCAAAGATGAGTTTGGAAAACCTTACCTGGAGAATTCACTTTTTGATATTTCCATCAGTCACTCGCGAGAGATGACTGCGGTGATGGCTGCTCCGCAGGCAGTGGGTGTTGACATTCAGGTGCTGGTCAGTAAAATTGAGCGACTAGCGCATAAGTATATGCGGCCGGAGGAGCTGGAGAGTTTGGTTCCGGCTACCCGACTAGAGCATTTACACATTTACTGGGGAGCTAAGGAAGCTTTATACAAAGCCTACGGGCGTCGCCAACTTGATTTTCGGGCCCACATTCATATAGAGCCTTTTGCTTTTGATTTGGCGGTGGGGCATTGTCGCGGACAAGTGTTAAAAGAGGATTATCAAGAATCCTTTGACATCTACTACGAGCAATTGAATGACTACATCCTAGTCTACGCCACCATGGAGGTTCCGCTTTACGCTTGAGCAAAGAGATGGCTGAAATTTATCAAAGAACTTTCTTTTCTTTGTAGCTGAAAATACTTTGGACGTTACAATATGAAATACATCATTGGTTTTATTCTGGGCTGTGTAGTGACCTCGATCTTTTTTATGTATCAGCTCAAAAAGCGTCAGGCGCAATCGACTACTCCCACCGAAGCGACGGAAGGATATACTTACGAAGCAGATGGATTGCCCAGTGATTTCCTTTCTTTTTATCAAAAATTTCACAACGATACGACCTATCAATTGGCGCACGTCCTTTTCCCTTTACAAGGGATTCCTTCTCAGACCGATAGCTCCAAAATTGTAGATGATAGTTTCCGCTGGCAAAAAGAAGATTGGCAGTATCACCAGCCTTTTGAAAATGTGGAAGGTCAGTTTTCGCGGAGTTATGAAAAGGTGAGTGAGGACTTAATCATCGAAAACATCCGTATGGTCAATGCGCCCTTTGGAATGCAACGCCGGTTCTCCAGATCAAATGATGAGTGGTATTTGATTTACTATGTCAGTATGAATCGCCTGCGGGAAGAGTAAAGAATTGGCTTACCAGATTTTCTCCTTGATCAAATAGTGTTGGACGTAATCCGTGATGCCATCCTCCAGGCTACGGAAAGGCGTGTCATAACCTGCAGCTCGAAGCTTATCCATTTTGGCCTCCGTGAAATATTGATAGGTATCGCGAATATCAATTGGGGTATCAATGAAACTGATGTTCGGTTCTAAATCCATGGCGTGGAATGTCGCTGTAGCCAGATCGAGAAAAGTACGGGCTTGTCCGGTTCCTAGATTGTAGATACCGCTATTTTTCTGGTTTTTGAAAAAATGATGTAAGACGTCGACCAAGTCTTTGACGTATACAAAATCACGTTGTTGATGTCCATTTTCAATCCCCTCGCGATGTGATCGGAAGAGTTTCATCCCACCCGTCGCCTTGATTTGTTTGGCAGTGTGATAGATCACCGAAGCCATGCGCTTCTTATGGTATTCATTGGGCCCGTAGATGTTGAAAAACTTAAAGCCTGCCCAGAATGGAGGGGTATTTTCCTGCTTTAAAACCCAATCGTCAAAATCATTCTTAGACTGACCGTAAGGATTCAATGGTTTTAATTTTGGGGTCCAGGCGTGATCATCATCGTAGCCATGTTCACCTGCCCCGTAGGTGGCAGCACTGGAAGCGTAAATCAGAGGAATTTGGTGCTCGGTACAAATCTCCCAGATACGTTTGGAATAGTTTAAATTAAGATCGTCAAAAATGGCTTGATCCTTTTCCGTGGTATCGGTGCGGGCACCGAGGTGGAATACAAAATCAATCTGGCCGGGCATTTTAGCGAAGATTTCTAAGAAGATATCTCGGTGGATCCATTCTCGAATGGATTTATTGGCCAGATTGACTTCTTTATAATCTTTATAAAAATCGTCTACAACCAACAAATCGGTTAGATGACCTGAATCATTGAGTTTGCGCACCATGCAACTCCCAATAAAGCCCAGCGCACCGGTTACTACAATCATGGTTTAGAAATCTTGCAAGTCAAATAGGAAAAGGCGTGCATTCAAATCTTGAATACACGCCTCTATGGATTAATTTTCGTTAAGTACGCCGTTAGTTTCGGTCGACATTTCGTAGGACTCCAACGGTGGGCAAGTACAAATTAAATTGCGATCACCGTGGGCATTATTCACCCGACCGATGTGTGGCCAGAATTTATAACCTTCTCGTAGATACGGCAGCGGATACGCTGCCTTCTCGCGTGAATAACCGTAAGGCCAATCGTCGGAAGTTACCAGCGTGGCGGTATGTGGCGCATTGATCAACACATTTGAGGCTTGATCGGCTTCACCGGTAGCAATTTCGTCGATTTCGTGGCGAATGCTCAGCATTGCGTCGCAGAAGCGATCTAGCTCATCCTTACTTTCACTTTCCGTAGGCTCAATCATAATGGTTCCTGCTACCGGGAAAGAGAGCGTCGGAGCGTGGAAGCCATAATCGATCAAACGCTTAGCCACATCCTCAGCACTGACGCCCAGCGCTTTGAAATGCCGTAGATCAATAATCAACTCATGTGCGCTATGGCCCATTGCACCGGTATACAAGACCGGATAATCATTTTCCAGGCGCGCTTTGATATAGTTAGAGTTCAAAATAGCGTAGCGTGTTGAATCCGTAACACCTTTTGCGCCCAACATTTTGATATAAGCGTAGGAGATTAAGAGGATACTGGCACTACCCCAAGGTGCAGCCGATACGGCTGAAATACCTTTTTTACCGCCTGTTTTAACCAATTTGTGCTTAGGCAGATAAGGGGCCAGGCTATCATTGACACAGATAGGGCCCATACCTGGACCACCACCACCGTGTGGAATGCTGAAGGTCTTGTGCAGGTTGAGGTGACAAACATCCGCGTGGATCGCCCCCGGACTGGTCAAACCCACCTGAGCATTCATATTAGCGCCGTCCATGTAGACCTTACCGCCATTTTTGTGGATGATATCACAGATCTCTTTGATGCCCGTTTCGAATACCCCGTGAGTAGATGGATAAGTCACCATCAGGCTAGAGAGCTGATCTTTATACTTTTCGGCTTTTTCACGTAAATCAGGAATATCAATATTACCTTCCTCATCGCATTTGACCACTACGACTTTCATACCTGCCATCACGGCACTTGCTGGATTGGTTCCGTGTGCCGAAGAGGGAATCAAGGCGATATTGCGATGATGATCACCGCGTGCATGGTGGTACGCTCGGATAGTCAATAAACCGGTATACTCACCTTGTGCACCACTGTTGGGTTGTAACGAGCAAGCAGTAAAGCCTGTGATTTCGCAGAGGTAATCTTCTAGCTCCTGGAATACCTTCTGATAGCCTTTGGTTTGATTTAGCGGTGCAAATGGGTGAATGTTAGCGAATTCTTCCCAGCTCACCGGGATCAGTTGCGTGGCGGCGTTCAGCTTCATGGTACATGAACCCAGAGGAATCATGGAATGCACCAGCGATAAATCGCGATTTTCGAGCCGCTTGATATAGCGCATCATTTTGCTCTCGGTGTGGTGCGAGTGGAATACCGGATGCGTTAGGTATTCGCTTTCGCGACGTAAACGCGCAGGGACTTTCAACGCTTTAGGCACGGTGAACTTATTGACCGCTTCGCTACCTTGCACCTTCGCAAAGACATTGATCAGGTCCAGCATATCTGCTTCGCTCACTGTTTCATCGACGCTGATTTGTACACCAGTCTGATCGTAGTATAGATTGATTTTTGCAGCCAGGGCCGCTTTGCGGACCTGAGTCAGGGTAGGCTTATCCATTTCAATACGGATGGTATCGAAATAGCTCTTAGTTACCACTTGATAACCCATTTTGCTAATCTTGTTAGCTACGATTTGGGTCATGGTGTGGATGCGTTGCGCAATAGCCCGCAATCCGTCGGGACCATGGTATACACCGTACATGCCCGCCATAATGGCCAGTAGTGCCTGCGCGGTACAGATATTCGAAGTGGCTTTTTCGCGACGAATGTGCTGCTCGCGGGTTTGCAGCGCCATGCGGAGCGCTTGATTGTTATGCATATCGACAGAGACACCAATGATTCGCCCTGGAATAAGGCGTTTGAAGTCTTCTTTGCACGCAAAATAAGCCGCGTGTGGACCACCGTAACCCATGGGGACACCCAAGCGTTGAGTATTTCCGACAACAGCATCCGCGCCCCACTCACCCGGAGGAGTAAGTAGCGCTAAGCTCAGAATATCGGCAGCGGCAGTGATATACACATTTTTTGCTTTTGCTTTTTCCACAAAAGCGCGGTAGTCAACAACACTACCATCTTTACCAGGGTATTGTAAAAGTACCCCAAAGGTTTTTTCATTGATTTTATACTTCTTGTGGTCACCCACTACGACTTTGATCCCGATTGGCTCGGCACGAGTCGTCAAGATATCAATCGTTTGGTCCAATACCTGATCGGATACGAAAAACTCATTATCGAGATCTGCTTTCTTCCGCTTGTTGCGAAGGCTGAAAAACATACTCATGGCTTCCGCCGCCGCGGTGCCTTCATCCAGCAAAGAAGCATTGGCAATTGGCAAGGCGGTCAAATCGCTGACCATAGTTTGGAAGTTGAGCAATGCCTCTAGACGGCCCTGCGCAATTTCTGCCTGATATGGCGTATACTGTGTATACCAGCCTGGGTTTTGGAAAACATTGCGAGAAATCACGGAAGGCGTGACGGTCCCGTAGTAGCCCATACCAATGTAGGACTTAAAGACCTTATTCATGGCTGCCGTCTGCTTCAATTCGCGCAAATATTCGCTTTCGGTCAAGGCCTCAGGCAGGCGAAGCGGTTTGCGTAGGCGAATACTATCCGGCACAGTTTCATCTATCAGTTGATCCAACGAACTGACATTGATCGTTTGCAGCATATCCTGCAATTCGGCTGGACTTATACCAATATGTCGGTTGGCAAAGCGATCAGCGACGGAGATTTTACCCATGGTTTATTTGATTGCTAAATGGTTGAAAAATAGAGGGCGACTGTTTCGCGCATCATGCGGCGCAAAGTTACGTCTTTTGTTGTTGTTTACGGTATTAAGATTGTAACAATTTCGAGGGGGAGTGGTTGTGGAAAAAGTAAATATTGGAAAGGGATGACTGCTAGTTGCTGCTTACTGATTTTGGGTGGCGTCGGAGCCTGTAACTGCGACAGTGACATACTATGCCGAATGCTTGATTTCCGATTAGTGTAAGGAGTTGCCATCACAAACTGCAACTAACGAAATCGCTTATCGATCATTTTTTTCTGTCTCTTAAAAATTTATCTACATCAGCACGCCATTCTTTGCTTGGATAGATGGCGGTAACTCGGTCTCACCGAGCATTTCCCGCAAGTCAATTTCAATGACCCGGCAAAGGGAGAGCATCGGAATATCATTGGCCATGCCTTGGAACGGATTTTCAGAATAATCCCCAATCACTTCCATCATCACGTATACCCAACCGATCAGAGCCGTGAGTGGAATGGATAGCCAAAAGCCCCAATCTCCCACCTTCATGAGTTCAGGAATCATACTAAACGGCAACAAAAAGATGAAGATACCGACGAAGATGAAGCTCATGTTAGCGTACTGCCGAGGCAAGGGAAATTTTTTGATCCGTTCATTCTTACCCTGTAAGGTATAGAAACTCTTGAGGACATTTCCCATTTCCATGTGGCGAAAATCATCGATAAAGCCTCTTGCACGCAAATCCTTTAAGTCCCTTGATTGCTCGTTGATGATTTGAGTAGCGGTATTAACGTGGCCTATCAAACGATCATGTTCATCCTTAGGCAAGAATAATTTTAGCTCTGTGCGTGTCACTTCGTCGTCTACCAGGCCGATGCCGAATTTTTTCTGATAGTATCGCGCTGATCTGGCGACGAGGCCCCCTTGGCTGATATGCTCCCAGGAGGTGGCGACGAGTAATTGACTGCGATGAGCGTATAGCCAGCCAATATGGCGATAGATCAGACGTTTTTTGATCTCCCGAATCTCATCCGCCGATGCTTTTTGGTCTTGAAATAGTGAAGTAACATAACCGTCTACCATCATCCCCCAGGTTCGGCTATCGTTGACGATGCCACCCCAGATTTTGCGGGCTTCCCACATACGATCGTAGGCACTATTATTTTTGAAACCAACATAAAAAGCAACCGCGGTACCAATGACGGAGATTGGTAACCAGGGAATGCTGATGGTGATGTAGTTATTGACATATAAAAAAGCAAAGAGCCCCGACAATCCCAATAGCCAGAATACGTGATGCCACGTCCAGGCCAAGACTCGGATAATACTGACTTGTTTTCTTACTAACATTTACTTGTATTTAGTCCACCAAGGGGTTGTGATGACGGTATTAACATCGAATAGTTCGCCGAGAGCGGGGAGTGAATAATTGAGTTGCTCTTCCAGAGCTGTTTTTACAAACTCGGTGGGGGGTTCTTGCCAGGTATGCTGGTACGATAAGGGGAAGCCTCCCCAGTGTACCGGCATCGCCTTTTGCACATTAGCATCTACCGCCGCGTGCACGGCTTCGTCGGGGAATAAATGGATATCATGCCAGTCGTGATTATACTGCCCACATTCCATGAAGGCAAAATCAAAAGGGCCTAAACGTTGGCCCACTTCCCGAAAATGTTGACCGTAGCCGCCGTCCCCACTAAACCATATATTCTCCTCGGATGTCTTAAAGACCCATCCCCCCCAGAGCGTTTTTAATCGATCCCTTAAGCCACGTCCCGAAAAATGTCGAGTGGGTGTAAAGGTAATTTTTATATCAGCAAAATCTTGAGCTTGCCACCAATCAAATTCCGTGATCAAATCGGCTGATACACCCCAGCTTACCAAATGCCGCTTGACACCCATGGCAACAAAATACTGCTTAGTCTTGGGCTTCAGCTTTTGAATACTGGCATAATCCAGATGATCGTAATGATCATGAGTCATTAATAATAAGTCAATCTCGGGGAAATCATCAATCAAATCTAAGGTGTTGTCTGAGAAGCGCTTGGTTGAAATCGGAGCGATGGGTGTCGTATCTGGCCCCAGCATGGGATCAATCAGGATGGTTTTTCCGGCCATGCGCATCAGGATAGCCGAGTGACCGTACCAAATGAATTTGCTTTTCGAAGAAGAAGCTAGAAAGGCCTTTTGGTCAAAAGGTATAATTGGCAGTGGCTGCTCGGGCACTCGCCCTTTTCGATTGGATAACTGCTTGTAGATCACTTTGGGGAAATCAAGCAGGCTGACGCTCATATCGGTATGCTCCAAATTCTGAAAGCTTCCATCACGCCAATTGTCCGACTGCGCGTATTGTTGGGTTAGTGCCTTGGTGACTTTTCCACCAAACTGTTTAAAAAATGTGTTCATTAAGTTGATTGAGAATTGGCAATAGCCTTTATTTTAATTCCAGTAGTCTTTACATAGCTCAGCATCATCGAAACCAAAGCTACAAAAATCTCATTGGACTTTGTTGGCATCAGCTTGAGCCTCTTCTCACCTGTGGCCAAATTATCGATACTATTATCAACAAGGTTTGTATTGAAAGCTTTGGGGATCGTTTTGAAGGAGATGTTAAATGGTCTTTGACTCTACACTAAAAAGAGGAGAATGTATGCTAAAAAATGAAGTAGTATGATAAAGGATTGAAATGTTTCTACCATTTAAATCCAACCGTCAAATAAAAATTACGGGCATCAGCGGGAATAATACCCGGCCCGGGATACGCCGTTGCGCGACGAGTAAAATAGCGGGTATCCAACAGGTTATTGACTCCGGCTTGAAAACGGAAGCGACGGAAAGTATAACTCGCCGATAAATCCTGGACTTGATAGGCCGGGATAATACCACGGGTGGCATTGACGACAAATTCTGCATTGGTGGCGTCGCTGTAATGCTCAGCGACATGAGCAAACTGGTAAGCGGCGCGGAAATTCTTGTAGCGCAGATTCAAGCCCGTTTTAAGACTAAAAGGAGGTATCAATTCTACATCATTGCCTACGAAATCCGAGCGACCAGAAATGTATTCACCGTGCAGTAGACTGAAGTTGAAGAACACCGATAGATTGAAATGCGGGTGTTGCTTGCCCATCCAGCAGTGCCACAAATCGGCTTCGCCGTAGGCTTCCAGCCCAACGATACGGGCGTCACCGATATTGGTGCGATAGGCGACTGCGCGCTCCACGGTACTCGGATCGGTCACAATGATTTCTCCCAATCCGATCCGATCCTGATAGCTAAGGTAAAACAGACTAGCATCGAAGCGGATCGCACCATTTAGCAGTTGACCACGCAGGCCAAGGTCAGCGTTGAAGCCACGCTCGTCCTGCAAGGTAGAATCCACAATGAGATTGGGGTTAATGACCGCCAGATCGCTGAAGTTTATGGAGCGATAGTTTTGTGAAAAGTTGGCATAGAGCTCCAAATCAGGTTTGAATTTATAGCCGGTCCCCAGGCCAAACAGAAAAATTGATCGATTGAGACTCTGTATATCAGTAAATTTTTGCTCAAAGATTAATTGATTACCGGAGAAGACCCGCTCTTTGTAAAAGCCATCCGAAGCAGTACGAATATACTCGAAACGTGCTCCTGGGGTCACCGACCAACGATCGCTCAGGTTAAATAGGTTTTCGGCAAAAATCGAGACATTTCGACTTGGGAAGACATAGCTAGATCGTTCCAGATCGTCAGGG
>JANQQI010000059.1 GCA_028285085.1 Saprospiraceae bacterium | reverse complement strand
AGCTACGGCACCCGTCACGTGGGGCGTCGCCCCGGAGGTGCCCCCAAAGCCCCCATAGCCGTTATTATTAGCAGTATTGTAAGCATCGGCCCCGTGCGCTCCGAGGTCAATCGTTGTGGCACCGAAACCCGCGCCGTTTACTTTGACATCATTACGGTTCATATTGGTGACGGCGATCATATAGTCACTGGGACAAGCAGTTGGTAAATCCCCTAACTCATCAATATCCCAACCTGCATTGGCCGTAGCACCACAACTGATGATACCAGCCTGACCGAGCGTATCATAAAACGCACACCAAAGTGGGGCATTCTCTGGTTGCCCTTGATTGATCCCCCAAGACGCATTCGTAGAAACGACAAAAGCCCCTTCGGCTCCGTTGGAATCATTATATCGTCTGCGCATCACCAAAGGATACGAGTAAGCGGCTAGTACCTGTGCTTCGTTGGTGTTGAAGTTATTTTTGATGATCATTACCTTGACATCCCAGTTGACACCGGTTACACCGATACCATTATTACCTTGAGCACCCACAATACCTGCTACAGGTGTACCGTGACCACCGCCGGTGACATCATCACTATTAGAGACGGTACTCCATCCTTGATAGTCATCGATATAACCATTGCCATCGTCGTCGATATTGTTATTGGGAATCTCATCGTAGTTTATCCAGAGGTTATCTCCGAAATCTTCGTGATCCAGATCTACACCATCGTCGAGAACGGCAGCTACAATGGTATCGCCATCCGTCGTCAATCCACCGGTAGTGATGTCCCAGGCTTGGTCGGCGTCGATATCACCATCCACCAAACCGCCACCCTGGCCAGTATTGACATACTGCCATTGGTTGCCAAATTGGGGATCATCCGGTACTGTTTCCCGCATATCAATCAAGTGATTGAATTGGGCGACCTCTACGCCAGGATGATTTTTGACGTGCTCCAGAAAACGGAGTTCGTTAATAGTGGTATAATTGAAATGAATCAACCAGATATTGAGGGGTTCCGAAACGGGGGATTTTTTCCATCGGATGTTGGTCGGTTGATTTTGATAGGTTCGAAATTCATCGACTAAGGTTTCGATCGCCGTTTCATTCGTTGGCTTAACCAGGATATCCCCCAGTACGTGATCGAGACTTTGTGCTTGTGTAATCGTAGTAAGTCCGCCCATAAGTAATAGGCAGCAAAAAATGCGTAATCTTTTTTTCATCGTTAATTGGTTAGAATTACAGAGTTGATACAAATGTAAAGAAATTGTACGTGCAGCATTAAGATAATGTTGAAAGGGGAAAGACATTTTTTTGTTTTTTGGAATACACTTATGACCGATAATTGTCTTTTCGATTGTCAAAAGTGCCCAAAAAATGAATCCTCTATACTTCACTACATTTACTATACCTACTTATTTTCTTAATACAAAAAAGCGAGTCCTGATATACAGAACTCGCTTTTTATAGAGAAGTTTAAAATATATTTTACAAACTCTTTATCAGCTTAGCGGTGGTACTGCCACGTTCAGTAGTAATACGTAGTAGATAAACACCTGCCGGCAAATCCGACGTTTGATAAAAGGTGTAGGACTGATCTCCTGCCTGCATTTGTGTAAGCGTCTCGGCTTGGAGGACCTGTCCCGTTGCACTCAACAGTTGCATATCTACCGTACTGGCTGTTTTGAGGTGGAATTGAACGTTAATTTGATCTGAGAATGGATTAGGGAACACATCCAATAAATCCACACCCTCAGGATCGTAGGTCGCATTCAAACATGCCGTTTGAAAGTCCAGCATTTCTGAAAACGGACTCAACTCAGCCGGGCAAATGGTACGTACTTGGAATTCATAAGCTGTACAATTCTCCAGACCAGTCACTGTAGCCGTGTTGTCGTTATCACTCAATTCTGTCCAATCAATGGTACCCAGCTCACGATAACGGAAAATGTATCCGATGCCTAGTCCCCATTGATCAGGATCCCAGCTAAAGGATGCTGTCGAAGAAGTAGAATCCGTCATCATAACATTCATCGGTGGGGTACAAGGCAGAATCGATGGCACGATATCCACACAATAATCCTCTACCTCGCCGAAGAAGAAGGTTTCACAAGGGTCAGCTTGGCCGAACTCTTCCATTGATACCCGCATCCGTGTACTTCCGGTCACGGCATCAATCGGCACGGTAATACTTCCGGTTACTGGGCCAAGAACCGTCGGAGAAAGATAAGCGAGTTCGGTCAGGGGATCGAATTCGCCATCCTGATCAAAATCGATGAATACGCTGAAGGTCACATCGAAGGTGCCGTACGGATAGATAGGTTCCATGTAAATTTCGTAGGTGCTATCCGGTGCGAGCTCCGTAGTGAAGGCTTCAGTGAAGTCGCCGTATCCAAAATCATCACCGGAGATGTTGTCGATATCTTCAATGGTAACCCGATTGATAAATTCGAAGTCCGTATTTTCTCCTTGAGAAGCGCAATAATCGAAATCCAAACAAGAACCACAACCAAAGGTCCTGAAGGTACCCAGGAAGGAATATGGGGAGGTTAAGCCACCATCACAATTGGTTTGAATTTGGAATTCGTAGTCCGTACAAGGCTGCAATCCCGTAATGACAAAGCTATTATTAATGATATTATCGAAATTTTCCCAGGTGCCACTGCCTACAGGACGATAGCGTATGTTATAACTGGAACCACTTTCGTCGGTCCAATCAACAGTCACCTCATTCTCCGTGAAGTTACTGACTTCGATATCGAATGGGGCGTAGCAACCATTGCCTTCGGTGATTTCTAAGCAGTAGTCTTCTACCTCACCGGTGATAAAATCCTGGCAAGGGCCACTTGTGACAAATGCACTCAGCATTACTCGCATACGTGTGAAACCAGGCAATGCATCCGGGAAGATAGTAACGTTAGTGGCAAAGTTGAGATCAAAAATGGGGGTGTCTCCTGAATTCATTACCAATTCATCATCCTCGAAGGTGCCACTTTGGTCAAAGTCAATCCAGGCCAGATAAACAGATTCAAAAGCGAACTCCTGATCCTGAATGACCTGCAAACTGTAGGTCTGTCCTAATTCAATATTGGTACTGACAGAGGTATAATCGCCGTAGCCATTATCGTTACCGCTGATATTATTGATCGTATTGAGACTAACGCTTTCAATCCAGTTGAAATCCGCGAAAGGATCCAGAGTCTCACAGTATTCTAAATCGACACAGGCTCCACAGCTTGTGGTAAAAGTAAGCAGCGGACTGTATTCGGAGATTTCTCCGGTACAGATGGTGCGAATTTGAAATTCGTAGGCCGTACATTCCAGCAAATCATCTAGGGTTACCATATTGTCTGCACCGCCGATAGTGAGCATCGTCCAGTCCGTGGTACTGACTTCCCGGTAGCGGGCCTCATAGCTTTCCGCCGCGGTGACTGGATCCCAGGATACAGTACTATTATCCAGATATTGCAGATTACTTGGTGTATCGCAGCATCCATCGGTGGTGAATAAGAAACTTTCAGTAAAGTTCGTAGTTGTATCGGTGCAAATTGCTTGTACTTGGAATTCGTACAATTGACAGGATTCGAGATCATTTAACTGCAGCGGTGCAGAAGCATCAGGAATGACGATCCAATCCGGTGCATCGACTTCACGCCAGCGCAAGGTCACTGAAGTGGCAGAGTCACTGACGAACCAATCGAGGCTCGCAGAATTTAGCGTCAACTCTTCTGCAGTCAACGCTGCTGGTTCCGGGCAAGGGCCACAGCTTTCCAACAAAAGTTGGATACTATTGAAAGCATTGACGCGGCCGCCGGTAGCGACTTCGCCGTCGAGGTTGGGTACTTGATCGACGCCAGCGTAGAGATAGTCCAGCACGCGGTCGGCAGCAAATTGAGGATCACTCAAGGCCTGCCCGGCTAGATCGCTACATGGAGCTGAGTACATCAACGCAATTATACCAGCGGTGAGTGGTGACGCAAAGGAAGTACCACTAGTGAAACCATAACCGCCGCCTCCACTGGTGGTGAAAACATTATCTCCGGGGGCGCCCACATCAACATGAATCACACCAAAGGCGGAGAAAGTCCGCTCATCGTTGTCGTCGGTAGCCGTTACCGAAACCATGTAAGGACTAGGGCAAGCAGTAGGAAGGTCACCAACTTCATCAATATCCCAATCTACGTTAGCTGTAGCACCGCAATTCAGGATACCATTTTCGCCCAGTACATCGTAGAAGCCACACCAAAGTGGCACATCATCTGGATTACCGGCATTGATACCCCACGAGGAGTTCGTCGCTACGACAAAAGCACCTTCTTCTCCTCCGGTTTCATTCCACTTCTGGCGATGCGTAAGCGCGTAAGTATAGGCTTCGATGACATTATCTTCGGTAAGATTTGGCAAGATGATCGTCATAATTTTGACATCCCAATTGATGCCGGTTACGCCGATCTCATTGTTGCCTTTGGCACCGATCATACCCGATACCTGGACACCGTGAGAGCCAAAGTCGACATCATCATTATCTGAGTTCGGATTCCAGCCATTGTAATCATCTACATAACCGTTATCATCATCGTCTATACCGTTATTAGGTATTTCCGCAGTATTAAACCAGAGGTTATCCACTAAGTCGGGGTGATCAAGATCAATACCATCGTCGACAACCGCTACCACGATATCATGTCCCAGAGGAGTTGTCCCACCGGTGGTAAGATCCCAGGCTAAATCCGCATCGACGTCTGAATCATTTGTGCCACCGGTCTGGCCAGTGTTAAACCAGTGCCATTGATCATCGAAGAGGGGATCGTTAGGAATTTCACGCTTTTCAACCAGATGATTAAACTGAGCGACCTCAATGGCAGGATGTTGCCGCAAAAAATCCAGGAACTGACGTTCGTGGATATGTCGATGGTCAAATTGAGCCAACCAAATATTTAATTGAGGTGATAATCGCTTTTTGATGTGGAAACGCGTAGGCTGTCCGGCAAAGCGTTGCAATTCAACCTGAAGTTCTTGGATATCAGTTGCTTCATTGGGGCGGATCATGACCTGGCCGAGAACATGATCAAGCTCTTGTGCTTGTAAGGGGAAAACAACAGAAATTAAGAGAAGAAGGAGTATAAATCTCATTTCATTTATTTGTTTTAGTATTGGAAGTTTAAGGAGTATCAAATTTAATAATATTTACCTGCCGTGGCTGAAAAACGGTTGCTTGTTTAATGACTGATTACAGACAAAATAGAAAAGGACTGCGAGAGGCAGCCCTTTTCCGAGATTGTATATTCCAAAGATGGTAGTCAAAGCCAATGATTAATTTGCGAAACTCACCGCGTATTTCTTCTGATGGATAAGTTGCAACGCTTGATCCAAGTCATCAATTAAATCCTCTGCATCTTCGATTCCACAAGACAGACGGATTAAGCTATCCTGAATGCCCGCTGCTCGACGAATATCCACGGGAGTTGATTTATGCGTCATGCTTGCTGGATGACAGACCAGGCTTTTTACGCCACCCAGGCTTTCCGCCAATTTGAAAAGCTTGGTGGCTTGCGTGAATTTGACGGCAGAATAGGCATTGTCATCTTTCAAGGAAAAGGAAATGATGCCGCCGAAGTGTTTTTGCTGTCTTTTAGCTAGCTCGTAATTTTTGTGGCTTGGCAAACCAGGGTAGTGTACTTTATCTACTAAATCAGACTGTAAAAGGAATTGCGCTACTTTTAGTCCGCTCCGGGACTGCTTCTCAACGCGAAGTGGCAGGGTTTCTATCCCTCTGATCGTCAACCAGCTATCGAAAGGCGCAAGAATGTTGCCCGCTGCATTTTGGAGGAATTTTAAACGGTCACCGAGCGTTTCGTCACGGGCCACCAATAAGCCCGCAATTAGATCTGAGTGACCACCCAGATATTTGGTAGCACTGTGAACGACAATGTCGGCACCCAAATCAAGTGGGCGTTGTAGCGCCGGCGAAGCAAAGGTGTTGTCCACCACCACCAGAGCCTTATACTGATGAGCGATACGGCTGATCGCTTTAATATCCGAAATTTTTAAAGTTGGATTCGTTGGAGTCTCTAGCCAAACCAATTTGGTGCGGGTGGAGATGGCCTCCGTGACATTTTGAATCTCAGTGGTGTCGACATAACGGATTTTAATCCCAAACTTTTCGTACACCTGCGTAAATAGACGAAAAGCACCGCCGTAGAGGTCGTCAACTGCGAGAATTTCGTCTCCCGTTTTTAATAGCTTGAGCACCGTATCAATGGCTGCTAATCCGCTAGCGAAGGCCAAACCTCGATGGCCATTTTCCAGTTTCGCAATCAGATTTTCCAGGACCTGCCGCGTCGGATTATTGGAGCGAGCATAGTCAAATCCTTTATTAACGCCGGGTGCTTCCTGGACGAAAGTAGCTGTTTGATAAATGGGGACGGAGATCGAACCAGTTTGTGGATCAACGGGAATAGAATGGATGATTTTAGTCGCTTCTTGCATCTTTTTCAGACTTTTGTGATTTATGATTTTTTAAAACCACTCACCAAAAAAGATGTCGGGAAAGAGATGATTAATTGTTGTTAAAACAAAAAAAATCTCCTCCGACAAGTCAGAGGAGATTTCTTTTTATATCAAATCGATAATTAAATACATCTCATCTCACTTATCTGTCTCCATATTCGGAGCTAGGATGTAGCACCTTTCTTCGTTTAACCGAAGAGGTTGCTAAGGTGTCATAGGGCCTAATCCCTCGACCTTTCTTGATAAGTAAATTAAATAAAGAACTGCCGCAAATATAAATGCTTTTTTGAAAATGGAAATCAATTTCAGTTAGAAAAGACGTTAATTTTTTCTTAAAACACCCTCATTTTGTATCTAAAGCCTCTTTTTTCCCATCAAAAGACTAGAATGGTACACATTTTTTGGGGGATAAAAACGTTAATTCCCCGTTTTTACCATCTTTTTGGTGTAATTTTGTCATTGATTTGATAAGAAATGCTTAGTACCTTGTCTTAGGAAAATAGCCTCTTATCTTTCAAACACTTGAGAAAACAACCGCGTCTGCAACCGGTCGTGGTTTTCTGGTAACCGGAAATACCGCTTATGAAACACGTACTCATTGGAACGTTGACCAGCTTTTGCTTGCTCTTCAGCCTGAATGTCAGCGCTCAGAATCTCAAAAAAGCTAATAAGGAGTTCGAATTATACGCCTTTAACTTGGCGATTAAATCCTACACCGAAGTCCTTCAATCCGAACCGAATAACGTCATCGCATTATCGCGTATCGCGGAGTGTTATCGTCACCTCGATCAGATCGACGAGGCCGTGAAATGGTACGCCAAAGCCGTCCAGCAGAATGGGGTTGATCCTACCACCTTACTGAACTACGGTAAAGCTTTGATGAATCAGGGAAAATACGAAGAAGCCAAAAAATGGTTTACACTTTACGCTGAGGGGAATCCCTACTATGGTAATCATTATGCGCAAAACTGTGATTTTGCGGAATCGCTTCGTGGCGTGGCCGCCCAGTACCGGGTTAAAAAAGAATACCTGAATAAGGGCGCTTCAGACTTTGGTCCTGCTTTCTATCAAAACAAAGTGGTGTATTCTTCGGCGCGTACCGATTTGAAACGCCAAGACGGGAAAACGCAATCCAATTGGATGGGAAGTGCAAAAAACCAATTGTTTATTACGACACGGGACAATAATGGTTATTTGCAACAACCTACGTTTTTACGTGGAGATTATCGCCACGATTATAACCATGGCCCGGTATCTTATTCTAAAGATGGTAAATGGGTCGCTTACACTAAAAACAACTTTGTCAATGGCACCCGGCAGATTCCTTCGAGTGGAATTAGCATGAGCATCTATGTGGCGGAGGTAAGTGGTGATGGTGACTGGCGCGACGCTAAGCCTTTTGCCCACAATGGCAGTGGGTATTCTAACGGATTCCCTTATCTCAATGAAGACGGAACAGAATTGTACTTTGCTTCAGATCGCCCGGATGGCTACGGAGGCTATGACCTCTACGTTTGTACCAAAACAGGGGATTCCTGGTCAGTGCCTATGAATCTTGGGCCTGTCGTGAACTCTCCGGGGAATGAAATGACGCCTTACATGGAAAATGGTACGTTGTATTTCGCCTCGGACTGGCATGCCGGATTGGGAGGACTAGATAATTTCCGAGCAACAAAGAATGCCGGCGAGTGGGACCGTATTTTCCATTTGGGTAATGCGGTGAATTCATCGCACGATGATTACGGGTTGATTTACGATAGCCAAATGAATCTGGGATATTTTGTTTCAAATCGTCCTGGAGGAAAAGGCAATGAGGATATCTATCAGTTTTCTCAGCTTTCGGATAATGTCGTGATTACCGTCCGTAATGCCACAGATAATAGCCCGATCGCCAATGCTGTGATTGATTTCTCCGCTTGTGGTGAACCAACTTTTACTACCAATACTAGAGGTGAATATAGCTTTCAAGCTTTACCCGGACTGGATTGCGAAGGGGTAGTGACCAAAGCTGGATATAACAATTATCGCTTTACACTTACTTCGGATGGTCGTAAAAAGTCGCAACGTATTGAAGTCCTCTTGACCCGCGAAGCAGATAAGTATCTGGGACAGGTCATCGACGCTGGTGATAATAATTCGCTCGGCGAGGTTTTCGTTCGTGCAACTAATCAAACTAACGGTCAAATTATGGAGACCGTGACGGATGAAAATGGTAAATATCGTCTGGCTCTGGCTCCGAATACAACTTATGTGATTCGTTATTCTAAAGTAGGCTATACCGATATCCATCAGCGAATTCGTACGATGGATGGTCGCGATAAGAGTATTCTGGGCGTTGTTTCGTTGGGTAATTCAACGATTTCAATTGATAATGGTGGTTTGATTAGTTCAAACTTGCCGCCAGAAGAAGAGCCTAAAGGAAGTGAGACGACCGACGATCCTGCAACACCGGAAGTTGTAGAGGACGTGGTGCAATCGGGTTTTTCGGTACAAATTGCGGCAATGGGATTGAATCAAAACGTTGATCCAAAAATGTACGCTAAGCTCCAATCGATTGGTAATATCTATAGTCGTCCTGAAAAAGGCTTTAAGAAACTTCGCATCGGGATTTTTGAGAGCAAGGATGAGGCCGACGCTGCGCGTCGGAAAATCGCTCAGCAAGGCTATAAGAAAGCTTTCGTGGTCACTGAGCAGTTAGATGATACAGAAGGGGTGGAAATCTATAATGTTTTGGACAAAACGCCCACTTCACCAGCCATAGAATCAACACCAGTGGTGACGGAGGAAGAGCGTCAAGCCCCTCGCAGCACGCCTGTATCCGCTCAGCCGGTATCAAATAGCGAGGTAGACGAATATTTAGTTCGCCTTGCGGCTTACAAGAACCCACAGTTTTTTAACGCCTCGGCGGTGAGCGATCTAGGGGTGATCGAGCAGCGGCGTAGTGGCAGCTTTACCGTTATGTTTTTGGCTGGATTTAAATCCGCAGACCAAGCTAATTCGGCGAAGCAGAAAGCAGTAGCTTCTGGTTTCAAAGGCGCTTATGTCGTGCAAAGTGTTGATGGAAAATTAGAAAAGATTGATTTGTAAAAGACTATTAGTTCTTAATAAATGTCAAGATAACGGCTCGGTTCTATAAGAATCGAGCCGTTGTGTTTTCGCGGTATTTGCTCTAATCTTTAGCTTGATATTCTATTCGGGTAAAGACTTGAGTAGTCGCCGAGATCTTTGCTCGCTCATCAATTCGTTTGCCGATAATCCAGCAGATTTCCCCCCGGGCATTTTCTAAAAGCCACACTTTTTCCTTTTCTGGTCGCGATAATTTTTGGTGAGTAAAAAAGTCTTGCAGACTTTGATGTTGACCGTCCATGCCGAGAGGTTGAAAGCGATCGCCGGCGCGCCAACGTCTGATGGTCAGTGGTAAAGTCAGTTGATCGGCATCGAGCCAGGCAATCATCGGACCTTCTTGCAATTTGGGGGGTGGGGTAGAGCTGGTCTGCAAAATCAGCCGGGCACTGCCTAAATCTAGACTGGAATCGAGTGAAGAGCAAGCCTGGGTTTTTGTTTCAACTGAAGCCGCAATTGCATTGATCAAATAATGTGTGCGGTCGATGGTTAAGGTATGCGTAGGAGAGTGAAATTGAGCGCCACTCTGTGCATGTTGATCAAATAAAATCTGCTGGACTTGCTCGCTATTAAACTGATAAGGCTTCAGGAGTTCGTAGAGGACGGTGCTGGCTGCCGTTGCCGGAATCTGCTGTTGATCGATACGGATTAGACCATCTTGTTCTTCCACTGCTTTTTGTCGAATCTCAGCCAGCGCTTGTTCGAGCAGCCATTGACTCTCTTGGAAGCGCTGAGCGTTGGCCGACATGGTGGAGATAAACGCAGGATTGATTTCGGTAAGCGAAGGGACGACGTGATGGCGCAGAAAATTACGCTGGTAAGCATCGCTGGCATTGGAGGCATCTTCCCGGTAGGCGATCCCCTCCGTTTGGACAAAAGCAGCGATCGCCGCCCGGTTGGTGCACAACAAGGGGCGGATGACGTGGCCATTTTTAGCTGGAATACCTTGCAAGCCGCGAAGGCCGCAGCCTTTGGTAAGATTGAGCAGCATCGTTTCGGCCGCATCATCTTGATGATGAGCCGTAGCGATGTAGGCATAATCCGCGTCAGCACGAATTTCTTCGAACCAATCGTAGCGCAGCTGCCGGGCCAGCATTTGAATAGAACCTTTTTGTTGCTGCTGAATAGTTTTGGTCTCAAAGGATTGCAAATGCAACGGAACCCCGTAGCGCTGAGCTAAGGCGGCAACGAATTGCGCATCACCATCCGCTTCTGCTCCACGGAGCTGAAAGTTGCAATGGGCCAGCCCGAACGCTTGTCCCAAACGATGACACAGCTCGGCGAGCACTACCGAGTCGAGTCCGCCACTCACAGCTACTAGAAGGCGGTCTTCAAGCTGGCAATCCAACGCACCGCGCAGAAACTGTTCAAATTCGATTACCAATTCCTTGGTCTTCATGCCATAAAATTAATCCTATTTCCACGATATACAAGCTGATCTCGCTGTTCCATGCCCTAATTCCGACATAAAAGATCAGGTAAATTATAGCTTAGTGTAAATTTTACATTTATATTTGTTGCCAATACAGCGACTCCCCAAAATGTAGTAACTTAGCGTACCTAAAAATCATTTGATACCCTGGAGGTAGAGCTGCTTTCAAGCCTTCGGTGAGGTTCAAATTAGATCTGATCATGATAGACAGTGTAATGAACGTAAAAGCTTGCATTTTTGACTTGGACGGTGTTATTGTGGATACTGCCAGGTATCACTTCACCGCTTGGCGACGACTGGCCAATGAGTTGGGTTTTGATTTTTCTGAAGCCGAAAACGAAAAACTTAAAGGCGTAAGCCGCCGTCAATCACTCAATTTAATTTTGGAATGGGGTGGGATTACGATCCCCGAAGAAGAAAAAACGGCTTTGACCGATCGGAAGAACGAATGGTATGTCGAACATATCAGGCAGATGACTGCCGATGAGATTTTGCCAGGTGTCGTTGATTTTCTCAACGAGGTGAAGTGGGCCGGCTTGCGGGTTGGGCTTGGCTCGGCCAGTAAAAATGCGCGAACCATTATTACTCAGGTTGGCTTGCTGGAGTATTTCGATGCCTTTGTTGATGGCACTCTGATTCCTCGTGGCAAAGGTAAACCTGATCCCTTGACTTTCCAGCTCGGTGTTGAGCAATTGGGTGTCCTATCTTCGGAATGTATTGTTTTTGAGGACGCTGCCAAGGGGGTAACCGCTGCGCTTAATTGTGGGACTTACACCGTTGGTATCGGAAGCCCGGAAGTACTGGGACATGCTCACTTAGTCATCCCTTCATTTGAAAACTATCGCCTGGCCGAAGTCATGCAATTGTTAGAAACAGCTACTATGACGAATTCTGATTCTTAATTCCTGCTAGATAAGACCTCTTTATTTACCATCATTGTTTATTTTCGAACTCAATACTTTGTAATCTCAGTTTCTAAATCTTTTGAAGTCCGTCTTTTTTCACTTTCGTCTTAGTTTGATAAAAGAATTGGACACTCAAAATGACTATTAGTTTGATTTACAAAACATGCAAATCCATTAGCCACCACAAATTTTAAAATTAGATGAAAAACTATATCAAGCACGATCCCTGGAAAATTATTGAAGAGGGGTTCCACCGTGATCATAACCGTATCAGCGAAAGTATTTTTAGCATCGGTAACGGCCGGATGGGGCAACGCGCTAATTTCGAAGAACACTTTAGTGGAGATACACTGCAAGGTAATTACGTCGCTGGGGTGTATTATCCCGATAAAACTAGAGTTGGTTGGTGGAAAAATGGCTACCCTGAGTACTTTGCGAAGGTACTTAACGCGGCAAACTGGGTCGGCATTGATTTTCTCATTGACGGCGAGCAACTGGACTTGGCGAAGTGTGAGGTAGATGATTTTTACCGTGTGCTCGATATGCAAAAAGGCTATCTCGAACGTCGCTTTGAGGCAACGCTGGCCAGTGGTAAGATTGTAAAAGTCAAGGCGGTACGTTTTTGTAGTATTGTGGATGACGAGGTAGGTGCTATTCGTTACTCAATTACACCGATGAATTTCAGCGGACCATTTGAATTGACCGCTTCCATCGATGCCGATGTGATGAATGAGGATTCGAATTATGATGAGAAATTTTGGGTAAGCATTGCAGAAGAAGTGGATCATCAAGAAGCTTATCTGACCGCAGAAACCAAAAAGACTGCGTTTCAGGTTTGTACCGGAATGCATTTGGATATTGTCAGGGGAGGGGAGACCATTGATTTTGAAACGACTCACCTCAAGCGAGAGAAATATGTGGCTTGCAACACTACCGTAGAAGTTGCAGAAGGACAAGAGCTGGTGATTTACAAATACGCAGCGAACTTATCATCCGAGAATCATCCCAAAGCGGAGTTGATAACTAATTGCCGAAATGTGATCACACAGGCGGTCAATAAGGGCTTCGATCAACTATTGCAGGAGCAAGCGGAGGCCTGGATGGCGAAATGGGAAGAAAGCGATATCACGATTGAGGGAGATGTTGCTGCCCAACAAGGGATTCGATTCAATATCTTTCAATTGTATCAAACTTATACCGGAGAGGACGAGCGCCTCAATATTGGCCCTAAAGGATTTACCGGCGAAAAGTACGGTGGAAGTACCTACTGGGATACTGAAGCTTATTGCTTCCCATTTTATCTCTCTACTGCGGATCAGCGAGTTGCTCGTAATTTATTGATCTATCGCTATAAGCATCTGCAGCGTGCGATCGAGAATGCCGAGAAATTAGGCTTCAAAGATGGTGCAGCGCTTTATCCTATGGTGACGATGAACGGCGAGGAGTGCCACAATGAGTGGGAAATCACCTTTGAGGAAATTCATCGTAACGGGGCGATTGCTTACGCGATTTACGATTACATCCGCTACACCGGGGATAAATCTTATCTGGTTGATTATGGTACTGAAGTATTGATTGCGATTTCGCGTTTCTGGAGCCAGCGGGTTCATTTCTCAAGCCGCCGCGGACAATACGTCATGCACGGCGTTACTGGCCCCAACGAATACGAAAACAACGTCAATAATAACTGGTACACTAATTATATCGCGCGCTGGTGTTTGTCTTACACGCTCGAAGCTATTGAGCACATGCAAACCAATAGCCCGGAGGCTTGGAAGGCGCTGGAGGAAAAAATCAAGTTCTACGAGCATACGGAAACGAAGCGATGGAAAGACATCGTCGAAAAGATGTATTTGCCCTACGATGAAGAATTAGATATCTATGTTCAGCACGATGGCTTCCTCGACAAGGAATGGGAGTTAACCATTAATGACTTGACACCGGAGCAGCGACCAATTAACCAAAAATGGTCTTGGGATCGCATTTTACGCTCCGTATTTATCAAGCAAGCGGATGTTTTGCAAGGATTGTATTTCTTTGAAGACGAATTTGATGTTGAGACCTTGCGTCGTAACTTCTTGTTTTACGAGCCACGGACCGTACACGAATCTTCATTGTCGCCTTGCGTTCACGTAGTGCAAGCCGTCGTCTTAGGGATGTACGATAAAGCTTACGAAATGTACCTGCGTACCGCACGATTGGATTTGGATGATTATAATAATGATACTGAAGATGGCTGCCATATCACCAGTATGGCGGGTACCTGGATGGCTGTCATTAAAGGATTTGCAGGTATGCGGATTAAAAATGATCGCTTGTATTTCAATCCGATTATTCCCGAACGTTGGGAAGGCTATAATTTTAAGGTTCGTTTCCGCGGCAACTTGCTCAAAGTTCAGGTGCAACAATCCGGTACCTTGATTACCCACGAAGCGGGTGAACCTTTGGAAGTTCAGATTGGTGATCAAGTTCGTTCCATTCAGCCATCAGAAGAGGTCAGTGTTTAGTTTTAGACCCCTTGGCCAAGGGAAAAAGAATCATACTGGAATGAGTATTATTCCGTTTTTCAATAGTCGTGTAGACACAAAACTGGTCAAAGCACTATTTTTTGGAAAAGCGTTACGCATTTTCTAATTTCGGGTTGTTTCGCGGGCGCTCGAGATGTCTGAAACACAAACACCTTTTAGAAGAAAAATGACCCTCCATTATGATGAAAATTGGAAAAGTCTTCGCAATGATTGCAACTATTTTGTGGCTGGGGGCTTGTGGTGAACCAACAACCAAGGATGAGGCTCGCACCGATAAAGCCGAGGAGGCTACCCTTGCTGCGCCAGCAGCGGTGAATTTTCCCGAATGGGCAAAAAATGCCACCATCTACGAAGTGAATCTTCGACAATTTACGCCCGAAGGAACATTAGCGGCCTTTCGGGCACATTTACCTCGCATCAAGGATCTCGGAATGGATATCCTTTGGTTTATGCCTATTCATCCGATTAGTAAAGCAAAGCAGAAAGGCCCACTCGGGAGCCCTTACGCGGTAGCTGATTATCGTGGCTTTAATCCAGAATATGGTACCCTAGAAGAATTTAAAGCGACCATCGACGAGATTCATAGCCTGGGAATGAAAGTGATTATCGATTGGGTACCCAACCACACCGGCTGGGATCATCCCTGGATTACGGAACATCCCGATTGGTATACTAAGGATGCGGACGGTAATATCACCGATCCCATTAATTATGAGACCGGAGAACCTTGGGGCTGGACTGATGTAGCGGACTTGAATTACGACAATCAGGATATGCGTCGCGCGATGCTGGATGATTTGAAATTCTGGGTAAATGACATGGCGCTCGACGGATTTCGTTTTGATGTTGCTCACGGTGTGCCAGATGATTTCTGGGATCAGGTCAAGGCAGAACTTTACAGCATTCGTCCACTTTTCTTGCTAGCCGAATCAGAGACGCCATATCACGCCAATTCCGGTGCTTTCATTGCGACTTATGCCTGGAAGTTCAAGGATGTGACGAACGAAATTGCTGCCGGTGATCGTAAAGCGGGTGACCTACAAGCTTACCTGGAGGAAGATCGTTCTAAGTTTAAGGCTGGGTTCCATATGTATTTTACGACTAATCACGATGAAAATAGTTGGCAAGGTACCGTCTTCGAACGATTAGGAGATGGTCATAAAGCTTTTGCGGTATTGGCCGCTACTTTCGATGGGATGCCACTCCTTTATGGTGGCCAGGAAGCCCCTTTAAAAAAGCGTCTGGAATTCTTTGAGCGTGATCCGATTGACTGGAACGACTACGAATACACCGCTTTCTACAAGACGCTGATGAATCTGAAACATCAGAATCAAGCGCTTTGGAATGGCAGCTACGGCGGCGAACCAGTACGGATAAATACCACAAATAACGACGCCGTATTTGCTTTCTCTCGCCAGAAAAATGACGATAAGGTTTTAGTGATTTTGAATCTCAGTGCTGAACCTCAAGTCGTCAAATTAGAAGGTGAAGACTACGAAGGTGAATACAATAATGTGTTCGCCGGTACGACGACTACGCTGACCCAAGATGCAGAGTTGACGCTTAATGCTTGGGATTATCTGGTGCTGTCGAATCGATAAGAACTATTCAATCATTTAGGTTGAAAATCACCCGCCGCAAGTCCATTTTGCGGCGGGTGATTTATTTTAGGAGGTGGCTAAACTTTGAAGTATAGCCAAATATTCGCGGGCTTGTAGTAAATGGCGTTCTTCGTGAGCAAGGAGAAAACTAATGGCCTCGGGTAAATAGAATTTGAGCATGGGGCCGATAGCGGAAATGACACGATGTGGTTGATGATCAAGCAGTCGACTTTGTCGGCAAGTTTCCAGCAACGCAGCTTGATGATCAAAAAAGCGCTGAAAGACACTTTCGGCCATTGCTTCATCGCCTTTAGGAAGGTCAAGCTGAGGCTCTAAGGCTTTGAAGGTACTAAGCCGCCAGCGTCGCTGATCATTTTTTGGCGCTTGCCCTTTGATGAAGAAGTGGACGAGTGGGCGGATGCGAAACGGTGGATTTGGTGACTCAAGCGGCTGAGCTTGCTGGATAACTTGGGCCAGCCGCGGGCGATACAATTCATGGGTAGCATTAAGGTGCTCAATAATCTCCAAAATAGCCCACTGCTTGGGTGATGGTCGTTGGATTAAAAGAGATAAGGGAAGATGCTGGAGCTTAGCAAAATCATCATTTAGCTCATTGATTTGCTGGATTTGTTGCTCTGGATATACGGTGCGATGCTTTGACATTAAAATAAGGATTTGATTCGAATCAAAGGTGCGGGCATTTGATCAATTCTACCATGATCCGGATCAAGATTTGACATCACCACACTATTTGAGCGTATCTCGTAGTTCGTTGAGTCGTTGTTTTTCCTTGGGAGTTAAACTGGCGAACCCCTTAGTCCGAATTTTATCTAAAAGCTGATCAAGTTCTTGTTCTTTGCTGAGTGAGGGGCGCTTGGGCTTGCGCGGTCTATTGGATGTCCAATTTGGTTTTTGAAATCCCCAATATTTATCCACCAAAAGAACGGCTGGATTGCGAACGATTAAAATCAGAAACGCTACGGTCGGCAAAGCGAGCGCCATAATAATCAACCAATGTGTTTGTAAAACGGCAGGCTCCAACAAAATCGTTACCAAAATTCCGGTCAGCGCGCCACCGAGGTGCGCCTCGTGACCAATATTATCTCTTTGACTTTTTATACCAAAAATCGAAATCAAAATAAAAAACAGGCCGAAGACCCAACTCGTGATTTCAATCGGTAACAGAAAGAAAGTAATCTTGCTATCGGGAAATAGAATGATAGATGAAAAGACGACGCCACTGATGGCCCCGGAGGCACCAACTGCTCGATAGTCACCGTGGTTGCGATGAATATACAAAGCCAGAAAGCTCCCGCCGAGCATACTGACAAAGTAAATCAATGACAAGCGGCCGTAGCCAAACAACAACTCCAACGTTTTACTGAACGACAGTAATGCAATCATATTGAAGCCGAAATGCCACCAATTGGCGTGTAGAAACCCCGAACTAATCAAACGATAGTAGTCCTTATCGATGAGGATAGCATCGACATCAAAAACATATCGCTCGAAGAATTCACGGTTTTTGAAGCCTTGATAGGTCGACAAAGCAGTAAAAATCATGATTAAGGTGCCGACTGCGCTGGCATTATCCATTTGCGTTGACAGTTTTGGTCAAAAATCCGAATTGACTTTATTCTACATTTAATTGTTGATCCCGCCAATATTGTAATTGATGAGGGATGTCAAAAGTTTTGGGTAGACGATCTAAATACTCTAACGCCTTTTTTGGCGAATTCATTTCCCGATGATACCAAGCCCAAGCCACAAAGAGATGCGGTGATTCGGGGATCACCTGTTGCAATAATTGCAGATCTGCTTCCGCTTCGGCTAATTGACTATTGCGTGCATAAGTAACCGCTCGCAGGAGGTACAAGTCTACGCTGCCCGGACCGTAGTTTAGAGCGGCGCGCAAATCGTCGAGCGCCCGATCGTAATCCGCTAATTCAAAATAAGCCTTTGCCCGGTCGTGCAGATAGTCCACATTGCGGTAGTCTTCATAAATCGCGCGTGAAAGTGATTCGATGGCGTCGTGCGGCCGTTTAAGCTGGAGGTAAAGGGCACCAAGACGGGCTTGGTCAGCCGTTTTGAGTTGATATCGGCTACGAAAGTTATTGAAAAGTGTAATAGCCTCTTCTTGATCGTTTGCTTCCAGGGCACAATCAATTGCTCTTCGGTAGAGATAGCGATCTTGTTTCTGCGCTAGGCTATCCAGGAATAGAGGCAATGCTTTCTCGGCGCCATTCTCCTGCCATGTTTTGAGCGCTGAAAAGTACTCCGAGGGATAATTGCGCTCGCGGATAAGTTGTAATAACTGTGAACCATCAGTTCCCACACTGCGGATACCATTGATCATATTACCACTGGAGACGGGATTTAGATTAACGATTAAATCCAGGAAGGCCGAAACGACAAAGATGGCCGGAATAAATTGGTAGTACGTTAATTCACTATAATTGGATAAATAGATTATCATGGGCATCGCTAGCAAAACACTGCTCAAAGGTCCTCCCAGAATAATCAGTGCTGTTTGCCAACGCGAAGCCACCGGTTGGTGCATACACACCCCCAAATCCCAAGCCCAAACCCGAAATTTCAAAAACAATGACAGGCGACCCCACTGCCAACGCCAACTTCCTTCGGGGTCGCCGTAGGAGCCTACGTATACGGTGACCTTATCTTTCGAAAATAAAAGTGCAGGTAGTGCGTGTCCCATTTCGTGGACAAAAGTTGTTAGCGATCGCACCAGCAGGATCGTCAGGATGGACAGGAGGCCATAAAATAAGCCGAGCCAGGTGGCCGCTTCCCAGAAGATGAGCTTTAGATACATCTGAATTTGCTCGAATTCACTAAATTTGCGCTGAAACTAGTGGAAATGTTGGAAAATAAGGAAAAAAAAGAGATAGAACCATTTCGGTTCAAACAATTTGAAGTGGCCCAGGATCGCTGCGCCATGAAGGTCGGAACGGATGGCGTACTTCTTGGCGCTTGGGCCGATGTACAGCAAGCCCATTCTATTTTAGATATTGGAACGGGTACGGGGCTTATTGCACTGATGCTGGCACAACGTAGTAATGCCGCTCGAATTCATGCTGTCGAAATTGATGCGCAAGCCTGTGAGCAAGCTCGGGAGAACATGGATCAATCCGTCTGGGCGTCGCGTCTGCAAGCGATCAACGAACCAATTCAAAACTACGCTCGTCAAAGCTCGGAAATCTATGATCTGATTGTGAGTAACCCTCCCTTTTTCTCGGGAGGAACGTTCTCTCATAATCATCTCCGCAATAATGTTCGCCATACCATCAAGCTGCCTAACGGTGATTTATTGCAAGCGGCGCGAACCTTGCTGGCAGATACTGGTAAGTTTTGTGTTATATTGCCTTTTTTGGAGGGCTTACGATTTGAAGAAATGGCCCAGCGCTACCGTCTATATTGCACGCGTTGCACTGAAGTTCGTAGTCGTACCCATAAAGCACCCGAGCGTTTGCTGCTACAATTTGAAAAGATACCTAGCGTGCCCAAACGCGATCATTTGGTACTTTACATCGAAGATACTCAGGATCCGTCGGAGGCTTATCGCCACTTGACCGATGCGTTCTATCTAAATATCTAGTTCACGAAATACCTTAAAACAAAAGGCGTCTTTCTCCTCCAAGAGAAAAACGCCTTTCGTTTTTTACAGGACACTAAAAAAGGGAAATCGCAGATGCAATCTCCCTTTTCAAGCCTATTCCAGACCAACTTGAGTTGTAGACTCAGAAATGATTTTTCGTGCCAGGTCGAGAATGGACGTATCCTTTAGATTTACAATACCGCCATTTGGGCCAGGTTGGATGTGCTTACCTGTGAATTGCCCGTCAACATACTTCTTCGCTCCAAAGTAATTGCGAACGGTCTGAGGCTTAAGGTTCAGCTCATTGGCAATGCGTTCGACGCTACCTGTAGGAAGACTGTGTTTGATTTGGCGTAATTCTCTAAAGGTAATATTCATAATCGGAAAGATTTAGTTGATTAGGAAATACGTTAGAAGGAATGATTTGACTATCACTTTATTTTGGAAAAATAGAAAAAAATAGACTTTTATCAAAGTGAGAGGGCGTTAAATTTTGCAATTATTTTGTAGTTGAAGATAGAAGTGTAATATAATTTTTGTCGTTATATGGATGGATGTAATCAAAATACACTACCCGCAATGCTATTATCTTATTTCAGATATCCTTTAACCTCTTTTTCCAATCACTGCAGGTTTTGCTATCTTCATCGCTCCAAAGCATCTTTATCCAAGAATAGGTTGCTCTCTAGCAGATAACATTTTGGGATAGTTCCCTATCTAAATAGTACACTAGAAAAGAATTGTCATGACTTAATTCAGGAGATTTTTAGATCTCTGAAGGTATCTCTCTCACAAGTTATTATCCCCATAGAACCTTAAATCAGGCGCTCAGCAGAACTATATCAGCTGAGACCAGACCATTTTAACCAAAGTTCAACGCCAATTGGCATCAATCACGGATTATGAAAAACGTAAAAATCATCTTATTTCTAATGGTAGTTCTGTTCTGCTGCCATCTTCAACTTTCGGCTACCACCATTGTCCCATTTCCTAATCTTAGTGAAATGGCCATGGCCAGCGAAGCGGTAGTGCTCGTCGAAGCCATTAATAATTATGAGTATCAACAAGGGACGATGACCAGATTCAGAACACAGTTGAAAGTATTGAATAACGTTAAAGGTCCTCTGCAAGTCGGTGACCTTTTTTCAATCCAAAACCTGCATTTGAGAATGGGGGAGGTAGAACGAACCGTGTGGGGAGATTTGGAATTGGAGGCAGGCCATAAATACTTTTTGTTTTTAGATTTTAATCCTTCCGGTTATTGGCAACCCAAAATGCTGTCTTACGCTGCTTTTGAGGAAATGGAATGGGACAATCAAAAAGTACTGGTTCCTTTGGGACTAAGCCAGGAAGTACATATTCTACCAAGTAGCAACGGAGAAGCCGCTGAGCCAATGAAAATCTATAAAGAAACGGCATTGTTGGATCGATTGAGCGAAGTACTCAATCATGCAGGAGACTGGAGTCAAAGAGAGATTATTACCAATTTACCTTTGGATTATTTTGCGGACGCAGTTGCTCGCGATGGGGTGAATCCTGGACATTGTACCCATTTGTCTGGAACACCTACGGCTCGCTGGCGAGATTTCGACACCGATGACCTCCCGGTTTATTACGCTCAAGGAGGGGATAGTGGTTGTGCTACTGCGGCTACCAAAATTCAGGGTGCAATCACAGATATGAACAATCAATATACCGGTATCAATCTGTCGGATGGGGGAACCCACGCTTTTGTGCCGACTTGTAATATGCAAGGTGCTACGGATGGAGAATTCACTAGCTGGGTGGGATCAAATCTGGGGTCTCGAAGTTTGGTGATCCAGTTTGATGATCCGTGTAGTGAAATTGCTGATCTATCTGGTTGCAACGGTACGCTGGCTATTGGTGGCTTGTACTGGTCGAGTGCGACCCATAGTTGGTGCGGTCAGGATTGGCAGACGGCTTTATACGGCTATGTGATCGTTAATAACGGAACTGGTGCTTGTCAGTGTGGTTCTACGGATTACGATGTTATGATCACTCATGAAATGACGCACAGTCTGAACGTTGGGCATATCAGTGGAAGTAATACCGCTAATATGAATCCTAATTGCTGCACAGCCATACAACAACTTGATATTGATTGTCTGGATTACATGTATTTGGAACCTGCTCCTCTACCGGTAGAATTAAGTGGATTCAATGGCCGACAAGTTGCTGCACGTGTGGAATTGACCTGGCAGACCGCCTCGGAGACCAAGAATGACTTTTTTACTATCGAACGCTCGGTGGATGGTTATCAATTTGAAGAAATCGGTAAAGTTTCCGGGCAAGGAGATGCGCACCACGAACAAAATTATGATTTCTGGGATAATAGCCCACGACAAGGCACGAATTACTATCGCTTAATCCAAACGGACTTAGATGGTACACGGACGATCTTAGAAAAGATTATCACCATTGATTACGAGGGAGAAGAAGGCTTGCTTATTCAACCTAATCCTGTACAAGGTGCTCAGGCACAGCTTATTTTTGAAACCCATCAAAATGGCCCACTCCAGCTCAATATTTTTAACACCGCCGGGCAAGTGATACAAAGTATGCAGCTCTCTGCGGCGGCGGCTCGCAATGTTTACGATTTGGATCTGGGGCGATTATCCACTGGGGTATACATCATCGAAGCGACTCAAAACGCGACCACTAAAAGCATGCGATTTGTCAAGACGAAATAGCAAGTGATCGATTGTGTTTAGGAGTTGTGTTTCAGGTTGCTCCATTCGGCCTGAAACACAGCTCTTAATCGTATGCTACAATAAAAGGCTGCTCAGCTTCGCTTGATAAATAGGGCTGGATGGAAGATTGTTGTGCCCACCTCCCGGGATGGTTGTTAGTATTTTTTGGTCCCCATAGACCTCAGCGAGTTGTAAGGCCTGAGCGTAGGGAATCAGGGTATCTGCAGTGCCGTGAAAAATATGGACAGGACACTTCAAATGCTGGATGTATTGATAATTTTCAAAGCGAAATTTTAGCAGTTGGCGCACGGGGATAATCCCTGGAATAACCTTAGCCGCAACATCCGGGATACTTCGGTAGGGGGTCTCTAGCACAAGTAAGCGTGCCTCTTGCAGGCTAGCTAAATGACAGGCAATCCCACTTCCCAGTGATCGACCATATAAAATAATGGAGCTGGCCGGGAAGTGCTCCCGCGCGTAATTATACCACAATTGCGCATCTTGAATCAGCGCACTTTCACTCAATTGGCCGGTACTCTTACCGTAAGTTCGATAATCTGGCATTACTACTTCGTAACCCAATTCCCGGAAAGGCTGGGCCTGGTAGCCCCATTTTTCCAAAGCTCCTGCATTACCGTGAAAGTATAAAACAATGCCTTTGGGATGGTCTAGTTGGAAATGCAGCGCGTGTAAACGAGCGTTTCCATTATTCAAATACACCTCTTCGAAACGATGAAAAGGAAATTGATGATCCTGAGGTAACTTAGTGGGAAAGAAAATGAATTTATCCTGCTGCCAGTACAAATAGGTGCAAATGAGTAGATAAATGAGGAGTAGGGTACAAGAACTGTAAAGTAGAATTTTCAAAATACTGGACAATTTTATGGTCGTAGATGAATGCATTTTGCCAGATAACTGACTTCCCGTACACTCTAAATAACACTTTCTATCCCGCTTTAGAAAAATAATTTAATTTGCAAATGCAAAATATGAAGAGTTGTGACGGACAAAACTTGTGTTTTCGCGGAATATCGTTTAATTTTATGCAGCTTCCTAGAAAAGACACCCTCATTTAACTTTTCCTGATTTATTGTCTTATGTGTACCTGACAATTTCGTCTAGGTATGTCGTACTTCCTCCTGTGACGTATTGCCTATAAGCTTTTTTGCGAGTTGATTATAGAGATTGGTCATAAAACAACCAACCAACACGAAACCAATTTTTGTTCAGTTGATCGCAACTTGCATTGAGTATTAGTGAAAAATAAGAAGTTAAAACCAAAACCACGATATGCGAATCTTTACAATTTGTCTTTTTCTCACTGCCTTTTGCCCCCTGTTGACGAATGCGCAAACCTATCCTATGGATGGTAGTCCGATTACGGACTGTAGCGGCTTTTTCTCGGACAGTGGTGGTGGCAATAGTGATTATGGACCTAATGAGGATCTCACTACGACCATTTGTTCGGATAATTCGACGGGTACGCATATCCAGTTAGTCTTTTCCGGTGTGACCTTGGGCGCTGGCGATCTGCTCTGCTTCTACGATGGGACAGATGTAAGTGCGACGCAGTTGAGTTGTTCGGATGATTTTACGCCCGGTGCGCCTTTTATTATCCAAGCTACTGCCGCCAATACCTCTGGTTGTTTGACGGTCACTTTTACTTCCGATGCTACGGATGAAACGGCAGGTTGGAGTGCAGATATCAATTGTATTGCGGCTTGCCAAACGATTTTAGCGAATTTAACCAGTACAGATCCAGTCGTTGAACCAGTGGATACTGGCTACATTGATATTTGCCCCGGCGATCGAGTTTACCTTAATGCCGCCGGTAGCTATCCGCAAGATGGCGTTATTTACAATCACTCGGATCTCACCTCTTCTTTTACCTGGGATTTTGGAGATGGTAACATGGCCGTCGGACCAAATACTTCCCATGTTTACCAAGAACCGGGTGGCTACATCGTCCAATTAACGATCGAAGATCAATTCGGTTGTAAAAACACCAACTTTATTAGTCAACGTGTACGGGTTTCGACTTATCCTGATTTTGAATTGGCTGGAGATATTCCCGAGCAAGTTTGTGCGGGGGATACTTTGAGTTTGCATGCCTTGGTGGCCAACCTTGATTCGACTTACGAGGTCTCTGTGACCCCCACCGAAGGGTCTTTCCAAACCCAGGGGGTTCGTTCGGATTCCTTGCCTCTACCGGATGGTACTGGTGCAACTTATCAAACATCTATTGCCTTTGCCGACTTTTCACCCGGACAGGTGCTCACCAATATTTCGGATTTGATCGGCATTTGTGTGAATATGGAACACTCCTGGATGCACGATCTCGAAATTACTTTGAGCTGTCCAAATGGAACGACTGTAGTGCTGCAAGATCAAGTATTCCAGGGCGAAGTTTTCCTCGGAGAACCCAATGAGGCAGATGAGGGTATGGACCCACCACTGCAAGGTGTAGGCTACGATTATTGCTGGACACCGGATGCCACTACGGGCAACTGGACTCAATATTGGCAAAATACCGGGGTACAAACACTCCCTCCGGGAGATTATAATGCTTTTGAAACTTTAGATAATTTTCTTGGATGCCCGCTCAATGGAGAATGGACCTTGACGGTGCAAGACCTTTGGGGAATTGATAATGGTTGGATTTTCGAATGGAGTATTGGCTTTGACCCTTCGTTATACCCTAATGTAGAAACCTTTACCCCGGAAATTGTGGACTTTGCCTGGGATAATAATCCTTCCATCGTGTTCTACGAGCCGGATTCTATTGTAGCGGTATTGGAGAACGCCGGATCACCTAGCTATACGTTCAGCGTGACGGATGATTTTGGCTGTTCTAATGATACGACGGTTGTTGTCAACGTTTTACCACCGACCCATCCTGATTGCTACGAGTGTAATGAAAACCTGACACCGCTGCAAGATACCAGCCTTTGTGTTGGCGACGCGGCGAGCCTCGACGGTGAACCCTCAACGCCGCTGGAAGAGCAGCAAATTACTTTTGAAAGTTTTATCGGCGTAGAGTTCGATAATGATATCTATCCACCCGGTAATCCTTTCAACTCTGTACTAGACATCAATTCTATCAATCCATTAACGTTGACGGATGCAAATAGTCAAATCGCTTCGGTTTGCGTGAACATCGAGCATACTTTCAATGCGGACATCGAACTTCGCTTAATTGCACCCAATGGCGCCGTCATTGAGCTGTCCACCGATAACGGTGGCGGCGGCGATGGCTACCTTGGTACCTGTTTCACCCCAACTGCTACTATCCCTATCAATAGTGGAACCTCACCCTTTACTGGTGACTTTTTGCCGGAAGGCAACTGGGCCGATTTCAATGGTAGCCCCATTAATGGCGCTTGGACCTTGGCTGTAGCCGATGATCAAAATGGTTTCGGCGGGAATATCGTGGATTGGTCGATTACTTTTAATAACGAAAATGAACTCACTTATTTCTGGACCCCGTCAACGGGTTTATCCTGTACAAACTGTCCTGATCCTGTGGCCTCGCCTGATGTGACCACTGTTTATACGCTTAATGCGGTCGATGCTTTTGGGTGTACCGATACGGAGACCTTAGAGGTAACTGTACTCAACGCCTTAGCTGCACCAGTGTTGGCCTGTGGTCCTCAAGATAGCGGTAATTTGACCGTAGAGTGGGGGAGCGTTCCTGGTGCTTCAAGTTACGAAGTAAGCCTGGATGGCGGTGCTACTTGGATTCCTTCGAATGGTCTGCTATCGCATACGGTGAGTGGCTTAGTCAATGGCGATATTGTTGATATTTTGGTGCGTGCGGTATCGGTTACTTTAAATTGCCCGGCCGAAGAAGCTAATATACAGTGTACTTATCTGGCTTGTTCGATGACCATTGATACTACGTCTACGGTTTCACCAAGTTGTTGGAATACCACAGATGGTTTGGTCTTTCTTTCTGCTACTAGTGCCCAATCACCAGTCACCTATGCTTTGGATGGTGGACTGCCACAGGGTCCAAATATTTCCGACGTTTCGGCGGGATTTCACTATGTCATTGCGGTTGATGCCATTGGATGTACGGATTCCATTGCTTTTACCATCAATGCGCCCGATAGCATTATTTTACAAACCACCGTCGACTCGGTCAATTGTAATGGCGATTGTGACGGAAGCGCTGTTGCTTTAGCTACCGGTGGTAATGGTGGTATAACGTACGTTTGGAATACAGTACCAGCGATATTTGACAATACCGCAAGTAACCTCTGTATTGGGGGGTACACGGTCGTTGCTACTGACGTCAATGGTTGTAGTGCCAGTGAAACCGTTGATGTATTTGAACCTGAGGTGCTCTCCGCGGTAGTTACGCCTTCACCGGCGAGTTGTTTTGGAGCAGTTGATGGTGCCGCGACGGCCTTACCGAGTGGAGGAGTTGCGCCTTATACCATTCAATGGGATAACGGTGAAATGGGAGATAATGCAGTAAGTTATGAGGCTGGCCCGCACTCTGTGATTATCACCGACGCAAACGGCTGTGTTATAACACAACTTTTTGATATCACCGAACCGCCAGTCTTAGCGCTTACTTTGGATGCTACCGATGTAAGTTGTAATGGTGGAATGAATGGACAAGTCGTAGCGGCTGTTGTCGGCGGTAATGGAGGTTATACTTACAATTGGGACAATGGTGGAGGAAATGGTCCTATTGTCTCCAGTGTGATTGCCCAAACCTATTGTGTGACGGTAACTGATGTGAATAATTGTACTATTTCAGATTGTATTACGGTCAATGAACCTTCGGCAATCAACCTGGTAACCTCAGCTACTGCCACCTTATGCTCAGATTCTAACGATGGTACGGCCAACGTCATCGCTTCAGGTGGTGCCGGAGGTTATACCTATCTCTGGGATAATAATGATATCACTCCCGATGCTGACTTATTGACACCGGGAATGCACTTTGTAACCGTGACGGATGCGAATGGTTGCTCCGAAATTGCTCAAGTTATGGTGCCACAAGCACCTGCAATAGATTTACAAATTTCCAGTACTCAAACCAGTTGTAGCACGACCCTGGACGGAACTGCTTCCGTAATTGCTAGTGGTGGCGCTGGTAATTTTACTTTCCTCTGGGATGACCCGGGCACACAAAGCACAAGTATTATTGCAGGGCTGGCTACCGGACAATATTGTGTAGTCGCAACCGATGCTAATGGTTGTACGGCCACGGCCTGTATCGACGTCACTACTCCTGCTCCACTTGAGGTCACTGCGGTTAGTCCTAGTGAGGCCTCTTGCTTCGGGTTCAATGATGGTAGTGTAATGGTTATGACCAGTGGTGGTACTGGACCCGGTAGCTACAGCTACATGTGGAATGATGATAATAACCAGTTTACAAATCCGGCAGTTAGCTTAACCGCTGGTAATTATGAAGTGACGGTGACGGATGGTAATGGTTGTACAGTAGTGGCTACGGCGGTTATTGCCCAGCCGGATACCTTAACTGCCATTACGACTTTCACTGAGGTGTCTTGTTTTAACGGTGCGGACGGAACGGCAACGGTAGTGCCCAGTGGAGGAACAATGCCTTATACTTATAGTTGGAATGATGTAGACAATCAGGATACACAAACGGCAATGGACTTAATTGCCGGTAATGTGATGGTAACGGTAACTGATCTTAACGGTTGTACGGCTACCGCCCAGGCGAGTATCGATCAGCCAGCTACGGCGGTCAGTGCCCAGGTTAGTCAAACCTTTGTGGGCTGTTTTGATAGTGGAACCGGGGCGGCGGAAGTTATCCCTGCCGGTGGTGTTGGAAATTATACTTACGAATGGAGTAATGGTGATCTAACTAGCGTGACGAGCAGTTTGGATGCTATCACCTATGAAGTGACGGTGACCGATGCTAACGATTGTGAATTTACTACGGCCTTGCAAATCGATGAATTACCACCAATACAAGCTGCTGTAGTGACCGAGGATCCAACCTGTTTTGGCGATTCTGATGGTACGGCAGAAGTGATTACCGTAAATGGAGGTATCGGAACGGGGCAAATCAATGATTACGACTACAATTGGAGTGGTGGTCAAGCTAATAATAACGCCGTAAGCGGCCTATTGGCAGAATTTGTCTATACCGTTATCATTACCGATGCTCAGGGCTGTACCGGTACCAATACTGTGACCCTCGATCAGCCTGCTGAGTTACAAGCCAGTACGGCTACGGAGGCCGTCAGTTGCTTCGGTGGAACGGACGGTGCTGCTACCGTGGTTGATGTACAAGGTGAAAATGGAAACTATACTTATCAGTGGGATAATGCTGCTAATAATCAAATAACGGCGGAAGCTATCGACCTTAATGCTGGTGTTTACACAGTTCTGATTACTGACGGCGAAGGTTGTACAACCACGACATCGGTTGAAGTGACCCAACCCACAGCCATTCAAGCTGATTTTGCCATCGAGAATAATCTCTGTAGCGGCAATGGTGAAGGACGGATCAGTACGCAAGTAACGGGAGGTACACCCGGTTATACTTTCGCCTGGGATACCGGAGCCGAAGAAGCTGACCTCAGTGAACTGGTTTCCGGCCAATACGAAGTGACCATTACGGATGCTAACGATTGTATATTAATCGAGCAGGCCGTCGTTGGAGGGCCACCACCGCTTTCAGCTACGCTAACTGTAACGGATGTGACTTGCTTCGGTGATCGAGATGGCCGAGTGGAAGTGATGCTGGAAGGAGGTACGCCACCGTATCGTTACAGCCTTAATGGCGAAGAATACAATGGCTCTAGTGTACAAGTAGGCTTAATCGCAGGAAATTATACCCTTTATGTTTTGGATAATGAAGATTGTGATTGGTCCACCAGTTTTGAGGTAGACACACCACCAGCAATTGAAGTTGATGCTGGGCCAGAAGAAGTAACGATTGAACTGGGAGATAGTATTCGTCTTGGACCATCATCTACTAATACGGTAGGTTCAGTGCAATACAGCTGGTCAGCACCTTACGAAGGGACTTTATTCTGTCAGGCTAATGATTTTGATTGCTCGGATCCATGGGCGATTCCTTCGAATACGATTACATACGAATTATATGGTATCGATGAAAATGGGTGTGAAGGCACCGATGAGATCATTGTTCGCGTAAATAAAGACCGTCGAGTACTTGTACCTACAGGCTTCACACCGAATGATGATGGAACCAACGATCTATTACTCGTGCACGGAAAAGAAGGCACTGTCGTTAACCTCTTCCGCATATATGATCGATGGGGGAATTTGGTTTTCGAAACTGGAGATTTTCTAGTCAACGATGAGACCGTAGGCTGGGATGGTACCTTCCGCGGCAAAGAAATGAATCCAGGGGTTTATGTCTGGTATGTCGAAGCCGAATACATCGATGGATTTACAGAAACTTTTAAAGGAAATACAACTTTGTTACGTTGATGTCAAAATTGACATGGGCACAAAGCGTAGAAATGCCTATATTTGAAATATCGTCAATTCAATAATATGAAACAAACGTTTACTACCTATTTTAGCTTGTTTATTTTGGCTGTCTTGCTATGGCCTACAGATGCGCAAGCTCAAGACCCGCGTTTTTCTCAATTTTATGCCAGTCCATCTACTCTGAACCCGGCGATGACGGGTGTCTTTGAGGGGCGTTGGCGCTTTCACGCCAACTATCGCGATCAGTGGTCAAGCGTATTGGGCTCGAAGCCTTTCCGCACGGTAGCCGCAGGTTTTGATATGCGTTACAATATTGTGGCAAATGATTATCTGGCCTTTGGTGTCAGTGGCATGTATGATCAAGGTGGTGATGCTGACTTTACGATCAACCGTGGGCAGCTCTCCTTTGCTTACCTGAAGCAAATGAACGATGGCCGCTACCGGAATGATGACCAATTTCTGATTGCGGGAGCGCAATTGGGTTTTGGACAGCATCGCGTGAGTAATCGCTTGTGGTTTTCATCACAGTATAATCAGGGCACAGGTTTCCCAGATACAGGATTACCTTCTCAGGAACCCGGAATAGGTGATGGCGATTTGACGACTGACCTTTATTTAGATTTTAGTGCTGGTCTTATGTACTATGCATTATTTGGAGACAATGCCAGTTTTTACGTTGGTGGAGCTTTTAATCATCTGAATGAGCCTAATATTTCGCTTTTGGGTGGTGATGAAAAACTTGGTCGCCGCTGGATTGCTCACGCAGGCGGTGAAATTCCCTTTACCTCCGAACTAAGCTTGTTACCGGCCGCTCAAGTGATGCAACAATTGGGATCATTTGAAACGACACTTGGTGCAAATTTCCGCTACTCCAATCACGATTGGTATGAGGTGGCTATTCGTGCTGGTTTGTGGACCCGAATGACCAATACCGTTGGCGGAAAGCACTTTGACGCGTTGATCGTTGCTGCTATTCTTGAAATGGAGCGCTGGAACTTAGGATTGAGTTATGATATTACGACTTCTTCACTGACCGAAGCCAATAATGCCAGAGGCGCCTTCGAAGTTTCACTCATCTACTTCCATCCGGCTTATACCCGAGAGAAAGTGAATTGTCCGAAATTTTAAATTAGACTGAGCAAATACAAATGATCTTGAGCGTCGTCTCGAAGTAATTTGCATCAGAAACGATATATTTTCCTGGCCCTGAGTCCTTAATGGCTCAGGGCTTTTACGTTTATACCAGCTGTTTAGAATTGGACCTTTGGGATTTTAGCTATTTGAAAGAGAAAGTAATTTTTTATCTAAAGTTCACATTAGAAATTTACTTACTGTGAATCTTACCCTGTTTGCGGTATTTTCGAGATATTTTAATAAAAATAAAATACGTTTTGGCCTGCTGGCACAGTACTTGCCTAATTGAGAAGTATAGCATTTATGGCGTCACAAACCTCCGCTCGTTACAATTATTAAAATGGTGTCTTAAATGTGACATTGAAAAATGTCGAAATCAACGATTTATTGTATTTGAAAAACAACCGTCTCTCATTATGAAAAAAGCAAATTATATCGTGATAGGCCTGAGTATACTTTCTATTTTTTTGTTAAGTAATTTTACGCAGGTTTAACCACAGGATTTGCCATTTGAAAATCCAATATGTATTAAAAAGTTTGGCCATTGGCCATGCTGCAAAACTCAAAGTGCTATTTAATCGAACAAGTGTTTTAAACATCATTGTTTTTTAGGATTAACACCCGCCGATCAATTTTGGTCGGCTTTTTTTATGCTGAATAATAAGCGCATATCCGACTGAGCCAGGATTAAAGTCAAGGCTTCTCCGGCCTTCACCTCCAGTGGCTCATCAAAAAAGAAGGCCGCCTGCCCCCAATGGATCATTTCGCCCTCTGGGCCAGTTGAGAGCTTAATCTCTTCGTCTAGATCCAAATCAAACCAGAAGAAAATCCCGTGGATAATACCATCCTGAGTAGCGGTCAAAGGAATCTGATGAAGATTGGGTTGTGTTTCGGCAGCAGCCGGAGGCAGCTGATAAAAATCGATAGACCAAATCGGGATAACATCACTCATCGATTCGTGTGGCAACAAGCGCGTGTAGGCGTGGATGTAGACGCCTTGATCACGAAATTGGTTGAACGAGCTAAGGTCAAAACCTGAAATATGCTTTATGGGATTGATTTTGCTATGGTGTTCGGAGTGAAATAAATAACCTTTGACCTGAGCGGCGGCAGGGATGAGTTTTGCATCTGGCGACAAGAGATTTTCTCTTGCGTGCCTCAGAGAAGGAATAACCCCTTCACCCAATAAGCCAACATCAAGAATCTCCGAAACAAGCAAATCTGCTGGTGCCGACATTTCCTCACCCACTTTTAGCTTGGTCGATTTTTTATTATGAAGCTGTACCTTGTCGGCCATATTGTTGGCGTCCAAAATTTGTTGTGCCGCTTGGGCAATCGGTGCCGACATTTCACAAGCCGTCACGGATGTGGCGCCAGCGCGCGCCGCCATCATGGCGAGTAAACCAGAACCGGTTCCGATATCCAGAACGCTTCGACCGGGAGCTGACTTACGAATTGCTGCGTCGTAGGCATCATTCCGGGCCTGGTCCGCGAGCATATCAAAGTGCCACTGCGGAATGCGCAAGCTCTGCATGCGATCTACATTATGCTTAGCCGTCACATTTTGAGGATCCAGCGAGAGTACTTTTTGGTAATTTTCCATGGCCAGCTCGCCTTCGTCGAGGTCGCGATGTGCATTCGCTAGTAAGGTGAGCAGCTCGACATTATTTTCATCCTGTTGGAGTAGTTCTTTGTAGAGCGATTGGGCCGCTTCGATTTGCCCTACAAAATGTAGCGCCATCCCCAATTGTTTTTTCACCTCTGGCAAATCAGGTTTAATAGCTAATGCTTGCCGATAGTATTTGATGGCGTCTTCGTAGCGATTCAACTGTAGCGAAATATACCCGAGCTGTTGTAATGCGCCAAAAGAATCTGGTGCCAGCTCAATAGTCTTTTCATAAGCCTGTATGGCGGCATCGGTTTGCCCTTGCATGGCGTAGAGATAGCCCAAATTAAAATGGAAATCTGGTTGCATCGGGTGCACCTGAATGGCACGCTGATACAACTGCAATGCTTCCGTCGAGGCTTGTTGTTGCATCAATAAGTTACCCAAATGCACCCATGCTTCGAGTCGGTGGGGGGCCAAGTCCAACACCTTACGCGCCTGCGCCATAGATTCTGCAATCTGGCCGGTATTGAAAGCAATTGCACTTGAGGTAAGCAATAAATCGGGATCCACCGGAAAATCTTGTAATCCTTGCTTAAGCCAATGCATGGCTTTTTCTACCTTTTGTTGCTGCAGCAAAACATTGATCAAATGCGTATAAACACGAGATTCGGGTTCGGAAGTATTGATTAATTCACAATATTGCTGCTCCGCAGCTTGAAATTGTCCTTGTTGATGTAAAGCCAAGGCACTGGCAAAAGTGGTGGTTGGTATTTCTGGCATTTTGGGGGTGTTTGGATTAGTATTGAGTTATCTAGATGAAGTATTGATTATTCGTGCAAATGGAAGAGAGGCCACAACGTGATTAGACATAGTTGGAATACCATAGGGCGTGAAATGTCGTTTTAGAGACAAAATTTAGCTTTCTGCGTATTTTTTCTATCCGATTTATGGAATTTGGCCTTCTCCGGAATCTACAGATATTGACGCAATTATTGTCTTTTGGCCAAAACAGAATAAACGTCGCAACTTACCATAAATGTCATCGGTAAAGACTGGTGAACTATGTGTCTACCTCAACTTGCGACCAAGCTGGTCGGCGGCGGCGGACAGCGGGTGGGTCCCACCCCAAAGCCCCAAATACACCCTCCCCTCAAAATTTAGCCAATAAGTCATTCATAGATGATGCCTACGAGCTAAACACACTTTATAGCTGAAAAATAGGAATTATTGCCAAAAGAAAGGATGACAGGCGGTAAGAATATGAAAAACAGGCATTTTTGCCTGTATACGAAACAAAAAGCCCGTGAGACAAATGCCCACGAGCTTTAAGTGCAGATGGTGCAAGTCTGCTTATTCGTAAACTTCAATGATTTCGTTATTCAATTGGAAGCGCACATTTCGCCCTAGGACTAGGAAATTGCGGCTTTCCGGTTCTTCCTTCAGCAACTCAAAATAGTCCGTCGAATTAAACTGAATACGCCGCGTGGGCAATTGGCTGTATTGCTCAAGCTGAACGTTTGAATCCGTCCATTGCCGTTGGTTCAGATAAATGGCTCGGCCATGCACGTGTACTATATCACTAGCCAAATCTAGAGGCTCACCTTCAGCATCTTCGTACACATTGTCCACTGCTTCTGATTGGATGGCCAGATTGTCAACCTGATTGAGCTCCTGGATTTCTTCACTGGCAATGGTACTTTCGGCGCCACTATCTTTGAAACGTTCCTGCGAACGCATTTTTGGCGCATTACTACCCGGGCGGACCCGATTACTCAGCGTGGCATTCTCACGGCGAAGGCGATTCATACCAATGAGCTGTTGTTCGTCCTCAATGATGAGGTAGCTGGTGTAGGGGGTGATAATGCCGTGTTTTTTGGCGATACGGACCACTTCATCTTTTAATTCGGCGGTCTCCCCGTTTAGGCGGATTTGATCAAGCAGATAACTGACTGCACGAGCCCCCCACAAAGGTGGGATGAAGCTGTTTTCCTCTGCCTGAGCTGGGAAATCAACGGTGTAACTAAAGTGTTCTTGTTTACCATTGACTTGGCCGCTGACGATCACTTTGCCTTTTCCATTACCTTGGTAGCGGCCAAATAGACTCAGCGTAGATCCCGCGAAGAGGTCAGGGATTTGTTTTGGATAGATCTGATTGGCTTTTACTTTTCCAGAAAATTCTACTTTGATATTGGTCAAAACGGGAGAGGCCACTTTGGTATAAAAGTCCGATACTTTGATTTCAATATCTTCTTCTGGGTTGACGTACGTCCTATAAGCCTTCGTCATTTGTGTCAATTGATCCAGTAGATGCGTATTGAGCTTATGGCCAATACCGAAAGTGAAAATGCGCGTGTTTTCGGAATTATAACCCTCCACTTTCTTCAGCAAGGCTGCGGTGCCCGTTTCACCAATCGTAGGCTTACCGTCGGTGAGAAAGACCACAAAATGAGGGCGATTATTCTCCGCCCGATGTCGTAAAGCCAAGCCTAATGCTTCGTCGATATTTGTGCCGCCAATGGCGCGAAGCTGATCGATGTATTTATGGGCTTTAGCACGTTGGGCCTTTTGTGCCGGCGCAATTTGATCAAATAAGGCTTCCGCTTCGGTAGAAAAACGAATGATGTTGAAACGGTCGCCACCATTGAGGTTATTTACACAAAAGCCAAGTGCCTTTTTGGCTTGTTCCATCTTTTCGCCGGACATACTACCCGAGCAATCTAGCACGAATGTGATGTCTTTTTCTGCGATTTCGTTATTTTTTACAAAACCGGGACTCGCGTTGAGAAAGAAATAACCGTCCTCCGTTCCATCATTATAGTTCAATAATGAAAGACCGATTTTTGAACGATCTGTATTATAATATAATTTGAAATCGTGAGCCGAGGCTACATTTTGTCCTTCAAAGCCAATGGTAGCGTTTCGATCTCCTTTGCGGTTGATTTCTACTTGATGGGTCGGGCAGTAAATTGTTTTCAACTTATCCTCTCCCTCAATATTTATTTTAAAACTCACCTCTCCAACTGCTTTTTGCAGATTAGATGCATGTTTGAAAGGGAAAATATATTCAATGGTTCCGTTCTCTTTTTTCAAGGACTGAGTGTAAGTTAATTTCACTCGCTGCTCAGAACGGGGCTGAATAGGGAAAATACGGACACGAAAAAGAGCATTACCATAGTACTCCAAAAGAGCCGGATCCTTCATTTTTCTCAAAATATCCTCATAAATCTTTCGCGCTTTATCGGCTGAAAGCAACTCGCCCTGTGTTTCTTTGCCATTGATGAACATACTGAAATGATCAATACTGGCACCTTGCGGAATGGGAAAAATAAAATAACCTTGAAGCTGATGCTGTGTTGGGTTGTAAAACACTTGATCCATACTGGTCGTTGCGGACTGGCCTTTAATCTTAGTTTCTACGTGATTACGGCGTAATTCCAACGAAAACAAATTCCAGTTGTTGGCGCGTACTCGGCGTGGTGGATCGACGGGCATATAAGCCGGTTGGATCATTGCACATTCTTCTACGGTCAGGCCCGCTTGATCCACCCAAGTGGCTAGAGCCGGAGTATTGATGTCCGGGACATAACTCAAATGAAAATCGCGATCAATTTGTTTGGCCAATTGTGGATATCCGCTTTCCTTGATCAACTGCCCAACGGCGCAATGCGTCCCTTCGCTATCAATAAAAATGGGGCGTCGTCCCGGAGTTTCGAAGTTTTGCGGAAAGCATCCTGCTTGCCAATAGTCGTGTAAAATATCGAGCATTTGTAGTCGCCGACAAAGCTGTGCTTCGGTTAGATGACCAGCATCTGCTTGCCGCAGCCGTTGCTCCACATACGCTAAATGTGTCTGAATACGCATCACTTCATCATCGTAGATACTTGGCTGGCGATGATAAAGGGCGTGGAAGCTTTCATCACCGATAACGGCGTTGACGCCTGCGTCAGCATTGATCCAAATCACGGGGGCGCTGGCAAATACGCTAGTGCTAATGAGCATTACGAAGAGTAAAAGTATTTTATTTTTCATGTGAATTGGTTTAAAATGATCATTAAAGGGCAGGGAAGGGATGGGGGACCATATCGGTTGCCACCCACCACTCCCAGCGACAGTAGAAATGTAAATTTTGGTTAGAATTCAGTCGGATTAAGCTTTGATTACGCCCTGATCAATCGTCTAGTCTGGGACATACACTTGATACGTGTAACTGATTTCGAGGCTTTCGCCGGCTCCAATAGTCGTTTCCCAACAAACGTCAATGATTGGGTTTTGGCCAGAGCGCTGTACACGCTCGGCCTTTAACCACTTGATACTGCTATCTTGCAGCAATCCGGTAATGGTACGTCGTAGATTCAAATCGATGCTTTTGGATTTGTAGTTGCGGATCTTAATTTGACCCTCCACGGTTACCAAATCTAAATAATAACCTTTGTTTTGAGGGTTCTTGATGATACGATCTTTGCGTGCAATTTCTTTCTCGGCGTGTTTTATCCGTACATCAGGCGCTTCGGTAAGCTTGATAAAGGAATGCCCACCAGCTGCGGTATAAGTTAGCATGTCCTGACTGATAGGTTTACTGCGTTCGCCTTTTTTAACCACCATGGCGCTACCCGTTGTCCAGGGTGATTTTCCTTTATTATCAACCCGGATAGAATGATAAACTGGGTTTTGATCGTTGGGTGTAAATAAGAATTCTTGCTGGAAAAAACGCTGATTCGAATTATTGCCGTTTATGCTGGCTTCGTAAATATGCCGAATGGGAATATCTGCTTCAAGAATGTCAAAATAACCGCGCCCTCCTTTAGGCAAACTAAAGTTTTTGATGGTGTAAAAGAAGAGGTCTTCTTGCTCTGAACCTTCAGCATCGGAACTTGGGAACGAAGGCATTGGGGCGACACCGTCCACAGCATAACCAACGGTTTGACTCACTAAGGCATTAGAAAGCATTACACGATCCTGGGCGGGAATATTCTTAATACCACCAAATAAATCCACAAGTGAGCTGAGCCTTTCCGTAAAGCGGAAATTTGGCACCCCAACCACAAAATTGAGATCAGCATTGGTGATATCCTCAAGATTATTGGCCACTTCTGCCCGCAAACTGAGCTTAGCATTGCGTTCATCCACC